>JAKQSI010000048.1 GCA_029570205.1 Candidatus Omnitrophota bacterium | reverse complement strand
GGGTGAGACCGGTTGGATATCGCGAGAATAATCGCGGCGAGTGGTTTCTTGAAGAGATGAGACCATGCAAGTCAGGATGAACAGAGAAACCCGCACCCCAAAAGGGCCGGATGGGGCTTCCTGGAGAGAGCAACAGACAGACCTCGGCTCCGAGGAGTTGTTCAAAGACACAGTAGGAAAGGGAAGGAGACTTCCACTACGGCGAAAACAAGGGGATGGCTTTCAGATTCGCATACGCTGCAGCAAAGAGAGCCTGCAACACCGGATGGCTTCGCAATGCCTCATGATCGTTCAGATCCTCATACCCCAACCCGATCGCGTACACCCATCGAATAACGTTCCTGTACACTCTGTTTTCATAAGGTCACCTGGTGGGCATACAATAAGTTCCTATCGCCACTCTATTTATGCCATAAAAGGTGGCCTTTAAAAATGGCTCCCGTGAGAAATCCGGGTTAAGGATTGAAGAGAAGAAAGTAGATGCTGTGGACAGGGTGGGGGGAAGAAGAGACCGTTGGAGGGGATTGCGGATTGCGGTTGGGAGGAGAATGGGCCATACAGGAATTGAACCTGTAACCTGCCGATTAAGAGTCGGATGCTCTGCCTAGTTGAGCTAATGGCCCGATAAAAGCAATTCCGAGAGGTCCGAAAACGGGGATTGTTATAGTAGCGTCTCACGGTCCGCTGTCAACAATGCCTCTGCATGAGAATTGTCAGGGGCGCGTTTTGGCGCAATTCGGACAGTACCAGAAGTCATTAACACATTGCCAACCCAGAGCCTGGACAGCCTCCAGACTTCGATTTTGAAAGGCCGTTCCCAATTGATCGAGCGGGGTAGCCGGATCGAAGAAAATCTGCTGGGAATGCTGAGCGGTACACTCCGGAGCGGCGCAAGCGATATCGGCTTTCACGTGTATGGCAAGACTCAATTGGCCCTTGACAGCCATAGTCCACCTCATTTCGACCATTCGGTCACCGTTTTCACGACTATACGGGGCGTAGATCACTCTGTAAACCATGCCCGTGCAAGAAATAGATAGTGAGATCCGGCCAAGGTTTAGAGATGAAAGGCCCCCGATCTTCGGGGGAGGGATTTTCACCCCCTACCTGACCTCGCCTGATCCTGATTCTTTGATTTTGGCGGATACGGGACGGAATCCCTCGTTTTTCATACGCATCCGATAAAGAGATTTCTGAGCGGTAATATACAGCGTTTTAAAGTCAGGATCGCCGAATGCCAGGTTGGACGGGACCTCCGGAATCGGGATAATTCCCAGTAGTTTCCCCGAGGGGTTGAACACGGAGATTCCGTTTGCGGCAGTTACGTACAGGTTCCCTTTGGAGTCAACCTTTGCGCCATCAAGGCCCTTTGCGGGAATCTCGGCGAACCGGCGGCCGTTTTTCAACGAACCATCCGACCCGACATCGAACGCTTGAATCAATCCGGTTTGGCTGTCATCCACATACAGAATGTTTTCATCCGGCGAGAATGCCAATCCGTTGGGTTTCTCAAATCCTTCTTTGGCCTCCAGAAAGAGTTTTCCGCCCGGGCTGATTCGATACACTCCCTGAAAGGCCAACTCCTTCTGCTCCTCCGGCGTGCCGAAACCCGGATCGCTGAAATAAATAGACCCATCAGAGCGAATGGCAAGGTCATTCGGGCTGTTCAGTCGCTTCCCCTCGAATTTTTCGGCCAGGGTGACAATGGTCCCATTTTTCCTGGTTCGGGAGACTCTCCGTTTGCTGGTCTCACAGGCGATCAGCTGCCCCTGCATATCGAGCGCCAGCCCATTGGAGTTCCCACTCGGTTCACGGAATACCTCAAAGGTATTCACAGCAGTCCATTTGATGATACGGTTTGCGGGAATATCGGAGAACAGCAAATATCCATCCGGATGCCACACCGGGCCTTCTGTGAACTGGAATCCGGTCGCCACCTGCTCGATCTTCCCGTCCACAATCTCCGAGAGATCCGCTGAGGCGTTCAAGCAGCACAGTACAAGGATACCCAGCATGATTGAGAGAGTTCGATTTTTCCCGAACATGATGTACCTCCGTTTGGTTGCGTTCAACGATCCAATTCGATTCTATCTGTTTCAGCAGGCTTGGTCACGATCCATGAAGTCAGAGAAAAGCCCGCATCCGGCCCATGGAAGTTCGACGGCTTCCTTGTTGCGGCTTGCAATCGGAAGCGGATATCGGTGCAGGTTCAGAAAGCGTTCGGGCATGCCCTCCAACTTCAGGACAGACACCTTATCCACAGCAGAAGGATCGCCCGGATGCCAGTCCTCCAATTGCATGGGAAGAACCAGGACAGGGCATTTCTCTTCTTCCGGTCTGAACAGGTAGGTCTGGAAAACCTCGCTTCCTTTGACCGCTCGTTTCCATCGCATATCAACTTGTACCTCAAAAACCGTGTCCTGGATCACTGGCGGCTCCAGGGGATGCGTGAAGCGATGCAGCGCATGGACCCGCGCATGCCGATATTGTTTTTCAGTGTCTGTCGCAAAAATTCGGACTTTTCCGGCCACGGTGACGAAATCCGCAAACGGCTTATGTTCGAAGGCGGTGGAGGCGATTCGATCTGCATCCATCCGGTCTGTGTGGATATAACAGCGATAAAGAGGACGAAGAAGCATGTATGCCACACCGGGCAACAACAGACAAAGGGCACGGGCAGGGAAAAGCCCCCACCAACCAAACAAATTAAACCTGAAAAGAAGATAGAAATACACAACGATGCAGGCAATGAATCCCCAACTGATAATCAAGACCCAGATATAGTCGCTTTCTGTCTGCCTCTTGCCCGGATCGCGGGATATGATTTTAAGCAGACAGAATAACAGGAAGATTGGAAAGATAGAGCCAAGAACCTGGAGAATCCCCACGCCGAGATCTACCGAGATCATCCCGCTACGGACAGCAATCGCCACAAAAAGGCCCAGGATGACGATAGCACACCAAGCCATTACAAACTTGAAGAAGTTGTCCATTGTCCCACTTAAGGGCACGGCGACTGCGGAAGGCTATTTCGAGAGATACTCCTCCCGCACTTTTCGCGCCCGATTGAAATAGTCATCCAGCCGTTCCAACTCGAATTCCTGGATAATCTCATTCACCGACTTGTCCGGGTGATTCGAGGTCAGCATGTATCGTCCTTCCGGGCTGTGGACTTCCATTTCCACCGAAGGCCCGAATTTCTTATGAATTTCCGCTGTTTTCGCATGGTTGTAGTCCAGGTGAAGGACCGCGTAGTCCAGGTTGATGGTTTTGGTAATGGTGAGTTGGTAGTCGGAGGATTCTATAAGGACACGGCCCATCGGATTGACAATGCGGCTGTTTTCTCTCGGCGTGGAAGATACCAGGTAGCACTGGTTCTGCACCGCCCAATGGGACATCAGGGTTCCCCCGCGAAACATCGAGGAGAACAGAACCAGTTCCGCCTTTTTCTTGCGGAGTTGCTCTGCCAGTTCCTCGAAGTTGAGATCGAAGCAGATCAGGAACCCGATGCGCCCCATGTCGGTTTCCGCGACCACGGCCTCTGTGCCGGGCAGGATGTCGTCTTCCATTTCGCCGATGGTGGGGAAGTTCTTCTCATAGCGAGCCGCCAGTTCGCCTTTTCGGTCGAACAGCAGGATGGCGTTATGCAGTTTTCCATCACGGCGTTCCACGATGGGGCAGGTGATATACGCGCCGTGTTCCCGTGCTTTCTGAGCAATGGCGGTGGGCGTCGGGCCGGTGATTTCCTCGGCGGACCCGATCCAGTCTTCCTGGCTGCTCCCAAGGGCCGTGAAGGTTTCCGGCAGGACGATGATGTCAGGCGATTGTGTGGCCGCATCGTCGATCCGTGCCAGCATGATTTCGCGGGCGCTCTTGTACCGATCCGAACCGGAGCCGGAACCTCCTCCAAATGAAATGCTGATGACAGTAACGAAGCGCGCCATGGTTTCTGTCCTTCCCGCGCGGTGATGGATAGAGCACCAAACACGCTATGGTAGGACGTCAGGCCCAATCAGGGAAGATTGTCGCGGTCGCAGCGTTGCGGGACTTCGGTGAATTTGGGGGGGGACATAAGAACCTCTTCTGGATTCCGGCCTTCGCCGGAATGACGGCAGAGATTCCGTTTCTCGCCGGAATGACGAAGTTTTTAAGTTAGCGGTTATGGGCCTTATTCCCGGGGTGCGGGCGGAGTTTCTTTCTCATCGCCCGGAGGACCGCCTTCTCCGGGTCCCCAAGGCGGGCCTCCCGCGTCACCCTGACGGATACCACGTCCGGTCTCTCCAGCCTCGTCCGGGCCTCTTCCGGGTCCCCTTCGCATTCTGGCACGATCCGGACCTTCCCCCATAAAAGGCGGTGGCGGGAGCTCTTTCAAATCCCGCTCCAGTCGTTTTTCAATCAATTCATCTCGTTTCGCCAAGCGCACTTCCAGCCGTTTTTCCAGCCGCTGGATATAATTTTTCAAGCGCTCCAGTTCGCTTTTGTACCGCTTGATTTCGGCATCTTCCAGGCGAACCGCCTCCTGCCGGATTTTCACTTCTAATTCGGCACGCTCGGTTGCGTCGGTGCTGCTGTGGTATTTCTTAAGGAGTTCCCAATACCCCTTCTCCAATTCGCTCTGTTCCCTGATAATCCGATCAAGACCGGGACGTTCAGAGCGAATTCGTTCCAGGCGTTCCGGGTCGTCCAGGAACGCACGGATCTGTTCTCGAACCTCGCTCTTTTTCATTTCCTTGTCAAGTTGATGACGTTCCTCATCGGAAAGACCGTGGTAGATGCGGATGAGGTGATACAATCTTGGATTTTGCAGGATTTGAATGGCAATACTGCTTTCGGCGATCTCCTGGGTAGCAGATTTCAGATCCTGACAGAATGCAGGAATGGTGGAACAGACAACAACAATGCCGACGACGAATAAACGGAGCATAAGTTTACCTCACACACTCGATGGTTCTCCGGGGTGGCCGATCCCGGACCCCCAGATCCTCCCTTTTCAAGAAATATCCAACATGGAGAGTTCCATCTCCGACTCCAGAACCCGCAAGTCCAGTTCCACAGAGGCCAAACCGTAACCGATCTCTTCCGTGGAAAGAAGCGCGCTATCCGTGGTCGCCAGATGTCTCTCGTGGTATTGCCAGAATCCGAATCCTGCGACCGCCAGGAAAATCGCGGCCCAAGCCAGTCGAGGCCAGGATTGTGGCATCCAGGTGCGAATCGGACGGACATTCTGCCGACGTTTTCTTGCTTCTTCGCAGGCTACAGCAAGGATCCGATTATGGACCGTTTGAGAGATTGCCGGTTGAGGCAACCGGATCGATCCAAGAGTTTTCAAATCCCTGTAAACCTGGCGGCATTCAGGGCAAACCGCCAGATGACTTCTGTGCCCCTGCGTCTCCGGTTCTTCGCCGGATGCTGCCAAGATGATTCGATCTCTCCAAACACTGTCGCAGGCCATGATGACTTTTTCCTTTTCCCGGTTTTTTCATGACGCATTTTCGATGAGGCCGGTCGCGGCATTCTCTCCATCCGGTGGGGTAAGTCCCATTTCCTCGAACTGCTTGCGGATTTTCTGAACCGCCAAGTGCATTCGACCCAGGACCGTCCCGATCGGGCATTCCAGCACCTCGCTGATCTCCCGAAACGTAAGGTCCGCCGTTGTCCTCAAAATGAACACCTCCCGCAGCGCTGGGGAGAGTGTTGCCACTGCCTTTTCCAAATACTCAACCAGTTCCCGTTCCTCCAGATTCTCGAATGGGCTTTTTGCCATCTCCTCTGAGGCACTCGGCCAGCAACCCGGCTGAGACTGCTCTGTCTCCGTGTCCAACTCCACCACCCGGCCGTTTCGACGGATCACATCGAGGCAGTGGTTGTGGGCGATCCGGTATATCCAAGAGGAAAATTGGCCTCGGTCACGATAACTGTCTGCCCGACGGATCGCTTTCAGCCATACCTCCTGCAAGGCATCCTCTGCCTCGCTGGGGTTCCGCAGAAACCGCATCATGTAAGCGTACAACGGCCCCTCAAAATCCTGGAGAATCTGACCAAATGCCTCCAGGTCCCCATGGTCGCGGTACCGGAGAAAGAGGCGTCCATGTGCTTGCTTCTCTTTCACGTTTCTTGGTCCCTCGTCTACTATAACGCAGGATTCCCGTCCTTTATTGGCATCGACAGGGTGACTGACTTGTGATTCTACTGACGTCCTTCATTCTCATTGTTCTGACAGCCGCACTCTATTCTACGCGGTTTCTCACGATTCCGCTCCCCGAGCCGGTTCGTTGGGGGCTTGCGACCGTTCGAGGGGGCTGGTTTCTTCTTCTGATCTGGCTGTGCCTTGCCGATCCCAAGATCATCCGGCACGAAACCACCGTGTTGGCTCCGATTCTTCCGGTTGTGATCGACGACTCGGCAAGCATGGGCCTTCCTGTGTCGCTGGGAACACCGGGGTCTGCCGATGCCGGCCAGTTGAAATGGGACCTTGTGCGATCCCTCGTTCAACGTGAAAATCTTGCCGACCGAATTCGGGACCGGGGGTTCGATCCTCGAATCATTTATCTCTCCGATTTGCTTTCTTCTCAAGTTCATTCCAATCAAGCCTTTCCAGAGAGTCCGGAATTACCGGACACGAATCTCGCCGGGGCTTTGCGGGTTCTCTCGACTCAGTTTACCACGGAACGCTGTCCGGGATTCCTGATTGTGACAGATGGCCAGTGGAATGCCGGGGGCGATCCTTTGTCGGCGTTTGTTCCGATAGGCGCAACGTCACCGTTTCCGATCTATGCCATCGGGGTTGGCGATCAAAGTCCCCCGACCGATATACGCCTTACGACAATTTCCGCACCGCCGAGCCTCCGAAGCGGCCGAATGGCCGAACTGACAGTGTATGGAGACGCCGAAGGAGTCCAGGCAAAAACAACCGGCCGTTTGCGGACAAATCTGCAGAAAGCGGGTAGCGAAATTGTCTGGGCCACAGAAAGTGAGATTTCGTTCGACCCCGGCGCGGCACGCTGGCGAAGAACCGTGCAATTTCCCGCGACCGAGGCCGGAATGTTCCAGGTGACTGTTGAGATCGCCACAGACGGTCCTGACCGGAATCCGGCGAATAACCGCATTTCATCCGACATCCAAATCCTGGAAGATGTGGACCGTGTTCTGATGCTTACCGGCGGACCCGACTGGGATTTCAAATTGATTCTCCGATCCCTGGAGAGCGATCCGTTCACGGAGACGGAGGCGTACTTGTTCTACCAGGGAGGGTTCCTGCGTCTGGGGGATCGCCTCTGGGTGCAACAGGCGGAGAAGACAGCCGAATCGGGCGAAAGCCGATTGCCCCCTCCCGCCGGGAATCCGCTGCAACGAACCGAACGATGGTCGGTGGTGGTCCTGCACGGATTGCCGCTTGATGAACCGCAGGAACCTCTTCGCGAATGGATTGTGGAGTATGTTGAGAACGGGGGCGCGCTTATGGCGCTGCCGGGCGGAAAGGGACGCGACCCGCATCTGTATTGGCCGTGTAACCCGTCCGGCACACAAGTCTCGGCTGTGGATGGGGATTTGTTTGCTGTGCCCGCGCCGGCCGGAACCGGGTCGGCTCTGGCGGAGTTGATTGTGCCGATGTTGCAGGCCGATTTGCCGCCGCTCAAGCGGGTTTTCGTTGTGATGCCGCAGCCGCCGGGATCTCAGGTCCTGGTCGGAAGTCTGGGCGGGAGCAATTCCCCGGTGGTTGCAGAGATGCGGCATGGGCTGGGGCGAGTGGTGCATGTGTACTCGGATTCGTTCTGGCGATGGCGGATGTTCGGTTCACTGGAGCAGGGGGATGCGTTCGGACGTTTCTGGCGCGGACTGGTACATTTGCTTTCTCCGTCCTCTGTTCCGGCGGTGGGGCGGCTGCTGGTGAGCGATCTGTCACCGTTTGTCGGACAGGTTGTAGAGATTCGTCTGGAGATGTCGCCGGATTCACCGATCTTGCCGGAGAATTCGTTTGTCGCGGTAGACGGGCCGGATGGTAGAGGAATGCTTCCGCTGGTTCGGGACCCCGAGAATCCGCTTCGAGCCGCCGCCGAATATGTACCCGGCGCCTCCGGATCGTATCGCGTGCGGGAAGAACAACTCGGCTACGAGGCGAATTTCGATGCGGTCTACCCGGCGGAAGAACTGTTGCGCCCTGCGCAACATGTAGCGTTTTTGACATCATTAGCGGAGTCCACCGGCGGAGTGTACCGGGATATGGAACAGTGGGTAGATGTTTTGAATGCGATTCCATATAACCCGCTGACGCTTGATCGGGAACGGCAACGGTTCTGGGCTTCGCGATTCGGAGCGTTACTGTGCCTGATCGGAATCATTGTAGCCGAGTGGTATTTCCGTCAGCGGCAGGGATTGCCGTAATTTTTCCGCATCCCCGTTTCCCCAGCAGGTCAGGCATCCCTGTCTGACGGTCGGTGGAGATTCCCAGAGATTAACGGATTCTATTTGGACGGTGGTAATGTTACCACTGAATAGGCTTTTTTAAAATCTTAAAATTGGATGTTGAAGATCGAGCCAGAGATACTCCCATTTGACTGTAGAGGTCTATTTTCTCTCTCGAAGTCGGTTCGGGAGCGTGATTTCCAATTTCTTGGGCAAACATCGTAGAGATTTTTCTCACTCAGGGAGTCTGTGTCTATAACGCTGACCGGTAACGGCTAACTTTCCGGCCGGCCTTGAGCGTAACCGGATCGGAGAGAATTCGGGAGGGCAATTTCAGCATCAGTCGGGGGCCATTTGACGCCACGAATGTGATTTCGCTCGGTTTCAGCTTCGGTGTGGAATATAGCGAACAGGACAATCTTCTTCATCTGCACTTCAGCCGCATAACCCCGGCGAGCGGAGAGAACGTGTCATGTATCGACATTCTTCTTTATATTTCCTGGGGGACGCCTGTGAGCGAATATGGGATTGGCTTCGGTGAGTTCTCTTTTCTTCATGCAGAGTTGAAGGATCTTGACGGCTTGCCCGTTTCCGATGCTTCGTTGCCCGTTGGGTCTTGGTATATTACGACCGACGCTTTTGAGACGATTTCTGTTCGTGTTTTGGAGACCGAGGGGTAAACGCCTGTCGCGAATGCGTGGGTAGTTCATACGGGTATGATCGGCGGAGCGGGTATCGGAAGTGGCAAGTATCGAACGGACTCGAGGGGATACGCTGGTGTTATGTATCCCGCAATTCCATGTTTGGGCGACTTTTATATGGAGAACGGTAGATGGATCGTGAAATCCATAACGAAAGTATGGGCGGTGTTTCACATTGAGTCGGGGGAGGAGACATCGCCGATATTTGATCCGTTTGAGGCTGTTGGCGAGCTGGGAATCAACGACCCTTCGGATGGGAGATTGCGGGGCTGTTCAAGGAAGTCACGATCCTTGTCGGAGGAACCAGCCGCGTTGAAAACTGGGGGCTGTATCAGTAAATGCGGGCGGGACACGAAGGGAAGACGAGGCTCCTGCCAAGCCGCGAGCAATAAGAAAATCGGCTCGGCGGAAGCATCGCCCTCCCTGATTTAATGATCTTGTTTTCAGGAGAGGGTTGAGTGAGGAAATATAACTCCAAGAAACTCAACCCCCTCTGTGTCTCCCTCAAACTTGGGGGGAGAGGGTCGCGGACAATCGACGCATCTCAGCGACGGCGGTCGCCTCGGTCTCGATCACCTCGGCCACCCCGATCACCCCGGTCGTTGCGGCCACCGCTATTCCGGCGATCTCCCCGGCCACCGCCACCACCCGAACGACCACGGTCACGGTCAGGACGCGGGGGACGAGACTCACGCCACTGAGATTCCGGCGTAATACCCAGATCGCGTTCTGCCAGCCTCTTGCTGAGGTTGATCCTTCCAAGACTGTCGATTTCAATCACCTTAACATCAATGGTATCCCCTTCCTTCACAATATCCCGCACTTCATCCACACGGCCTTCGGTCAATTCGGAAATGTGAACCAGACCTTCTTTGCCGGGCAGGATCTCGACAAACGCGCCGAAATTCATCAGGCGGGTCACTTTTCCCCTGTAAACTTTTTCAACCTCGACTTCTTCCACAAGCGTCTCGATCCACTCGCGCGCACGCCGTCCGGCTTCCTCATCTACAGAGGCGATAATCACCTGCCCGTCATCGTCGATATCGATCTTCACACCGGTCTCGGCGATAATCTGGCGGATCATCTTGCCGCCCGGCCCGATCACATCCCGAATCCGGTCAACGGGGATCATCAGGACCTGAATACGCGGCGCGAAAGGCGACAATTCGGAGCGTGCTTTGTCGATCACCTGGTTCATGCGATCCAGGATGAAAAGTCTTGCGCGATGAGCCTGTTCGAGAGCAGAAGCGAGCAGTTCGCGACTGATCCCCTCGATCTTCAAATCCATCTGGAACCCGGTGATTCCCTCACTGGTTCCGGCCACCTTGAAATCCATATCGCCCAAGTGATCTTCCACACCAAGGATATCGGTCAGGATGGCGGACTTATCACCCTCTTTCACGAGTCCCATAGCTATTCCGGCGACAGCCCGTTTAATCGGCACACCGGCATCCATAAGAGACAATGACCCGCCGCACACCGTAGCCATGGAAGAGGATCCATTGGATTCCATCACATCGGAGACAACACGGATGGTGTATGGGAACTGCTCATGGTCCGGTAGAAGCGATTCGATGGCGCGCTCGGCAAGCGCCCCATGCCCGATATCCCGTCGGCCCGGTCCGCGCATCGGACGAACTTCACCGACACAATACGGCGGGAAGTTGTAGTGCAGGAGAAATCGCTTGTAATACTCTTCCAGGAGGCCGTCGATTTTCTGCTCGTCCGAGGTTGTGCCGAGCGTTGTGGTCACCAGGGTCTGAGTCTGGCCTCGTGTGAAGAGCGCGGAACCGTGTGTGCGCGGGATCATCCCTACCTCAATGGAGATCGGCCGAATCTCATCCAGCGCCCTGCCGTCGGAACGGCGATGTTCTTCAAGGATCAATCTTCGCAATTCGCGTTTTTCGATATTCCCGAATGCCTCTTTGACCTGTGCGACCAGGCGAGCGGTCTCTTTTCCGGTCAGGTGAGTCGCGATCTGTTCGACTGCCTCGCGGGTAGCAATATTATCCGGCAGTGTGGCGGCAAACTCCCGCTCGTGACTTTCCAGTATTTTCTCGACAGCTTCCGCACACAGATTGTCGAGTTCTGCCTGTCGCTGGCGTTTGTCCTTGATCTCGTTGGCCTGCTGGAACCGGTCGCCGATGATCTCCCAGACTCTTGTCTCCAGTCCCTGAAGAGAAACCGGCGGATCAACGGGCACTTTGGGTTTTCCCGCGAGGGAGCGGAGTTCCTCAATCATATCCAGGACAGGGGTCATGGTTTCCAGCGCCAAGTCGAATGCCGCAAGAAGCGTCTCTTCCGGTTCTTCGTTCGCTCCGCCTTCGACCATCAGGATGGAGTTGCGTTTCCCGGCAATCGTGAGGTTCAGGGTCCCTGCCTGCATCTGCTCGATGGTCGGATTGACGATCAACTCTCCGTTGACTTTTCCAATTCGGACAGCCGCGAGGGGGCCGTTGAAAGGGATTTCCGAGATTTCCAGGGCGGCGAATGAGCTGATCATCGCCAGAATGTCGGAATCGTTTTCATTGTCGAACGAGAGGACTTGAGCGAGGACCTGGACTTCGTTATTGAACCCTTCCGGGAAAAGCGGCCGGAGAGGCCGGTCGATGCACCGGGAGATGAGGGTTTCCCGGTCAGCGGGACGTCCTTCCCGCTTGAAAAACCCACCGGGGAACTTCCCGGCAGCGGAACGTTGTTCTCGATAATCCACGGTGAGGGGAAAGAAATCGATTCCCGCACGTGGAGCCGCCATAGTAGCGGCGGAAAAGGTCATTGTGTCGCCGTAGCGGGCGACAACCGCACCGCCGGCTTGATTCGCCAGTCGGCCGGTTTCCAAAGTCAGTGTACGACCCGCGATTTCACGGGTCACCGTGTGTATTGCCATGAGGTATTCCTCCGTTTATTTGTGATGTGTGCCGGGCATTGCGAATACGCAATACGGACAAACCAATGCCGTCGGCTCCGGTTAGCGGTTTCGGTGGGAAAGGCTGTAAGGTCCAATCGGATTCAGGTTTCATGTATCCCTGATCCTTCACGCATTCTATTGGCGATAAACCCCAAGCGAACTAACCACAGATGCGATAACCTGATAAGTGGAGGAGAAGGAGGCGGGGGGCATGTTGAACTTTCTCGTTTGCACCCTGACTAGGATGAAAGACCTCGAACCGAGATCCGTCCTCCTAATCGGGGTGCCTGAAAAAACCCAACAACGGAATAGATTCAGTCCGCCCAGTACCCGTAAATCGACTCGTTCTCCTCCACAGATTCTTTAACGTCTCAATCCAAGTCTGCTGATGATCGCGCGATACCGATCGATCTGATGCTCCTTCAGATAATCCAGCAATCGGCGACGCTGGTTGACCATCATCAATAATCCACGACGCGAATGATGGTCCTTTTTGTGCGACTTGAAATGCTCGGTCAGATTTGCAATCCGTTCGGACAGAATGGCAATCTGAACCTCCGGCGAGCCGGTATCCGTGTCGTGGACTCGATACTCTTCGATCACTTTCTGCTTGCGTTCAACCGTAATAGACAACTTTTCACCTCCTTTCGGGAGAGGGTGACAGATGTCGTCACCCGGAATTGTTTATTATACCACGCTCTCTCCATTCGGGCGAGGGATAAGCCATTACTTCTGGCCGAAGAAAACTTTCACCGGCTTTACAACACGCAGATTTCCCCCCATGCCGTTGATCTGGTCGGAGGGAAAAAGCGCCTCCCCCACCCCCAGCAAGACTCCCTGGCGATCAAGGATCCGCAGCCGGTCCCCGGCCTCGAAGGGTGCGGAAACTCGCGCCACAGAGACCCCCAGTAACGCGCGACCGGCCCCCAGGCTCTGTGCGCCCTCGTGCCCGACCAGCACAGACGGCATATTCGACAGGGATTCGCTCATGGAAGCCAGATGCTGCCGGACATCCTCCGGGTTTTTCATGCTTTCGAGCGCGACGGCCTTTTCGATGGTGAACGCCCCGCAGCGAGTTCGGATCAGGTCCGACATGGCGGCGCCGGTTCCCAACTCGCGCCCCAAATCGTGGCACAGGGTTCGGATATAAGTTCCCTTGGAACATACAACCCGGTACGTGACATAGGGCAGGGCGATGTTCTCGATTTCCAACTCATAAATTGTGATTTTGCATGGGGCACGTTTCACTTCCACGCCTTTACGGGCCAGCTCATACAAGCGTTTTCCCTTGTGATGTTTGGCTGAAACCATCGGCGGGATCTGGGATTGCGGACCCACGAACCGCTGGAGAGTCTCCCGCACAATATCTTCGTCGATGGAACCCAGATCCCGTTCTTCCACAATCTCACCGCTGGTGTCTTGCGTAACCGTGGTAATCCCCAGGCGCATCTGCACTCGGTATTCTTTGTTTTGGGCAACGAGGAATTCCTGAATACGGGTGGCGTTCCCCAGGCAAAGGGGCAACACGCCCGTCGCCATGGGATCGAGTGTGCCGGTATGGCCCACCTTGCGAATCCCGGCGATACGCCGGACCGCATCGACCACATCATGAGAGGTCATTTCAGGCGGCTTGTCGATGTTCAGAACCCCATCCAGGTTCTTATAGTCCTCCGTCGGACGACTTCTCTTCCTCATGGCCAAGATCGACATGTTGCAAAATCTCCAGAATCCGGTCGGCTCGGTCGTACGAATCATCGATAGTGAACCGAAGCTCCGGGATGTATTTAAGACGGACCTGCTGACCGAGGACATGACGAATATGCCCGGCGCTGTGGTCCAACGCTTCCATCACAACACGCGGATCCTCTTTGTCGCCCGGGCAGGTGAAAAACACCTGGGCGTGCTGAAGGTCCTTGCTGGTACGGACTTCCGTGATACCGGTTCCCTCCAGGCGCGGATCCCGCATTTCGTACAACAGAATCTTGCCGATTTCCTCTTTCAGGAGCGCATTGACCTGGTAGATTCGATACGAAGATTTTGTACGCATTGATCTACACCTCACCTCACCGGACCACTTCCGCCTGGACAGGATGTCAAAACATTTCAATATGCGATTCCAGCACCTCAACGTCCGGGTTATTTTGTATGATCCGCAATACCCGGTGCAGAACCTCTTCTACTTTGTGCCGGTTTGCAGCGACCGCCGAGGCGGCCAAATCGGCCCGCTGCCAGGTGGACATCTCGCCGGTTTCTGCGAACGAGACATTAAACCCGCTGCGAATGCGATCCTTCAGGCTTCGGAGAACATGCCGTTTGGCCTTCAGGCTGTCGGAGCCTGGAATACGGATCGCTACTTCCAACAGGCCAAGATAGGTCATTGGCGGTTTCCACCGGGAACGAAAAAGCGTCTCCAGTTACAGGGTCGGCGTAACTTCTTTCATTTCGTAACACTCAACCACATCGCCGACCCGAATGTCGTTAAATCGTTCCACGCCGATCCCGCATTCCATCCCCTGCGGCACTTCGGCAACATCGTCCTTGAAACGGCGCAGGGAGGCCAGTTTGCCTTCGTGAACCACCACCGAATCCCGAATGATTCGAATGTTGGCATTTCGATTCAGCCGGCCATCCCGGACATAAGACCCGGCAATTGAAAATCCTTTGGCGGTGCGGAACACCTCGCGGATTTCGCCCCGTCCGAGCAGGTTCTCCTCAAATGTCCGGTCCAGAAGACCGGCCATGGAATCCCGAATTGCGGAAATGGCATCGTAAATGATCCGGTAGGTACGAACCTGAACGCCCTCCTGCCGAGCGAGATCCTCCGCCCGCTGCGTGGGCCGCACATTGAAGCCGATCACAAGAGCGTTTGACGCGGCAGCGAGCATGATATCGGATTCGCTGATCGCTCCCACCCCGCTGTGAATGATTTGAACCTGAACTTTCTGGCTTTCGATTTTCTCCAAATTGCTGCACAGCGCCTCAACCGAACCCTGAACATCCCCCTTCACGATCAAATTCAATTCCTTGATTTTGCCTTCCTGGATTTGTGCATGGAGATCTTCCAGGGTCACCCGTTTGGCTTTCTGAAGTTGCCGTTCTCTCTGCAATTGTTGCAGCCGACCGCTGATCTGTTTTGCCTCGGAATCACTGGGAACCACAACGAACGGGTCTCCGGACGACGGAACATCCTCCAGCCCCAGAATTTCGACGGGAGTGGACGGTCCGGCTTCGTGGATCGGCTCGCCGCGATTATCGTACATCGCCCGGATACGTCCGCTATAAACCCCGGCAATGCACGGATCGCCGATATGAAGCGTTCCCTGTTCCACCAGTACCGTTGTTACCGGGCCACGCCCCTGTTCCAGGCGGGCTTCCAGAATGGTTCCGCGCGGTCTGGCTTTGGGATTCGCTTTCAATTCCATTACCTCTGCCTGCAGCAGGATGGCCTCCAGAAGATCATTGATCCCTTCACGCTTGAGGGCAGAACACAGCACATACATAGTTTTTCCGCCCCATTCTTCGGGGATCAGGCCATGCTCGGCGAGCTGCTGTTTGACCCGGTCGGGATTCGCTCCGGCGAGATCGATTTTGTTGATTGCCACAATAATGGGGACTTCCGCCGCCTTGGCGTGGTGAATTGCCTCAACGGTCTGGGGCATGACACCGTCATCGGCTGCCACCACCAGGACGACAATATCGGTAATCATCGCGCCGCGTGCCCGCATGGAGGTGAATGCCTCATGACCGGGGGTATCGACAAAGACAATCCGGCCTCCTGGCGTTCGGACATCGTACGCGCCGATATGCTGGGTAATTCCACCGGCTTCCCCGGAGACCACATCGGATTTCCGGATGGCATCCAGGAGTTTTGTCTTGCCGTGGTCCACATGTCCCATAACGGTAACAACAGGGGGGCGAGGTTCCAGCTGGTCTTCCCGATCTTTTTCCTCTTCCCCCAGGTAATTGAACAATCCCGCCTCGAACAGGTCCACTTGTTCGATGCCGAAACCGAACTCATCCGCGATGATTTGGATGGTGTCCAAGTCCAGGCGCTGGTTCAGGGTGGCCATGACTCCCAGCTGAACCAGTTTGGAGATCAGTTCCGCCGGGGTGATTCCCAATCCATTAGCGATATCGGCTACCGTTGTGGCTTCGTGGATTCTCAGAGTGGTGCGATCATGTTCGATCTGTTCGAGTTCTTCCGCCAACTGGGCTTCCTGTCGTTCACGCTTGGATCGTTTCCAGGCTTTCTTGCTTTTGCCCTTCGGGATTCCATGCCCCATGCGACGATCGATGGGTCCGGCAATCACCTTGGTCGGCTCGGCGCCCCGTTTTGTTTTCAGTTTGAGTTTCTGTATTTCTTTTCGGATGGCTTCGTCGGCGTCCTTACGCGCTTTTGCTTTTTTATGAGCGGTTTTCTCGGGAATTACCTCAATCGGAACTTGGGGGAAGAGCTCCTTCGGTCCGGGAGGCAGCTTCTCTTCGAATGGCTCTACCCCGCGGTCAGAGACCTGTATTCTTTCCGTGTCGGTGACTTGCTGTTGGGAAGTTACCGACTCAACCTGGATTACCGGTTTGGTTTTCCCGGGCTGTGCAATCTCCGGTTCCTCCGGTGTGACGGCTTTTGTTTCTTCTGCTACAGGCAGTTTTTCTTTCGGCTCGGCCTCTCGTTCCGGTTCTTTCTTTGCTTCGACCGGTTTTTCTTTGGGTTTGGCTTCAGCGAGTCTGGAAGGGGCCTTGATTCCCAGGGATGGTTTTTCTTTTGGAGGTTTAACGGTTACCGATTCGGCTTCTTGTGCCTCAACTTCCTTTTCTTCGGCCGGCTTCGGCGTCCATCCCTTGGGGCGTTTTACCCGTTTGAATTTGCTTGTCTTCTGGGGTTCTTCCTCTTCGAGGCTTTCTATCACACCGAAATGAATCAGGATCCGTTTCTGCAAGTCCTCGTCAATACTGGAGCTGTGACTTTTCCCGCTATGTCCGATGGAGGAGAGAAAAGCAATAATATCCTTGTTGTCCAAGTGGTACTCACGTGCTATCTGGTTAATTCGCATCTTTACTTGCAACCTCCGTGCGGATCACTCACACATGCAGCCGGAACGATCGAAACAAGTCCATCTGCAATTGGCGCGCCGAGTCAGCAGATCAGTGTGCCCCAAAGTCGATTGGGCAATAGACGCCTCGGTCTGTTTCGGAATGGACCGGTTCAGGCCGTTCCGATGGAGCCAGGCTGATCCTTCATATCCTCGTCGAGATTTTCAGGCGTCGCCATGTCCTCGTTATCCGCATCTTCATCTTCCGTCTCGTCCATCTGCTCCATTTCGTCCTCTTGCGGTGTGTCTTCGATTTGTTCCTCGGCAAGATCGTCGTTTGACTCGATTTCCGTTTCTCCCGTTTCTCCTTTTTCTTCAGGTTTTTCGGATTTTTCCAGCGCTTCGGGTTCTACAGGTTCTCCGGGTCCTTCAAATTCTTCGGGTTCTCCGGGTTCTTGAGGTTCTTCGGACTCTTCGGGTTCCGGTTCCAGTTCCCCGATTTCCCGTAATGCCTCGCGATAGATTTTCTCCGCAGTGTCTTCAGACATGCCTTCCAGCGCTTTCAGTTCTTCCAGGCCATATTCCACGATATCGATTGCCGAAAGCAGTCCTTTTCCCATGAGGATTTCCGCCTCGGCATCGTGGACCGAAGGCAGTTCCAGCAATTCCTTTTTGGCTTCCGCTTCTCGTTCGGCAAGCTGGGAGACCGATATGATATCGATTTCCGTGCCGGTCAGGCGAGATGCAAGCATGGCATTCAGGCCGCCTTTCCCGATGGCAAGAGACAATTCTTCATCTTTCACGACAAGCAATGCCCGCCGCCCATCCTCGCTCAGTTCCACGCTTTCGATCTCCGCCGGTTTGAGTGAATTGGCAACAAATCGGCGTTTATCGTCGCTGTATTCAACAATGTCGATTCTTTCCCCGCGCAGTTCCTGAACGACCATCTGAACACGCGAGCCTTTCATGCCGACACAGGCGCCGACCGGATCGACGTTATTATCGGAGGAGAGGACGGCGATTTTACTGCGCTTTCCGGGTTCGCGGGCAATGAGGCGGATGGAAACGGTTCCTTCACGCATCTCCGCCACCTCCTGCTCGAACAATTTGATCACCAGCTGGGGGCTTCTGCGGGAAAGGATCACCAAGGCATCTTTCGGGACCTGATCCCTGTCGCGACGGTCATGGTGGCCGGTTGGGGCAGACTCTTTTGCCTGTTGTTTCCGCACGTCACGAACCTCGGAGATGATCGCTTTGATTCGCTCGCCGTACCGGAATCGTTCGCCGAAAGCCATGTTGCAACGCGGCAGACAGGCCTCCGCACCCCCCAAGTCCACTATCACGTTTCCTTTCTCATGGCGCTGCACGGTTCCGATCACCAGTTCGCCGACCCGGTTCTTATACTTGTCATAGACCATTTCCCGTTCGGCTTCCCGAATACGTTGGGTAATCACCTGCTTGGCGCTTTGAGCCGCGATTCGGCCAAAATCGGTCGGCGTAACATCCACCGTCAGTTCCTCGCCCGGCTCTATGTCGGGGATTTCTTCCTGTACCTCACTGAGGGCGAGTTCCAGGTTTGGATTGGTTACTTCTTCCACGACCGTCTTGGTGGCGTATACGCGAAAATCACCTGTTTCCCGGTCGATTTCCGCTTCCGTGACGTCGATCTCCGGATCGAGCATTTTTTTGCTTGCCGTAATCAGGGCGGACTCCAAAGCGTCATAAAGCGAGTCCAGTGGAATGTTTTTTTCCAGGCTGATGCGCTCCAGGATATCAACGACATCTTTGCTGCTCATAATTCCTAATCTCCGGGGATCGGATCACGATTCTGATGTTTTTTTTGGGCATACGATCCGATATGATCCTGTTTCCTCCGTAGCGATTCCAGAGGCGAACAAGGAAAAAGGCGGAGCCGTGGCCCCACCTTTCAAGCAACAATATACCATTCTCCGGCGTATTTTACAAGACCGTAAAGGGGTTTTCTTTGACATGCCCATTTCAGGCATCTTTGGCACACTGGTTCGACCGTGTTTCTTCCCTTATGCTCATATCGCGGACAGGTTAAAAACGGTGAAAATTGCTTATCTTGAGACTTTTTACGGACTTTCGGCCAGGATGCTCCTTGGTGCGCTGGTGGATCAGGGAGTATCCGCTGATGACCTGGAATCCCTGCTGCGTTCGTCGGCAATCCCCGATTTAAGGATGGAATATCGCCGGGTAGAGAAACATGGAATCGCCGCGATGCGGGTTTTTCTGAACATGCCCGAAAGGGAGAAACTCTCGGATTCTGCCCTTGGGAACTTGCCGGAGCCGGTTCGTACCCCTGTCATTCAAGCCCTCAAAGATTTGGTCGAAGCGGAGGCCATTTCGTCGGGAAAGACGGTTTCCGCCGTGCCGTTATCGAATCGAATGATTGCGGAGATCGCCGCTGTCGTTGCCGCGTTTTATCTTTCGGGAATCGAACGACTGCTTGTTTCGGAGGTTCGTACAGGTCACAGCGATGGTTTGGAGTTGGTTCCCGGACCTGCCGTTACACGCCTGTTGCAGGGATTTCGAATTGCCGCCGGGCCATACCGGGGGAACCTGGTTACAGTCGATGGGGCTGCGCCGGTAAAGACTCTCGCGGAACCTTGTGAACGGATGCCGTCCTTGGAACTCACGGGTGTCGGTGTCGGAGCCGGCGACCTGGAGGATGTCGGCTTTCCAAATATACTGCGTGTTTTCGTCGGGACAGCCGATTCCGAGACATCGGATGAGGTGACAGTCATTGAAACTCAGATTGACGATATGAGTCCGGAGTTGTTCGGTGTCTTGATGGAGGATGCATTTCGCGCAGGAGCATTGGACGTAATGTTCACCCCGGTATACATGAAGAAGAACCGTCCCGGTACGCTGGTAACTGTGTTGGCTCCGGCAGGCCGTGAGGAGGACCTGGCTCAGCTGGCGCTTCGCGAGAGTACGACGGTCGGGGTTCGAATGCATCGGGTCGAGCGGCGGATTCTGCGGCGCAAAGAGGTCACAGTCCAAACATCATTCGGGACAGTGCGTGGTAAAGCCGTTTGGGGAGCCGGAGTGGAACGAAGATTCAAGCCGGAGTACGAGGATTGCCTGCGTATCCATCGCGAGACCGGAAAGCCGTTACTTGAAATCCTGGCAGCGGCCCAACGGGCCTACGAATCCTCCAACGCCGATTCAGGGGAATAGGATGAACATGCTGAAAGATGTCAAAGTCTGGGTTGGGCTGATTATCAGCGTAATCAGTTTCTATTTTTTCAACCGACAGGTTCAGGAGTTCACCAGTTGGGGTGATGTTTTCCAGACGGTCCTTTCCGTTTCCTATATCCTGTTTATTCCCTCCATTCTGTTGAACTTTGTTTCCATTTATTTTCGGGCGTTGCGCTGGCGGTCGTTTCTGGGTAAACCGCACGAGCCGACCGGGCGGTTGTTTGCGCTGATGTGTATCTGCTTCATGGGGAACAGCGTATTACCCGCGCGAGCCGGGGAATTGATCCGGACCTTTGTGCTGGCTCGAAAAGGACAGCGCCGATTTACGGAAGTGCTGGCCACCGTGGTTGTGGAGCGATTTTTTGATTTTGCGGGGATTCTGGTAGCGCTGGGAGCGGTCTTGCTGATTGCGCCTCCTCGGATTGAGGAACGGAGCAACTTGCAGCTGATTATTGAAACCGGCGGGAAAGCCTCCGTGGTATTTGTGGCCGGCGCGGCGGCGGCGCTGCTGTTTCTGACCTATCTGCCGGAATGGACCCGGGGAATTGTCGAATGGATAACGCGACCATTTCCGGAAAAGATCTGGGGACGTCCGTTGCGCCGGAAAATCCTGGAAATGACCGTCTCATTCGAGCGTGGACTTTCCACTTTTCGCCGTCCGGCATCACTGGTTTGGACTGCATTCCTGACCCTGCTGGTTTGGCTGCTCCTGGGCTGGTCGGAGTATGTGATGATCCAGGCGTTCGGGATGTCCGATACGATTTCCTTTATGGGGGCGATTCTGACCATGGTGGCAATTTGCCTCGCCGTGGCGCTTCCGAGCGCCCCCGGATATGTCGGGATTTACCACTTGGCGGCCCAGGCCGTGCTGATTGAGCTGTATAATATATCGGCCGATAAGGCCTCTGCGTTTGCTATTGTTCTATGGCTTTCGCAAATTGTCCCGATGATTATTGCGGGCCTTATCGCGCTTAACCGCATGAACATCACGTTCCGGGAGATCGTTCATGTCCAGGAAACCGCGCCGGAAGAGTCGTGAGGCTGTCTCGGAACGAGTCTTTCCGCAAGATTTCTCCCCCAAGATTGGAGACACAGAGGGGGTTGAATCGCTCGGACCGATCAACCCTGCCCTGCACCCTCCCCAATCTTGGGGAGGGAAAGAAACCGCACCACAGCCGATCATCGAGCGAACACTGGGCAAAATCCAATCCACCATTCAGCGATATGAAATGATTGCTCCGGGTGAGAGCGTCCTTGTTGCTGTTTCCGGAGGGCCGGATTCGACCGCGCTGCTGTTAGCGCTGTATGCGTTGTCGCACGAGTTCGGCTGGGCGCTGCGTGCGGCGCATGTGAATCACGGGTTGCGGGGCGAATGCTCCGATGAGGACGAGCGGTTTATCCGAAATCGGGTGATATCACTCGATATTCCATTTCATCGAAAACGAATCGCTGTTGCTCAATTCGCCGCTGAAGAAAAAGAGAACCTTGAAGCCGTCGCCCGCCGCGAGCGTTATGACTATCTCCTTCGCCTGGCTCGGCGATACCGTTGCGCCTGCATCGCCACAGGCCATACGTTGGACGACCAGGCGGAGACAGTCCTTCATCACATTGTGCGTTCCAGCGGGATCGAGGGGCTGGCCGGTATCGCGCCGGTATGGACTATTGAAAACTGCCGAGTTGTCCGCCCCCTGTCGGATGTGACACGAAACGAGGTTCTGGAGTTTCTTCAGGCACGGGAATGCCCGTTCCGGGTCGATGAGAGCAATGCCGATCTCAATCTGACCCGGAACTTTATTCGGCATGAAATCCTGCCCCGGTTAGAGAGGATCAATCCGCGTGTCCGTGAGGCGCTGGCACGGCTGGCGGATATCGCGCGACTGGAAACGGAAGCCCATGATTTGGCGGATGCGCAATGGCTGGAGCGGTTCGCTCAGTGGACAGGTCACGAGATCGCCGTGTCCAGGGTGGGGTTCCTTTCTCTTTATGCGGCGGATCAACGGCGTGTTGTGCGGCGCCTGCTCGGCCAAATCGCGCCGGACCTTCACCCGACTCTGGACATCATCGACAGGATTCGGGAGTTGGCCTCCTCCACGAAAGGGGGACGGCGCTGTGTGTTTCGGGGCCATGGTGTGGTGTCGCGTCAAAAGGATCGGCTGGTGTTCACGCCCTGCGATTCGGTTACGCGCTCGAAAAGAACGGGTTCCCGCAAACCATTGGGATAATCAAAAAACAAGACCGGCTCGAACTTCTCGCCTTTCATTTTGAACAGCAGCGGACAGTCGGCGAAAAACGGGTGCAGCCCCAACGGGATTTCCATCCCGCATTCCACCAGGGGCGACTGTCCCGCAAGGTAGGCGGCCAGCTGTTCCGGTCGCCATTCCTGAGCCACGAAGATATTCTCATCCGGTTTTCGGATTCCTTTTGCCCACAGATGATACCGGAAATAGTGCGCTGCCTGGTAAACCTCAGTGACCAGCACACTATCGGGAGGAACAAACCGGACAATGCGTTCCGTGGCCAACTGGGCCAGGATGTTCTTGCTCTGATCCACCAGCGACCAATTGGAGACCATCAACACCGGAATCAGCAAAAAGAAAAGTATGCGCCAACATCTCCGCAGAAACCGCTCCGCCACTTCCTGCATCCCCACCGCGATCCAGAATGCCGCCAGAAAAAAACAGGGGAGCGCGAATACGGCGGCATCATCTACGCGATACCCGAGCGCGAAAAGGGCATTAAACAAAAACGCCGGAAAAGTCAGGTAGAATAACGGGCGGTTCTTGCAGAAACATTCCCACAGTCCGACCGCTGCAAGAAAACACCCGACCGAGAAGAACTGAAAATAGAACAGCGACACAAACCAATGGGTTTGCTCATACCACAAATCATGCCAGGAAAACCCCACCATGCGTCCGTGGAATTTGGTTGCCAGGGCGAAACGGATGAAGTCGCCGGCAGTTCGAATGCCGACTTCGATATAAGGACAATCCGAACGCGAGCGGATAAACAGATAGGCATATTGGGACAGAGAAAGCGCTGCAAAACCGATGCACATACCCCAGAATCCCGGTCTGCGCAGCGCCGAACGGTCCACATCTCCGATAAATAAAAACAGGCCGGGCAGCCAAAAGATCGAACTGGCGTGATTGCCGAACGACAAAGCGTAAAGAAACACGGTTGCTGCAAGCCAACGCGATTCCCTTTCCTGCTGCCACCGGACTGCGCAATACATGATACCCGCAAAGAAGAGCATCTGCAGGGCATAAACCTCCGCCACGATACTCTGGCCCCAAAACAGTCTGCTGAACGCCAGAAGCAGAACGGCGGCGGAGGCAATCAGCGTATCCCCTGTGACCCGCCGGAACACGAAAAACAGAAGCGCGATTGCTCCTGCACCCAACAGCGCGGAAAGCAGGTTCTGTCCGTACGCCGGTTCTTTCCAGGGTAGCAGACCCATGAGATGGTTGAGCAGAAGATACTGCGGATAGCCGGTGCTGTGCGGAATCCCGAGAATCTTGCCGAGATACTGAAACTTGGCGGTGTCGCCGCGATACCCGGTTCCCGGCAGAAGGGTGAGCCAATAGACCATCAACGGCAGAAGGAAATGGAGGGCTGCCGGGATGAGATTTCGCCGGGCGTTCGTGGTCATCATGAATGCAATACGGAACCTTCGTTCTTCCATTCGAAATCATGGCGCAGAATGGCGGGAAGTTCGAGGGAAGAGGGACAGATTGGGGACTGCGGAAATTATGGGGGGCAGAATCTCTGGGAGAGGGTAAGGGCGAGGGGTATTTCGCATGGTCCCGGTATCCTGCCGGTTCGGTATCGCGCAGGGGCAAGGCATGCCTTGCCCCTGCGCTTGGTTTATACTTCCTTGTTGGATATTCCATCATTTCAAGCGAAGAGGTGTTCACAATGAAAAGGTTCGGAGTTCTTGCCCTGGTAACGACGATAGGAGCGCTGATGACCATGTCTGGAACAGTGGATGCAAAAGAGAACAAACGGGAACGGACGGTATTATATCTGACAAAATCCTCCGGTTTTGAACACAGTGTGGTGCAACGCAATGGAGATCGGCTGAGCCACTCGGAGCAGATCATGGTGGAGCTGGGCGCAAAGAACGGATTCCGCGTGATCTGCACAAAGGATGCCGGGATAATTAACGCGAAGAACCTGGCGGATTTCGACACAGTGATGTTTTACACCACGGGTGATTTGACTCAGCCCGGCGAGAAAGACAGCGGTTCCGTGATGACCGAACAGGGCCGGAAAGAACTGCTGGACTGGATTCGCGCGGGTGGGGGATTTTTCGGTTCGCATACCGTGACCGATACATTCCATGGAAATGAAGAGTTTACGACCATGATGGGCGGAGAGTTCCTGACCCACGGAAAGCAGCAGTATACGACGATTAAGGTAGTCGATCCGAAATTCCCGGCGATAGTTGGCCTGCCGGTTGAGTTCCGCATGATCGATGAGTACTATGTGAACAAAAACATCAACCTCGGCAAAAACATGCACATTCTGCTGATGCTGGACACAGCGGGCATGGAAGGGGATGCCTACCAGATTCCGCCGTACCCGATTACCTGGTGCAGCAATTACGGAAAAGGTCGTGTCTTTATTTCCCCCCTGGGACACCGTGAGGATGTGTGGGAAATGCCGATGTTCCAGGGCATGATTGTCAAGGCGCTGAACTGGACGTTCGGCGATGTCCCCGGCGACGCAGCCCCGAACTACGCGGAGTTTCTGAAGTAGTCGCAGGAGCGATGCCGCGTGTCGGATTCCTTCACCCCGGCCCTTCTCCCGGAAGGAGAGGGAGGTCATGCCGGATCGGTGTGACAGGTGACGAAATGAGTCGCCGGGGAAGGTCTGTGCCCCGCCCCGGTACAGATACGCCCGAAATCCGAGATTGACAGGACCGGAAAGAGGATTATAGAATTGCCCCGTGATGCAAAGGCGGGACAAACTGTTTGAAGAGATATCGGAATCATGAAAAAAGCACCCATGAAACGGCGCGGCGCAATAAGGATCATAAAAAAGTATTACAGGAAAGGCGGTCGAATCAGACATCGCATTCACGAAAGATTTTTGAGAGAATCCAAGAAACAAAAATACAAGAAAGGATTTGAGATCCGAATAAACATAGCAAACGATACCGAATATCAGGAGCTGATCCAGGCTCTTTCGATTTGCGATATTAAGCCGGGTCGTCCTTACGCCCACCACACTCGCTGGGTTCTTCCAATCTACGGGAAGAAACAGGTGGAGTGGTTCGAAGAGGAAATCCTGCAGATTCGGGAACCGGGTTAAGTCGATGCGGAAAATCAACTTAAAAAGAGAGCAAAATCTATGCGAGATGCGAACCACGAGAAAAGAGTATGATTTCTCCACGATGAAGGGCAACAAGGATCCCCATGCGAGCCGCCTCAAAAGGCAAGTCACCATGCGTCTTGGAGTGGATATCATCCATTATTTCAAGGGCATGTCTGAAGAGACAGGGATTCCCTATCAGCAACTGATCAATCTATATTTGCGTGATTGTGTCGAACGCAACCGCAAATCGGCGATCAAACGGGAATCGCGCTCCAGGATTCCTGTTTGATTTCTCCCAAATCTTCCTGCAGGAATTGAATCGAAGCATGTCCTTATTCACAAATCCATTACTGCCATACCGTCAGGATATCCTCTCTTGCGGGGCGACGTTCATCTCAAAAGAGGTCTCCTCTGTGCCCATTGTCGCCATTGATGTCTGGGTTTCCGTGGGGGCGGCGGAAGAACCCGAAGAATATCTCGGGCTGTCCCATTTCTACGAGCACATGTTTTTCAAAGGAACCAAAAACCTGGGAGTCGGCGAGATGGATCGTGCGATCAAGGGTCTCGGCGGATACAACAACGCCGCCACCGCCTGGGATTACACACATTATTATGTTGTGGTGCCCTCTAGCGGCGGGCAGCGGGCCATGGAAGTGTTGATCGATGCCTTGCGGTTTCCCTTGTTCGATCCCCACGAGATCGAAAGCGAGCGACAGGTAATCTACGAGGAGATCAAGCGCCACGAAGATACGCCCTGGTCCAGGTTCTGCGAGAAATTCGACGAAACAGCCTATGCTCGATGCCCATACAGCCGGAATATCCTGGGCACATTCGAGAGTCTGGCCGGAATTGACCGGGAGGTTTTCCTGGAGTTTCTGCGCACGAAATACACCCCGGAGAATATCACGGTGGTGACTGTGGGCGACATGGACCGCAACGAGGTCCGGGACCGGCTGGAACATCTCCTGGAGGGAATGTCTCCCTCCAATTGTGGTGTGACAAACGGCGCTTTCGAGATGATCGACTCGCCCCAAACGTTCGATCTGCACATGCCCGTCAACCAGAGCTATCTTCTTTTGGGGTATCCCACCCCGCGAATTGCTGGAACCCGCGATGAGGCGATCCTGGACCTTGCGTCGATTCTGCTCGGAGAGGGCCGCTCGTCCCGCTTATATACCCTGCTGAAAGAGGAACTGGGGCTGGTTTCCTCGATCAGCGCCTCCTGCTGGTCTCAAGTCAGAGCCGGACTGTTTGTGACCGAAGCGGCAACTGATGAGAAGAATCTCCCGGAAGTCGAAAAACGCACCCTGGACGAGCTGCATCGTCTGTCCTCCACCCCGCCCGATGAAAAGGAACTCGAGCGCGGCAAGAAGATTGCGCTTGCCAATTACGCTTTTTCGAACGAGACGGTTTCTTCCATCAGTCACACCTATGGGTCCTCCCGGATTCTGGGCGATATCGAGAGTGTGGTTCGATATCCCGACATGATTCAGTCCATCACTTCCGAGGAACTTTCCTCAACCTTGAGTCGCTACGTGAGGGACAATCTCCTGTGTGTGGGCCATCTCTTGCCGAACGAGAGGGAGGAAAGCGAACTCGTGACGGAGACCCCCTTTCCCGAAGATCAGTGAGGATTCGGTAGGGAGATAAGTTAATTAGATTCAACCCCTTCGTATATCCGGAGGTTGGGGATTCACCCTCTCCGCATGGCTCTTCCCATGCAAAGACGACCCGCTGGACGGACAGAGCGTACCGTAATAGAATAAAAAGCGAATTCAATTTCTGAAACGAAACCTGAGGAGGAACAGATCAATGACAGGCTATCGCATTCGGGTTTTGCAGAGCATTGTCGGACTGTCGCTGGTGATGACGGTCATCCCGCACGGGATTACCGCCCCGCTGGAGGATGTGCGCATCGGCGTGATTCTCACAACGGCCAAAGAAGATCACAGTTTCATGTTCGGTCCGTCTATTATTTCCGAAGAGAAATCCAAGGAATACCTCAGTGGTCTGGCGCATGATTTGTTGTTCTCGAAAGAGTTGCCGCCCGCGTGGCCGGAGTGGAAATTTATGCAGATTTCCGCTGTTTATTGTCATGCCGGCCCGGAAGGAGCCGATGCGTTTCTTTCTATCACACGAGAGCCGAAGAAAATCGCGAAGTGCGACACGCTGGAGAAACTTCTGGAAAAGTGCAACTGTGTCGTATTGGTGAATACCGGCGGCAAAGGCGAGGCCAATTTGGAGCTGGTCTCCAAATGCCTGGAGGCGGGGCATCCGATGTTTGTGGATAAGTTCCTTGCTGCGACGGCGAGCCAGGCACATCAATTGATTGAACTGGCCCAACAGAAAGAAGTTCCCTTGATGTCCGCCTCGTTTCTTCTGTTCAGCGAGCCGGGATTGCAGGTGAAGTCGAAGATTGACGACCGTGGATTGACAAAAGTTACCAGCACCGGCTGGGATGGCACCAATATCGCGGGCGATATCCACCCGATCTCACACATGTTGATGATGACCGGTGAACGGAAACCCGTTTCTGTCCGATGCGAGCAAGGGGATGCCGGGTGGAAAGCGATTGTTACATTCAGCGATGGAGTGATCGGAGAACTCGCTCCCCGAAAACCGAATACGGTTTTTGAACTGTACACGGTCAGCGAGGGAGCCACTTATTACGCGCACTACGAGAATAAACACACCCGGCCTTCCTCCATCATTACCCTGCAACATTTCTATGATTACGTGCGGGGCAAAGGACCGGGAGTGTCGCCCATGATTATGGAAAGCGCGATTGCAATCTGGGAGGCAGCCGGAAAAGCACGCGAAACCGGCAAAACCGTCATAATCGGCGAATAACAACACAGGCAAATAAGGAGGAAAGAGCATGAGAAAAAGAAATACCATGCGAACCGGATTCTCGATCATCGGCGTTTGGGGAATCTGTATCGGCCTGATCGTTTTCGGTTCGGGAACAGTCCGGGCGGCCGAGTCGCTGAACATCACCGATCTCGAGATTCATACACCCACTGTAGCCGTACCCTATTATCATTACACGGCGAAATTGAATCTTCCGAAGCCCGATACGATTTCCGTTAAGGAAATCAAAATTAACTCGGAACCGGAACGGAACTATTTCCTTGTGGATGAAGGGGAAACGCCGGATCCGAACCGCCCCAAGGAATGGCGGCGTATGGCTCTGGCCTACCGGGTAAAGGACCCGCACGTCAAAAAAGTGTACTCAAATCCGACGCTTTATGGGCGGATGGACTGGGAAAACGGTAAGAGCTACGAGGTGGAGATTACGCTGCAATTGGGAGACAATCCAAAGAACCTTTACCAGGGAAAAGCAACCGCCGCTGCTCCGGCAAACGGCGGCTACTGGGACCCGGCCTGGAAAAATTACCAAAGCGCCGTAGTGACCGAGTCGGAGGGGATTCGACGTACCCGCGAGCCGGTCGAACTCACGATGTTGATGTACCCCGATACCATTCGGGATCCGGCGCGGGAAATCCGCGTGGTTCAATACGATTGTCAAGCCCGCACGCATCAGGAAATCCCCAGCCAGGTGATCGACTTTCATGAAGTGAATATGACCGATCCCCCGGCTTACAACGCCAAGGGAGAACTTCTGCCGAAGATGATGGTTCCCACCCGTTGCGCAACCGTTCTGTTCATGGCCTCGGCGGAGGCGAAATCCTCCGGTGTGTACCTGGTGTTCTATAACAATCCCGATGCGAAAGCGCCCAGCTACCCCAGCACACTGAAAGTGTCCGGTAATTCGCCCGGTATAGTAATTGAGAATGATTTCTACCACCTGAAAATGCACAAGATGAACGGGATGCTTGATGAACTGATTATCAAGTCGAAACCCGAATACAAGTTTGTGCATAAAAAAGAGACGAACGGGGCGATTCAATGGAACCCCGGCGCGTATGCCCCGCCGCGCGCCTGGGTGCATATCTCGGACTGGGAACCGGGCAAGTATGACTACGAACGAGAGGAAGTCCGGGGACCTGTAGCGTTGATTATTCGGCAGTGGGGAGAAATGCCGCTGATGCCTGAATTGATGTGCTCGATTGTCTACAAATTTTATGACGGATTGCCATATTTCACATTCCGTTCCACGGTCCATGTCCGAAATAATGTAACGGTACAGGTAATCCGGAATTCGGAAGTGGTGTTTGCGCGGGAATGTTTCGATGAGGCAGCCTGGTGGGATGCCCGGCAGGGGAAAGCGGAAACCCGACGCATTGTCGATTACCCCGACCTGACCGAGTGGATCATGCCGGATGATACCCCCTGGATAGCGTTTTTCGATCGCGCAAAGGATTGCGGCTACGCGGGGATTCAAATGGAATATCTGAACAGCGGCCTGACGGCAAAACTGAGAACGCTGAACCCATATTTATATATCACGGTCGGACCGTGGCTGTATTGGACACGCGCCCTTGTCTATCCGTATGGGAGCAACAATCCGCAGCATCTGATCAAGATCCCGGAAGGTTCGGTGTTTCTTGAACAGTGGGCGTACCTGCCGTTCGAGTTAACCGACGACAGCAGCCCGTTTCAGGATGTAGAGAACTTAAGCGAAGTCTTGCCGAAACCGCTCCATGTTCATCTGGAGGAACCGATCAGTCCGGAAATGCAGGTCCCGGAAGAAATCTACATCGAGCCGACTAAGACCGGTTGGGAAGAGTAGATTTCCAGGAAGTAAGAGATCATGATCGGGGGCGATTCGTTCGGTATGGATCGCCCCCGAGGATTCCGAAACAGGTTGTCTATCCCTGTAACTCTTCTCGTGTAGTACGGAAAGTGAGATGCGAAAAAACAATCGTCAATCCGGAGATCAAGCCGTGGGTGGCGCTCGTGTAGATATTCCATTTGGTCGCATCGAAGAGTTCTGCCGTAAGTGGCGGATAAAGGAGTTCTCTCTTTTCGGTTCGGTTTTGACCGATGCGTTTCGCCCGGACAGCGATGTGGATGTATTGGTAGTCTGTGAGGAAGGCGCGGCCTGGGAAAGACATCATCGGATTGCGGAATGTTGTAAGCCATGAGTATGATAAACTGGACTACAGACAGATTTACCGTATTGCGAGAAAACACGTACCCGGTCTGATCCAAAGGTTGCAATGGCTTGTTCCGATACCGCCGCCCCGGTTTGAAGGAGGCGATTAAGAGGCTGTATTTCCACCTGGTTATGAAAAGCCAACATTTCCGGACAGCCGCCGGCCTCTTCCTTGTGGCCCTCCTTCCGCGACTTTTTGTTGCGTTTGCTCCGCATCCACCGTTGTTTTCAGACATGGAAGATTACGACCGTGCGGCGGTCAATTTCCTGAGAGGGCACGGTCTCGCCATGTCGCCCGAGTACCTGGCTTACCGACCCCCCGGATACCCGTTGTTTCTTGCTGCGATTTATTGGACTGTGGGAAGGAACTGGACGGTTGTGCGCGTTGTGCAGGGGGTGTTGTCGGCCGGGTCTTGTGTTCTTCTTTATCTGCTTGGGGCCGTTCTGTTGCAGAAGGAACAACGACTACTTATACGGAGGGGAGTTCCGGTTCTCAGCGGGCTACTGCTCGCGATTTATGAAAGTCATATTTTCCTTGCAGGGATTGTTCTTACCGAGACTCTTTTTACATTTTTGCTGCTGCTTTTTCTTCTCTTCCTTTGCGGATGTTCACACCGTCCTGCTTTTTGTTCATGGTCCGCTTTTCTTTTGGGCATTCTCGCGCTCATTCGTCCCGCAGCGGTATTCTATCTCCCGGCCCTTTTCTATGCGGATGCGCGGTGTCTCCCCGGCGGGAAGAAAGGGGGACAATGGAGATGGCGGATGGGGCGATGGTGTCTTCATTTTCTTCTGTTTTGTGTTCCGATGGTTCCGTGGACAATTCGCAATGCGCTGATCCTTCACGCATTCGTTCCTATCTCTACAAATGGCGGCGTTAATTTTTATATCGGTCACCATGCCGGATATTCGTATTGGTCTACCGGCGAAAAAGAGGCGATCCGCGCCCGGACGGATTTGAATGAGGTAGAGGAAAGCCGTTTGTTTTTTCGGCTGGGTCTGGGCTACATCCTCGATCATCCCGGCCAGACGCTGGTAGATACATGGCGCAAGCTGGTGTATCTGTTCAGGCCGGGAATTCCGGTCTGGCCGATGGGAGACCAGGGATATGATTTGCGATTTGCCCTTTTTCCGCGTATGCGACTAATAACGGTAGATTGGAATTGGCTGTTTCTGATCCTGTCGATTTGCGGTGGGGTATTGTTTTGGCGAGAGATTCCAAACAGCCGCGCGATGCACCTTGTAGTTTTCTTTCACATCCTGGCGGTGTTAATTTACTTCGCCCGCGCCCGGTTTCGTGTCCCGCTGGAACCGGTTTTTCTGTTCTGGAGTGTCTATGCCGGGTTGTGGGGTATTCTTGGAATTAGAAAGCATTTGCGTCAGGAAGATCAACCTGAAGGCGGGACGCCCGCTCTCCCCCGGCGTCATTCCGGCGAAAGCCGGAATCCAGGTCATTCGAAAGGGAAGACGACGGATTTCTGTTACCCGTTGGCCGGTGTCGTGCTACCTTGTGCCGTGGAAACAGGAAGTTTCTCGGACTGAGTGAGGAGATTGAAAAAAACCCGTCATCTGAAAGGAGCCATCATGATTCGGTCATATTTTCTTTTGTTCGTGCTGCTCTTGGACTTTGTTCCGGCATTTGGAGATAGCCTCGACCTTGGCTCCCGCAGAGAACTGTTTGTGGATGATTTCCTGATTGAAACGCTCGATGGCGCGGAGTTGAAACTGCACTCGCCTCAACCGGCAAACATTGCTCTTTCGCTCGACCGACCCTGGGAAGGACTGTTTTGCGGCTATTTTACGGTGTTCCAGGACGGTGACCGCTACCGGATGTATTACCGGGGCCTTCCCGATGTTGACCGGGCGGATGCGGAAGTGACCTGTATGGCGGAAAGCTCCGACGGTATCCACTGGGAGCGCCCCAACCTGGGACTTTATGAAATCAACGGTACACGAGAGAACAATGTCATACTTCGCGGCGAGGGAACGCACAATTTCGCGCCGTTCCTCGATACGCATCCGGATGTGCCAAAGGAGCAAAAATACAAAGCGCTGGGGTCTGTGGATGGAGGACTGGCCGCCTTCGATTCAGCCGATGGGATTCATTGGAAGAAATGGCACGAGAAGCCTGTGCTTACCCATGACCGACACGGCGAATTCGATTCACAGAATGTCCCTTTCTGGAGCGAAACGGAGGGTTGCTATGTTTGCTACTTCCGGAAATTCGTGGACGGTGTTCGTTCCATCCGCCGGGCGACCTCGGATGATTTTATTCAATGGTCCGATGCGCAGCCGCTGTCGTATCGAGTCCCATTCGCTCATGCGAACGAATACACCATCCGCCTCCCGAATGGCGATATCGTGAATACCACGACTCCTGCCGAGCATCTCTATACAAATCAAACCCATCCATATTTCCATGCTCCGCATATTTATATTGCGTTTCCCATGCGGTTCATGCCGGAACGCCGGGTCCTGAATGAGAACCAGGCAGGAGCCACCGGGGTCCATGCCAAATACGGTTCGGACGCCGCCGATGGGGTATTCATGAGCATTCGCGGCAACAGTTCCTGCTACACAAGGTTCATGGAAGGGTTTTTCCGCCCCGGCCCCGATCCGGGCAACTGGGTGTCACGTACCAATATGGCCGCCCAAGGCGTCGTCCCCACCGGGGAAACCGAAATGTCCATCTATTATTCCCAACATTATGCGCAGCCCTCCCATCACCTCTTGCGCTGCACATTGCGAACGGATGGCTTTGTCTCGGTAAACGGCCCTTATTCCGGCGGACTCATGACGACAAAACCGTTCCGTTTCAAGGGGAATCGGCTGGTGATGAACTATTCTGCATCCGCCGCGGGGATGATGCAGGTGGAATTGCAGAATCAGGAGGGGCAGCCGATTGCGGGTTACGCCATGGACGATTGTGTCCCGTTGTTCGGTGACACGATTGAAGGAACTGTCGCATGGAAAGGCGGTCCTGATGTGTCGCATCTTTCCGGGCAGACAGTGCGCATGAAAGTATATCTTAAAGACGCCGATCTTTATTCCTTGAGGTTTGTGCCATAAGACAAAACATCGGGAGAGAAAAGTGAAGCTTCGTTGCCGTCGTTTCAGCACGAGCCGGAATCGGGAGAAGAAAAGAGGGCGGGCACACCAGCCTGGCCCTGCGGTCCCAAATGCGGCTGTGCCGACAATTCACCGCGGCATCCAGGCAGGCTTGAATCATTCTCTTGCTCCTGTTCTCGGTGTGAAATATCTTACCCTCACAAGGAGTTCCCAAAATACCTCACCAGCGCCTTGACCAATCCCTCTGCGTTGTGATCCTCCGCCTGGATTTGAACAGGGATACCGAGGGCGTTCATGCGCTTGCTGGTGGCCGGACCGATGGAAACAAAAATCGAGTGTCCCATGAACTTGTCCAGGCGATCTTTCCCCGCCCAGTCTGCGAAATGGGTCACCGCGGAGGGGCTGGCAAATAAGAACGCATCCGGCATCCGTTCCCAGGCAGGCATTTCGGGATTCTCCGGAACAACGGCGTAAGCATCCACACGGTCTACCACCGCGCCCGCCGCGCGAAGCCGGTTCTCCAGATGGCTCGGTGCAATGCTCGAACAGGGACAGAGTACCCGTCGGCCCGCCAGGCTCTCACGCTCATGAAGGGACTGAAACAGGGCATCCGAGCAGAATTGCTCCGGCGTATGATCGGCGATAATTCCGCGCTCGCGCAGGCTTTCCTCCGTTTTTGTTCCCACTGTGGCAATGCGGCATCCCGCCAGGCGACGTGCATCCGCACCTTCCTTGAAAAGCGCTTCGAAAAAGGCATCCACCGCATTGCTGCTGGTGAATAGAATCCAGTCGTATCTGTCGAGACCCCTGACAGCATTTCGCAGGGGTTCCGGGTCCTCCGGCGGGACAATCCGAATCATCGGCAAACAAATCACCAAGGCCCCCAGATCGGACAGCGCCTTGCAGAGTTCCGCCGACTGGTCACTGGGCCGCGTGTTCACGATCGTTTTGCCGAACAGGGGGCGACTCTCAAACCAATTCAAGCGATCGCGAAGACGGACCACCCCGCCGATTATCACCAGCGCGGGCGCTTCCACACCGGCTTCTTCCACCCGTGCCGTGATATCACCCAGCGTACCGACCACCGTGCGCTGCTCCGGCAGGGTCCCATACTGAATCACCGCCGTGGGAGTAGACGCCTCTCTGCCCGAAGCCATGAGAGTGCGGACAATCCCCGAAAGATTGTGGATACCCATGAACAGCACGATGGTTCCGGGTGTCTGGGCGATACGCGACCAATCCACTGCGGATTCACCCTTCGCGGGATCCTCGTGGCCGGTAACCACAATCAGGCAGGAACTCAGGTCCCGTTCCGTCACCGGAATCCCCGCATACGCCGTGACAGCAGTCAGCGCGGTCACTCCGGGCACAACCTCGAAAGCAATTCCATGTTCGGCCAGGTACAGCGCTTCTTCACCGCCACGACCGAACAGGAACGGGTCGCCGCCCTTCAAACGGATCACAAAACGGCCGGCCATGGCTTCTTGAATCATGAGTTCATTGATTTCCTCCTGTGGTTTTGCCTGTTGACCGGCCCGTTTGCCGACATAAATGCGGCGGGCCGATTTCGGCGTAACATTCAGGATACAGTCAGAAATCAGCGCATCGTAGATTACAACATCGCACTGGGACAGCAATTCGCGTCCTCGAATTGTCATCAGCCCCGGATCGCCGGGACCGGCTCCAACCAATGCCACTTTTCCGGTCAAGATCGTTCCTCGGAATGAATGGAGGGTGTTTGCCATGTTCCCGAATGAAGGGTCCGGTCACAGGCGTCGAGAATTTCTTCCGCGCCTTCGGCGAGCATCTGTTCGGCCAGACGGATACCGATCCCTTTCGCCTGATCCGGATCCCCCGAAAGACACATCCGCACAGCGGCGGTTCCGTCCAAACTGAACACACCGGCCTCCAGCGTCAGGCCGCCATTCTCAATCTGTCCCAGGCAACCGAGTGGGACATGACATCCCCCGCCGAGCCGCTGCATCAGGGCACGCTCTGCGGTGATCGCCGCACGGGTTTTCCGGCATTCCAGGATCGAGAGAATCCCGGCGGTTTTTTCATCCTGCGCTCGGCCCTGGACAGCGACTGCCCCCTGCCCCGGCGCAGGTAGCATAATCCGACTGTCAAACACCTCTGTGATTCGAGGCTCCAATCCCATTCGGTGCAATCCCGCGCACGCCAGGATCGCGCCATCGGGAGCGCCGGGAGAATCGACCTTCTTGAGGCGCGTATCGAGGTTCCCGCGCAAATCCACCAGAGTCAAATCCGGACGATGCCGAAGCAGCTGCGCCCGACGGCGGACACTGCCGGTCCCGATTGTGGAATGCGGTTGCATTTCCCGTAATGTCACCCCATCCCGCGTAATCAGCGCATCCAGAGGGCAGACCCGCTCACAGATCGCGTGAACCGCCAGTCCGGACGGCATCTGAGTCGGCAGGTCTTTCAGGGAGTGGACCGCCACATCAATCTCCCCGTTCAGCAGCGCTGTCTCGATTTCTTTCGTAAAAATCCCCTGGGTTCCGAGTTCCGGTAACGGTGTGTTTTGAACCCGGTCGCCTGTCGTCTTGATAATACAAATCTCCACGCACAAATCGGGATGCGCGCGAATGAGCGCGCCACGGACCTGCGCGGTCTGCCGCAAGGCCAGAAGACTGCCGCGTGTTCCAATTCGAAGAGAAGCGTTAATCGTCATGTATTCCCAGAATATCACCGATCAGGCGGATTTGCCCGCAGGGATCCTCCTGCCTGGCCGCTTCTTTCAGGTGGAGAATCGGATGATGAAGGATCTTTCGCATCAGGGATTTTGTCGCCAGGTCCACCATCTCATAGTCTTTGCTCTGAAGGATGGTTTTCAACGGCTCCATCTCCGAGGCACGGAGCTGCTCCAACATGTTTTGAAGTTCCTCGATGGCAGGAGCTGCACGATGCGTTCGAAACCAATCGACAAAGTTTTCCCGTTCCTCCCGGACAATGCTGTATCCCTTGTGGATTTCCTCGTGCCGTTTGCGTCGATTCTCCTCTACGATACTTTGTAAATCGTCAATGTTGTACAGCAAGACATTCGGCAATTGACCAATGCGCGGGTCCATATCCCTGGGAACCCCCAAGTCCATACACACAAGGGGATTGGATCGGCCGGAGACAATCTTTTCGAAATCCGCTTTGGTCAGGATATGCGTTTCAGCCATAGTCGCGGAGACAAGAACGTCGGCCTGAACGATTTGTTCCCGTAAATGATCGAAAGGAAAAGCCGCGGCCCCCAGTTCCCCGGCCAATTCCTGTGCGCGATGGAACGTGCGGTTGGTGATTCTCAGACGTCCGATTCCCCGCTCCACCAGGTCCCGTGCCACAAGTCGTCCCGTTTCGCCCACCCCGATCAACAAGGCGGTTCTTTCTTTCAGGTCCCCCAGTCTTTTCTGAATGAGATCACAAGCGGAAAAACTCACCGAAAGGCTACCCTTGCTGATATCGGTGGAGGTGCGAACCCGCTTGCTCACCGCGAAAGCGCAGTGCAAAAGACGGTTTAAAAGACGCCCGTTGCACCGGCAGGAGCATGACATGGAATAGGCGTCCTTCACCTGTGAGGCGATCTGTGTTTCCCCCACGACCATCGAATCCAATCCCGCACAAACCCGGAACAGATGCTCCACGGCATCGGCATTTATGAAGGTATAAATATGTTCCTGCAACTCCTCCATGGGGATGTTTTTCTGCTTCGAAAGGAACCGAACCGGAAGATCGGGCGCGGTGCAACCGTCGCGGAACACCGTAAGGACTTCCGTCCGGTTGCACGTCGAGAGGATCATGCACTCCTCTACATCCTCATGTTTTCTCAACTGAAGAAGTGCGGTTTCCTGATCTTCGGGAGTAAAGGCCACCCGCTCGCGAACGGCAATCGGAGCCGTTTTGTGGCTTAATCCGATAAGGACAAGATGCATTGTTTCACTTTCTCTTCCGCCCGGGTTTCCATGTCCCGGGTAATATCGTCAAGCAAATCGAGTTCAACAAGTTTCCGATTTGCTTTCCTGCGCATGACGGGGTCATCGGGAAACTGAGCGCGGATCCACTCTCGCATCCGGCCCAGAAAATCCACATAGGCAGCGTACTCAGGTCCGAACCGATGTTCAAGGACATTCCGAATATGGACAGATAACGCTGGGCACTTCCCGCCTGTCGAAACCGCGATAAGGAGGTCTCCGCGTCGAAGAACAGCGGGAACGGTGAACGTGCATAGTTTGGGATCATCGACCACATTCACGGGAATTCCAAGCCGGTCCGCATCTTCAGACACCTGTCGATTGATCTCCGGATCGTCCGCTGCGGAAATCGCCAGGACTGCCCCTTCCATGTCGCCGGACTCATAGCGTCCGGTTTTCAATTCCAATTCCGGGTTTGTCGCACAAAGACGCAACTCCGGAATGATTTCTTCCGCAACCACTCGCACTCTGGCTCCGGCAGAAAGAAGTGCCCGGATCTTGCGCAACGCCACGGCTCCTCCACCGACAACGAGGCAGGTTCGACCTGTCAGTTCCAGCATGAGCGGATATCGCGTCATAATCGGTTGAGATTCCCCTGTTTGACACGCCGGCCGATCCCGGACAATCTTGCCGGTGTTCGCTGCACAAGAATCCGAGAGACCATATACTATCCTGGCGTGGTCTTTATCATAATCATAATCTGAGACTCCGAATGAGCATAACCAGGCCGATTGATTGAATCCATCGGACCGAGGGGTCGAGGAGCGCGGAAGGCCCCAGTGCGAAAGTCAGTAAGCGATGTGCTTCATGGCAGGTGAACAATGAAAAATTCGTCTGAAGAAATCCACCGGCGAGCTCAGAAAGTGATCCCCGGAGGCGTGAATAGTCCTGTCCGCGCGGGGAAAGCCGTGGGCCGGAGTATTCCGGTTATTGCCGGTGGTAAAGGGTGTTATGTCACGGATGTGGATGGGAATCAGTATATCGACTTTGTAGGATCCTGGGGGCCTTTAATTCTGGGTCATGCCCACAAGCAGGTTGTGGAGGCTGTTCAGAAGACGGTTAAGAGCGGCTTGAGTTTCGGTCTCCCGACAGAGCGGGAATTGGAACTTGCCGAGATGATTGTCTCGATGGTTCCATCTATCGAAATGGTTCGCCTGGTGAATTCGGGAACCGAGGCGACCATGAGCGCCATCCGTCTTGCCAGGGCTTTCACAGGTCGCAACAAGATTCTGATCTGCGCGGGCGGGTATCACGGTCACGTAGATGCCCTGCTGGCTTCGTCCGGTTCCGGCATGGCAACTCTCTCCATTCCCGCGACACCGGGGATTCCGCCCTCCGTGGTAGAAGACACCCTTGTGGTTCCTTACAACGATATTGAGGCAGTGAAAAGAGTTTATGCGGAACATAAGGGGCAGATTGCCGCGCATATCATCGAGCCGGTGGCAGGCAACATGGGTGTTGTTCCTCCGCAAGAGGGCTATCTCACGGCGTTGCGCGAACTCTCCAAAAAGGAAGGGACCCTGCTGATTTTCGATGAGGTCATAACCGGATTTCGGGTCGGGTTAGGGGGTGCGCAGCAGCGCTATGGTGTACTGCCGGATCTCACTACGTTGGGCAAGATTGTCGGCGGCGGAATGCCGGTGGGCGCTTACGGAGGCCGGGCCGAGATCATGTCCCGGATTGCCCCGTCCGGGGATGTGTACCAGGCGGGAACACTCAGTGGAAATCCCCTGGCGACAGCCGCCGGAATCACCACACTTTCTCTTCTCAAAACCCCGAAATTGTATGATGACCTGGAGGAAAAGTCCTCCACATTTGCCGAAGGAATCACAACCGCCGCCAAAGAGGCGCGTTTGCCCGTGACCTGCAACCGGGTCGCCTCCATGATGACCGTCTTCTTCACCGACAGGCCGGTCACGGATTTCCGGTCCGCCAAGACCAGCCATACCGCGCTTTTCGGGGCATTCTGGCGCTTGATGTGCAATGAGGGGATATTGCTGCCTCCCTCGCAATTTGAGGCCATGTTTATCAGCACGGCGCACACATTACCCGTGCTTCAGCGAGTAGTAAGAATAGCGGAGGACGTCTTTGCCAAGTTGGCGGAGACACCGGAAAATCAATTGAATGAGCTGGGAAAAGAGACGGATTGACTGAATCCACTGGCTTGGATTCCGGCTTGCGCCGGAATGACGGCTTGGCTCTGCGATTATACTCCGATGCCGGGTCTGCGATTTTCGGACCTCAATTCGCAATCCCCAATCGTTACGGCCCGATCCTCCAGATCCCCCCACGGCTGGTCAGCCCGTTGCTTGGATCGTACGGAATCATCCAACAGGCGGTCATCTGCTCCCGAAATCCGTAATCAACGGACGGTCCCACGGAATAGAGGTGCCATTGCGCGCCCCTGAATAGATGCTCAAACGGCAGTCCCGGCTCCCAGGAATTGATACCCTCATTGTACTTCCGGTTCAGAAAGAACATCGCCTTTTGATATTGTTCGGCATTCTGGATCGGAGTCCATCCCTCGAATTTGACTTTGCTGCTGAACGGGTCGAACGGAATGGAGGACATATAGGCCACCGGCGTGGTGAGGTGTTTCCCGGACGAGGGATAGTCCTCCCAATTCAATGAAAAATGCACATACAGCCCGGACCGGGCGTCGGGCAGGTATTCGTTTGTGTCCAAACGATAAGATTCAATGGCGGTGCTGATGTTTTTCGCATCCGCTTCTACCCGCGCAATTTTGGCCCGTGTCTGCGCATTCAGGAAATTCGGAACGGCAATCGCTGCCAGAATGCCGATAATAGCCACCACGATCAGCAGCTCAATCAGGGTAAATCCGGATTTCATGCGCACCAAGAATCCTCCTTATCTTCTTAAAGCAATCTGAAACTTCGGGTTATTTTTTGTGCCGGATATATCATAATCGCTGGTGTGATGGAATCAAAGAATCGGAGGCTTTCGCAAGGCAAGAAAGGAGAAAAAAACTCGCCTCTTGCGCGAGGACCAATTCTGCGATATGATATTGAATTGATATCATAACCATATCATCTCTCGGAGAAATAGAATGACGAACGAGAAGACTTGTGAGGCGGTTTCGGGATGGAGGATGCTGGCGATCACTGTGCTGGCGTATGCCCTTTTTGTATGGTTGTTCATCGAGGGGATCATAGCGGTCCAGGGTCGGGGCGCACCGAAACCGTGGCTGTGGATCCCGGTCCCGCTGATTGCCGCGATTCTGATGACCCTCGGATTCTTTGTGCTTTGGCCCAATGAGGCCGCGGCGCTGGTGCTGTTCGGCGATTACAAGGGAACGGTCAAAAAGAATGGCTTCTGGTGGCGGAACCCGTTCATGTCGGTCAAGAAAATCTCCCTTCGGGCAAGGAATCTGAACGGCGACAAGTTGAAAGTGAACGACAAGAGCGGGAATCCGATTGATATTGCGGCAGTCGTGGTATGGAGAGTGGAGAACACCGCGCAGGCGCTGTTTGACGTGGACGATTACTCCGATTACGTGTCCACCCAGAGTGAGGCGGCAGTCCGCAACCTGGCAGGCCGGTATCATTACGATTCGACGGACCCGAATGAGTTAACCCTGCGCGGGGGAACAGAAGATGTCAACCATGACTTGCAGCGGGAATTGCAGGAACGTCTGGGCCACGCCGGAGTCCAGGTAATTGAAGCGCGCATCAGCCACTTGGCGTATGCCTCCGAGATCGCCGGAGCCATGCTGCGTCGGCAACAGGCGCGCGCAGTCGTGCAGGCACGTCAGCAGATTGTGGAAGGCGCGGTGGGAATGGTGGAAATGGCCCTGACGCTCCTCGGCGAAAAGAAAATCGTTGACCTCGATAACGAACGCAAGGCGGCGATGGTCAGCAACCTCATGGTGGTCTTGTGCGGCGAGGAATCCGCAAAGCCGATCGTGAACACCGGAACGCTTTATCCGTGACAAGAAACCGATGGCAGAGCGAAAACAATTCCTCTTGCGTCTCGATCCTAAGTTATGGGAGGATATCTGCGGATGGGCTGAGCAGGAACTGCGAAGTGTCAATGCCCAGATCGAGTTCATCCTTCGGGATGCCGTGCTGCGCCGAAAAAAGGGGCAATCGGCTCAGGATGAAAAATCCATGAGAAAGCCGTAAGATGCGAATCACAGACTTTCGGCACACAAAAGTTGCCAATCAACGCGCAAAGGATAATCAGCCGGGAAGATGCCCGTGTGGGGACATAAGCGCTTTCCTCTTGTCCGCGTGGTGGAACCACCTTATGTATGGCGTGTTCCACGCTCCGAATTGGAGTCGGCGCGGCGGATTCTGACGATCCTCTCCCGCCCGGATGACCGGCCGGAAGACACCTCTACGATCAAGGATTCCGGGCACAAAAGCATCCGGCGACTCCCCGGCGACCGCGCAACCAGCGCGATTTACGTAAAAACATACAAACGCAATTCCATTCGCTACCTGTTCCGCACACCGCCCGCCAGCCGCGAAGCCCGAATTATGCTGAAACTTCAAGGCGCCGGGGTACCGGTTAACGATCTTGTTGCCGTGGGGATTCGAAGAAAGCTCCCGTTCGAGGTGGAAAATGTCCTGGTTATCCGGTCCCCGTCCAATCTCCAAACTCTGGGCACATGGAGTTTTGAACAATTTCAGGAACGGGGGGAATCCGCTCGACGACAGGTCAGCCTGGTCCTGACAAGGATTCTCGCCTCAGTCCGAAGAATACACGAGGTCAACGTGTATCATGGCGACCTCAATCCCGGGAATATCCTGATCGATCCGGATGAAATGCGGTTCTATTTCATCGACTTTCACCGATCCCGATTTCTCTGGCCGGGGGATATAAAGCGGCGAACCGAGGACATTTCGGAGGTTCTGGAGTACTTCAGCGCATACTACGACCGGAGGGAGCGGTTAGACTTGGCCGCTGTGTATGCATCATCCGAAAGCCTCCTCTGTCGGTCCATTCGGGATTCGTGGGACAAGGTTCACCGGAAGCGTATGGAAAGACGCATTGCGACAGTCGCCGGGCAATGCTGCGAGAACCGCACGTATTTCCGCACGGTCCAATCGGACACACGACTGGTTTATATGGATCGAAAATACGATGCGGGGCGGATTCTGGAATGGATTTCCGGCCCGGATTTGCCCGAAGGACTTCGTGGAGAGGATCTGACAGGCTCTCCAACCGAGCTGCGCGAGATCTGGCGCAGCGCAGTTGAGAAAAGCATGAGAGAGCAGATCCGGGAAACTCCGGTCGCCATGATTCTGGAAACCCCTTCTGAACAGAGAGGAAGACTGATTTGGGATACGCGACAGCCGGCGCACTATCGTCTCAGTCATATCTTCTCCCTTGAACGGTTCGATCCACAGGGAGATCATTTTTTGCCATGCCAACCGGAGACAGGATGAAAAGCATGACAAAAGAGTATTTCAGAAAATACCACTACCGCGACGCCGAGGCCGCCCGGACTTACGATGACCGGAAATTCGGTTCGCCTTCACTCGCTCGTTACAACCGCTCCACACAGAAAGCGTTGGACAGAGCACTGCGTCTTCTCCCTGATGGAAGCCGAGTACTGGATATCCCCTGTGGGACCGGCAGATGGACCGAATTTGTCATCCGCAAACGCATGGAATATGTCGGCGGAGATATCTCTCTGGAGATGATGCAAGTCTGCCTGGAGAAATATGCGGGCATTCGGAAAGCATTCGACCTGGTGCAGTTGGATGGAACGGCCTTGCCCTTCCCGGATAAAACCTTCGATGCGGTTCTATCTTTCAAGTTCCTGAGCCTTCTCCCGCAGGAAATCCGCCTGGAAGTCCTGCGCGAATTCCGGCGTGTGACCAGGCGATACCTGATCGCCCAGTCGCAGCACTTGCGAACCTTCTGTCCCTGGCGGGCGCTGAAACTGCTGTTTGCGCATGTGTTTGGAATCGAGTGGCGAACAAAGAAATACCGGACTCGTGCGGAACTCCTTCCGCAGATTGAATCGGTGGGGTTTCGAACCGTTGCGCGGATCAGAATCGTCCGGTCTTTTCTGGATGTTCTCTGGCCGTTTGACCTGGAGTACCTGGCGGTGTTGGAGGTCAGGGATGAGAACGAATCTCGTTAAGCCGGGGAGGGCGGGATGCCCATCTTCTCGTAAAACGCATCCAGAATCCGTTTTGCAATGTGATCGTACGTGTAGTTCTGCAACGTCAGTTGATGCCCGGCCTGTGCAATCCGTTTTCGCTCTTCCGGATGGGCCAGGTAATACTCGACCATTTCCTGACATTCTTCGGGAGACCGATACCACACCAGATGCTTGTGATTTTCGAACAACTCTTCCAGTTGTGGAACATAGCTGGTCAGAAGAAAACCCTTGCAGCCCAGAGTGAGCCAGGTCCGGTTGGAGAAACAGAGAGGGATATCCGGCTGAGTGTCCACTCCCAGAATGATGGCGGCGGCAGCGCAGATTGCGCGGTATTGCGGCGGATACACTACACGCCGTGCGGCGCGTAATCCGACTTCGTCCCATCCCAAACCATACAATTTCACATCCCACCGGCGGGCGAGCGGTTCAATGACAGCCGATCGCCCATCGCCCGGGCGGCATTTTCCAATAAAGGCTACCTCACTGTGCCACCGAGGATGCGGATTGGGATCAGGATAATGTGTGCCGGGATCGAATCCCTGAGTCAGGAAACGAACATCTTGACATCCCGCCTCACGAAAGAAATCAAGTTGCCCCTGGTTGTTGATAAAAAAGATGGTGCTTTTTCGAGCCAAGTCGAGAATCTCCGGTTCCGGTTCACGATGGATTGAAGGCAAAAAGAACAACATGGGAACTCCGTCAGCCAATAAGGACTCGACCATGGGTAAAGATGGTTTGTGGGTATAGAGAAAGAGCATGTCCGGTCGGAACCGCCTCGCTCGGGCAATCAACCCTTTCGGACCGAACAATTGTTCAAACCAAGTGGTACGCAACCACTTCACTCTGCATCCCGCGTGTCGAAAACCATCCATTAGATGCAACCCCGCCTGCGTCCTTCGTTTTGTCCGACCGGTGAAGATGATTCGCAAGGGAATGACCTCTGGAGGATGCTTTGTTCAATCCCGGAATGAACTGCGTTCCTGTAAACGATCGTTGATCTTGATTAACTGCAAATCACTATTTTATTGGGGATTGCACCAAAGAGCCAACCGGGAATACCCCGTTCACCCGAAAAAAATCGGGTACAGGATCTTGTAGATCAGGTACAGCACGACTAGAACCTCGACAAGTCGAAACGGCTTGGATCGCCAGACACATTGCGGGGATTCGACCTCTTCCGGCTCGGTCACAACGGTCATGTTGGCCATGGCATCTACCCGCTCCTGGTGGCGACGCTTAATTTTGAAGATCGCTTCCCGCATTGCAATCCGCACGTTGCCGTCCTCATCGCCGGGATACAGCATTTCCAGGCGGGGCAGGTGTTCCATGGTTCCATGGCGCGCCAGGAATCCCGCCGCCATTTTGCGGATGGCGCTCTTCTCATCCTCCAACAGCGGAAGGAACAGGGGCGTGTGTTTTGGAGAATCCAATTTGTCGAGATACTCCGCCGCTTTGAGCCGGACAAAATCAACCGGATCATGCAGAAAAGGAGCCGCCTGCTCCACAATATCGAATCCATACGCCGTATGGTAATCCAGGACCGCCTCGCGAATCAGCGGGGAGGAGGAATCCAGTAAAGAAATCATCGCCCGCGAGATTTTATCACTTCCGAAATTGCGCAACGTGCTGCAATTGTGAAGGACTCGTTCCTCATCCCCTTCAAAAAGGTTCGGAAGAGTCTCGTAGATCTTCTGTTCCAGGCTGCGGATATCCTCCAGGCGCATCCGGGCAATGACCAACTCCTCATGTTCCACAGCGAGCCGCTCAAAAATGGCCCGGCCCAATTCGAGACACCTGACCCGCAAAAAATGCTCGCCCAGGTCCAGCAGGATTTTCTGTTCGATTTCCGGCGCTTTCAGCAGTTCCTCCGCAAGAACCCGGGCCTGTGCAATCCGGTCCAGCTTCAAATTCGCCACCACCAGCCAGAACAATCCCCCGACTTGTATGGCCGGATGCTGTTCACGCGAGAGCAGATTCTCAAAAGCCGCGATGGCCTCTTCATACAAACCGGACTCATACAAGGCACGGCCCCAGAGACCCAGGCTCAAAGGCTGGATCGGACCGACCAGAGAGGCTCGGTTGAACAACTTGATCGCTTCCTGGTAATCGAGGGTTTCGAAATTCAGCCGAGCCAGATGCTCCAGGAAAAGCGAACAGGTCGGCTCCAGTTCAATCGCCTTCAGATAGGACTCCCGCGCATGTTCATAGCGCCCCTCCTCATGATATGCGTATCCCAGATTGAAATGGGTCAAGGCACAGCCGGCATCCACATCCAGGGCTTTCCGGTACTGCTTGATCGCCTGCTCGATATCTCCCTCATTGAAATACTTCCGCCCCGTCTCCAAGAGCTGCTTAACATCTTTCTTGACCATGAAATACAGCCGCTCGTGAGGCGAAAACATCCTCCTCGCGGTGGGAGCCGAGCTGTACCCGGAATGTTTCGAATCCATGGAATCCTTCAATGTCGTAAACCGGAGCCAAAAATCCGGACGGACTAATTCAGGAAAAATATCGGCTTCGACACAACGAATCTTAACAATCCCAAAGATTCATCCGGCAAAGCCGATCCTTCCGAAAAGCGCCATTCCATCTCCGTCTCTATAATAATAGTCCACAATCCGCTTTTTGCAAATATCTTCGCGTCCAAATTGGGCCGGCAGAATGGGATTCTGTCATAGCCCAAATTCGTCACGGTTTGGCCTGGGAGAGGGGTGCGGACACCGGACACAGGGGCTGGCGTCGCTAGGGGGGATTTGTCGCCGCGTCCGCGACCGGCGTTGTTCCGTGCGAAACGGCTCTGAGCGGGCAGGAGGATTTCACGGGGTCGAGGTAAGTGAGGAGGTGCGGAAGGTGGTGGAGGCGAAACACCGGGAGATTTACGGGAGTTTGGGGATGGATTGTCGTGTGACCCGACATCCCCGCACCAAGCAGAAATACAGAAAGTGGCGCCGATAATGGCGACTCACATCATTAAAATCAACCACTTACGAACATTGACGACGAATCTGGGTTGGGTCGTTCCTGCGGTTGATTCCGGGAAACCAATTTTTGCAATTGAACTTGTACGGCGCAAAAAGGCCTGTCACATCTGCGATTTTGCGATATCCTTTTGAGAAAATCCTCAAGACCCGAATGGACACGAATATGAACTTTCTTCGATGGAATCGATCCAGTTTGTATCTCACATTGCTGTTGTGTGCGGCAAGCCTGGTTTCCGCATCGGATGACGAAACCGGCGATCAGCCGTATGTGACAATAAACCGATGCGCCGCACCGGTCATCGACGGCAATCTGGAGGACCGATGCTGGCTCCAGGCCACGCCCCTGCACGAGTTTGTCGGGCTGAACGGCACGCAACCGGCGAAGGACCGAACGGTGGCCCGCCTCGCCTATGATGAAGCCAATCTTTACCTGGGGATCATGTGTTTCTCGAACCGACCTCCGCAGAGCGATCAAACCGAGCGCGATCATCGCGATCTGTGGCGGGACGATCACATCGAAATCTTCATGAATCCCTCGTCGGACACGCCGGATTATTATCAGATTCAGATCAACACAAATGGCGCGTGGCTCGACCAGAAGATCATCGGCTACGAACCTCGTGACTTGTCGTGGAACATTGAATTGACCGCCAAAGTTCTCTGTTGGGAGTACGGATACACGGTCGAAGCGGCAATTCCGTTTAACGGGCTGGAAGGCGCTGCCGAAGAGGGAATGGAACATTATTGGGGATTCAATGTATGCCGGGGAAATTACGGGGGAAAAGAACTGATCTCCTGGTCACGGGTCCGAGGCACATTTTATGCCCCCGATCGGTTCGGTGCGATCCTGTTTGCCCATCAAGGCCCGCGCCTGATCGCACTGGATGCGCTGCCGACTTTCCCCGGTTCGCATATCCTGCGCATGACACTGCTTCCGAGCGAGCAGAATGAACTGAATGTGCGCATTGTGACGGAGGTGCAACGTGAGCAGGGGGGAACTATCCGCGCCGAACAGACAATCCAATACTATGGCCGGGAACCTTACGAGACGGCCATTCCCGTTTCGCTTCCCAGCGATGCCGAGTCGATTCGACTGGAAATGATGTTGCAGCCGGAGAAATATCCGCTTTATTCTACCGGCCTTTTTCCCATCGAAGCGGGATCTCCGCCGGAGATAGACACGAGCGATCTTCGGGCCGCATTGGCAGAGCTGGAATCCGCTTCCGGCACGTTTGACACAGCGCAGATTCTTGAGCGGGGGAACAGCGTGCTGGCCCGGGTTCAAGAGATCAAGAAGGAACAGGAAGACTATTTCGCTACACCTTCTCCTTCGTTCGATCGGTGGCAACAGTTTCCGCAACAGGCCGCGGAAGTGGCCAGGGATGTCCGCCGTACCACGATTCTTGTTCAGACCCGATTGCACGACCTCGCCCGGAATCGTGAGCCGTCGGATTTTGCCGTTCTTGTGTATTCTCCGATGCTCAAAGTGGAACAATCCGCTACCCCACCGGGCATCGTCGACGGGTCCGTAGCAATTGAACTCGCCCAAAACGAATATGAATCCGCTCAATTCACCATTTGGCCGATAACCGGAGAATTAAACGATGTTTCCGTTCGGGTGAGTGACTTGATATCTCAAGATCGCAAAGCCGTGATTCTCTCGCAGGACATCAACTTAAACCCGGTCGGATTTGTTCCCTGCCGGGAACCGGAATACGTACCGGACCTGACCGGTTCCCTACCCGACCCACTGCTGCCCTATCGCGAGTTTTCCGTTCCTGCCGGAACCCATCAACCGGTTTGGCTAACCGTTCATGTTTCCCAGGCCATTCCCGCCGGAGTCTATGAAGGGCAAATCGAAATCCGGGCCGCGGGGAAAGCCCCTCGAACCGTACCCCTGAATGTCCATGTGTACAATTTTGCGCTGGGAAAGATGCATTTGACAACCGCGTTTGCTTTCTTTGAAAGCGAAATCAAATCCTGGTACGGAATCCAAGGGGATATTCCACAGGATCTGTTGAGGAACTATTATGAATTTTTACTGTCCTACCGCCTCAATCCCACCAACATCTACTCATCGGAGCCGAATCCTCGAAAGGAAGATATCCCGTTCTGTTTGGAACGGGGAATGACGGCGTATAACGTAAAACATATCCCACGGGGAATTGCCTGGACTCCCGAAGTGGAAAAAGAGATTCTGGCGTTCTTCGATGACTATTATCCGTTCCTGAAAGAGAAGGGACTGCTGGATATCGCCTATTGTTACTCGTTTGATGAGCCGAATGAAGAAGATTATCCGACTATCCGAAACATCTTCGATCTTCTAGGCTCGCGTTATCCGGGCCTTCGCCGGGCGACAACAGAGCCGCCGTGCGAGGCCCTGGCGGGGAGCGTGGATATTTACGTTCCGCTGACTTCCCAATATAAGGAAGAAACCTGCCGTGCGCGCCAGGCCGCAGGCGATGAGATCTGGTGGTACGTCTGTGTTGCCCCAAAACATCCGTATGCCAATTTCTTTACCGACTACCAGGGAATCGACCAGCGCATTCTCTTCTGGCAGACCTGGAAGTATCGGGTCACCGGATTTCTGTATTACGCAATCAACCTGTGGCGGAGTAATCTGGCGGTCGAACCCACCGGCGAGATTGTGCCGTTGGACGACCCCGCGCTGCTCGACGCCGTTCGTTCCGGTAAACGATGGCCCGAGATTTCCTGGAATTCCCATACGTTTACCCGGCACAATGGAGACGGCCATTTGATCTACCCCGGCCCGGATAAAACGCTGCTTGCCTCTCTCCGCCTGGCGCTCATCCGGGACGGAATAGAGGATTATGAGTACCTTTATCTACTGAAAGAGAGGCTCGATGCGCTCGTCGGCAGGAAAAAACTATCTTCCGATATTCTTGCTTTGACGGATGAAGCTGCAACCGTTCTCGCTGTCCCCGATACCCTGGCGCAAAGCCTGACCGAATACACGAAAGATCCGGACATTCTTATGCAGGAACGACACCACGTCGCGGAACTGATTGAACGGATCGACCGAAAACTGGAATCGTTGAAATAGCCCGGCAAATAACAGACCGCCCAGGAGGCTAACCATGAGCCGGCCCCATACCCTTACCCGCCGAACACTTCTCCGGGGAACGTGCGCCCTGGGGATGACCCTGTCCGCTCCCCGGATCCTCGCCGCCCAGACACGCGGAAATCGACGGACCGACACCGCGCAACAACCGAATATCGTCCTGATAATTACCGATGACCACGGTTATGGCGACCTCGGCTGCCATGGGAATAAATACATTCGTACTCCCAATCTCGACCGGCTGGCTTCGGAGAGTACAGAGTTTACCCGATTCTGTGTCTCGCCCGTCTGCGCTCCGACACGGGCAAGCCTCATGACCGGACGGTACAACTATCGAACCGGTGTCCTGGATACCTACCTGGGACGAGCCATGATGCACCCCGATGAGACAACCCTGCCGCAAGTCCTGGCTGCGCACGGTTACCGTACCGGCATTTTCGGCAAATGGCATCTCGGCGACAACTATCCGATGCGGCCCATCGATCGTGGTTTCCAGGAAGCCCTCGTTCATAACGGCGGCGGAATCTGCCAGCCTTCCGACCCTCCATGGGGAAGTAACTATTTCGATCCTGTTCTCCAACACAATGGAAAGCCGGTTTCGACAACCGGCTATTGTACGGATATTTTTACGGATGCGGCTATCCGCTTTATCGAGGAGAACCGTAATCGTTCCTTTTTTGTGTATCTGGCCACGAATGCTCCTCATGCGCCACTTCAGATCCACGAACGCTATTTTCAACCGTATGTAACCATGGGGTTAGATGAGGAAACCGCCAAAGTATACGGAATGGTAGAGAACATCGACGAGAACATCGGGAAACTCCTCAAGAGATTTGAATATCTGAATCTATCTGAGGACACCGTTGTCATTTTTATGACAGACAACGGCCCCCAGCAGCCGAGATACACGGCCGGTTTGCGTGGCCGGAAAGGCAGCGTTTATGAGGGGGGTATCCGCGTACCGTTTTTCATTCGATGGCCGGGCACATTCCAGGCAGGTCAGACAATAGGCCGTCTCGCCGCACATATCGATATCCTGCCGACTCTCCTGGATCTCTGCGGGATTCCTGTTCCCGATTCGAATCCGATAGATGGCACGAGTCTTCTTCCTTTAATGACACATCGACACGGATCTTTTCCTGAGAGGACTCTCTATTTCCAATGGCATCGAGGCGACGTTCCGGAATTATACCGGAATTGCGCGGCCGTATCCGACAGGTACAAATTAGTGAATGGAAATGAACTCTACGACCTGTTAAACGATCCGGGAGAACAATTCGACATCGCAAAGGAGAACGATACCATTGTCTCACACATGCGATCCGGCTACGAGGATTGGCTCCTGGATGTTACGCAAACGCATGGTAATTTTCCGCCACGTATCTTCCTGGGCACGCCATACGAGAATCCGACTGTGCTGACCCGGCAGGATTGGCGCGGTCCACGTGCAGGATGGCGCGAGGATTCCCTGGGACATTGGGAGGTAAAGGTAGTCGAAGGTGGCGCGTATCGCATTCAGTGCCTATTTCGCGCGCGTGAGGAAACAGCGCAGATTTCCTTGCGGCTTTCCGACGTTATGCTGAGCCGATCGGCCCCGGCAGGCGAAACAAGTTGTCTATTCGATTCCGTACCTCTCCAGGCGGGGGACACAAGGCTGGAGACATGGCTGTCCGTGGCCGGCACGACGGTCGGAATGGATTATGTAGAAGTTACGAAATTATAGGAATTCCAAGCGACTCGTGTCGATCAGGTAATTGCCGGGTCCGCATTGGAATGCACGAGGGGATCGTCTTGTTTCGGATCTATTCCTTTATGTACTGTACCGCAAATACCTGGAATGTCTCCAATGGCGGCAACGGAAATCGCGTTGTATGAATTTCCTTTTCCCGTATTTCACCGACTGGAAATCCCGTCGTGTACTTGCCATCGGATGCGATCAGATAATTCCGGACCTCTTTCGACTCATCAGGCCATTTTGCCGGCCTCGCTGTTGTGGAAACGACCACACTCTCCGAATTATTCTCTACGCCTCCGTGCCACTCCGCAGGCATATCGGAAAAGCCGAATGTTTCTTGGATCAGGGTCTTCGCCCCCAATGCGAATAGCCAATTCGATCCACCGGACGGCCTGCAATACACGCCAAATCGACCCTGGAAGCGGATGTCCTTCACAATGGTTTCCTCCGCGAATTCGCTCAAAATAAGATATTCACCCCAAGTAGACAGGATTTTGATCGCGATGGCTTTCTCTCCCGCACTCGGTGGAACCTCTAACCGTTCCGCGGCGAGAATCGGCAGATTACCATTTCCGCCGCATGGTTCGTGAATCGCTACAAAGGTGCTGCGCAGGTTCTCGCCCTGACGGATCGAGTCGACATAGCGAACTCGCCGACCGGACTCGCTAAGCGTTCTCTGTCCGGGGCCGTTCGATGCCTCCACGCGATGCACGGGACACAGCATTCGGAGACGGTACCGCCGATCCGTCTCCTGCCAAACCGCACTCCAGGACGGAGGCGGATTATCCGCAGCGCGGACATCGCGCAATCCGAATATATCTTCGCGCTCCAGGCTTCCGCCAACCTGAGGCAGCGGCGGTTCGTCCGGCATGGAGAGGCCCTCAAACGATAGAGAAGCGTCGGCAACATCACTGGAAGCAAGTTCGCTGAAAATGCGGTAGATGTGTTTGGCTCCACCCGTTACTCGAAATATGTCTACAAGAAAAGAATGCGAATCCGGCCCTTTGATCATGGCAATCAGACGGCGGTATTCGCTACACGATTCGTAGATGCCATTCGAGGATGCTTCACAAACCGAAATGCCCGGGGACGTCGCCATCATGAACAGGGACGGACGGCGACCTTTCTGTACTTGTCCTTTATCATCAACGATCACCAGATTGTGGCTGAGACTGCTCTTGATCCATGCGTTAACCGGCATGTCGCCGACATAGCCAAGATCGCCCAGAATTGTCCGGCCGCAATCCACGTAGAATAACGCCAGGTTGTCATCGTGGCGATGGCCACCCTCGGGGTTGAAAGGAAAGGCCGCGACGGAGGATAGAGGACCGGCCCCGTGGCGAAGAATCGCTGTCATCCATGCGGGGAACAATATCTCCGGCATAACCAGATCCGAGGGCGCGGAAAAAACCAGGGAGTTGAAATGGAAGATCCCATATTCCGTGGGGAGGCCGGCGAACAGGCTTCCCGGAAGGCGCGACTCGAAACATTGCGGGTACCGCGCAAGCCCGATCTCGATTATACCCGCGCTCGGGCCGGACTGTTCATTCGTATCCGATAATGGAAGAAACCGCCCATCGGGGCGCAGCTGATCGACGACGGAACGGTACATCAGTTGCAAGCGCGTATCGGTTCTGTACAGATCAACCTTACCGTCCCGACCGGAGTACCCATCCGGCCAGACAAATCCATAGAGAACCTCCGGAATGCAAAGCAATTCGGAGAGGTACATGTCTGTGTAAGACGGACTTTCCGTACTGAATCCATCATTCAGAAACGACTCGTCCCTCACTACCTGATATCCGCGCAACGCGGTATCTGCCAAGACAGGAATGCCGAGGCATTTTGCGACAGCGGCCTGCGCGTGATAGATGCGGGGCGCCTTATTATTGCTGTTTTCTGCTTTGTTGTGCCCCCCCAGATACGGTTCCGCGCCGAGTTCCCATTCGAGAATCAGATCCCGCTCGACTATCGAACGCATATCCGAAGTCCATAGTGCATTACCCTGGGTATCCGACGCATTGTAAAGGAGGTCGTAAGCAAGACAGATCGACGCAAGAACGCCGATGTTGTCCGTACTGGGATGGTATCTTCCGGCCCCCCAATATCCCTGAAGCATGGCGGCCTTGTCGAGAGAATCATTCGCAAACGCATTGGCGCATAGATGTCTTTTCCACTCCAACGGCAACTCCCGGTCATGCCAGGCGGCATACAGTGGATCGCAATCTGCGATTGTGTCCCAGTAATCGTGATATAGCCAATTTCGGTAACAATGCGCCAACCGGGTCAATATTTCAATAGCCGGTGCGGCATATTTCGGATCCGACTCAAGCGCATAAACAAGCGCCAGACTTCGCAAGGCGGTCAACATATATTCGCACTTCTCAGTGCGCACGACACCGGAGAAACTGATGTGCATCGGGTAGCCGACCCAATGCCAGGCATATTGTCCGGTTCGGTCGTCCGGATGGAGGCGCTCCCGGTCATTCAAGTAATAAGTAAACTCCTGCCCCATTCGAGGGCACCGTAAAACGGCCGTCTCCGGATATTTTTCGTCGGGATAAACCTGCCCGCACCGCCGGCACCGGATCACATCCGGGTTATCCGGCGACCAGTCGATCAGGGAAGAACCGGCGCATTCCTGGGAGTCTTTACCGACACAGTTCGGGCAGGTAAATCCGTACGTGTTCGCGGGCGTCAATTCACTGATCATGTTCTCCACATAGCCATTCGGGCGGCTTGCCACGGCATCCGCCAGTCGTTTATGACCGGCAAACCAGTTTCGAGCAGAGTCATTTTGCTCAATGTTCCGCCGGGCACGTTCGAGGTTTTCCTTCGTGAGCAAAACGGGATGCTCGACCGTGGTCCGGGCGGCAAGATACTCGTCCTTCATGTTCTCTATCTCCATGCGGAAAGCCTGCTCTGCATCGGAGATACCCGGTTTCTGCCACGGCATATATCCCTCTCCCCGGGTTACGGCACTGACATACTGTTCCTTGTCGGCAGTGTTGTTCAGACGGGCTTGCACACCGTCCGCATGAAGGCGCTGACTGAGAATGCCGATAATTAAGCAAATGCTGAGTGGTATGGATCTATTCATTATGGACCGTCCTGACTCCTTGGTAGATACCTGCGGAAAACGCCTCGTCTAATTCGTTTGCTCAGCGCCCGGATCCCAGATTGTTGCCGCGATATAGCGTTCCGGAGCGGATGAGTCGCAGAAATAGTACACGCTGACAATTTTCCCGTCGGGTCTTTGGACCATTCGTGGGTAGCCGATGTCTCGACTCGCGCCATCATTACGCAGAACGACGGTGTCGCTCCACGTGTTCCCGTTATCTCGACTCCATTTCGCGCAGATTGAAAACGGCTTGGCACGATAGCCATAGCAGAGACAAATTCGGCCGTCGCGCAGTTTGATCATACTGGGCGGATTTCCCTCACCGGTATCGGGTACGGGCGTATTCAGGTAGTTCCACGATCTGCCGTTGTCGTGCGATATGTACGTTTCGATAAAACGTCTCGTTTCTTCCTGATGACGCAGCGCTACCAGAATATCGGTTTCCGACAGGCGCACAGCGGCCGGCATGATCGAAAAGCCTTTCGGTTCCGGGCCGATAAACGAAAGAAAATCCCATGTCTTTCCTCCATCGCGGGTCCGCGCACAGAAGGGTCGCCCTTCTTTTCCATCGGCCTTTGCCGCCGTGAGGAACAACATGCATTCATGCTTTCCATCTACAATGTAGTCGGTGCGTGCCGCAACACCCGATTGCCCGAACAAAGGTAATCGAAACGGACCTTCCCAGTGATGGCCGCGGTCGTACGAGTAATAGAAGCGGGATGGCCCGGCATCGACACTCGTCATGCGAAGGGTCATCGCGAAATCCGGGTGAGTGAAATCGATGCCGCCCGGGCAGTCTTTGAATGGAATCGGTGTCAGATGCGGAGGTCGAATCCCGTGAAGCGCGTCTCCCTCGGGGATAATCACATCCGAGGGATCTTCAACACTCCAGGTTTCGCCGCCATCCAGGCTGCGGGCAAAGAGGTGCTCCTCGGGTTTTTCCCGATCGATGTGATGACGATCGCCAAGGTCTTTGTAGTAGCCCCTGCTGAATCCGACAAGGATCTCATTGTCCCAGGACCAGATTCCGTGATTCGCGGGCCATCCGCCGAACCGGCCCGGCTCGCCGTAGACAACCACATGTTTGATTACCCGGGCATTCTGCGATGCGGGGACATCGGCGGACTTCTTCTCTGCACCGCCACAGGCGGACACAACCAGTCCTGCTGCGACAGCGACGAATAAAATGTTATGATTCATAATCTTTCTCCTTACCGAGGGGGTAAATCCGAAAAACACCGACAGCGATAGGATAGAACAGTCGGCCCGGAATGTTTAGTGCAGTAAAGAGATCCATGCTTGTGGGGAATCCTTTCCTTAATTCACCGGGTCTATGTATCATCGGTGCAAGGTGTTTTACATGGCACAAAAGGGTTTCGGAGATACAATGACAGAGGCCGCGACATCCGACACAATTACCTATCACGCGATCGGCCACGGACACATCGACCCCGTGTGGCTCTGGCGATGGCAGGAGGGCTACGAGGAAATCCGCGCGACCTTCCGATCAGCGCTGGACCGAATGAAAGAGACGCCGGACCTTTGCTTTATTGCCGGTTCCGCCGCCTTCTATAAATGGATACTCGAAATCGATCCCCCGATGTTCATGGAAATTCAGGATCGCGTTCGAGAGGGTCGCTGGAACATAGTCGGCGGCTGGATTGTCGAGCCGGACTGCAACATCCCCGGCGGTGAATCGCTCGTGCGCCATGGCCTGTATGGACAGCGGTTCTTTCGAACACATTTCGGCCTTACGGTAACCGAAGCATTCAATCCGGATGCGTTCGGCCACACGGGGACGTTGCCGCAGATATTAAAGAAATCCGGATTCTCTACCTATACCTATATGCGACCGGCGCCGGATACCGAAATGAAATATGCGTACCTGCATTTCCAGTGGGAAGCACGGGATGGCAGTCGTGTTCTCGCCGGCTGCATACCGATTTGCTATGATGTACTCCCGGAGGGTCTGGAGAAACGATTCCACGAACTGCAACCCGGACCATACCGGCATCCGGACCAACGGCACGAGATGTTCTTCTTCGGAATCGGAAACCACGGTGGCGGCCCCACAAAGAAGTGCATTCGCATTATCCAGGATCTTCAGAGCGACCGAAATAATCCGCCGATTTGCTTCAGCACTCTCAGCCGCTATTACCAATGTCTAACGGAGACTCTTTGCACAGAGAGCCTTCCCGTTGTTCGAACCGACTTGCAGCATCATGCGCGCGGGTGTTACACCTCGCACTCCGAAGTCAAGAGACTGAATCGCCAGTGCGAACACGCGCTTATGCAGGCGGAGCGGTGGTCGGCTGTCGGTACGGTTCTGCAAAATCTGCCGGACCGGCGCGAAAGTATCCGGGAGGCTTGGGAGACAGTACTGTGCAACCAGTTTCACGATATCCTTGCGGGAACGAGCATTGAAGCGGCATATCAGGATGTGCGGAATGCGTACGGCTCCGTATTATTCACTACCGACAAGATCCGTAATCGTGTAATCCAAGAGATCGCAAAGCGGATCGACACAACGGGCGAAGGGCGGAATATGGTTGTCTTTAATCCATTACCATGGCGGATCACGTCACCCGTCCGGGTTCCATCCTCTATAAAGCACTTCCTTGGAAGATTCCTGCGCATTGTGGATGATTCGGGGAAGGAGATTCCATCACAAGACATCGTGGGTCAGCAAGTTGGGAATCGCGATCTTCTGTTTCTTGCCGATGTCCCGGGATTGGGATATCGAACCTACCGCGGAATTCCGTTGCCGGGCACGGCCCGCAAACAGGAAAGCAAGCGAATGCTGCACATCAAACCGGGACTATTAGAAAACGACTACTGGCGGATTCGCGTTGATGGGCAATCCGGCGAAGTTGTTTCCCTGTATGATAAGAAGAACAAGGTGGAGACGCTGGAGCGCGGCCTTTCGCTCTGTGTGATGGCGGACCAATCCGATACCTGGAGCCACGGGATTGACGGCTGGCGCGTTGAAGACGGCCGATTTCAACTGAAATCAATTCGGATACTCGACTCCGGGCCGTGTATGGCAACTTTGCGAATAACCTATGAATACAATCGGTCAACCGCTGAGGTTCATTTGAGCCTGTACCGCGATATTCCCGATATTCATGCAACGCTTCACTTGAATTGGCAGGAATGCTACCGCTTCCTCAAGATTGCCTTCAAGACGAGAATAGTGGGCGGGAAAGCAACCTTTGATGTTCCCTACGGCTGTATTGAGCGCACGAAGACTGGGAATGAGGAACCGGGACAATCCTGGATTGATTTAACCGGCAACGGAATGACGATAAACGATGAGTCCGTTCCTTATGGCTTTTCGGTTATCAATGACTGCAAGTTCGGCTACGATGTCCTGGACAAGACTTTGCGGATATCGCTGGTTCGCAGCCCGGCTTACGCGCACCATGATCCGGCCCGTGTCGATACAAGCGAGCCGATTCGTTACATGGATTTGGGCGAGCAAACTATACGATTTGTCCTGGTGCCGCATTCCGGTCCCTGGCAGGGTGCGCATATCCCGCGAAAGGCATGGGGATTGAACGAACCTCTGTGGCTTCACCAGGAATCCGCGCATTCGGGGGATTTGCCGCTGTCCGCCTCATTTACCGAGTGCGACAGCGAACATTTTGTCCCGACTGTTCTGAAAATAGCCGAGGATGACGATACAGTAGTCCTTCGGGGATACGAATCCGAGGGCAAAGAGGGAACGGTAGTTGTCCGTTTTCCGTACTGGAATCGTGAGATTTCGTTTCCTGTATCCCCACATGAGATTAAAACGATCCGAGTTACTCCAAAAGGTGGGTGGGAAATTGTAGAGGAGTTGAACTTGCTGGAGGACAAGGTAGAAGGCTAGTACCGGTTCGTGCCACACCGTGGCATGGACGTCCCGGCCATGATCCACACTATCGCCCTCCCCGCCTGCGCAAATCCTCAATACCAGCACAGCAGGCCGGTTTCGTGCCGGCTGGACAAATCCTCATGCGAGGGCCGGATGCGGACTGTGTAGCCATGTTGACCGCTGGTGGAGCAGGATACCAGCGTATTGAACTTATAGCGTCCTGCGCCCAGCGTGTGCTGGAGAGTCATCGGAGCGACCTCCGCTGAGGCGATATTCCCCTGGGAGTCCAACGGTCCGAAGTACAGTTCCACCGCGACGTCCTTGGGGGCCAATCCGCCCAGCTGCACTTCGGCGGAAACCACAAAAGAGACGTTGACCTCCACGTTCTCCGGCATATCCGTTTCGACATGAAGGATTTTGAGATTTTTCCATTCGGAAGAGACTTTCTGTTTCCAGGCAGCCAACGCCTTTGCGCGGGCCATGTCATCGACTGTGAGATGTGCCCACCGTGTCGCCGATGGGAGGTAGGAGCGTTCCATGTATTCTTTCACCATCCGGTTGGTATTGAACACGGGGCAGATGGTGCGCAAAGTGGATTTCATCGCCTTCAGCCACTCACGCGGGATATTGTCGGATCCCCGGTTGTAAAACATGGGGATGACTTCTTTTTCCAGCATGTCGTAGATGGCCTGACTTTCGACCCGGTCCTGGTAATTCCGGTCCGAGTAGTCCTCGCCCTGCCCGATGGTCCAGCCGTTGGTTCCATCGTAGGCCTCCGGCCACCAGCCGTCGGGGATACTCATGTTGAGCGCCCCATTCGCCGCGGCTTTCATGCCGCTGGTTCCGCTGGCCTCCATGGGCCGAAGGGGTGTATTGAGCCAGACATCGGCGCCCTGGACCAGGTATCGGGTAACTTTCACATCATAGTCCTCGAGAAACACAATTCTTCGGCGAAAATCCTCTGTGCGTGCATGTTGGATGACCTGTCGAATGAGTTCCTTTCCGGCGTTATCGGCGGGATGGGCTTTTCCGGAATAGATAATCTGGACCGGCCGTTCCGGATTAGAGAGGATTCGTTTCAGTCGATTCAAATCGGTGAACAGCAGTGTTCCGCGTTTGTACGTGGCAAATCGTCGCGCAAATCCGATGGTGAGGGCTTCCGGGTCCAGGATCTCATCGGACTGCTCAATTTCGGCGCGGGGTGCGCCCCGTTTTGTCAATTGCATCCGTAAACGCCGTCGCGCAAACGCGACCAGCCGTTCACGCCGTCGGACATGCGTCCGCCACAATTCCGCATCGGGAATCTGGTCCACCCGTTTCCAGATGCTCTGATCCGCCGGGGTCAGCGTCCAGCGAGGACCGATATAACGATCATACAACCCCACCAGATCATTAGAGATCCAGGTATTGATATGCACACCATTGGTGATGTGCATGATAGGGATCTCGGCCTGCGGAACATCTTTCCAGAGCGGATTCCACATTTTCCGAGCGACCTCACCATGCAGACGGCTGACTCCGTTGTGTCTTCCTGAAAGGCGCAAGGCCATCACGGTCATGCCGAACGGTTCGGCACGGTTGTGCGGATCGATCCGACCGAGTGCGAGGAATCTTTCTCTGTTGAGAGTGAGCTGAGGATAGAACGTGGAGAAGTAGCGGTCGATCAATTCCGGTGGGAAGGTTTCATTGCCCGCGGGGACCGGGGTGTGGGTGGTAAAGACGGTTCCGGCGGTGACTACTTCACAGGCCTCCTCAAAGGTTAATTTGTGCTCCGTCATTACTTCGCGAAGGCGTTCAATAGCCAGAAATGCCGGGTGGGTGTCGTTCATGTGATACACCATGGGGGATATCCCCAGGGCACGCAGGGCACGCACTCCGCCCACCCCCATCATGATTTCCTGGCGAATCCGCATGTCCTGATCGGCTACATAAAGTTGCCCCGTAATGGGGCGGCTCTCCGGCGCGTTCTCCTCAATGTTCGTGTCCAGGAAGTACAATTTGACCCGTCCCACATTGACCCGCCAGATTTGCGCTTTGACCTCTCCTTGAGGGTATTCGACGGAAATTCGGAGCGGATTTCCTTTGTCGTCACGCTCCAGTTCCACCGGCATGTTGTAGAAATCGTTTTCCGGGTAGAGCTCCTGCTGCCAGCCATCCACGCTCAAGTACTGACGAAAATACCCCAGCCGGTAAAGCAGCCCGACTCCCACGAGGGGAATGCCCAGGTCGCTGGCGGATTTCAGATGGTCGCCGGCAAGGATTCCGAGACCGCCGCTGTAGATCGGCAGAGAGTCGGTCAGACCGAACTCGGCGGAGAAGTAGGCAACTCGAAATGTCTTGATGGGGCAGGATTGTTCGCCGAACCAGGTATGCGCCTTCAGATAAGCATCCAGTTTCGCGGCCACCCGTTCCAGGTGGGAGAGATAGCTTTCGTCGTTCGCAAGAAATTCGTATCGCTCCTGCGAAAGGCAGCCCAACATCCGAACGGGATTCTGGTAGCATTGTTCCCAGAGGATCCGGTCCAGGCGGCGAAACAGTTCAATGGCCTCTTTGTCCCAGCTCCACCAGATGTTGTAAGCGATTTCCCGGACCCGTTTCAGCGAATCCGGAATACGTGGCGCGACCACGAATTTTCGAAGCATGTTTTTCAATCCTCCATGGAAAAACCAATTCCCTGTATTCGTTATCTCAAAATCCTACTTCAACCGGTATCAAACGGAAAGAGGAATGCGGAAGGGCGGGTCTGTGGTGATCAACGGATCTCCGGGAATTCGGAGAAGCCGATCTGAACGAACTAAAAAAGGGTCGTCTGAACACTACGCGGATCGATGTTATGCTGAAAAAGTGAGGCAAGCGACCCCGCAGGTGCATAGAGCAATTCTCTGGGTTCAATCTTGTGGAGGCCACCGCCATAAATCCGCCCATTCCCAAGAAGACTCTCAATAGGAATCGTGTTGAAAGCACGCCAAACCTCTTCCAGAAGATGGGGGTCTTCTATCATCCTCTTTCTGACCCAGGATTTGGGGTAAAGCATCAAATAAACGTTTCCGGCAATTGCCTGAGATCGATTCAGAATGAACCGAAAAGGCTTCGAGTTCTCCTGTTGACTTGAGCGGCCCATATAGGTGCAAAGGAATGGTGCAACAGCTCGCTTTTCCTGGGAATACCAGGGATCACGATTCCGGCAGATGTACCGTTCAGGAATTCCCTGTTCATGTCCCTCCTGAAGGTATCTCCAGACAGGGGGATACTGTCTCTGAATCTGTTCTTCAGATAACTCACTTGAGAACAAGAAGACCTGTTTTTCAATTTGGGGAATCCCTGTTTCATTGCCGTCAATCAAGTCGGACTTGAGGTATCGTGGACTGGGCAGAATCGGGACAAGAAATTCCTGCGGAATGCACCGGCGGAGTGCTTCTTCGGCTGACAACACAAAGAAGTCATTGGCACCGGTGGCAATTCCTCTTTTGACATCAAAGAAATCACCGATGATCCATCTGGGCCTGCCAAGACTTCTTTGACTGTGTGCCTGTGGAAGGGAGGTCCATTTGCCTATTTTACATAAGACATCAATAGAATACGTCTGCTCATTGACAGGCCTTAGTAGTGAACCGCCAAGAGAAAATCTGACATGATGACCTTGTGGCGGTGTGGCGTTCTTGAGCCATACGACAGCGGAAGAAACCAGCGCATCGCTGAACTGAGTGTCCTCCGGTGAGAAACGATGGATGTGAAGCAATGTCACATGATCCAGCAGAAACTCCTTCACGGCTCTTCCGTAGTTCACGTCCATGAACTCGCTGGGGATAAGCCATCCTGCAATCGCATCATGTGCCATCCATTTCTTTGATAAACAAAGGAAATAACAATAAAGACCGCTCAGTCCAGAGAGAGAAATTCCGTGATTCATCAAGAGAATACTGTGAAGGCGCTCCTTTTCAGTGCACTTTATATGATGGTGACGAACATAGGGCGGATTGCAGATCACGAGTGTCGCCTTGCTTGCCTCCTCGATCGGAGGATCGGACTTGGTGAAATCATCAACACGAATATCGAGTGGATACGCGTCCCACAATTGCCGCGCAGGAAATGCATAATGCTTGTCAACTTCATAGCCCACTGCCCACTGTGCGGTTGTGTTGCCAAACACCCGGAGAAAGGCGGAATAGAAGGAGCCTGTTCCAATTGCCGGATCGAGAAAGCGAACGGGCATCTCTCTGGGGAATATGGTTTTTGCATATTCAAGAATATCGACAGCTAGAGCGGTCGGTGTGGCAAATTGCCCAAAGCGATTTCTTTCCGCTTGAGTCTTCATCGCATCAAGCTGCGTCTGAAGGGCAAGGCGTCGCTCTTCCTGCTGTTCTAGGTGTCTCATCTTCAAATTCCGAAGCAAACCAGGTCGTCAATCCGATGTTCCCAAACCCAATCCAATCCCTCTGCGGCTTCATAACCCAAATAACCGCTGTCGAAGTAGCCGCACAGGAATAGGATAAAGCAGACATCCTTTCCATAATTGGATCGTAGCTGGGTAATCTTCATGGCTTCTTCCTTGCGGCGCTTGTTTGTATTCGTGAAGTCGCCCGCTGACTTGCATTCAATCAAAATCGGCAAGAGGTTTCTCTTGCGTTGCTTTGGCATGATCACGACATCAATGGGGATATTGATCCGAGTTTGGCCACCTTCGAGCGTCACGGGCGCGTTGAGGTGAAAGGAGAAAGTGGCTGGTTCCATTTCCCGGAAGTCGGAGACCATCGAGGGCTTTATATTTCGGTATTGACGCTTCTCAAGCCAGTCTTGAATAAACGCAAGTTGGCGTCTTTCCTGAGCGTTTCGAATAATAGGATCTGCAGACGCTCCACAGAGTCGATCCGCGATGACTGTTGCCGCGCGGTGAACGACAGCCTTCTTTGGCACATGTTCGTCTTCAAGCCAAGGAAGAATGTCAGCATCGGCCAGTTTCCGAATAAGAGAGCCGATTCGTCCCAATTCGTCTGCAACTCTCTGGTTCGCCATATTCGGAGGAATGCGCCGGTTCAGTTCCATGTTCTTCACGAGGTTTGGTGAGATGGACGCAAGCCCTATCAATCTGTCACGAGCGATAGGCGGAGCAGTTGCCATGCGAAAAATGGGAAGTATCTCCGGATGCTGTGACAGTGTTTCCGGGGAAATGTCGGTTAGATTGCCAGTCAAACGGAGTGCGGCTTCCACCTGTCGGGTTGTTTCCTGTCGGGTATCTCGATATGCCTTCGGAGCAAACCGCATGAACCAGTCGTTGTAGAAATCGACGGAACGCCCGATGTCTGCTTTCCAAAGATGTGGTTTGTCCATATTAACGGGCATTGCATAAATCGCTTTCCGGTTGGGCTCACGCAATATCACTCATATATGGTCTGAACCAACTCTCGAATTCTCTCAGGAATGCTCTCCGTGGACTTGTCTTCGAAATACTGCAAGGCGGCAAGAGGTTTGCCAACCTTATCCCCCTGACTCTTTGATATGCCTGCAACTTCCTCAAAATCCGGCGAGATCATGAGCACTTTTCCTTGGGAGCCGTCCAGCAATGATTGGATGGTGGCATTCAGATCAAACGTATTTTTCTTCGCCTTTCTCTTGTCATCGGGCCAATCGTTGGGAATCGGGTCGGGCAGCGGATCTTCATCGTGGATAACGACGTAATCGAGCGCGAAGGCCTTGGCGATTGTCATGTAAAGTGGAAGATTGTGCTTTGTACCGCAGTCTATTATAGAAACCGCATTGTCGAAAATGTCCATTTTCCGAGCGAGAAACGGAATCACTGTTTTCTCTGTGGGACCTTCCACAAAGATAACTTTGCGTCCGAAGAACATTTCGCCACGATCAGGATTGATCCAGTAGGCCATATTCAGACGATCTTTCTTGACCTTGTTGTCGTCTCCGGGAAAAAGGTCCTGTGTGCACTGACGCACAGTCGATCCTTCCCGTGGGTTGTGTTTTGAGATCAGACAGATGCTTTGATATTGCTCCATATCAACAAAATGACTGGAGTGTGTGCAAACGAACACCTGACATCCTTCGGCTTCGGCCAGTATCGCCAAGGATGTTGCCAATTCTCGTTGCGCCTGGGGGTGAAGGAATAGTTCGGGTTCCTCAATTGCGAAGTAAACCGAATCGGAACTCACTCGCGGCTTTGTTTCCCCGCCACTATCTTCTTCTGTTTGTAACCTGACAAACCTTGCCCATGTCTTTAGCAGTGCGAAAATCAGGGCACGCTGGAGACCGTGGCCTTTCTTTTCGGCCAAGGTGCGAATTCCGTCATCGAGATGTAAATAGGTCCCCAGTTCAAAAATCTTGTCAATGGAGGGGGTTTCGATCTGGAGGTCAATCTTCACGTCCCAAGATTTCAGCTCGCCCTCCAGACCAGACTTAATTTCCCGAATCTGTTCTATCTTCGGTTGATCATCCACGTCCCTTTCATTCAGTCGTGCAATCTGTTTCTCCAACTGTTTCTGAATTTCGAGGAATGCTGGGTCCGTCTCACTCATGATCTGAACTGCCCGATTTACCAAGCGACCCAATAGCGCTGTGCTCTTGATCTTGGTTTCGTCGGACAGATCACGCACAGCCGGAACCAGATAGAAATCTGGCAGCACGCCACCGCCCACACTTTTCTGACCGAGGAAGTTTCCTGATTCAAAGACAAGGTCCAACGTCAATTCTTCGCGATGTTCGGCAAAGTAGGCTTGCTGCGCTTCTTCAACCTTGGCCTTACTCAATCTACCCGAGGCTGGGATATAATCCTTCAAACCGGTTCCCCCAATATTCTCCCGATTCGTATAATCTCCAGCATTGTCAGCTCTAAGCCACTCCACCCTTGGTTCTTCCAGCCAACCCTGATACTGGAATGTCGGCTTGTCTCCTTCAAACGTAGCCGTCTTTCTGACCCGAAGGCTTTGGTCGCTCAGAAGGTACTTCTTAAAAGTCGTCTTCTCCTGGCGCGTCAATTCCCGAAATTCGACTTCAACCCAGATTTGCTCATCCTTGCGCGAGTCGAAATCAAAAAGATCCGATCTTTCGACCTTCTCGCCAGGGGTAAGGAAAAACTCCAGAGCGGCCAGAACATTTGACTTCCCGTGGTTGTTTGGTCCCAACAGAATCATCAAGGGCCTGCAAACAATTTCCAATTCTCGAATACTCCGAAAATTGTGGATTTTGATGTGTGAGATCCTCATTGGCGAATCCCTTCCGTTTCTATTCGGTTATTTCACATCTGGCTCTGTTCATCTCACGCCATGCCATAATTTGCCTACCGCGTCTTCTCCCGCTTCCTGGACACCATGGATGCCACATTGTCTCCAGGTTATCCTCAGAATCCTACTTCAACCCGTACCAAACGGAAAGAGGAAGAGCGATTCTCGGTCTCATCAACGGATCTCCCTTGAATTGAAAGGAAATTCCCTGTCTCATTGCTCATTACCCCGAAACGGGGTGTTCCGAAAAGGTCCATAGCAGACTTTGGGAGGTAAGCAATATGGCGAAGATCGAGGTTCCCTACACCCATCTGCTGGATGTGACTCTGCAAAGGCTTGAAAGCGCCGGGTTGTTGCTGGCTTCCCTCGACCGGAACCTGAAACCGAACGTGATGACCATCGGCTGGGGAACCGTCGGTGTGGTCTGGGGAAAGCCGATTTTCACGGTCTTGGTGCGTCCGTCCAGGTATACCTATGGCTGTATCGAGGCAACCGGCGATTTCACCGTCAATGTTCCCGCGCCGGGGATGGAGCAGGTGACCATGATCTGCGGCAGCCGATCCGGCAGAGAGAAAGACAAATTCGCCGAATGCAAAATCACACCCGCTCCGGGAAAATTCGTGAAATCCCCTACCATCGTGGAATGCGAAATCTGCTACGAGTGCGTGGTGGTCAACTATGAAGACATCCGGGCGGGACATCTGGCCGAGGAGATCATGCAGTCCGCTTACCCGAATGCGGACCTTCATCGGGTCTATTACGGGGAAATCCTGGGAACCTTTGCGGAAAAATGAGCCTCTTTCCCCGCAAAATCCGAACGCATGGAAATTGACGCCGGTGAACGCCTATGGTAGAAGAGAGAATCTTTTGTTTATCGGGTTGATGCCTGTGACCGGAATCTCATCCAACCGCGTGGTTCCCCAGGCGTACTCTGCCCGCGCGATGGTCCGGACGGGATTTTGCCTGTGGTTTCCTGTTTTCATCGGCTTGGCAATTTTCCCCTCCTCAACCCGGGCGCAGGAGGATGCCACCGCTGAATTCACATTTCCCGTTCCTATTCCGATTCAATGCCACGGGGATGCGGAATACCTGGGCGATGAAGGTGTGCTGATTATCAAGAGTCGGGAAGATGAACGGGCAAATGTCGTCTATGGAGACCGCTCGATCACCGCCGACGAAGTCGTTGTGGATCAGAATGTACAGCAGATCCGCGCCCAGGGAGATGTCAGAATGTGGGACAACGGTCGGCTGATGGTAGCCGACCAGGTGGTTTACGACCTCGAAAAGGAGGAAGCCCGCCTCTATAACCTGAGACATTCCTATATCGACCCCGAACTATACATCACCGGCAAAGAAGTCATCCGTCAGGAGGTCCCCGGCAACATCCCCCGGGGAGCCACCGAACCGAAGATGATCGACCAATACACCATTCTCGACGGAACGGTCACCACCTGCGACATGCCGGTTCCCCATTATTACATTGAATACGACACCATGACTGTTCTGCCGGGCGACCGATTTTGGTTGTATGACATCTGGTGGGTACAGAACGGTTTCCCGCTGGGATACTTGCCTTATTTTACCCGTTCCCTGGCCCGACCTCGGATTGCCTACATTTTCGGCGCCGCCAGTTTGGGACATCTGGGATTCACCACGATGCACAAATTGATTGTACACCTGGACCCCCGTCTTCGTCTCGCATTCTTCGGCGATACCTTCTCGGACGTCGGGTATGGGTATGGGGCATCCTGGAACTTTCATTTCCCCGGTGAAGGCGGGCCGGACGGGAGAATCCGATGGTATGGGGTGAGCCAGCGTGATGCGGATGATGACGATTTTTTTGAAGATGACGATCGGTATCGGCTCGACGGGTACTACCGACAGACACTCCCTTATGATATCACCGTGCGAAGCCGGTTCCACCGCTCTTCCGATTTTGAGTTCAATGAAGATTTCGATAGTGTCATGGAGATGCGCGGTGTTTCCTCCGATGAACTCGAACGGGACTATCCCTCCGATCTCTCCGTATCCAAGAGCTGGGATCGTCAAACAATCCGGGTTACCGGGACAAAATACCTTGAGGATTACTTTTACAGCCAGCTGCCACGAACCGAGCGTCTTCCCCAGGCCCGCTGGGATTTGATGCCGTCCAGCTTCATGGATACGCGCCTTTATCTGGACGCCCATGTTGCCTATGACGATGCCCGGCGCGAACAGGGGTATCAACCCCGACATTCCGCCAAGGATGAAACCAATTACATCGAAGAGATTCAGCGAACCGACGCCGAATTACGGCTTTTCTCTCCCTTCGACCTCGCATACGGCTGGTACTTACAGCCCTATCTCGGATACCGTGGGACCAATTATTCCGACCCGGTCCGCCGGACTCGTGCCCTGGCAAATGAAGAATTTGACGATGAGTTCCGTGGGATGCTTGAGACCGGCACCGAACTCGGTACACGATCCATTGCCTATTTCGATCCCGGGGGTTCCTGGGGGAAAATGCGCTTCGTGTTCGAGCCGATTCTCGGATATGATTATTTTCAGCCGGACACGGATCTCGAGGAAATCGGCCTGGATGTCGATCCGCGTGATCGGTTCCCGTATATCGACGATGTTGACGACTTCCGCGCTACTTTCCACCGTATATCCGCGCGGGTCAATACGAAGCTTCAGCGAAAGGCCCCGGACGGTACTCACACGCTGGCCCGGTTGACCATGGGCAGCGCCTACGATTACTTCCCGGATGAGAATCTCCGTTTCGATAACCTGTCCTACATCAACGACAAGGCGGATTCCGACGATCATCGCTACACGGATTATTTCGAGGAATTCGAACTGGCGCCGGTAAACTGGTTTGCCCTCGGAAACAACCTCCGGTACGACATCGACGACAGCACGGTACGATCCAGCAACGTCTATGTGGATGTTCGACCGATTGCCCGGTGGAGTTCCCGTATCGGATTCAACACGTTCGAGGACGAACTGATCGATGTGGACAGCCAGGAGGAGTTGTATTGGAATACGCAACTGAAATTATCCGAAAAATATTCACTCCGTCTCGGTCAACGATACGATGCGGATGAGAGTATTCTCCGAAAGAGCCGCCTGAGCATTATTCGGAACCTGCATGATTTTCAGGCGATTGTCGAATTGGAACATCGGAATCGTCTGGATCGGGACGAAGACTACACCATTCGATTTCTGTTGCGCTTTCTTGGTCTGGGGGGAAAGTACAACCTTCTTTGATTCGCGGGGCCGGATTTGTTGAGAGCGGATATCTCCCCATCCCCTTATGAGCCGATCGCCCATACAATGGTCCTGATTCCGGAGGATGGTTCGAGGAATGGCTGACTCGGTGTCGGATATGGAGGCTCGCAAACTTCTGGAGCCTCTTTTGGCATCTGTGCAGTATGTAAAGGGGGTCGGTCCCCGGCGTGCTTCCATTCTGGCCCGACTGGGGATTGAAACCCTCTATGACCTGCTGTGGCATCTGCCGCGAGCATACGTAGACCGGCGTGTGGTCGGGTCTCTCGCGGCCGTGACACCCGGAAAGTCCGTGACTATTCAGGGCACAGTCAATTCCGTTTACGCCCGCCGCGCCCGTCCCCACAGCCGAGTGCGTAATATCGTAGAGGCGGTGATTGATACGGGCGGGACCTCTGTGGCGGCCGTGTGGTTCAACCAGGCCTATCTCAAAGACAAACTTCGTCCGGGGGCACGTCTCCGCCTTTTCGGAAAACTCGACGACCGGAACTTCACCTTGAAAATGACCTCCCCTGAGATCGAATGGGTGGATGAATCCGATGAGGAGGACACCGAGGGCAGGATTCTTCCGCTTTACCCGCTTACCGAAGGTCTGAAACAAAAACACCTCCGGGCCATGATCGGCTCGGCGCTGGAGAAATATGTTCCTCCAGCGCTGGAATTTCTCCCGTTGGACATTCTGGCTCGGTATTCCCTGCCGACATTAGGAGAAGCCCTGCGAGTTATTCACCAGCCGGAACCTGCGGATGGCGTACCGACCATCAATGCAGCAGGAAACGACCCCGACCTGTTTGAGCAGTTGCCGGAGGAAGATGCGGATGCGTTTCGAGCGCCCTCCACGGGCGCATGGATCGCTGCCCGCCATCGTCTGATTTTCGAGGAATTCTTTCAGCTGCGATGGCGGCTCGCCCAAAGTCGATCTGCCATCCGGTCTGCGCAGGGGGTGCAACACGCTCCGCCGGTTCCCGATCCATTAGCATCGGAGAGCGGGCCGGATTCTTCCTCTCCCGGAGGGAGTAGGGTGGCGACTTCCGAGAGAATCCCGGCAACATGGCCGGCGCGTTACGTGGAGGCTCTGCCGTTTCAGCTGACCGGCGATCAGGTGCGCGCCGTGCGGGAAATCCAGCAGGACATGCTCAATCCCACTCCGATGAACCGGATATTGCAGGGGGAGGTCGGATCGGGAAAAACCGTCGTGGCATTCTACGCGTTGATCCTGGCTGCTGCCGGCGGATATCAGGCGGCCATGATGGTCCCCACGGAAATCCTGGCCGAGCAGCATCTCAACACCTTCCTGCGACTCAAGAAAAACATCCCCGAACTGAGTGTGGCTTCCTTGCGCGGCGGAATGACCGAGCGGGCACGGAAACCGATCCTTCAGGCGCTGGAAGCAGGGTCTCTGAATATTGTCATCGGAACCCATGCGCTTTTTGAAGAGCGAATCGAGTTCGATCGCCTTGGACTGGTGGTCATCGACGAGCAGCACAAGTTCGGTGTTGCGCAACGATCCAGGCTGGTGGAAAAGGGAACCCGGCCCGATCTGCTTCTGATGTCCGCAACCCCCATCCCGCGAACGCTGGCCCTGACATGGTACGGCGATATGGATATTTCCGAGATCCACGAACTGCCGGCCGGAAGACCCCCTGTCAGAACCCGCTGGACTACCTGGGACAAGATCGATAAGGTCTGGGAATTTGTCGATAAAAAACTGGCCCTTGGCCAACAGGCTTATGTGGTCTGTCCGGTAATCGATCCCGGAGATGAGATCGGCGCATATCCCTCGGCGGAAGAGTTCTATCAGACTCTATCGCAGTCGGAGTTCTCCCACCGGCGGATTGCGCTTCTGCATGGGCGGTTCAAGGCCGACGAGCGAAACGAGGTTATGCGTGCGCTCGCCGAGGGAGATTTGGACCTTGTTGTTGCGACAACCGTGGTAGAGGTCGGTGTGGATCTCCCACGGGCGACCGTCATGGTTGTGCTGGGAGCAGACCGTTTCGGCCTGGCCCAACTGCATCAGTTGCGGGGAAGAGTAGGACGAGGAACGGAAAAATCCTATTGCGTCCTGGTAACAAAATCGAACATCAGCACGTTTGCCAAACAGAGACTGGAAGTGCTGGAACAGTCGCGGGATGGGTTTTACCTTGCGGAGCAGGATTTGCGTTTGCGTGGTCCGGGGGAATTATTCGGAATCCGTCAGAGCGGCCTCTGGACATTTCGGGTGGCAGACCCCGTTCGGGATACCGAATGGTTGAAAAATGCCCAGATCGCCGTGGCGGATTTGTATCAGGCAGACCCGGATCTTCACCAGCCGCCACATTGCCCGTTTGCCGTATGGCAGAATCTGAACAGCAAAGAGAGGCCGGTGTGTGGAAGCAGGGGCACGTTGCAACGTGCCCCTACTGACTTCGGTCGAAATGACAAAATGCGGTAAAGTACCTATGCCACACAACAAAAGAAAAGTCCGATGAACGTTGTTCAGAAAGGGATCATTATTTTTGTTTTCTTGTCCCTGACCGCCCGGGCGCAGGAACCTCCCCGCATTTTTCGGATTTTTGTGGCTCCTGTGCCGCCGTGTGCCACCCCGGATGTTTTTCCCCCCGATCGGCACAAGGTCATCCAGGTGTGGAATACGACGGCTTTGGACCGCGCGGCGAGGATCCATTGGTCGGATGAAACCTCCATGCCCTGGTCGCAGGTCGCCGGACAGGTCGCTCTACGAAAGCCGGATGTGGTTATCGGGGAATATCAATTCCTCCTGGCAACAATCGGCACAAACTACGTTCCTTTTCTCACCTGGACCGATCCGGTAATCCCGGCGGTAAACGGGGCGACCCTGCTTACAACCAGGCAGACAGGCATCAAGAGCATGGCGGATTTGAAAGGCAAAATCGTCGGGGTAATCGACTTGGCGTTTCCCCTGGGCGGAGGGGCGCAAAACGGGCTATTGCGCAGCGCCGGTCTGGGACCGGAGGAGACCCCGGTTCGGGCGCTGGGAAGCGCGCGGGAAGTGGTTCATCATCTTTTCGCCGGAACCATTGATGCCGCCGGGCTGCCGGAAGGGGAGGCGGAGAAGGTTCTGCGGGATTACGGTCTCGACAAGGCCATCCCTGAATTGCGGGTCATCAGCCGTTTTGAGGCCCCCAGTCGTTATGCCCTGTTTGTCCGAACGGATCTGCTGAGACCGTTGCCGATTTTCCCCGGATTCCTCGAAAAGGTCCTTTCGGAAATCTCTCCTCCGGGTTCCGTCGTTCGCGAAAAGCTCCCCACCGAATGACCGTTCACCCTCAACTGTCAACACAACGTCAGTGACCCAACAATCGCAGAGCATTCCCGGAGTAAATCAAGTGTTTCGTTTCCTCGTTGATTTGGGAGGACTCAACCATCCCGATACTGAACCACGGATCAAGTAACGTGAGATCGGTTCCGAACAGGAAACGTTCCGGTCCGGCGCATCGCACCGCATACGCAATCTTGTCGGCCAACGGCAAACTGCACGCCGGTTCGAAATAGATATTGCTGATATCCGCCGCACTCTCGACCGCCGCTTTCCATTCCGCCCCCCCGAGATGCGCCATAATAAACGGCAACGACAGGAAATCCGCCGCCATGCGAATCAATGCCTGCGCTTCCCCCAACAGAAAACAGTGCACCAGGATGGGCTTGTCGGATATTCGCGAATAGGCATCGAATATCTCGCGATACCCACGACTGTCGCAACTCTCTGCACAGTACGTCGGATGAGTCTTCAATCCGACAAACTGCGGATGATTCACATATTTGTTAATCTCTTCAATGGACTCGCGGACAAAATGCGGATTGATAACCACCTGGCCTGCCAGTTCGGGATGTGACTCAATCCTTTCGAATAATTCACGGTTGCCTTCAACCAAATCGGCCGTAATCGCTTTCGCGGATGACAGCCAGCACTGGTCGATCCCAGCTTCGTGTACCATTGCCAGCAGCGCAGGAAAACTGTGGTCGGTTGAAGCAAACGGCCAATGACCATAATGGGCATGGACGTCGATTCGTCGCAGAGTCATAAGTTTTCTCCCAGCAGGCGCAGCAGTGTACCGCCCAGAATCTGCGCACGATCCTGTTCGGAAATCTGCGCGTGTTGCAGCACCATGAGACTTGCCCCCACATAGTACATCGGCGCATTGGTGCCGAAACACAACCGATGCGCTCCGACTTCCTCAACCAGGGTTTCATAGAATCCCGCGTAATTCGCCGCGACTGCCATCAGGAAGGTTTCGGGATACCGTCGAAGACCGGCCAGGTACTCCGTATAGATCCAGTATTGGCAACCGATCAGAAGTTTCGCGAAGGGATAATCGCGTGTGGCCGCAAGGAATTCACTCAGGAATCCGGCGCCGCCTTGCGGAACAATCAGCGCCACGTTGCTCCGTGCCAGGGTTTCCCAAACCTCCATCAATGCCATACTGCCCCAGGGATATCCGTGCAATTCGGGAAACAGGCGGAACAGCCGAACCCCGGCTTTGGCGCATCGGTCCACCTCGGATGCGCCGCTCTCAATATGACGAGGATCGAGAGCCGCCACGGGCCGAAACCGTGGATTGTCTCGGATTTGCTCCAAAACCTCGTCATTGCCCCTGCGCGGGTCCATCCGCGCAGCCTGCTGAAAGTGAACGCAGGCGATCTCCACACAGTGACGATCCATGATCCGCTGAAGGTCCTCCAGCGTCCCGCCGGATCGCCCCGATGGGTCCGGGCCGTACATCGCACATCCATCAACAATTCTCAAATGTTCCATCGGTATCCATTCTCCCGTTCGCTAACAAATACTATGGAGCGTAAAACCGCTCAACGGCGCCATTGGAAAAATGAAGCTCCAGGCAAGCCCGGAATTCCTTCGGCGGCTGACCCGGAAAGATATTGTGGGCATAAAGAAAAAGCCGCCGGCTCCGGCGAAACCGGAAATTCAGATCCGCCCCATACGTGTCCATCCGACGCCCCAAGTCATCAAACACCGCTATCTTATTCTTCCGGCCGCTTTTCGTGGTCCAAACCACACTTGCGGGGTCGTTCGTCTCCGTATCCTGTCTGCGGATAGTGACGGATTCCAGTTCCACATTCTGCCAGGGTCTCAAATAGATTACCCATTCCAGGTCTTTCTTCCCGTCCGGCGTCCAGTCTTTCTCGCCCACCATGTCATACCATACCCCCAAAAATACCGCATATTCCGGCCGGGGAGACATCGGACGGAACAGAAGGTATCCGAGCACAGCAAGGATGGTCGCGGCAAACACGGCGCAGAAAAAGATTGCGGATCTCCGGGCGCAACATCCGATCCGGTCGCGTATGGTGTGAACGGCCGGCGAATCAAGCCAATTCTCCCACAGCCTCTTTCCACTGACACAATCAAAGATGAAAAACAAAAACAGGAGAAACGCCAGGGTACTGACGATCTGTCCTGCCCAATCGATCCATTCTTTCCGGTACCGGATATCCAGGGTCCCATCGTGTATGCGCACACCGATGAATTTGCCAAGTTCGGGATGGTCCGGCGAGGTCTCGGCATCAACAAGCGAAACCGGTTCTCCGTCCAGAAACACTTTCCATTTGCGGTAGCGAGAGATACCGATCCACAGCGTGGTTTCCCCGTTTGTTCCGCTGATACCCAGGCGCAGATGGTGGGGCCTGTCGTCAAGAATGGATACCGTCCCTTCTCCATCAAGACGCCAACTCTCGCTGTTCCACTTTTCCCATTCGTACACCTCAATAATTCCAAACTTCTTCAGAAGAACTGTATCCGCCAGTTTCCGAATATCCCCCGCCTCCGGGCCTGGTTGAACGAACAGATACTTGATATTGGCCAGTTGCAACAGATCCTCGTTGATTTGGTACGGCCTGCTGTTGAGAAGAACGGTGGGCATATAGTACGAGCCGACAACTCCACAGGGCGAATAACAGACCAGCGAACTCATCCGCCAGGGGTCTGTAACATAGATCCGAAATGGAACCAGCGAGCAGGCAAACGTTCCACGATCCGGTAGAGCGTTTTCTTTCTTAAGGATATAGGCCAGGGCTGCCCGGTAGTCATTCCAGTGCGGCGGTTCATCCGGTACGTTGTCGAATCGTTCTTTCTGGGGCAGCGTTCCCCATCGGTATACCGAGTTCAGGATACTTGTGGCGGAGATGACAAGCGGGAGCGCCAGCAACACACACAGAGTAAGTGTCAACGTATCTCGCGCCAGATCCAGCCAAATCGGACACGACGTCGGTTCTTCTTCCCGGCGCATCCACTGCACACAGGAAGCATATCTCTGCACAATTGCCGGTCCGAATGTCTTCCCCAACAGATCACTTGCCAGGATAAATCCCGCCAGCTTCGCCACAAACAAGAGACGAATCACCTGCATGTGATGAAGAAAACTGTTCCAATCCGGTCTCTGTACGGCTGACCGAAGGAATTCCGAACACATCAGCAGATCCGCAACGGCAAACAGGGCAAACGACCGAATAAACAGCTTTCGTTGAAACAGTCCCCAGATAATTCCGACCACGGCCAATACATTCAAGAATGGGAAAGACGAGGCAAACAACGACCCCTCCAGGATCTCCCGCCCCAATTCGATATTGGCAACACCCCAGAATCCGTACGCGGTAATCCACTGCTTACTGAGAGAGAACGGTCCCCACCACCAGAACGCCAACGCAAATCCCAGCGCGGCCCACCCGATAGCGCGAGGTAAACCATGCCCCGACTCTTCGTGATCTACCCCAAAGATATAGAAAACCGCCAAGGCGACCAAAATCCATCCCACAAGCAAAGCAAGGCAAAACGGATGCAAAAGAATCGCCCCGCAACTCGCCAGGACCAATACGATCCACGTCCATTTCGTCGTATCCCCCTCCACCAGCGCCGCAAAGTATTGCATGGCCAGGAACGCCAACGCCACACCCAACGCGATGGCCCCCATCCCGACATAATGAAACTGAACCATCCCAAAATCGACTTGTCCCTGGCGGTCGAGGCAGTCTAAAGCAAGGAACAACAGCACAAAAAACGCGCCTGCAATCCCGCTTTCAGATCGTGCCACACGATAGAAACACCATGCAAACCCCAGGTACATCATCACTGTCAGGAGATTGTAAGAGCGTTCCTCACTGAAAAATCCCAGTGTCACGAGACGCAACAGGCAATACAGCAGGCTTTCCCCGGCAGGATACAGTTCATTCAGTGGAATCCCCGCTCCAATAGCGGAACTCCAGCCCGCAAGTCGCCCGTGGGGAATCAGGTCACGCTCGGTAAGCACACAGCGAGCAAAATGAAGAATATGATCGACCGATGAAAGCAACCCGCCGGTGATGGCATCCCAAAACACGTAGACAATGTAAGCAAGAAAAAGAACGAGAATACTTGTGTCCAACACCCGGGCAGACGGAAACTCGGGCCAACGCCTCACAATGAGGCGAAGACCTTCCATGGCGATCAAGATGAAGAGAACTGCCAGAACCGCCCGATTCAGGTACTCATAGACGGTCGAATCGAATCCCCAGAGGTTTTCATTGTAATAGGACAATTTGGAGAAGACGACTTGGAAGAAAAGCAGCAGCGCAAACCGCAACCCCACGCGAACCCACCGGGTTGATTCCCCGGCAGTTTTCGGCGAGGATGATTGCGAATTTCCACCTTCCGGAGTATCACTCATGCGGCCTCTCCCGGAATCGGCATCGAATCAGGCAGACCGGTCCGCCACGAGGGCCAGGTACAGTCCGACCAGGATCATGCCTGCTGCAAGAAACAACGGCAACCCCGGACGTTCCCCCAGAAAAAGAGCGGCGAAGAACACACCGAACAGTGTCTGAAGGAAAATACTGCATCCGGCAGCCCCGGCGGAGACATACCGCAACAGGATGTACCACAAAACCATCGGGATCGACAGGCAGGGGATGGCCAGGTAAAGAATCCCCAGCCAGGTCCCCAGCGAGTAGGTCCAGGGGGGCGACTCAACCAGCTCTCTTCCCGACCAGAACAGGAGCGGAACACAAGAGGCCAGGGCCACCGTCACAAACAGGGTCAAAGGCGGACACCGCACGGTGATAGATTTCGCCCGCACGGTGTACAGGGCATAAAAGAACGCCGCCAGAAGGATCAGAATATCCCCCTTGAACGTCCCGCCGGACAGCAGGGAGACTCGAATCAGGTCTTTCCACAATACGATACAGGCGCCCAGCAGACAAAAAACAAATCCGAGAATCTTCCGCTGCGTGATCCGCTCCCGATAAAAAATCGCCCCCAGGATCATGCACTGCGCGGCCTCCGTTGCGATCAACACAGCGACATTCGAGGCGGTGGTCCGTTGTGTCCCGATATACTCGATGGGAATCGCCAGGCCGTTCGCCAGAAAGCCCAGTATACAGGCATCCCAAAAATCCCGTCCCCTGGGAAACGGAATCCGAAACCACAACACAAACGGCAGAACCGACAACCCCGCGATAAGCATTCGGATAAAGGCGAGGGACCCCGGCCCGATGTTTCCTGAAAGCAGGTACTTATTCGTGGCGAATGTCGATCCCCATAACAGGTTGACCAACACCAGCAACAGCAGGAATCGACCGGATTCGCGATCTTTCACCGTGGTCATGTCACTCCCGCAGGCAGAAGATCAAGAACAGGTAACAAAGTGCGTACCGTCAGTTCGGGGTAGGGCGGGAACGGCGGTTCGGGATACTGTACGTCACGTTGCACCCAGACCGCACGCATCCCGCATCGCAACGCGCCGAAAATATCCCGGCTATAATTATCCCCCACCATGAGAGCGTTTTCCGGGCCACAATTCGCCGCCTCCAGCGCTTTCCGAAAAATGACCGCAGACGGTTTCGAGGCTCCCACCGCCTGGGCAATCAGCGCTGTATCCACATACCTGTTCAGGCCGGTCTTTTCGATTTTGGCCTCTTGGATATCGCATGTTCCGTTGGTAACCAGAATCACCGGCACAACCTCCCGCGCCGCTTGAAGAAAGGGAATCACGTCGGGATAAAGATGATAGGTCTCCAGGCGATGCTCCCAGTATCGATCCGAAGCAAGCCTTCCGAGTTTCTCCCATTGGAGGCATCCCATACGGCGCAGCGATTCTCTCCAGACCTCCAGGCGAATCCCCGCCGCTGTGGCATCAGGACGCATATTCTCATCCAGAACAGCCCAGATATCATTGGAAAGGCGCCAATACACATCTTCCAGATCGTCGTGCGGAATCGTGGAATCGATCGCAGAAAGCGCGGCAAAAGCTTGCTCCCAAGCCTCTGCCGCGCTGAAGCGGTCATCCGCAAGGGTCTGATCGAGGTCAACCAACAGAGCCTGAATCAAGGAACACCCTCCCCCCGGCTGCCGAGTCTATTTCTTTTCCGGTCCAAAATAGACATCGTGAAATTCGCGCAACAGGGTTCTCAACTGCTCCACATTAGAGAGATCAATGGTCTGTTTCGCCTTCATGGCATAAACCATCATTTTGTGCAGCAGCGTCAATTTCTTTGTGTAATCCTGATACACCGCGGCATCGCTTTCTTCCGCCGGTTTAACCCGCTGGGTCATGAAGTAATACGTGACGATCTCGGTCAGTTCATCGGCGTGTTGCTCCTTGTTGTTTACCCACCGCACAATCTGATTCATCTGCGCCGAACCTTCCTTGGAAAGTACGGTAATCTGCTGCATGGACTTTTCGATCGTTGCGATGTGTTCCTCGATCATCTTGAACCGCATCTCATCGTCGTATATCCCGCAGGGGATCTGACAATGGGAAAAGATTTTCACGGTTCCAACCGTGGACAACAACAGAGCGGCTGCAATCACCAAAAGGCTTTTCGAATACTTCGTCATAGGAACACCTCAATCGAAATTGATCTTTCGGGGATGAATACAATCATCCTCTATTGAGGGAAAGGTTACGAAAGAGAGTGGGGGATATCAAGGATCAATCCGCACTGAAGGGCAGGGCAAATCGCCCGGAATAATCAGTTGCATTTCCGAGCATCGAGGTTGCCACCCGGCACACCCTTTCCTCGAATACTGACTGAGATAATGCTCCCGGGACTGCGGATTCCGTTGCTGGCATCGTAGTAGACCCATGTACCGAAACTGCCCGGTCCCTCACCGAAAACGAGGTAGCCGCTTCCGTTCCGAACCCAGGTCTCATACGGATGCGGATTCTCCATGGCCAGAGAGGCCGGTTCACGGATGTGCGTGCTGTGAAACATTCCCTGGTGGTTCTTGAAATACTCCAGTTCATCGCGCCCCTCCATAAACGGGTCTGTCAGCGGTCCCGAAAGATATCCCAGGTTGATGTATGGGCAGTGTTCTTCTCTGCCGTCGTAATGTCCCGGAATATCATTGTTGTCCATGAAATACTGTTGCTGCACGTTGAGATACGTTCGCATCTCGCTCTGGGAATGGGCGACTTTTGCCCGAATCTGCGCGTTCATAAAATTGGGTACGGCAATTGCGGCCAGAATCCCGATAATGGCCACCACAATCAGCAGCTCGATCAGTGTGAACGCGGTACGTCGTATCATCAGGGATTCTCCTTTAATCAGATCGGTCTCCACACCAGCCGGAAAGTACAACCGCCTGGATACCATACTATTCAAAGGATCAAACAAATCAAGGCAATTCTCCGCCCGGCAGCAGGGCCATGGGATGCCTGCCGCTGCTGCAACAATTCATCGATGGCTCCTCAGCGCAGAATCGGCAACACCACAAGGTAGAGACACCCGTAAAAGAAGAAGATCAACAAAGTTCCGAAGAACCCACGTTTAAAGAAAAAAGAAACACAGAGAAACAGCAAAATCGTTGCGCCCAGCAGGCCGACAGTAACAATCGGTCCCAAAGAGATTCCCTGCATTGCCAGTTGGCGAGTACCCTCGATGATGATCAAGAAGAAGACGTTACACAATACAATGAACGGCACACAGAGGATCGAAGACCATGCATCCTCCCGTAACTCGTAATTCCATGGGATTCGACTGTTGCAGAGAATCTGGCACCGGGCCGCCAGGAACAGAAGGACTGCCGACAAGGCGGACATGACGAGAAACCGGCCCCAGGGAAACGGGAATGAAGCCTTTTCATCCGCAGCGATGATAATAGCCGGATTGCCAGCGATATGGCCCTGCGAGAAGGGAAACGGGAACGAAGCCTTTTCATCCGCAGCGATAGACTCCGATTCAACGGCTTCCGCCTGCTGTTCCGATCCCGCCAAATCGGTGCCGAATTCAATCTCCTCCAGGAAAACCTCGCATTTTCCCGGTCGATTGGGAAGCCTTACCGTAAGCGTAAAAGATTTACTCATCCCCGGTTCAAGATTCCGCACTTCCGTCGAAATCGCCCCGTAATCCCTCCCGGATTTTGCCCCGTAGAACCGTGCGACAACCAGGACATGCGAAAGGGGCTTATACGAGGCGTTGACCAGCGAGCCACGAAATGTCACACCGTGCGACATGCTCCGCAGCTGCCCGACGTCCTGAGTGGGGGGAATAGGCATCGGCAGGAGGGAGCCGGGATGCCAGCGTATCTGCTCCATGCGGAGCGAAGCCGCCGGTTGACCCTTCGTCTCTGCAGGATCCAGACGAACACCCTCTTCGCTGAACACAACAGGGTCCATCCGCCTCGTTCCGGCAATCGACGTGACAAAGTAAAACAGAAACACCAAAGCGCCGGTTGATAGAAGAACCGTTGCAGCTTGGGCAACCAGCCGTGGAACCCCGACCGGCGATCCACAATGTCGGCATCTTCTTGCTTCCCGAAGGATCTCTTTCCCGCATGAGCGACATTTCTTGGTATAGACTTTTGTTTTCTTTGCTTCGTAATTGATCGATTGCGGATAGTAACAGAATGGTTTGCTGGGAGTGGCCTGCGCATTCAACGCAGTCCGACAGGCATCGCGCATTTTCAGGGCATCGCTGTTATCCGGCTCCAGCTCCAGGGAGCGTTCAAGCGTGTTAAGGGCCTCTTCATAGTCTCCCTGACCGAACAGGAGACTCGCCGCGAGAAGGTGTGGTTCAACCAAACTCGGATTTTCATGACTCAACCGCCGAAGCGCGATCAGGGCTTCTCCATTCAAGCCATCGGAGATCAGAACCCCGATCCGGTTCAGTTCCTCAGAAATCTCCCGACGATTGTCTTCCATCTCAACGCTCTCTTTCGAAGAACAATGACCTGATCGGCCCGTCGACAGGCACGGAGGCCTATCCCACCAAGGCAGGCGTCCCTGCCTGGCAGCCCCCACCAGGCCAGGCGTCGCTGCCTGCAGCCACCCAGTAGGCCAGGCGTCCCTGCCTGGCAGCCACCCACCAGGCCAGGCGTCGCTGCCTGCAGCCACCCAGTAGGCCAGGCGTCGCTGCCTGGCAGCCACCCAGTAGGCCAGGCGTCGCTGCCTGCAGCCACCCAGTAGGCCAGGCGTCCCTGCCTGCAGCCACCCAGTAGGCCAGGCGTCGCTGCCTGCAGCCACCCAGTAGGCCAGGCGTCGCTGCCTGCAGCCACCCAGTAGGCCAGGCGTCCCTGCCTGGCAGCCACCCACCAGGCCAGGCGTCCCTGCCTGGCAGATTTCTTCACCCAATCACCGGCCCCGCCGGAGTCGCGCTTGCAATGACGGTATTGTCAAAACTATTCATTTGCACAACACCGGTCTGTGCGCACATCCGTAGCCTGACAGTCTTCTACTTCGTTACCCTTCTTGATCGCATTTTATTCATTATAGTCTGTTTTTTTCACCATGTCTTTGGACAGGAAGACGTTTGGACCCATGACAAACCGGGAAAAATCAACTACTCCTTCTTCTCTTTTTGCAGAGGCGGGGATCTGGTTTGTCCTTCTGTGCTGCTCCAGCCTGGTTTTCTATCCCCACTGGTTTTCCCAGGGACAGGAAAACGCCCTCGGATCGTTCTGGCTCGTTTGGCTCGCGATTGCGGCCGGGGTGCTTCTGTTGTATTGGCTTTTTCGGGGCGATGCCGAGCCGTTCATAAAGGAACCGGCTTTTCTCTATCCGGCCCTTCGTGTTCTCTGGCCCTTTCTCGCGCTTTGTTTTTTGGCCCACTTGCCCTTTTTGAACGCGCCGATTGTGACCGGTCTCGATGCCCAAGAACACGCCGGAGTTCCGGCGGTGGTGGTGGGCATTGTTCGCGACAGCCTCCCAGTCCCGTTGCCGTTGATTGCCTGGCCCGGGCTTGCGATTCTCTTTCTTGCCTTCCGGTATTTTATATGGAATGAATCAGGCAAGCGGGGAAGTCATGGGTTAATCAAGGTTGTCCTGTTCTGTTTCCTGGTGGGATTCGCGGAATATGAATTCCTGACTCGAATCGACACGATCGGGCAGAACATTGACCCGAGGTTCATTTCCCGGTATCCGGCTCTGAGTCGGTATCTTTTCGGCATTCTTTATTCTCTGTTCGGGATTTATGAGTGGGTCGGCAGGGTAAGCCAGATTGTTCTCACGGGGATTGCCGCGATTTATCTATACCGGATCGGAATACTTTTTTTCAAAGAGACCGCCGCGGTTGCCGCAGCCGTCATCCTGTTGTTTCTGCCCCCCATTTTTCATTACGGGAATCTGAACATGATCGACTGCGGAACTGTGGCCCTGCCCGTGGTCGCTGAATTCTATTTGTTGAGATATTTCGAGGAGTCCCGAAGACGGGACTACTGTCGGGCATTATTCCTGTTGACTGCGGGAGTGTTCTATAAGCAAGTCCTTGTTTTTCTTGTGCCCGTTGCCGCCGTTCAGTGGGCGGTTCGTGAGTTTTTCATTCGGCGGCAGCTCCGCATTCGGGATGCCTTGGGCTTCGGGTTGCCCGCCGGTATGTTCCTGGTATTTCAATGGCTGGCTCGGAGCAATCAGGATGTGCCGGATACCGCCTGGTGGTCCCATTATCTCGATCCATCCGTGCTGCTGACCCCTGTCGCCATGCTTCCGACCTCATTCACCTGGCCGATTCTCGTTCTGACCGTAATGGGCATTTGGATTGCGTGGCGCAAAGACCGCATGACACGCCGCCCGCTCCTGCACGCCGGAATCTGGTGCGTTGTGTACTGGCTCTGCTATCTGTCCTGGAAAAGTCCGGAGAACATCCGCCAGGCGCTTCCATCCTACCCACCGCTGATTCTGCTTGCGGGGGTCGGATTCGCCCAGATGGTGGACGGATTGGCGCAATGGGTTCGAAAAAGCCTGATTGTGCTTTCTCTGGCCTGCCTGCTCTGGCTGGTGTTGCTGTTTCCCCGCGCCGAGCCGACACCGGATGTAAGACCCATTAAAGACTCGACTTGGATGAACCTGACCAACTATAAATCGTTCTTCCTGCCTTACGCGCAGTTGTTTCGTTATCTCCAGGAAAATGTGTCGGATGGGTCGGTAATCTACGCCCCCATGGCGAACGAACCAAGTCGGTATTACCTTGCCGCTTATGGAATGGGGAACCGGATTTCCTGGCTGGGGGAACCCTGGGCGCAGCCGGAGGATCAATCTATCGAAACTTTGGAGAATTATTGCCGTTCATGGCAAGTGGATTATTTGATTTTGCCGAATTCCCGGTGGGCACAGACAGTTTTTTCGAAGTCTTTCCTTGACAACATTCTTATTCATGGGGCACAATTTGCCGTTCCAATTGAGCGATTCAATTGGGGGTCTGAGTATTTAATGTTGTACGAAGTGAGTTGGTGAGGCGTTCCGGCGATTTGTACGAATCGCCGAACAGGACAAAAAACCATACCGGCAAAGAAGGGTATGAATCAGGGGGAATCCAAGCAAGTGCAACACCAAACACGTGCAAAACGAAAGAAATGCGGGCTGCATTGTTTTTTGATTCATCGGAGTGTGGTCAGTCCCGTGCATGGGGAAATTATCAACGAGAGCCAAACCGGGGTTTTAGTACGCTCTTCCGGCAATTTGCCCACGGCGGCAACGGTTTCTGTGCTCGTTTCGGGGCTGGGGCGTGGTTTTGAGCGGGTTTTGCAGGGAACGCACATTTTTCATGCGGTTGTGGTCCGCACCGATAGTGCGGATTCATCTTTGTATGGATTGAAAAAACTGGGCGCCCCCATGCAAACATGAAAATGCGACCGCCTGAGAAAAACGGCGGTGGAAATGTGGATTCTTTTTCGCACTGCACCACAACTGGAGTGGGATTTCTCAGGGATTTTCTCCCAGACTGTGGTTTTCTGTTCATTTTCGAAAAATAATCGTTCAAAAGGCATACCTAATCCTATGAAAAGTCTGATTTTAGGACTATTGTTTTAATTCAGGTTCGCAGATGGGGATTCAACGGGCAAGCAACACCCGACAATTCAGGATGTCTTGCCTCTTGGTTCGCATAAACAGGAGGTTTTGGGAAGGAGGCGGAAAGCCAAAAATGGCAAAAAAATGGGGTTCCGAGGGACGGGAACGGGCTAATAATCCAAATTGAGGGAGTTAGTTGCATATCAAGGGGGATTTTTCTCTTGACACTGGATGCCTGAGTCCCCTATACTGCGTTGATTGTGTTTGCTGTTGTTCGAATGCGATTCTGTCCGTTCAATATGCCGGGTTGCCCGGCCGATAATATGCGGATGGGCTGTTCGCTCGACGCAGAGGATATGAGCCGTTCAGGCTCATTGAAGCAAAAAGGCGGTGTCAGATTGGTACGAGACGATATCTTGTGTTTTCAGGAGGTCGAAATGGCCCTCAAGCGGCTCACCGGTTGTGCCATAGTGTGTATTTTCTTTCTGGGCTTGAGTGCCTGGGCACAGGGACCCAGTCAGGATGGAGTGTTGCTCCTTGAAGGTCTTGGCAACCTGTATGGCAGAGGGGCTACCGGCTCCGCGGCGAATACATTGCCGGCCTTGGCGCAGTTTAACCTGGGTCTCATCATCGCTCGCGATTGCGAACTGGTCAGTGACGCGAACGGGAATGCCGTGGGCGGATACATTCTGGATGGATTCGGCGGCCAGTATGCTTTCGGAGCCGCCGTATCTCCACAGGACTTGGCCGCGGCAGTTCCTGATTCTGTCGTTCCCTTCTTCGGTTGGGACATTGCGAGGGACATTGAAGTCGTCCCCAACTGGACCACGGTCACTAATGCCTACAGTGGCTACTTTATTTTGGATGGTTTCGGTGGCGTTCACCCCGTTGGAAATGTAAATCTCCCTCTTTATCCGCGCGGCACGGATGAAACGCCGGTTGCCTGTCCGTTCCCCGATACAATTATTGTGGCCGGCCAAGATACGGTCGTTCAGACGCTTCAGAGCGGAACAATTACCAAAGATTCCCCTGCTCGACCGATCTTCCCGTATTTCGGCTGGGATATCGCCCGTGATCTGGAGGTCAGTGTTGAATATGTCAATATTACGACAGCTCTCTTGACCAATCCGGATTGGAATCCTGCGGGTCCGGTCTTACCGTCCTATGCAGTTGTTTCCACGGCCGCGAGAGGGCGGAAGGTCGCAATGTGCAACGGGTACTACATCCTTGATGGATACGGCGCAGTTCACTCCTGCCGCTTGCCGCTTCAATTCGATATCAATCATGATGGGATGATAGACGATACGGATCTCGCCGATCCCAAGTTCGGTCAGCCCGCGAATTATCTGCCGTTGTATCCGCCGTGGGGGAATACCTGCCCCTATTTCGGTTGGGACATTGCACGGGATATCGAACTGACCCCGTCGGGAAATGGATTTTATCTCTTGGATGGGTACGGAACTGTTTATGGCATTGGGGAAGCGTATTTCAACTTCCCGAATCCTCAGACACCGTGGTTTGGTGTGGATATCGCGAATGCGATAGAGATTGTCCCCACTGCCGACCGGAGTGGCGTAGCCGGATACCTGGTTCTTGATGGCTTCGGAACAGTTTGGGAAGCCGGGCAGGCCCAGGATTACAATATCAATGGTTTTGGCCCGGATGGCGGTGGCGTGTTCAGCTTCCAGGATAGTTTTGTGGATATCGCGATCACTCCCGATTTTCAGTTCGCACGAAGTGTACCGCCCAGGGATACGGGGTTTGCGGTGACGGTTGCACCTCAAGGGACGGACGTAACAGATCCGTTTGTGGGATGGAATCCGAATCTGTCCACCGTGATTGTACCACGGTATAAGGTCACCACAGCGCCGTATCCGTTTTTGAGTTATCAGCGGGATTAACCAACTACATCAGGGAAAGAGGAAAGGGCATTCGGGAAACCGGATGCCCTTTTTGATTTTGGTGCGTCCGCTGTCCTCACTCCCCGGCCTTTCTTCAAGGATGGAGAGGGGGGGGGCGTTATTCCGGCGAAAGCCGGAATCCAGGCAAATAGAATTGAGGAATTGTTTATGGTTTCCGTGCAACCAGCATGGCCCGCTCCCCGTCCTCGGTATACGGGCGCCCGTCGAAATTCCCGTATACCTTGACTGTCTGCAATCCGGCCTGTTCCGCCATCCAGGCTAACTCCCATCCGTTGAATAACCACGGGATATACTGGTATCGGCGCTGTTCTCCATTGGGGCTGCTGACCGTAATCGAGTTGGAGAGACGACGGCCCCTGTTGATGATCGTGCGTTCCTCCTGTACAGCCAGGTTGCCCTTTTTATGTCGATACACCGGTGAAAGAAATCGAACGATGTAATGCCGATTCATCACATCGATCAGCAGTTTCCCGCCCGGCACAAGCACACGGGCGTACTCTCGCATGATTTCCACATTCTCCGCTTCGGTTTCGCCGTATCCGAAGCTGGAGAACAGGCTCATCGCCCAATGAACGGTGTTCGAAAGAAGGGGAATGCGCGCCAAATGCGCCCGAATCAGGATCGGATCATCGTCATCCTCCGTCCTGGCGGTTCGCGCCGCATCCAACAGGAACGGCGAAATGTCCAGGCCAATGACTCGGTACCCGCTTCGCGCAAGGTGCCAGGTGTGTCTTCCCTGACCGCACGGTGCGTCGAGAATCCATCCTGTTCGGTCCCATCCCAGTGCGCTCTCGGCGAATTGAAGTTCCAGGAGGGTTCGCTCGGCATTCGTTGCCTCACTATAGAGGTTCAGGTAATCGGGGCTGGAGAAAAATTGAAACCACCAATCGTTGGTCATGGTTGTATCCGCCACAGGCTGGAAGCCCGTGCCACACGGTTCTTCTCTCTCTCTCTCTCTCTCTCTCTTCGGCAGTGGGCCGGGATGAGTGATTCTTCAGGCCGCACCGGCATCCTGCCGGCGCTTCTTCTATAATGGCAGTATGGGCCGGGCATTTCTACCGGACTATATTGGCATAGAGCAAAATGGACTTGCTTGAAACTACTTTCCGCTCATATTAGCATTCTCTCCATGGTCCAGTACGATTCGGGACTACCCCGGACCATCCGGAAACCCCACCCGAAGGAGCAGAACCTCTATGGATTTCCCAAAAGTGTCGATTGAAGGCATTGAGATCTCCCGTTTGATTTGTGGAACGAACACGTTCTTTGGATATTCACATTTCAGCCCGGCGCGCGATACATTCCTTGTGCGGCATTTCACGATAGATCGGATTGTTGAAGTGATGGAAACTCTGGCGGATGCCGGAATCAATGCCATCATGAGCTCACCGAATGAGAAAACCGAACAGGCCATCGCGCAGGTCAAACGGTCCAAAGGCGTGGAGTTTGTCTGGATTTGCACTCCGGGAAATCAGGATTTCGAGGAAACCAGGAATGGGATTCGCTGGGCGGCGGATCACGGGGCGAAAATCTGTATGCCCCATCAGTGTTTCACCGACAATCACCTGGTCGCCGCGGAAAATCGGCTCATTCATGCGGAGGAGATTACGGAGCTGATCCGCTCTCTTGGGATGGTTCCCGGCCTCTCCAACCACCGGCCGGAGACAATCACCACGTGCGACAAGGCCGGATATGATTTCGCCACTTATATCCAACCATACAACATGGCCGGTTTCCTGTGCCCGGTGGAAACCGACTGGCTTCAGCGTGTGATCAACGAATCGCCGAAACCGATTATGTGTGTCAAACCCCTGGCTGCCGGACGAATCCTTCCGGGCGCAGGATTGCGGTTTGTCTGGAGTACCATCAAGCCCATTGACCTGGTTGTGATCGGTCTGCTCAGTCCGGAAGAGGTCCGTGAGGATATTGAAATCAGCCTGGGTGTTCTGCAAGGTATCCAGGTGGAACAGAGACTCTCTTACACGCGCAGCAAATCCATGCTGGTGTAGAACGGATCGGTTTCAAACGAGATGGAATGAAGGGGCCTGATAGAACGGGGGAAGTCTTTTACACCACCAAGACAGACATCAGGAAGTGGTTTCTTTATCCACTCTGCCTGCCTTATTCACACAATACGCCGGAGTCAAAAGTAGATGTGGGGAACGGCAGGGACACCGTCATCACGTGGGTGTGGTGCGGGTCTATCAGGAAAGGCAAGAAGATGACGACGGGATCACCCTCTGCCGTTCCCCCGATCTTTTTATACGGCCGGAAGGATAAAGATGTTCCGGCGTTGTTCAGTTTCACATATCCCCGGCAGGAAAAAAGTCGCCTAACTGCTGTTAGATTACAAGCATAAGAGATGCCAATATCATCAACAAATTCAATAGAAAGTCTATGCTGCCCATAACATGTTGATACGCAACGCCTTACACGGTCAACAAAACCTCCTTCCATACCCGATAGACCTTTGTTCTTCTCGCAAAAGGTTTCATAATGCAACTTTTTTTGATATCTCTTGTCAGAAATGACAACATGCCCTTGCATAAACGCCAGTACACGCGCAACATGGCAGGGCTTGGCGGGAAAGGAACATTGTGGCAGAGTCTCGATTCCGCCCATGGCAGCGGGCGGCATCTCACCCCCGATCGGACAGGAGTGACACCCTTGGAAACCCCTGAACATCCACAGACCAACACCCCATCCGTTATCCCGAACGAGTTTGTCACACGCATAACATTCCGGAAACGATTGCTCCGGTGGTTTGTTCTCGTGATCTATGGGATTGGGGGGGTGATTGGGACCGTTTTGCTGATCTGCCTGATTTATGCCCTCTTCTTTCTGCACTACCCGCAGCGGACGCCTGAAGGTTGGCAGCGCAAATCCGGTGTTCTGGAGGAGTTTGCCATTCCCGAAACCTGCCCCGTGGAAGAAGTCGGCCTGAATCCTTACCGAAAGCCGGATTTTGAGGGATATACGATTCGGCGTTACCGTTTCACACCGGAGACAGAGGAGATCACGGAGTTTCTGATTGACTGGTTTGAGCCGAAAGGGGAAAAGCCGTTCAGCGGATACCCGTTGGTGATGAACTCTCCGATCACGGGTGGCGGGATGCAGCTGGAGAATATCTTTTCGCGTCACTTTGCCGATCATGGCATGGCGGTTTGCCTTGTTCACCGACCGGAACGTTATGATCGCGAACCGAAACAGCTGGATCAATCGGGTTACTGGTGGCGAATGATGACTCGCCAGTCGCGGATTGCCTGCCGCTGGGCCTTGCAGCGCGGTGAGATCGATCCGGCGCGGATCGCATCATTCGGCATCAGTAACGGCGGATTCCGCAATACGTTCTTTGCGGCTGCGGAACCGAATGTCAAGGCGCATATAATCTGCCTGGCAGGCGGAGACTTGGTGGGAATGCTGTGCGACTCGGATTTCTTTGCCGAACCCAGGGAGGAAATAATGAAAACGAGAGGATGGGATGAAACCCAGTTGCGTGCCTGGCTGGAGACCGTGGTCGATCTGGAAACGACGGACTACGCGCCCTACACGGACCCCGATTCCGTATTGATGATCTGTGCCCGCCTGGACCGCATTGTGCCGTATCGGAACGGCCTGCGTCTCTGGGAGGCGTTCGGGCGGCCGGAGTTCATCGCCTTGCCGTTCGGGCATTACAGCTCCGCCTATTTCATTCCTTATATCAAGCGGGTTTCCCTGGAGTTCATCCAAAAGCGGTTTGAGAGTGTCCGATAATGGGGAAAGGAAAATAAGCGGGATTTATCGACCTGTCATGTCATGTACAGTCCGCGCCACATTCTCCGAAGGAACCTGTCCTTCGGGGCCGAAAAAGTTGACCCGCATCTGCTTTCGGTTTTCCGCCAGCCTGAGAATCGTCGGTTCATCATAAAGAGCCTGTTTGATGGCTTTCGCTAATTCCTCTTTTGTCTCGGCATACAGTACCGCGCCATCGTCCAGGTATGCCTCATAGCCCACGCACTTCGAGAAGTTGGCCCAAATCACCGCACGGTCCAGCAGAACCGCCTCCGCGATGGTGGTCGAAACCTGACTGATGACCAAATCCGAGGCCATGATTGAACTCAGCAAATCCTCCCCGCGAGCAAGCAAACCTGCGTGTTCCAAATCTGCATAGCGGTCGATCAATCCCAATCTCTCGCAGATCGGGTGCAATTTCACAATGATCCGGTGATTCTTCTTTTTCAGGACTTCCTCGATGCATATCGAAAGAAAATCCGCCACATTCTCCCCGCAGCCTCCAAGCAGCATAACCTTCTCATTTCCCGTATTGCAGAGCTGTTCGCGAAGAGCCTCCGCCTTTTTCTTCATGTCCTCCCGGTCACATACTTCATGCTGCCAACTCCCCGTTACAACAACAGAATCTCTCGGATAGACAAAGTTCTCGGTCAGTACCCGGCGATGGAATTCTCCCCAGACACAGAAGCGATCCGGGATAATGAACCCTTCTTTGATTCCTCGGTTGTCGTTGAAAATGCGTTGATGGCAATAATCGTAATGATTTCGGAAGATCATCCCGTGCATCAGGCCGACAGTGGGGTTTCCTCTCTCCTTCGAGGCAATCAGGAGAGCGCGCTGGAACGGCCCGGTTTCATAAGTCGCCATTACGGCATTCGGTTTTTCCCGGTCCAGCATTGTGCGGGCGATCAGCAGCATTTCCCAACAGTCCGGAAGGATTTTCAGAAAAGCGGTTTTCAGGATATCCCTTAAGGCGGGCATCAACGGGATGTTGCGATATTGGAATTGTTGTAGAAAGCCGGGGTCTTTCTGCATCCTTCGCCATTTTGCGGCGAATGCGATCCTTGCCGCAAGAAATCCCATTCTCGATTCGCAGTAGTTCCCATAGGAATAGAAATTCCGCCATACGATTTCGGAATCGCTGTAAGAAATCTGCTCTTGCAGTTTCTGAAGACAAATCTCATGGCTGGTGTATGGACAGTCGATTCCAACAAAGGCATCCCACCCCATCGTTTCGAGTTCCCGAATGATCGTGGAATAAATCAGGTCGTAGCTTTCTTTGCGTTCTCCGGTCTCGCGGATCGACCAATATCGGGAGTGCGTGGCGAACAACAATTTCTTTCCCGCTCTACTATGCCCATCGACATTCATCCCATCTTCGGCTTGCCTCGCAAGCGACCGCAGCTCCCTCCGATAGAGAAATTCCTCCTTTTCAGAGAGCATCTCTCGAATTTTCAGGGACTTGGCCAGAGGGCGAATGGCCCGACGGAAAAGACTTCCCTGATCCGGGGAAGGCGACTTTTCCACAGTCATGCCGATCCCGTGCGCCTGACACAGGACCTGCCAGGCGCCGATCCAGACTTTGTTCCATTGTGGTGTTGTTGTGAGAACACGAATCCGATCCGGTTTTGTGCGCTCAATAATCTCCAGGCCCATGTCAATGAACTGAATTGCCAGAAAGAACTCCCGCCAGATGTAGGACGGAAGAAACTGCCACATCGACACGCCGCCATGGATGAAGAACTGCAGTAGATTCTCATTCCCGATCGACATTTCCAGCAAATCGTTGAAAAAATCGTTGGTGGGGATGAGATCCACGGCCCGTTCGATTTCCGTCCAGGGGGAGTCGCGTTCCCCGCGCACGAACGGCCGCACGTCCTCGTCGGGGGACTGCGCGTAACAGACGGAGGTGGGACTTACAACGACGAATTGCCCCGGTTCCAACGGGGGAAAGTAGACGATGATGTGACGATCGGTCATCGAGTGTTCCAAGAGATTCGTAGTGTGTTTTCTGGGATATTATTGCATAAGTCCGTCGATTTCATCATGTTTCACACTCCCGAGGTCGCCGTATGCACAAGAGAATCTGCCGGATTTTCATGCCTGTTCAAGACGAAAGGTTCTTGACTTTCAGCCGGTCGGGCAATAACATGCTTCCCGTACAAAATACGCGAAGGGTGAACGACGTTTTATTGTAAAAGACACCTTTCAAGATGTTGATTCCTCAACACAGGAGGCAAGTCATGATCCAACGGCAGATGAAAGTCGGTTTGGTTCTGTTGGCGACGGCGATGGTGGTATCCAATGGGTGGTCGCAGGCGGATCGGGCGCGAGGTTTTGCCTCTCGCATGATCGGAGATACAGGGAAGTACATCAGTATTGTCTTGTTGCTGGACCAGGAGACTTCGGCCAAAGTCGATGCGTTGTGTCAGAAGGAAGGCGAAGCGTACATGGCCAAAATGCAGGAGATTATGCAAGGCGCAAGAGACAACCGCGAGGCGGGCCTGGCCAAGATGCAGGAGGAAAGAGAGAAGTACGCGGAGCGGATCAAGACCGGGCTGGTGGGGATTCTCTCGGAGGAGCAGATCAAATCTATCGAGCCGATTTTGAACGGAAGGGTCCCCAGTTCCTATCGGGCTGTGGAAGAGGGAGGCCGCAATGCCCTGTTATGGGTATTGCCTTCCCTGGGGCTTACTCCCGAACAGCGCGAGAAAATGGTGAAAGTCACCGTGCCGTATGCCTGTGGCATTCACCCATTCATAAGCCGGTCTCCCGGGCAACAATCTCTGACCGATGAGGATAAAAAGAAAATCGCCGAGCTGACGGATACATTCGTCAAAGAGGCGGGGGCCATTCTTACGGCAGAGCAGAAAGAAAAATGGCAGACCGAAGCGGACAAGCTCCGTGAGCAGTGGCAAAAGGAACGCGAAGAGCGGCGAAACCGCTAAACACTCACGTGCAGACAAGGATACGGGTGGGCGTGCCGAGATGATGGTATCGGCACGCCCACGGTACACTCTGGGACTGAGAAACGGACCCAAGACGCTTACCGCGACGGTTATTTCATGTTCCGGATTCGTACTTCAATTCCGTCTGTACCCTTCATTCGTCGCAGTAACTCACTCGTGTCTGTATCACCGTAATGATACGGGTACAGTATTTTCGGTTTCAACACCTGTGCGGCCTCGGCCACCATTTCGGGCGTCATGGTGAAGGGCAGGTTCATGGGCAGAAATGCGATGTCGATTTTCTCCAGTTTTTTCATTTCCGGAATGTTTTCGGTGTCTCCGGCCACGTATACTCTCTTGTCGCCGAACTGAATAACATATCCGTTCCCGGTCCCCTTCGGGTGATACGGTTGCCCGTTGCCTTGTTTATGAACGATGTTGTAGGCAGGCACCGCGCGGATGTGCAACCCGCAGAGATCTTTCTCATCGCCGTTTTTCATTACGATTCCGCCCTGGACTTTCTCCGCGCATAGTTGGGTGAGAACCACAATAGTTTCGTCTGTCCGAATCGACCGGATGGCCGCTGGGTCCAGGTGATCGCCATGCTCATGCGTAATCAGGATGAGATCCGCTCTCGGCAGCTGTGTATAGTCCGCCTCCCGGCTCACCGGGTCGACATGAACGATTTTGTCCTGGAAAGTAAACATCAGGGTTGCGTGACCAAGGAAAGTGATTTTCAAATCTCCATCCGATGTCTGGATGGTATCCTCTTCGTAGTTCCCCTTGGCAATTCCGGTCAAGGGAAATGAAAGGCAGGCGATAAAAAGGCAGATTGAGATTGTCTTCATGTTCACATCTCCGATTTTCCTGTGGAACAGTCTTGACGGACACTTTTGTCTTTCGAATTGCCGCTCCACAAACTTGAACCCTTTTTTCTCCCCCTCTCGATGCTTGTACAGACCGGGGACATGGGTAACACCTGTTCGGAGACATAGGTAACACATTTGTAGAGTATGTCCAGTTCACTAGGAGGTACTGGACATGCCGTGGCAAGAGGTGAATACCATGTCTCTGAGACGCGAGTTTGTGAGG
>JAKQSI010000040.1 GCA_029570205.1 Candidatus Omnitrophota bacterium | reverse complement strand
TGGTTGCGATTATCGGGATTCTGGCGGCGATTGCGGTGCCGAACTTTATGAATGCGCGTGTGAAGGCGAAAGTTGCCAGAGCCTATTCGGATATTCGGGCCATTGCGATGGCGAACGAGATGTATCGGATGGACAACGGTTCTTATCCGACTGAGTCTGAGGATTACCCGTACGAGCGGGGCTGGATAGAAGCGGGCATATTCTGGCTGACCACTCCGGTGGCGTATTTGTCCTCGATCCCGGCGGACCCGTTCACGCCGAGTACCGAAAAAATGGACCACGTGGGGCCTCGCGTTTATGAGATCGGAACGGGGAAGCGTGGCGGCAAGAATGTTGCCTATTGCATTTTCACCGTAGGGCCGGATAGTTTTGAGAATGGAATAGTCTCGGCTTCGCCGTTTATGGGGCCACAACACCAGCCAACGACATACGCATCCTCGAACGGCCTTGTCAGCACGGGGGATATTTATTGGTATGGCGGCGACTGTTCCGTGGCGCAGAACCTTGTTGTAGATGGGAGAATCTACAAGGGTACCTGCCCGCCGACCTTTACGAATTAAAGGGAATACCTGTCTTCCTAAGAAAGACCCCTCGTGCCCGTCATTCCGACGAGCGAAGCGACGTGGGAATCTCGTGGTTCGAACGCGATGTCCCGGCCCTTCGACAAGCGAAAGAGCCGGCCCGAAAACTGTGCAGGAATATTCAGCCGGGATCAGTGCAGTTCCCAGCTGGTTACGGGAGTTCCGAATGGATTTGTGAAGATGCGTGCAACGACTTCCGTATTCGTTGCTGCCGGGTCGCGGCCCGGACGGGCGGCATCATGCGAGATGAAGATCGCGGCAGCGTTGCCGAACGCGCCCTGGCCACGGTCGTGTTGGAATGCACCACCGGCTTCCGTTCCGGAATCCATCACGATAAACGAGGAGTCGCCATAGGCCGTGCCATCCGCCGCAACGAATCGTCCGGCTGCGGTGCCGGCAAGTCCCAGGTATCCGGGTTCATGCCAGAACATAAAGATCTCGCCTTTCGGATTCATTGCGCCGTACGAGCGCTGGCCGAGCGGATGCTGGTCCCACACGGTGACCGGAGTGGAGAAAATCCGCTGCCCGCTGGGAATGTCATACACGACAGCGGAAGCCGGGTCCATGTTGGCATCGGTCCGCCCGGTTTTGTACTGTCCATCGGTGAGTAAAGCGCCCTGGTTGCCGTCGCCCGAAATCCGGGTTTCTCCACCGGAAGAGTTGATGCCGTCGAAGTAATGCCATTCTCCGACATTGCCTTCCTGATCCACGGTCGCCCAGCCGTGTTGATTGGCAATGTAAATCACGCATCCATCCGCGTAGGGAATCACGCCACGGCTTGGCGCGACGTTCCAATCATTGGGGCTGGCCAGCGGGTCGTAGCCGTATTGTCTCCCGACGATTTGCGGAGGAGCAATCACCTGGCTGTTGTCGTGGTTGATAATCGTCATGACGCACAGACGTCCCGTCTCGATATGTCCGTTCGCGTCGTTGCGCAGCGCCAAGTCATACTGGTTGTTGCTTCGTGCAATGATGATCAGGCTTCCATTCGGCATGTAGCCCACCGGGAAATACAGGAATCCGGTTTGATCCGGCGTGGGTGCGGTGATCGAACCCGGAAACACCGCAACGGCCTCGCCGACCGGAGAGAGGTCCGAGGTGCGCAAACGCTGGATATAGCAGAAGCCGGGATCGTCGGGATACAGGGCGTTGGTGAAATTTTTGTTCTCCGCGCCCTCGACTGCGAATCCGATGGCCACTTCACTGCCGTCGTGACTGAGGCCCAGGTAGGCATCGCTTGCGTCACAGTTGAAGTCGGTTTCCTCGAAACCGATCGGCCCGTTCGCATCGTGGACTACGGGGCTTGGCCCGGCCACAATGTTGCCCTGAGGATCGAGGACCACCGCAGCCAGGTTCGTTCCCGCGCCGCTGGTGATGATGATAAAGTTTCCGTTCGGCAACGCACCGGCAGATGCGTGACGGGTTCCCGGGCTGACCGGCAGGGTAATGAAGGGATAGATCGCATCGGTGGCGACCAGCCCGGCCTCCTCCATGGTTTCGCACGGCGGGGTGGTTGGGTCGTCAGCGGCCCAGGCTCCGACAGCGGTTAAAGCAAGGAATGTGAAAACCAGCATCTTTTTCATCATTGTTCTCCTGTTCTTCATAGGTGATCTTGAGGCTTCCTTATCCTTGTTCCACAGGCTCTATGGAACACACTGGAAAATGCAGTCGCACGATCCGTCTTGGGGAATTTGTCACCTCCTTTCGGTCTCCGGATTCACCTCTTCATCGAATCGGCTTCTGTCGACCCGCGTCTCGTTCCATTGTGCATGACTTTCCCAAACTGTCAAGGTGGAAGTGACGGTTCGGGTTCTGCGTGCACTTGAGTGTCTTCGATTCGAAAGGTAAAGGAAAAACAAGGTGTGGGAGCTTCTTCGGGGACTCTATCGAGTGAATTCGCAACACAATCGGTGGAGAACAATCTGCTCGCCGAGTCGTCCGGCAGGATTGCATTCCCGATTGCGCCAGGCCGGTGACGCCAAGAGTCCTCTCCCACTTTTCTTGAGGGGATTTATGAGGTATAGTATATTCCGGATGCAGTGGGAATTTGCGGGGATTGCGCTTTCCCCCATCCGGGTCCACTTCGATCGCACGGCTCGTTCGTGGCACGACAGGAATCGAATTCGGATCCAAGGATTCAAGAGACCGACAGTCCTGCTGAAGAACACAAGAAAGGTGATCGATATGTCATACAACAAACGTGGTTTTACCCTGATTGAGTTGCTGATTGTGGTTGCGATTATCGGGATTCTGGCGGCGATTGCGGTGCCGAACTTTATGAATGCGCGTGTGAAGGCGAAAGTTGCCAGAGCCTATTCGGATATTCGGGCCATTGCGATGGCGAACGAGATG
>JAKQSI010000059.1 GCA_029570205.1 Candidatus Omnitrophota bacterium | reverse complement strand
CGGAAGGTTCGATCCGTATCGACTGGTTCGGGTCGATCCGCAAGACCTTCTCTCCCAGCTGGAACCGTACATCTTGAAATGTGTGCGTCCCGGATGGAAACCACTGCTGATAAAACACTCCATAGGGATCGGACCATACATTGCCATACGTGCGATTTGCCTGTGCGGAAAAAGTTACCGGCAAATCCGCCGCCTGCGTTTGAATGGAAATGATGGCGAAAAATACTGAGAGGATGGGAAGGAAGCGGGTCTTCATTGCTTATCCCCTTCAGCCCCTTCGCGTGATGGAATGACTGATGAGTAAAACGCTCACCCGACCGAATTGTCACTCAATTCGATGGATCTGTCAACATTATTTTTCCGGGGTGGGTACTGAAGACCAGGTTTTCGTCTGCCAGGGGCCGAAGCACCCCGTCCAGGTCCCTCACGGGATCGCTCCGGCCCTTTCATTCGCTACGCCGCCTTCCCTTCCATTCGATCCTGCTTTTTTTCCAGTTCTTCCTGGGTTTGCAGGCACATCACGATGTAAAGCAGTCCCTGGTCATCTGCCTGCCGGAACACTGCCCGATGCGCATTCATTCCGACCGCACCGCCACAGAATCGTATCTTGGCTTTCTCCGTGTCGCATAGGCGCAGAAAGTCCAGGAGATACCTGGAATTGAAATGCGCTTCGCATGGATCTCCGTTCAGTTCGATTTCGACTTGCTCCTGTCCCCGCCCCCCAATCGCCCCGCTTTCCGTGTTGATTTCCATGACGCCTTCGCCCGGTTTCAGAATTACCCGCCAGGAATCCGTGTCCCCAAGGGTGGACGTGCGCCGAATCGCACCCATTGAATCGTCCCGGCTGCACACGATTTCGCACCGGGTCTCCCCTTCGCCAGGGGCGATCTTCTCGTAGGGTGGAAACTTGTTTGTCAGCAGTGTGGACGTGATTTCGAGATCAGACGCATGAAAGGTCACATGTTTGATCCCGTCCACGATCTCGACTTCCCCTTCTTCGGGCAGGATCGACCGCAGAATCTTCGCCGTTGCGCTTGGAATCATCAGGTCCATTTTGCTGAACTCGATGGGCATCTGGAACCAGGCCAGCCGGCGGCCGTCGGTCGTGACGGCATCCAGGTTCCCGTCCCTGGCAACCATTTTGATCCCGTCCAATTCGAACCGGCTCTTCTCATCCGTAGCCGCGAACAGGGTCTTGTGAATCAGGTCATGCAGCGTTGCGACCGGCATGAAGGACTTGGTTCCGTCAATGACCGGGCGGATCTCCGGAAAGGCGTCCGCCGACGCTCCGGACAGTTTCCCCTTGAATCGACCGGAATGGATGCTCATTTTGTTTTCGACACACTCAATTGTCGCCTCTCCGATCGGCAGATCCTTGACGAGCCTTACGAATACATCGGATGGGACCCGGATCGAGCCGGCTCTCTCGACATCGCATTGCCGGATACACCGGATGGCGAGACTCAAATTCGTTGCAAGGAATTCGATCTTGCCGTCCGGGTAAGCGGTCATGCAAATGTCCTGCAGGACGGGATTCGCACTGCCATTGCCGACCGCCCCCTGGACCGCCGTCACGCCTCTGACAAGAACCTCTTTTGGACATCGAAATTTCATAACTCAATTTCTCCTTTCCGATTCAATGCTTTGTTCTTCACGACCCGCCTTCCCGGTTCCGCTACAGGTCAGACAAGCGCGATATTCTTTCCCGGTTTCCTTGTGCCAACCCACGCACCGATTCCCCTCACCAAGGCAGTCCCCGCAGTTGCCGGTCTCCGCCTCATACCTTGCCCGTTCCTCAGCAACTTCTCTGTCAGTAACAATGACCGGCCCGCACATTTCGACCCCTCTCCAGGTCAATTCCCCCTTGCGTTTGCCTTGTTTGATGGGACGCGGGAACCCGCCGGATACCATGGTCGCATCCGGACCTATCTTCTCCATGAATGCGACGTCCCATCCTGTCCGTTTAGACGGATTGGCTTTTCTCTCCGCGATCACACTGATCCAATACCCGGTACACATGGCTCATGTCCTTTCCCGCCATGGAATCCATAGCGCAGTTGCCGGGGATCCGGGCTGTACCGAGATTGACTTAAACTGTCTGGCAACGGCTCCAGTTCTCGCACTCGATTCCACCAAAAGATGCCGAATGCGATCACGTCGATTGGATCAGCGCCGAGACGGAGTTCGGCATTGCTTTTGCTGATGTGATTGGACAGGTCAAGTATGATGTCGGCAATCGTATAGTCCGGATCGTTCCATCCGTGCTTGCCCTCCACCTGCCATTCCACGACCAGATGCCCATCCGCCAATCTGTCCTTCACGCGCTCACAAGCCTCGTCCACTAAATCGAAAATTGTCTGGCATTCGCTCATTTCGGTTCGTCCATCCTTTCTCAAAATGGCAGGTCGTCATCCTCCGGTGGCGGGCCATAATCCGGTTCATTGGCCGGGCCGTTGCCTCCACCGCCATTGCCGCCATCCTTTCGTGGCGTCAGGAACTCGACATTCTCCGCAACAACCTGATAGACGGTCACCGGATTGCCGTCATCGCCTTCCCACCGATTCATTTCGAGTGACCCGGAGATTGCGACCTTGTTTCCCTTGAAGAGATACTCGTTGCAGATCTCGGCCAATTTCCGCCACGCGACGATTCGGATAAAGTCGGTTTGCTTCTCGCCATCGGCCTTCTTGTACCGCCGGTCCACGGCCAGATTGAACGAGCAGAATGGGACACCGGCGTTCTCTGTGTATTTGAGTTTCGGATCCGCCGTGAGGCGGCCAATCAACGTGACTGAGTTCATCGATCAATACCTCCATTCAACTGAATCCAAAACGGGCTGGCCGGGACGGGTTCCGAGAACGGCGCACCCGCATACTTGGGCTTATTTCTGACCCGGTAGAGTGTCAGCTCGTGAGACGCACGAGACATACCGACAAAACAGATCCGGCGCTCCTCTTCCACATTGTCCATCCCCTTCGGCATCTCGTTTTCCTCGAAACCGAGAAGGTGGACATGCGTAAATTCAAGACCTTTCGCGGAATGGATTGTAGTCACCGTAACACCGGCGTCCTCTCCCTCTGTCTTGAGAAGGTCCTGGGTACGGCAGTCGTTCAGGAATTGCAGGAATTCGGAAATCCGGTCCCGGTCCCAGGACTCCCAATCTCCGGAGGAATAGTTCAATCGGTACGTATCGACCAACCGCAGGAATTGATCCCGGATCCACTGCGCTTCGGCCAGACCGGACAGCCCTCCAAAGAGCCAGTACAATCCACCATTTTCAAATCCCTTCCGAAATCCGAGCATCCACTTGAACGGGTGGACTTCATTCCATCCGCCAATAGATCGCTGGACGCATCCGAACAAGGAGCCGGTTGCTTTGAACGCTTCATCGGATCGCAACAGCGTTATCTGCCGTGGCTCTGCATTCAGCCGTAACGCCGCTTGCTCGTACAAATGATCGTTCTCCGGGTTCTGAATCCACTGCAACACCGCAACGATGGTGGCGAACACGGGGGTGCCCATTGCTTCGTACATTTCATCCGGGGCCTGCACGGGTATTCCTGCACGTTTCAGCGCCTCTCGAGCGACCCTGTACCGGGAATGCGTCCGGGCCAGCA
>JAKQSI010000036.1 GCA_029570205.1 Candidatus Omnitrophota bacterium | reverse complement strand
ATTGTGTGTGCGGAGAACATGCAACGGCGTTGCAACCTGTTTTGTCATAATCAAAAATCATAGCCTGTTCAACCAATCTTCCAAACACTCCCATCGATCCCGTGAACGGATGCAAGAGGAGTTGACCGGAAAAGACAAGAGCATTACTGTTTTTGAAAAGGCAAGATTGCCCATCGAGTAGGCCAGGCGTCCCTGCCTGGCATCTACGTAGGCCAGGCGTCTCTGCCTGGCAGCTACGTAGGCCAGGCGTCTCTGCCTGGCAGTTACCCAGTAGGCCAGGCGTCCCTGCCTGGCAGTTACCCAGTAGGCCAGGCGTCTCTGCCTGGCAGCTACCCGGTAGGCCAGGCGTCTCTGCCTGGCAGCTACGTAGGCCAGGCGTCCCTGCCTGGCAGTTACCCAGTAGGCCAGGCGTCTCTGCCTGGCAGCTAAGTAGGCCAGGCGTCCCTGCCTGGCATCTACGTAGGCCAGGCGTCTCTGCCTGGCAGCTAAGTAGGCCAGGCGTCCCTGCCTGGCAGTTACCCAGTAGGCCAGGCGTCTCTGCCTGGCAGCTACGTAGGCCAGGCGTCTCTGCCTGGCAGTTACCCATTCTCCGGAGATCACATGTCGATCAAAACCAACCTGGAACAAGTCCGAGAACGTATCGCGCTGGCGGCGGCGCGTGCCGGGAGAGCTCCGTCTGAAATTACCCTGGTTGCGGTCTCCAAAACAAAGCCGCCCGAAATGGTCCGAGAGGCAGTCGCCGCCGGGGCAACCATCCTGGGTGAGAATCGTGTACAGGAGGCAGAAAGCAAAATCGCCGAACTGCGCGATCTCCCGGCAGTCTGGCATCTGATCGGCCACCTGCAAACCAACAAAGCAAACAAGGCGGTTCTTTTGTTCGATCTCATTCATTCCGTGGACAGCCCGCGCCTTGTTGAGGCAATCAACCGTGCCGCGCAATCGATCGGAAAACGCCAGGCCATCCTGTTGCAGGTCAATATCGCCGGGGAGGAACAGAAATTCGGAATCCCTCCCGGTGAGTTTGAACATCTTCTGGATTATGCTCTGGCCGTGCCCGCTGTCGAGGTGAAAGGCCTCATGGTCATGCCGCCGTTCAGTGAGAACCCCGAAGAGGCCCGCCCGTATTTCCGCGCACTTCGAGATCTCGCCGCAAGGTACACAAATGAACTCGGTAACCGCCCGGAACTCTCCATGGGTATGACCGGCGATTTCGAGGTCGCCATCGAGGAAGGCTCCACCATGGTCCGAATCGGAACCGCGATTTTCGGGGCAAGGTAGATACAGCCAACAACACCACAAAAATTCCGGGAGGTTCTTTCATGTCGCTTAAAGTAAACATCATCGGCTTGGGGATCATGGGGAAATCCGTGGCCCAAGTTCTGCTGCGCAATCCACAGGTCACGCTTACGGCTATCGCCTGCCTGGATGAAAACAACCGCAACTACGCAAAACAGGAATACGGAATCAAAGACACCTATTCCGACTACCATAAAATGCTCGCGGAGCAAAAACCCGATGCCGTGTATGTCGCTACACCGGACTGGGCGCACTTTGAGCCGGTGATGACCTGCCTGGATGCCGGAGTCCATGTCCATGTGGAAAAACCGCTGGCGACCAGCGAATCCGAGGCTGCCGCGATGGTCCGAAAAGTCCGCGCAACCGGACTCAAACTCCAGGTTTCGTTCAACCATCGCTGGCTTGCGCCATACCATGCCACATTCCGCATGATCCGTGACGGGAAAATCGGCGAATGTCTGATGGGCTATGCCCGCAAAAACAACCCGATCACCGTTCCCACCAAGATGATCCCCTGGGCGAAAGACAGCTCCCCGATGTGGTTCCTCTCCTGTCATGATATCGATTTGATGACCTGGTGGTTCGACCGGGACCCGGTTGAGGTCAAGGCGTTCGGTGTCAAACGTGTACTGAAAGAAAAAATGGGGTGGGATACGTACGATGCCATGCAGGCGATGGTGCGCTATGCGGGCGGGGCCTTTGCGACCTTCGAGTCCACCTGGATTTACCCGGAATCCCACCCGGCCATGCCGGACTCATTCATGGAGGTAGTCGGCGAGCATGGGCATTTTCACCTGGACCGGAAAATGGAAGCCATTGAAATGTCTACCCCCCAAGGGATAGCCTGGCCGCGTTCATTACTGAATTATCAGGTGTACGACCGATGGCTGGGCGCGTTTCCATCCTGCATCAATAGTTTTATAGACGCGCTGGTAGAGGATCGCGAACCGTACGTTACTGCTTACGAAGGCTGGCGTTCGACCGCCGTTTTGGATGCGGCGCATCGCTCGGCACAGTCCGGAGAAACCGTCCGCATCTCCCCTCCGCCGATGGGAGCATAGAAAACTCTACCGGCTGCTGTAGCTGCCGCCGCTGTTCAACTCTTCTTTGCTGTTCGAGCAGTAAATATACCCTTCGGATTTCAGCCCGTTGCTGAGGTTGTAAAAAGTCCAGACCTTTCCCGGAGAGGGTCCTGGACTAATCATAAACCAATCGAATGTCTTCAGTTCGTCGGCAGGGCGGGTCGGTTTGCCTTTCGAATTCGGGCCATCGTAGGCATCCGTGTCGTCGCACATGTAGTACGTATAATCCGGCCCGGAGACAGACACAAAGGAGCTGCTCTGTCCCACAACCGAATCGCGAAAGGCATCTACAGGAAGCGCGGTCATATACGCGATGGGGGTTGTCAGTCGTCGTAACGCCCGTTTCGGATAGCTCTCGACATAGTTACTTGTCGGGAATGAGTTCTGGTCGAGAAGATACATATCCAGAGCTTTCCCGATGGCCCCCATGTCGCTATAAGCCCGCGTCACCTTCGCCCGCAACTGCGCGTTTAGAAAGTTCGGGACGGCAATCGCCGCGAGAACGCCGATGATCGCGACCACAATCAGGAGCTCAATCAATGTAAAACCGTGCCGACGGAACATTTGTTGTTAACCTCCATACATGATTCCCGGATATAATACACCATAGTCTGTTGTCGGGCAGAGACGCCCGGCCTACTGGGCTTTCCTGTCACCCCCGCGCCAACAACCGGACAAACTTTACCTCAAACGGCTCAAACGACACCGAACGAACTTTCTTCCGCACTACCTCTTCCAGAACATTCACCTCATCGGCCCGCTTGATCTTCATCGCCGTTTTTTGCCCCTCCAGATCAACTGTCGATGGCACGCCCTCAATTTCACGCAGATGGAGAATCACACCATCCCCGTGCCGCGCCGGTTGCGCATCCACCAGGATCACATTCGGCGCATTCCAGGGAATCCATGAAAGGCTCGGTGCCGGGGTCTTCTTGATGTCCTTACTTGCAGGAAAAACCCGCGCCAGGAACGGAATCCGCGATCCCCATGCGAACCGGACGGCGGATCGGTTATCCGTCTCTTTTGTGGAGGTCAGATAGTAAGACCAGTTCAGCTCGCCCTCCTGGGTGGCCCGGAAATTCGTGAACCAATAGTTGTTCAAAATCCAGGAAAATACGTGCGGTCTCTCGATCTGCACCATCTCCTGCCACTTGCCCAGGTTGAGATCGCCGAACTGCACCAGCGGAATCTCATCGCTGCCGAATACCACCTGCCCCGTTTTGTTACGCAAAACAATGAAACTCTGCACGGTTTGCCAATCGGAGGAAGACCGGGGCAGCTGATTCTCGCCTGGAGTCACTATTCCCCCCTGCGCCTCGTAAATGAATTTCCCGTCAGGAAATTGGAATGGAAATGCCACATAGACCGCTTCCGGGTCTGTGATCGGGTTTTTCCGTATACTGTAATGGAAGTCGATCCGCTTTGCCGTATCGAAAAGTCGGTATTCCCCTTTCACCCCGGCGCAACCTTCCAGATCTCCGGAGAATCGGATGCTCTGCCAGATCTCTTCGTTTATGCCTTCTTGAACGTTCACGTTTTTCAAGGGAGTGCGCGTAAACCTGTCGGTTTTCAGTTGCCGCTCCGGGTTTTGAAGGCTCTCATGCAAAATCTGCCCGATTCTCCACTGTGAATTCGAATCCACCAATTCCTGTCCCAACTCCTTGTCGAACAGCCGGATGATATTCCCGGTATCAGGGTCCACTTCGACGAGATAGAACTGATTCTCCATTTCGCGAGAGGTCGTCGGCGGCTCGGGTTTGGGTTTTTGCCCGCCCTTCTCGATTCGAAACACTTTATATCCCAGGGCCGGGACATCCTCCACCCAGAGCGCCCAATAGCTTCCCTCCGTGCGATTCCGAAGCTGCTGCGCGGGGACCTCACGACCCGTTTCGGCATCAAGGATGCCGCATGGTTCGTGAAGAGGAACGATCTCGTGGTCGATGAAAACCTCCACCAATCCTGACCGGTTCCAATTCAACGTATTGCAGACCACAACAGTGGGGACATCGGCGCGGGGAAGATACTCCTGAATTACCCCGAAAGCCTCTTCACGAAACAGTCCGCCCGTTTTGACCGCCTGCCAGCAGTACGAGGACTTTTCACCCCACTGCACCATGCTGTTTTCCGCCATGGGATCGCCGATACTCTCGGCGGCTCCGAATGTATGCTCATCGTAGAACAGGAGTTGCTCCTGGACCTCCTGAATGCGCTCGGTCGTCCCCAGGGAAATCGGCGTCCCCAACAAAGCCGCCAACGCCATCGCCGTCTCGCTGACCTGCATAGCAACATGGATGCGACGTGCCTCGGCGGTTTCCCGCACAGCGGACCCGAATCCGTCCGTCCACCAGTCCGGCCAGGCAACCCGATACACCGGCAATTCCTCGCCCTTTTCTCTCTCAATCCATTCGAAAAACTCGTGCGCTGTCGCCGAACGCAGCCTCGGCCAGACATAGTTCTCGTTCCACTCGCGGATCAGGTCGCACTCTTTCATCGCCGGTGGCGAGTTATCGGTTTGGTAGCCCGAATACTGCGCATACACGCGGTCGAACGGATACCCCTTGTTCTCCAGCTGCTCCAAGTACCTCATCAGGCCGTCTCGGAACGGGCCGATTTGCGCTTCGTGAATTTTCCAGACATTCCCCAAGTGATAATGTTCCGCTCGAAACGCCATGATCCGTTTCCCGGAAGGCGACTCCCACCAGAACGCAGTCGGCAGGTCGAACGGAAGCAGCGAGCGGGTCTTATTGATCCCCATGGTGAGGTATTTCAATCCGATCCCGCTGAAGTAATCCACCAGGCACCACGCCGCCCCGTTCACATCGTTCTGCATCGCGGTGCGCACCTCGATCCCAAATTCATCTTTGAATTCCCGCAACGGCTGCAAAGAGGCCGCCATCGAACTCTCCGTCGCGGTCTCGGCCATGTTCAGAAACATGCCGGTGATCTCGATCCGGCCTTCCTGTACACGCTTCTTGAATCGCTCCACTTGCTCGATCGGTCGCCGCTTCAGATATTCCCGAACCGCCCAGGAAACCTCACAGGTCCACCGGAACTTCGCATCGTCGGGGTAATCATCTGTCAAATCGCAGTAATCCAGGGCGTAATCAATGTATCGAAGATGTTCCGCAAGAATCTCCGTCTGTGGGCGCGTGTACCCGATATCGGTATGGACATGCTGCACCAGGTAAACTGTCCAATGCTTCGGTTGCTCCAGTACGATGTCTTTCCATTCTTTGTTGTGCGTCTTGGACTGGAACTTCACGTTAATTTTGATCTCTTTGTCCGCTACGGGAAGATGAAACTCGAACGGATGGGTTCCGACGGGAATGTCGCCCAGATGGAATGCCTTCTCCTTCGGCCAGCCATCGGAGGAAATACGACAGGTTGCGTCCTCCAATCCTCCCGAAGTGATCTCAGCGGTCAGCGCTTGGCGCTCTCCTTCGGGTGTGCGAATCACAATGGGAGATGGAACCCACTGAATCGAGAAAATGTTCTGAATGGAGCCGCTTTCGGAGGCGAGCAACGTGGTGACTCCTTCCACCGGCTTATCGTCCTTGCCCGCCACAATCACGGACAGCCCCCAGGAACCGCCCAGATTTTCCACTTTCGCTAACAGCCGGTTGGTCCCTTTTTTCAACGACATGGGAACCGTGTCCTCACCGATAGTCAGACCTCGCGACACATGGTTGTCATGCACCAGGTTTTCGTTCAGCCAAATCTGAACGCCATCGTTGCTGCCGACTTTCAGCAAAACATCCTGATCGGTTTCGGAATGCAGCGGCGAAAACGCATACGCGATTCCGCTGCTGTCCGTGCTCGCTTCGAAAATGCTGATGAAATCCAAAGCCCCAGTGGGGTTGATCAAAGCGGTCTTCCAGAAAACCGATTTGCCCGAACCAAAGTCAATCCGATCTCCCTCCGCCGGGACCGCGTGTCTCTCGCCGCCCGCCGCTGAGAGAAAATCGTGGTAGTAGCCTCCATGCGATACACCCGCAGAATCCTTCACCTCAGCCGGCAACGGTCCCGCCACCGTCCAGGCCGCGATGAATCCTCCCTCCGCAAGGGTTATGGGATCACCGGCAATGACCGGCATCGTCACCAACAACAGGCATACAGGGAAAAAGAATCGCATCATGGTCGTTCTCCGAATATGTGTAGAATGGTGTATTTATACAAGATACTGCGCCGTTTGTTGAGAGGGTATGCGGTAGATCGGTCTGCGCTTTTTACGGACGGACGGGCAAACTCCCGGATTTCGGTATGTCGGCCTACCCGGACCGAACCAAGACCCACCTGTACAACCCGTTCCTGTCTGATAGCCTTTGCCTGACCGCGGGCTGTCGGTAGAGGTCGCTGCTCCGTACAGTTCCGCTTGGCCTGTATCTCATCGCACAGTCGGGTTTAAAATTATGCTTACTTGTACCGTTGAAGAGGAACTCGGATGTAAATGCCTCCGTATCCGAGGCCGCATTGATGGAATGACCTGCTCGGATCTCCAGAAACAGATCGATAATCTCATCCTGAACGGAGAACGAATACTGATCGCCGATCTGCATGAAGTCAGCTATGTCAGCAGCGCCGGCCTTCGCGTTTTCATCAATACCCTGAAACAGCTCAAAAAAGTCGGCGGTGACATTCTGCTGTATAACGCTTCGCCTCAGACACAGGAAATCTTCACCCTCAGCGGCCTCCTCCAGGTCTTTCGATTGTTCGCAAACCGTGAAGGGATTCTCGCCGCTATTCGGGGAGAAAAGCCGGCTCCTTCTCTGCTGTCCAAAGAGATCCGTGGAATCTCCATCCAATATGTCGAGCGGCAGGTATCCCCGGGAACACTCCTCCCCATCGGTTCGCAACGCAAACTCCCGCTTTCCGAATACACCGAACAGGATATCGTGACCATGAAAGCGCAGGATATCCCATTCAGTACCGGACTGGCCACTATCGGCGAGAACTTCGATGACTACAAACAGTTTCTGGGCGAATCGGTTACCATCAACAAGAACTTCTACTTCTATCCGGCGGTGAAACGCCCGGCGGTCGATTTTATGCTGTGCCCGCAGGGAGATTCCTCGCTGGAGTACAAGTTCCTTCACGGATTCGGATTCAACGGTTCCTACAACTACATCTTGACTTTTGATCACCCCGACCGACTCATTCAACTTACGGAACTCATCTCCGCATTCTTTGAAATCGCGAAGGCCAATATGCTGGGAATTGTCCTCCTTGCTGAAAGTAAAGGACTTTGGGGAATGCACCTGAAAAATGTCCCCATTCTGGAAAATAAACCATCGAACGGCAGGGAGATTTTCGATTCGACTAATTTCGCCGAATGGGTCAATTTCCCCGTCGAGGCTTCCGATTACAACCATGTTGTGATCGGAGTGGGGATCGCCATCAAAGACAAGAACGCGGAACCTCCCGCGCTGCAGGAACTCCTCGCGAAAGATCACCCGTTCCACTTGCACGGCGCCGTATTCGCGAAAGAAGCCCTGAACAAAAATCTGGAACAATTCGAACAGGAGATGAATCGCGTCATGACGGATCTGGAAGTCTACAAGGTTCAACATATCCTCGGCCAGACCCGATTTCAGAACGGCATGGCGGGGATCATCGAATTGAAAGGCTAGACGATGGAACTCTGGGTCGGCGCGCTCAACTTAGGCCTTCTGTATGCGTTTATGACCATGGGGATGTTTATCACCTTTCGCATACACGATTTCGCGGATATCACGGTCGACGGGAGTTTCGCCGCCGGCGCAGCCATGGCGGCCGTCCTGATCGTATCGGGGCACAATCCGTTCGTCGCCCTTCTCGCCGCCGGTTTGCTCGGAGCCGCCGCCGGGTGCGCCACCGCGATTATTCATACCCGATTCGGTATTAACGGACTCCTCGCAGGAATCCTGGTGATGACCGGCATGTATTCCATTAACCTGCACGTGATGGGCCGCTCCAACATCCCCCTGCTGAACCGGACTACTTTCCTCACCTGCCTGGAGAACATCAATCCCGGTTTGCCGACAGAAATATGGACCTGCATTGCACTCTGTATTGGGCTTCTGGCTTTCTGGATTCTGATGTCCCTGTTTTTCAAAACCGATTTCGGGATCTCCATGCGGGTTACCGGAAATAACCCGGTTATGGCTGCCGCAACCGGGGTGAATGTAAATGGGATGAAAATCTTCGGCATCACATTCGCCAATGCTCTCGTGGGCATTTCCGGGGGGCTTGTCGCCCAGTACCAGGGCTTTGCGGATATCGGGATGGGCATCGGAACCATAGTCATCGGGCTGGCCGGGGTCATCATCGGAGAATCGATTCTCCGAACACCCTCTATGTTTGTGAAAACACTGAGCGTCATTGTCGGTTCCGTGGTCTTCCGCATGATGATCGCCGTTGCCCTGTATGTGGGAATGAATCCGATTGATTTGAAGCTCCTGACCGCTGTATTTGTTTTGATTACTCTAGTTGTTTCGAAGACGGTAACCGCTGGAGAGTCGCGGAAAACACGCCTGCCGCGCCTGTCCGACCTCCTCTCTTCAAAACGATTACAGCTCGTTGCCGGAACCGCGGCGCTTCTTGCGATGATTGCAATTGTTGCATATAAGAATCGTTCTTCTGTCACTGAACTATCGTCCGCAAAAACTTGCAAAATCGGTGTATTTCAAGTCAGCGACAACGGTCTCCTCAATGTAACACGCGACAGCTTTCTGGAAGAAATGGCAACAATCGGCTATAAAAATGGTCGGAACTGCATTCTCCTGGTCGAAAACGCCAACAACGATCTTCCCACGGCGAACACCATCGCCGACAAGTTCCTGAGCGAGAACGTAGATATCGTTGTCGCCATCTCGACAGCCTGTACCCAGATCGCCGTCAATAAGATCAAGGATCGGCCCGTTGTATTTGCAACCGTGGCCAATCCGTTCAAAATCGAGGCCGGGAAATCCGATACGGACCACCTGCCGAATGTCACCGGCGTGTACGGCTCGGTTCCTATGGACAAAACCATGGAGATGGTCCGCGCGATCATGCCGCAACCGCTGAACATCGGCTGCATTTATGATCAGGCACATGCAAACTCCGTGTTCAATGTCGAGCAGTTGAAGAAAGTTGTCGCCACGTACAGTGATGTCACATTACTCGAAGCAACAATTACCGGTTCCGCCGAAGTGTACGAAGCCGCCCTGTCTCTGACACAAAAAGGAATTGATGCCTTCGTTCTTGTACCGGATAATGTCGTGTACTCCGCATTCGAGTCGGTGGTAAAGGCGGCGAAATCCGGGAAGATCCCTATTTTTCTAAGTGATGTTGAGCGCCTCGGAGACGGCGCGCTTGCGGCGCTCGGATACGACTATACGCAGAGCGGTATCCAGGCTGCGCACCTGGTCGACCGGATCCTGAAAGGCGAGAACCCGAGGGATATTCCCTTCGAACATTACAGTAAACTGACTGTCGGCCTCAATCTTCCCGTTGCCGGAGAAATCGGGATCGAGTTCCCCGAGCAACTGTTGTCGCAGGCTACTCTCCTTATCAAAGCGCCCGAAGCGGCTGTGAAGAGAAAATCGAAGATCGGTATTGTGCAGTTCGGGATGGAACCCACTGTTGAGTTGTGCAAGAAAGGGATACTCAAAGCCCTCGAAGATCAGGGCTATTTCGACGGAGACAATGTCGAGTTAATTTACAAGAATGCCCAAGCCGATTTTGCAATGATTAACGCGATCATTCAGGATTTTATCCGTCGAGAAGTCGATATCATTGTTCCGCTTTCAACACCGTGCGTCCAATCGGCCGTGCAGCTGGTCGCAGAGCGGGAGAAGCCCATCGTTGTGTTTACATACGTGTTCGATCCGTACCGGGTCGGCGCGGCAAAGAGCGCGACCGACCATTGGCCGAACATGACCGGCATTTCGTGCTTCCCTCCGATTGACAGCGTTCTGGACCTGATAGCCGAGATGTTTCCGGACCGAAAGAGAGTGGGTATTCCCTGGAACACCGCCGAGGCAAACAGCGAAGCCGTCCTGGAAAAAGCGCGCGACCATGCCGCACAAATCGGCCTGGAAATTATCGAAGCCTCGGTAACCAACCCGTCCGAAATTGTGGACGCCGCCCGGTCCCTGACGGCCAAGGGAGCGGAAGTTCTCCTGAACCCCGGCGACAACACCCTGGATGTCGGATTCGGCGGATTGGTAAAGGTCGGTAATGAAATGAAAATCCCGGTGTTGTCCGTCAGCGCCGAACAGGCCGAGCAGGGAGCGGTGGCCGTTTTAGGTCCTGACTACTATCAGACCGGCTATGATGGCGGTAATTACCTGGCAAAAATCCTGGGCGGTCAACATTCCGCGAGTCTCCCCATTTATCAGACAAAAGAAACCGTTCTGTACGTTAATTTGGATGTGGCCCGGAGATTGAACCTTGCGGTTACCCCTGCCGTTCTTGAAAGAGCGCAGAAGATCATCGACAGTCAAAAAAACGGGACGGGGGAAACGCCGACGAAAAAAGAGAAGACACGTGTTGCGTTAGTCTATTATAGCGAACACGGAATTACCATGGAGGGCCTCCGGGGGATCCGCGATGAGTTAAAAGAAAGCGGGGCAATGGACAAGTACAACATTGAACTGGATGAAAAGAGCGCCCAGGGAGACATGTCCATTGCAACCCTTCTCGCGAACGATCTGGTTCGTCAGCGGTATGATTATATTATCAGTCTGAGCACGCCGCTCCTTCAGGTTCTGGCTCAATCGAATCAGCGCATCCCGCATGTGTTCGGCATGGTAACCGACCCGTTCCGCATGGGAGTTGCACAGAATCCGCAGGATCATCTCCCGCAGCTCACCGGCGTGGCAACCCTGCAGCCGGTCGGCTCCGCCGTCAAAGTCATGCGGGAGTTGTTTCCGAAAGCCAGGCGCATCGGGATTATATGGAACACCGCCGAGGCCTGCTCCGAAGCCTGTACCTGCAAGGCACGGGAGGCGGCGGCACAATACGGCTTTGAACTGCTGGAGGCAAATGTGAGCGGAACCGGCGACGTACTCGATGCGGCGAACTCCCTCATCGCCAGGGGCATCGAAATCTATATCACGTCGGGCGATAATACCGTTCTTCTGGCTACCCAATCCCTTGCGGATTTGATGAAACGGCACAAGATTCCATTCTTTACCAACGGTCCGTCCGATGTCGATCTGGGTGCGTTTATCGGACTGGGGGCGGATTATTACCAGGTAGGGCGAGAAACCGCGCGTGTGGCGCTTCGTGTCCTGGGCGGTGAACACCCGAAAGATATCCCGATTAACGCTTGCATTCCCGAAACAATGGCTGTCAACCTGGCGCTCGCAGACCTGTATGGAATCCATCTTACCGATGAATTCCTGAGCCGTGCGGCCGTTGTAAAAAGAGAGTAGTGACGAATGATTACAATTACCGATCTTCATAAGAAATTTTATCCCGGTACGGCCAATGAGGTGTATGCGCTTCGTGGAATCGACCTGAGAGTCAATGCCGGTGATTTCGTTACCATCATCGGGACAAACGGGTCCGGAAAATCGACCTTGCTGAATGCCGTTGCCGGAACTTTTCTGCCTGATTCCGGAAAAATAGAAATCGCGGGGCAAGATACCACCTACAGAAAAGACTACCAGCGCGTCAAATTTGTCTCCCGTGTGTTTCAGAATCCCTTTATGGGAACCGCGCCGGATATGACCATTGCCGAGAATCTCCATACGGCCTGGTTGCGCGGTCGCCACAAAAAACCCAAAATCGGCCTGAATGGGGAACGGAGAAGAGCCTACCGGGAGGCGGTGGCTCAACTGGAAATGCAGTTGGAAAATCGGTTGGATCATTTAATCGGAACGCTCTCCGGCGGCCAGCGTCAGGCATTAACCCTCCTGATGGCCGTCATCAGCGAACCGAAAGTGTTGCTCCTGGACGAACACACCGCCGCCTTGGACCCCAAGTCCGCCGCACAAGTCATTAAACTGACGAAAAGTTTCATCGGACGTAGCGGATTTACTACTCTGATGGTGACGCACAGTATGCAGCAGGCCCTCGACCTCGGCGCCAGAACCATTATGATGAACAAGGGAAAAATAATCGACGATATTCCGCTTGCCGAGAAAAATCGACTCACCGTTGACGACCTGCTGAACAAATTCGCCGAAATCCGCAAAGTCGAACGACTCACCGACGATCTGCTCCAAAACCTCCAGCGGGAATACGTGTGATCTTTACTTCAGTTTATTAAGCAGTAAATACAAACCGCTCTTCCCGGAACATACCACATCGGTATCGCCGTCTCCGTCAATGTCTCCCACGGCGGGCATCAAACCGAATCCGACACGGTTTCCGTAATCCAGATTCGTCTTGACCCATTTCGACTGCTGCGGGTCATATTGATAAAAATACACACCGATTGGATCTTCCGCTCCCGGATCCGACCCATTGTGCGCATAGTAACGTTTCCCGGTAATAAATCCCGGTTTTCCGCTCTGATCCAAATCCACATGGAACATCGTATGAGCCTGGGACCAGCTCTTGTCGATCTCCAGCCGGGTCCATGTTCGCTTGCCCGCATCGGCAGCCGCATTCTGTCGCATCCAGAATACCCCGTAGTCATGGCCCATCCCGAAAACAATGTCGCTTAGACCGTCTCCATTTACATCGAAAACAAGAATCGGAACGCTGGTCGAACCGAGATCGAATTCCGGATGCCAGGTCCAGGGGTCCTTAGAAATGTCTTCGGGGGCCTCGTACCAGCCTTTTGGAGTAACGATGTCTTTCAGGCCGTCTCCGTTAATATCCCCGGTGCCCAAACCATGCTCGACCCCCTCTTTTCCGGGGGAACGCTTTTTCCAGTACGGCGGCTGATTAATATGCTCATACCAGTTGACGGCCTGGGCCACACTGACCACAAGGTCCGGTACCCCGTCCCTGCTCAAATCGTCCAAATAGCCGGTTTCACAGTTCCCCGGTTTGTCGATCACGTGTTCCTTCCAGGTTCCGGATGGCGATCCGGGATTCTCACGCCACAGGCATTGTTCCGTGAACCAGGTCACCGAGACAATATCCAAATCCCCGTCCCCATCCACATCCATCAACGAGTTGGAAAAGTCATCCCGGTAGCCGTTCTTCGCCGCAATTTCGCAGATGAAATGCCGTTCAAAACCCGGATAGCTGTACCAATAAGACCCCGAAACAATGTCGTTTTTGCCGTCGCCATCTATATCCCCAATCCCGGCACATTCAAATACGGCGCTGGCGTCAATCACAATCGTCGAGAAAGCGAAACCATCCGCCGCAACGCCTCCCACAAGGGAAACACAAATCGCGAAAAGTCCCAACATAAAACGAGCGTGTGAAAAAGACATGACTTTCCTCCATAAACTCAGGTCCCGGAGACACTTCTCCGAATTCGGTCAGCAATACGGACTATTCTCTCATCAATTTGATTCCGAAGCAGGCCATGGGCCATCATTTCCTGGCAGAACTTTTTTTCGGTGTGCGTGAAATGCCGGGTGTTCTTTTCCGGTGAGGGGATTCTTTCACAGTGGATTCTTTCACTCCGCTTTTCTTGACGGAGGGCTTCTTGATAACCGCTTTCTTTGCGACCGTCTTCTTGACTACCGGTTTCTTTGCCGCAGGTTTGTTTTTATCCACCGGTTTCTTTGCAGTGACTGTCTCTTTGGGGACGCCCCCCTTCGCCGCAGGTTTTGTCTTAGTTGCCGCGGGTTTTTCAGGACTTGCCGGTTCCGATTGGCGTGTTTCCCCGACGGGGATTCTTGCCCCGACTCGTTTGGCCGCTTTTGCCCTGCGCACGCCAACCGGTTCGACGGTCTTCACCCCTTGCGCTTGCTCGGACTTTGCCCTTGCCACCTCTGCGGCAATACGGGCCTCACGTTTACGCTCTTCTTCGTGATCCCAATACAAAAACCGATTGCAGGATTCGCATGAGATAAGGAATTCCATCGTCTGCACATCCACAACGGTTTGTTCGGGAAGAACCAGACCGCAGGCTCCGCAGGATTTCCCACGAATCGGGGCCATCGCCTTGCCTTGTCTACGCTCCAAAAGTATCTCAAATCGACGCAATAGTCTCGGATCAAGTTGTTGAGAAAGGCGGATTCTTTCTTTTTCGAGGGCAGCAATGTCGAGGAGGCAACGACGCGTCTTCCTTCCATCGCGGAGCGCACGAAGACGATCCTCGATGGCTTGAAGAGCATGAAGCCATTGGAGCTGAGCTTCCACAGATAAGGCTTTCTAGCCGGATGGCTTCTCCCTGGGCCTTCCGTGATTCCGCATAGACCTTGCGATGTTTCTGTCTCAGATTAGAGCCCTAATCCGGTTGCACAGTATTCCTACCAGACAGATTAACCAATGTCAAGTTTAAATTTCACTGCAGGATACGAAACTTTCAGTAGATTGTAGATCAAATGCCTAAACATCCCTCAAATCGACACGCGTCAGCTCCTGCAACAGGGTAGCGGAGGTGATGATCGCGCGCTCATAGTCGCAAATTGAGAAATATTCGTTCGGACCATGCGCTCCACAATCAGGGCGCGCAAAACCTGCCATTAAAATAGGGACATCAAACTCATCTTTGAATAGACCTGCGATCGGAATGGAACCTCCATCTCGCATTAAAACCGGTTCGCGACTGAATCCAGTTTTCAAGGCGCGGATCAGAGCATCCATCCAGGGGCCTTTTACGTCAAAACGGACCGGATTGCCCTCCGATTGGCGGGAGAAGCGAATTTGTATCCCTTTCAATTGTATAGACTTAAGATGATCCTCAAGTAAATCAAGGACCTTCTTTGCGTTCTGGTCGGGGACCAGCCGCATTGTAATTTTCGCTGTAGCGCAATGGGGCAAGACCGTTTTAACTCCCGGACCGGTAAAGCCACCGTAAATCCCGTTGATTTCAAGAGTTGGACGCCCCCAAGTCCGTTCGATGGTCGTGTAGCCCTGTTCGCCCCAAAGCTCCTTAACGCCCAAGTTCTTGCGGTATTCCGCCTCATCCCAGGGCAGTTCCGCCCAAGCATTGCGTTCCCAGGATTCCAGCGGCTTTACATCATCATAGAATCCTGGGATTGTGACACGCCCTTCACTGTCATGTAATCCGGCAAGTATTTCCACAAGAGCATGGATGGGATTGGCGACTGCCCCACCGTAAGTTCCCGAATGCAAATCCCGATCAGGCCCAATCACGGTTATTTCTGCTGCAGCCAGCCCGCGAAGACCATAGCAGATGGTGGGTGTGTCCTCCTGGTACATGCTTGTGTCAGAAATGACAATCGCATCGGGACGAAGACGTTTTTTTTGCTCTCGCACCACGCCGCCGAGATTGGGGCTGCCGATTTCTTCTTCCCCTTCAATAAGAAAGCGAATGTTGAGCGCCGGCCGGCCCACGGTGTTCAGAAAAGTTTCGAGTCCCTTGATATGAGCATGGAATTGTCCCTTGTTGTCGGCGGCCCCGCGCGCAATCAACTTGTCTCCATCAATATCGGAAGAAAACGGGTCTCGATCCCAACCGTCCTCTTTTTTGGCCGGTTGGACATCATAATGGCCGTAAATCATGATCGTGGGGGCATTGGGGTTTGTATCCAGCTCAGCCAGGACCGCAGGATGCCCGGCGGTTTCCAGGATTTCAGCCGGGATATTCAGTTTCAGAAAAGCATTTCGGACCCACTCGGCGGCATGGCGGACATCCGGGGCATGGGCGGGTTCCGTGCTGACACTTGGAATTCGGACAATCTCTTGAAGTTCTCGGAGAAAACTATCTCGATGAGTGCGGACATAATCGGCAAATGCAGTCATGATGCACCTCCTGGGTGAGTCTTTCGCATTGTGTCAGCGCCACCGAGTCACTTCAAGAACGCATCCCTCCCATGAAACCGGATGGGCATTATGATCCGATTGGGAATTATGGTACGGTGTGGGTTCGACTGGAGTGCGTACCGGCGGGCGATGTCGGAGAAATCCTGAGATTTGGGAACGGAGCAGGTCCGGGTTGAATTGATAAGTCCAGCAAATTCAACTTCCTTCTATATGTCCACAATCTTTGGGGGAGAGGGTTGTGCGCATTCGCGGGTTTTGAGACACTTTCGACAAGAGAACTGTCGATAAACCAGGAGGATAAATCCATGGCCAGATTGAAAGCAGCCGTAATCGGTTGCGGAGCTATTGCGCAAAACTGTCATCTTCCGGGATACCAGAAGAGCAAAGCCTGTGAGTTGATCGCGGCAGCGGACCCGTGTGAGACAAGACGGAAGGAGGCCGAAAAGATTTTCGGCGCAGCCCGCACGTACGCCACGGCGGAAGCGCTGTTTGAGAACGAGCGACCGGATGTGGTAAGTATCTGCACGCCCAACCGATTCCATTCGGAACAGGCCGTTCTGGCGTTGGAGCATGGCTGCCATGTTCTATGCGAGAAGCCGCTCTGTCTCACCCTGACGGAAGCCCGAAAAATCCAGAAGGCCCGAGATAAAGCCGGGACTGTATTTATGACAGCGTTTACCCACCGTCTTTATCGGGGCAATGTAACAGCGAAGAAACTCGTGGACAGGGGTGAAATCGGGAAACCGTTCATGATTCGCGTTCGTTTCGCCCACGAGGGGCCACAGCCGGGCTGGGCGATGAGCGACTGGTTTTACAATCCCGACTTGGCGGGTGGCGGGGCCATGCTGGATATGGGCATTCACGCGATCGACCTGGCGCACTATTATATCGGTCCCATCACCGCTGTCTCTGCCGTTATTAAGACATTGATTAAGGATATTGCGGTGGAAGACAACGCGGTGCTTCTTCTGGAGTTCGAGCAAAACTGCCTGGGATACATTGAAGTCGGCTGGACCAGCAAGCCGGGGTTTTCGGGAATAGAGATTTACGGGACCAAGGGCACAATTATCTTTGATTATTTGAAAGAACTTTCTGTCTTGCGGGGGCGGACCTCGCCGGACGGCACGGTAAAAACATCGTGGCGCGTTGTGGATAAACAACCGACAGTCGGCGGGTGGGAAGTGGAAATCGACTACTTTTTGCGTCACGTGCGGAAAGGAATCCAGCCGGAAGAAAGCCTGGAGGCGGGAATACAGGGATTGGTGGTAGCTCTTGCCGCGTACAAGTCCGCCCAAACCGGCAAGCGTGTAGAGATACAGGGGTGATTTCGGGCAGGGTAGGCTGGACCGCGCAGCGGTAGCCCACCCATGCCACTCGCGGTGGCCGTCCCCGTTCCGTCATCGCGAGCATCGCTCCGGTGGGGCCGGTGATTGGGGTGAAGAAAGCGTGTTTCCCGCCCTTCTTTGCCAGGCAGAGACGCCTGGCCTACTGGTGGGACAGGCCTCCGTGCCTGTCGATGGGCGAGCCGACAAGACAACGAGATTGCCGCGCTTCGCTCGCAATGATAATCTTTGCCAAGACTATTCGTTTACACTAATAAGGAGTTTTTTGAATGGCCTTACAGTTCACCAATACGATGGGCGGAAAAAAGGAAGAGTTCCATCCTCTCAATCCGCCGAATGTGGGGATGTATACCTGCGGGCCGACTGTGTATGATTTCGCGCACATCGGTAATTTCCGGACATACATATTCGAAGATATTCTCCGTCGGTATCTGATTTACCGGGGCTACCGGGTGTTCCAGGTAATGAATCTGACGGATGTGGAAGATAAAATTATTCGGGCCGCGCAATCAAAGGGGATTTCCATTTTTGAGCATACCCGGCCTTACATTGAGGCATTTTTTGAGGATCTGGATACATTGCGCATTCAGCGCGCAGAAGTGTACCCGAAGGCTACCGATCATATTCCCGAAATGCTGGAAATCATCAGGATTCTTCGCGAAAAGGGCCACACGTATGAGAGCGAAGGTTCCATTTATTACCGAATCTCTACTTTTCCCCGATACGGCGCGCTTTCGGGGATCACGCCGGATTCCGTAAAAGTGGGGGCGCGTGTCGATCAGGACGAATACGAGAAGGAAGACGCCCGGGACTTTGTTCTCTGGAAAGCCAGGAAAGAAGGGGAGCATTTCTGGCAGACGGAATACGGCGAGGGTCGCCCCGGCTGGCATATCGAATGCTCGGCTATGTCGCGGAAATACCTGGGGGATACGTTCGATATCCATTGCGGGGGCGAGGACAATATCTTTCCGCACCACGAGAATGAAATCGCCCAGAGCGAAGCCGCCACGGGGAAACCGTTTGTAAAATACTGGCTTCATTCGCGGCATCTAATGGTTGAAGGGGAGAAGATGTCCAAGTCCAAGGGGAATTTCTATACGTTGCGGGATTTACTGCAAAAAGGGCATTCCGCTCTTGCGATCCGCTATTTTCTTCTTTCCGGGTACTACCGGGTGCAATTGAATCTCACGGAGGATGGCCTTCACGCGGCGCACCAGGCATGGCGACGGTTGTTGGATTTCCGCCGGAGGCTGGTCGAGACCCAGGATAAGGCTCCGGAAGGTCCCCTCTCTGAAGAAGCGCGGGCGATTGCGGAGAAGGGATTGCGCGGGTTTGAGGAACACATGGATGATGACCTCAACACCCCGCAGGCGCTGGCGGAAGTCTTCGATTTCGTTCGGGATGCCAACCGGTTCCTGGACCGGGATGCCGCAACAAAAGCCGACGCGCGGCATTTCCTGGCAATCCTGATGCGTACCGATACTGTGCTGGCGGTGTTGGAAGAAGAACAGAAATCCCTGGACGCGGAAATTGAATCTCTCATTGCGGAACGTCAGGAGGCCCGCAAGAATCGAAACTGGGCCAGGGCGGACGCGATTCGGGATCAACTCGCCGCGCAGGGCATTGTCCTGGAAGACACCAAGGACGGCGTGAGGTGGAAACGGGGGGGATGAGTGGGGGAGGAGTCAGGGACGAGACGTACATGCCGCCCAAGGAATCGGTCACCCCGCCCCTCTCCCGGAAGGAGAAGGAAAAGAACGTACATGACCGTACGCCGCGACAAGTCACGGGCGAGACGCCTGTGCTACGATCTGACCGGCAAAATGCCGATTCCACCCGGAACTATTTCATCGTAGCCTGGCGGTCGCGGATCCTTCGTGATTTTTGCGCAGCGGTGTCATCGTCATCATCATCATCAAACCAAGGACCGATCTACGAAAACTAACTCTTATACGGCACGAGCAGCACGGAGACACCGATTTCTCCCAAGACATCTCCTGACCGAGATCTATCGGGTAGGCCGGCCAATACAGGCAACAAAAGGACGGTTAGAACGACAAAACTCAGAATCCGGTATATCGACAGGGACAAAGCGTAATTTCATCAGGATCGAAATGCGAATCATGATACCGATGCGGGTTCTTTAATATACCGAATCAAAAGAAACACGGTGAGCGCAGTCAGAATCCCGCATGAGATCGCTACAAGCAGAAATTCGCCCTGGGCATACAGTACGCCCACAGCAAAATTACCGAAAGCCGCTCCAATCTGGGTCCACGCATTCTTGATGGCCAGAAATGTTCCTCTTCGTTCTGCCGGAACCAACTCGGTAATCAGGGTTAACAGCGGGCTTTGACGGATGGAGATTGCCGCCGCCAGCAGGACAAATCCCGAATAAATCAAAACCGGATGGCCGGGAAGAAAGGCAATCGTGGGCATCAAGATCGTGATTCCAATACTACCGATGATGGAAGGTAACCGTTTGCCGGAACGGTCAGCCCAAGCGCCCGAAATCGGGCTGAATACCAGGCTGGCCATGCCGCACCACAGGAAAATCTGGCTGCGATCAGAAATACTGTAGTCGAAATTCCGAAACAGCCAATCGCCTGTGTAGGCCAGAAATCCGATCGTACTGGCCCCGATGAGGGCATAGATGAGCATAGCCAATGCGGGCTGAGTGTGACGGTGAAAGTCGAAGATATCCCGGGCAAACGTGTACAAGTTAATTGTAGTCCGTTGCCGCGGAATCTCCGGAACCATCGACAGGCATCCCAGCAGAAGCGCGACCATGGAGATTCCATACACAGCCAGAGTCGAGCGCCATCCGAATTCCTGTGCCAAAAGCCCACTCAGCGGAAGCCCGAATGTATACCCGCCGAAATAGCCGATCGTTACCCACCCCATGGCTCTTCCCCGAATGTCGTAGGGAAAGTAATCTCCAATATGGGTCAGGTAGGCGACCGAGGCCAGCGAAGACCCTAACCCGTCGCAAAAACGATACACTTGAACAAGTTCGAAAGAAGAAGAACCGGCCGCGAGCAGATTCGCCAGCGCCGCAATGCCGATGCCGAGCAGAAGAATCCCTTTTCGCCCGTACCGGTCCAGTAGCGGACCGGCGATCAGGGAAGCGAGTGCGGACCCGGCAAAGTACAGGGTCACCAAGCTGTTTGTGTCAACAGGAGATTGATCGAAATCCTTCGACATCTCCGGCAAAAGGGGTGTGATGATCTGCGAATCGGCGCCGCCGATAAACACCATGATGCCGAACAGCGTCATGATGCGCAGGTCCTGGCCGGAGAAACCGTAAAAGACCGGGGTTCCCCGGTCAATCGCAGATTGATAACACAGTTCCGCCGGCTTCAAAAAAATCCTCCCTGTCGCTTTCGTTTCGGCGATTCCGAGACATGCCCGGTTTTCTCGGCAAGATTCGAAACACAACAACCCGGATTGTCTTATGCTTCCCTGATATGATATCAGAAACTCCGTTCGGTTTTCGAGTGACAGAGGTGAAAAACGTGAGGATTCTGACTCTCCTGGTGGGTTCCGCGGCAGCCATTCCGATTTTCTCGGTCGAGACGGCGGACTTGCAACCCTCTCCAGCGGCGGCTACGGCCTTCGTTTATGATCCCATTTACTTGAAACACTTGCCCGGTCCGGGACACCCTGAAGGTCCTGAGCGGCTCCTGGCCATTGTCGAACGCCTGGAACAGACCGGCCTGGCGGCACAGCGGCTTTCGCTCCATCCGAAACCGGATATCTCGGAATGGATTGCCGCGGTACACACCGAAGAATATATCCGCCATGTTGAGCGACTCTGCGCGGATGGTGCGACAGACCTGGACACGGGAGACACCGCAATTTGCCCTGATACTTACCGCGTGGCCTGCGCGGCGGTCGGAGGCATACTGGCCGCTGTCGATGCGGTGATGGAAGGCCGGGCGCGAAACGCCTTTTGTGCCGTGCGCCCGCCGGGTCATCACGCCGGTCCCAGCCGGGGCATGGGATTCTGCGTTTTCAATAACGTCGCCATTGCCGCTCGATACGTTCAGAAACGGTACGGCGCAAATCGAGTTCTCATTGTCGATTGGGATGTGCATCACGGGAACGGGACACAGGAAATATTTTACCGTGACCCTACAGTTCTCTACTTCAGCATTCATCAATACCCGTTCTATCCCGGAACCGGCAGCGCGAAGGAACGCGGAGAGGGCCCGGGGGAGGGGACGACCATCAATGTTCCAATTCCGGCACACACTTCGGAGGAAGAAATCATCCGTATGTACAGGGAAATGCGGGTTCCGGCGGCCTTACAATTCAAACCCGACTTTATGCTGATCTCCGCCGGATTCGATGCGCACCGGGATGATCTACTCGGATCGCTCGAAATGACGGAAGACGGATTCGCAACCCTTACCCGCATTGTCAAAGAGATTGCAGAACAATGCTGCCGGAGCCGAATCGTGTCCGTCCTGGAAGGCGGCTACACATTGAGCGCCCTCTCGCGGTGTGTCGAGAGTCATATTCGAGTAATGATGGAGTGAACGAGGACCGGGAGAGTCTCCCGCGCCGATCTGTGCGCGGAGTCCTCTCATCAGCGACGCTTTCACAATTGTGTCTACCTTGAGTGTATCATGCACGCAACGCACTGTCAGATCGATATTTGGGTACACATCGTTCCAGCGGATTGTATCGCCGATGACCTGATAGTTCAGGGATCATACTCTATACGACCCTGGAGTGAATAGATCATGGGGTTTGCGGGGCGTCAACAAAAAAACTGGGATTGGCTGATTTTCTGCCGGCCGACCATGACAGGGACAGAGGCCTGTTCCAGCATTTGTTCCCCTATTTCTCCTGCTGGGTCAGGCGTCTCTGCCTGAACCTCGATCGTGACTTTTACCACAGGTTTCCATGGGGCCGGGTCGCGAGGAAAAGTCCCCGTTGTTTTTACTTGAGATAGCCCAGTGTCTTCATTGCCTCCATGGTTTCGGGGTCGAGTTCCTCTACCGCGTGACCCGGTTCGCTTTCCGCTTCCTTGATGTAATTCAGCAACAGCAGATGCATCGCATACCCGTGCGCCTGTTCCCAGGACGGTTTATCTGTCACAAGGTTTTTGGACTCTCCGGGGTCTTGTTCGAGATTGTAAAACTCAATCGGCCGGCCCTTGCGGTTGGAGATCAGTTTCCAGTGCCCTGCAACGATACAGAAAATCCCCTCGCCGGGTGTTTTCCGTTCACGTTCCATATAGATTGTTTCGGAATAAACGGGTTTCGCGGAAACAGGGGCCTGTTCCACCAGTGTCTTCCACAGGCTCTTTCCGTCAATCGTGGATTCCGGCTCTACGCCGAAATACTCCAGCGCCGTGGGGTACAGGTCTGTCGGTTGCACCGGATCAGGAATCTTTCGACCCGGTACAATTACACCGTCCAGCCGGGCCATCATCGGTACGCGCAACCCCGGCTGGTACAGGTCCCATCCATGGCCGTTGTTGCCGTGTTCCCCCAAGCTCTCGCCGTGGTCCCCAACGGCCACGAAAAGGGTGTCTTCAATCAATCCCAATTCTTTCAGCCCGGCAAGCAGTCGCCCAATAGCATCATCCATCGCTTCCACTTCGCCGTCATAAGGCTGATCGGGGAACCGCTCCTTGAAAGGCGATGGCGGTTCGTAGGGAGTATGCGGATCAAAGTAGTGGACCCACAAGAAAAACGGTTTGCCGGATAGGGCATTCTCACGCAACCATTCCAGCGCAACCTCGGTGACCTCATACCCGGATCGCTCAAACCGAGCGGGCCGATGCCCATACCAAGGGTCTCCCTTTTTCCCCTCTCGCGCAAATGCATCGTCGTAAAAGTCGAATCCACGGGCCAGCCCGAACCGACGTTCGAGCGGAAAGGCCGCAATCACCGCCCCTGTTTGTATACCGGCTTTCTGAAGCAACGCCGCCAGCGTAGGCACAGTCGATTTCAACCGATACCAGGCGTTGTCTCGCACCTGGTGATGGGAAAGCAGATTTCCGGTGAAAATAGAGCAATGGGAGGGCAATGTCAGCGGGGCCGTCACAAGGGCATTCTCGAACAAGACACCTTTTACGGCTAATTCATCGAGAGCCGGTGTCTTTGAGGTTTGGGAGCCATAACAGCTCAGTCTATCCGCCCGGCAGGTATCCAGCGTAAGGAACACACACCGCCCGGCTTGAACGATAGCCGTTGAATACCAAACCAGGGCAATCAGAATAAATGCGGTTCGAAATCTCATTGATCCCCCTTAATCAGATCCACCTGTTTGACAACGGGAGCGGCATTTTCGATATGTACTTTTTCTACAATCCGCGCCAATACTTTTCTATTGTACAGTTCCGAATAGCCGCACAGCGTGCAGGTCACCATGAGATATTTCTCATGCCCTGCGCGGAGCGCTAGCTTGTAGCTCGCTTTCGTGAGCGACATTTCCTGAGTTGTGCATCCTCGCGAACGGCACTTGGGGCAGGTCCATTGTTCTTTAATTGTGGTTATGTCCATTATCGATCCCTGACTGTAAGAGTGATTTGGGTCGACCAGATTTCTCCCGGCTGAATCGACAGGTCCCACACGGGGACGACAACACTGCTCTGGTAACACCGCTCGAATCCGCTCTCGGAACTGGCGATTGTTTCAATCGGAAACCGCCAGAGAACAGCCGGAGCATCCCATGACAAGTCTACATCAATCCCCACCCACTCTTCCACCAGGATCACCTGTGTCGCATCCCGCACCTCTCCGACACTATCCAGGTTCTTGTCCTCCAAATCTCTTCCCGGCACGACATAATAACGGTCGAACGTGTGCCCCGCATTCATGGCGAACCCCCACTCCGAAGCATAACAGGTCTCAAGCGGTCGATCCGAGGTGTTCCACATAGTGATTTTCACCGAGATCCCGATGTCGGATGGCGTGAGAATGACCTTCTTTTCCACCCGGACGCTCTGCGGATCGCCATCCCGCCAAAGACTGCCATCCCGTTGAAACACCGCTTTCGCCTTGTCTGTTTTATTCTTGACCTCGCATTGATAAGGCTGATTTACGAAATCTCCCAGTTCACGATAGGCGCATGTTCGAAATGACTCGATGGTTGTTGTGCGGTCGAAAAAGTGATCGATGGCGGCGCTCCGCCGATACCAGTCATAGTGCAAGTGCTTCTCAAGTCCTTCCTCTTTCAGCACGACAAGATCGTGAATGGAGGCGGCCTGGCCCGGCGCGGGCTTGGGTTTCGAGGCCGCTTCCAGCATCTTCCGGTGGTACCCTTCCTTCCGACGGCTGAGCGTGTTCAGCAGGTTGAACCGCTTCTTTCGCAAGTCCAATTCAAACAGTATCGCTCCGCTGCTCGCATCGAAGTGATACATCACGTCGGAATTCGCCAGAATGACACAATCACTGCCGCATCGAAGAAAATCCCCACGGGTTGCCTCCACCCATTTGGCCTTGTCGTGCAACACCGAATCGGCCAGGTCCTCGGCTTCAATCAGGCTGCGATAGATCGCGCTGCGCAAGAAATTCAAATAAAGCCCTCCGAATACTCCATGCCAGTACGCGCAGTTGCATTGCGCTCTCCAAAACGTTTCCAGGGCCTGCCGGTAGACTTTCCGATTCTTGGGAATCTTATCGATTTTTCCGCCGACCCACAGCATTTTCTTGTGCGCGTTGTTGGATTCGGGGTATTTCACCAGGAAATTCCGCCAGAATCCTCCGCGCAGAAAACGCCGGACCTCCGCGTACCGCTCGTCATGGAAAGCGGCCTCCAACTCATACGCATCATCCGCCGCCAAGGCCCATTCCATCATCTCCCGATAAGAAGCTGTCGGCAGATAGATATTCCCCACCGCTGGGAATCGCTCCAGGTATTCGCTGGTGGTAATGATATGAATCTGCTCTGTATATTGTTCCAGCAGTCCGAAGAATCGCTCCAGCCAGCCCTGACGATAAACGGAGTCGTAGGTTTCCGGCCAGATACCGAATTTCTCCCCGTCATCCCCCATCATCAGCATTCGCTTGCCCCCACGATCTGCGAAGGATAACAAATACTGAATAGTTTCTTCGGGCGGATGAAATGGAATCAGGTATCGCAAACGTTCGTTGACGGGGAATACGGAAATCACATGACCCTGCTCTTCCGTGCTGTAATAGCCGGTGAGTTGTTCGTCTTGGAGTCCGTTGATCTTGAACTGTGCATCATCGAGCAGCACATACCGGACACCGGCTTCCTCCAGGGGTTTGGGCAGATATGGCTCCCAGACCCGCTCGGTTACCCACAGTCCTTTCGGTTTATAGCCCAGGCGCGTCTTGATTGTGTCGGTCAGTTTGGCGATCTGACCCAGTTTGTCCCGGTCCGGTATGGAGGGCAGAATCGGCTCGAAATACCCGCCGGTCAGAAACTCCACCTGCCCGGTTTCCACGAGGGTGCGGTATCGATCCCAGAAGTCCGGGTGTTTGTTGTCGATCCACTCGAGCAGAATACCGGAAAAATGCTGTGCCAGACGAATCCCGGGATGCCGTTCGATAGTCTCCAACATGGGCAGATAAGCCTTTTGATAGGCTTCCTCAAAAACATGCTCAAAATTCCCTTCGGGTTGATGGTTGTGAAGACAAAACAGGAAATGGATAGTATTTTGCATCGGAATTATCCCGTTATGACAATGAATTCCGACCGCACTTCCCGTTCGGTCGGTTGAAGATCACTATAGCACATCCTTTCATTTTGGGAGAGCAAATCGAGTATGAAACTTCCGCGTATAACGATTTCCGGGGCGAGAGGTATCGTGGGGGATGACCTCACAGTGGAAAGCGCCGTGCGTCTTTCGCGGGCATTCGGACGGTTGCTGGGAAAGGGCACGGTCGTGATCGGGAGGGATGCGCGACCGTCCGGCCAGATGATTGAGGCAGCCGTGGCTTCCGGCTTGATGGCGGAGGGGTGCGGTGTGGTTCGGCTGGGACTGGTTCCGACCCCGACGGTGGGGATAATGGTCCGGGAACTGGGTGCCAGGGGTGCGGTAAATGTCACCGCGAGCCACAATCCGGTCAAATGGAACGCTCTGAAACTCTATAACGAACAGGGCCTGTTTATCAGCCCGGCGCAGATCAAACGCCTTGTGGAACTCGCGCAGGACACCGATGGACACGCGACCGGAACCACATGCGGTCAATCCCAGGACAATGATATGGCTCTGGGGATCCATTGCCGCCGGGTGCATTCCCATATCGAGAGCCTTGCAATTATAGCGCGGGCGTATTTCGTGGCCGTGGACGGGTGCCGGTCGGTCGGGGGGATATTCCTCCCGCGCCTGCTGCGCGAGTTGGGCTGCGAGGTAATCGAACTGGATTGCGAGGCGGATGGCCGATTTACTCGTCCCCTGGAGCCGAATCCGGCTGTGCTGGAGCGCCTGTGTGAGCGGGTGCGGTCCCGTAAGTGCGCCGTGGGATTCGCCGTTGACCCGGATGCGGACCGCCTGTCTCTGGTCGATGAGCAGGGGGTTGCCATCGGGGAGGAATACACTCTGGCGCTCGCGGTGAAACATGTCTTGAGCCGCCGGGGAGGGGGAACCGCCGTGGTGAATCTCAGCAGCAGCATGATGGTGGATGCGGCGGCGACGCTCGCAGGCGGACGGGTGGTTCGGACTCCCATTGGTGAGGCCCATGTCGTGGAGGGAATGATACGCGAGAAGGCCGTAATCGGCGGAGAAGGGAACGGCGGTGTGATCTTCCCCGACATCCATCCCGGACGGGATGCCATGGCGGCTGCCGGCCTCATCCTGGAGGCCATGGCGCTTTCCGGCAAACCGCTCAGCGCCCTGGCTGCCGAATTGCCGAAAACCACGATCCTGAAAGACAAACTGGAAATCGCTTCGTTCCCGGGGCCGGACTGGGTCCAGCGGGCGGCTGCCGGTATCTCCCACGGCACGATCGACACCACGGATGGCCTCAAGGTGATCCTGCCGGATGGCTGGTATCATGTCCGCTTGTCGAATACCGAGCCGATCTTTCGGAATATGGCCGAGGCCGCCACTTCGGAACGCGCACAGTTGTTGCTGGATATGGCTCGAAAAGTCGCCCTGGCCGCCGCGAAAACCGCGTGAATTCGGACTGATATGGTTCCTTGACTCTCCAAACCGCGAACGGTATAAAACCTTTCCGGTTTTTGGACCTTAGTCGGTTCAAGACATTCTTAGCACAAGACCCTGCCATTTCGATACACGCAAGGCCCCATCGTCTAGGGGTTAGGACGCCAGACTCTCATTCTGGAAACCCGGGTTCGATTCCCGGTGGGGCCGTGGTTGATTTTACTGGACTTACGTACTTCCCGCCGGACCCTCAATTTCCCGGAGTGAGCATAGAGTGAGCAGGAGAGGGAAACACCGGCCCCTTTTGACGCACCCCGGACGGCCCGGAAATGTCCCGGTTCCCCGTCCAGCCCGGCCCGCGTGGGAATGCCGCGGTCCGGTTCCTGGAAGGTCTATCAACCGATGGGACCCCCGCGCCGCCCATCGCCCCCGATCCGCCCCGGTTGCCCTAGACATTCCCGATGGAATCACCGCGTCCGGTTGCAAGGTCCTGGTCGAACCGATCCGCGCCGATCCGCTGGCAGATTCCCCGGAAATGCCTGTTTCCGGTCCAGTTCGCCGGTCGATCTTGTAGGCCTGTAGGAAGATCTTCTATCGGCCCCCCGATGGAACAGTCCTGAGGACGATACAGGAGTCACCCCCCTGATGGATCGCGCCCCACAGGCAAAAGAATGCCGCCCGGAAATGAGGAGAACCGGACGGCCAAGGGGGGTTAAACGAAAATGGCCTATCCCGACTTGTCGAAACCGTCACCATCGTCCGGTCCGTCATCCCCGTCGGATCGCGCCCGGTTCTTTCGTTTTGACTGCGCAAGGAACCGGTCGAATGCGCTTTCTTCCGATGGTTCGATCTCTCGGAGAGGGATACCGCGCCGGGACTTCGGACTCATACCGAATTTGCCGGAAAGCGTGTCAAAGTCTCTCCGCAAGGCGGTAACGACATTGAAGCGCGGGTTCTGTTTCGTCAACGTGCCGGACTGATACGTACTGCCCTCCTGTTGCAGGATGGCCTCTTCGCGCCGCATCATCCCGTGAATTTGACACAATAGAGTAAATGCGGGTTTGTCCAATTCAGTGAGCAGGCCAAGGTCCCGGAGTTGCCCCGCGTGTTCCTTCCAGAAACCAGCCGCCAACTTATCGGTGCGCAGTTCGACAGGACAGCGCAAAGAACGGAGAGGTTCCGGTTCGATCTTGCCGCCGGAATCCCGATCCCGGCGATACGTGCCCCTGAGTTTCAAGACGTTCGACGGTGT
>JAKQSI010000026.1 GCA_029570205.1 Candidatus Omnitrophota bacterium | reverse complement strand
ACACCGTCGAACGTCTTGAAACTCAGGGGCACGTATCGCCGGGATCGGGATTCCGGCGGCAAGATCGAACCGGAACCTCTCCGTTCTTTGCGCTGTCCTGTCGAACTGCGCACCGATAAGTTGGCGGCTGGTTTCTGGAAGCAACATGCGGCGCAGTTGGCCGGGATGGGATTGCTTTCGGAGATCGACCGGCTGGCATTCATTCAACTTTGCCGGATCTGGAGCCTACTCAAACGCGAAGAGACCCTCTTGCTGGAGGAAGGAAGCGCATACATGGCGGCAAGCGGATTGCGCAAGTCAAACCCACGTTTTCGCGTTTGTCGGGAATTGACACGTGCATTCAATGACCTTGCGGATCGGTTCGGCATGAACGGGCCGAAGTCCCGGCGCGGTATCCCTCTCCGAGAGATCGAACCATCGGAAGAAAGCGCATTCGACAAGTTTTTGAAACAGGGGCAACGCAAGAACCTCCTACGGGCGCAAACTGCTGCGGATGAAAGTACCGGACCGGACCGAGATCGTGCCTCAGATTGACCGTATGACAGTCAGAAAGGGCTTGAAACGATGTTTCTGGAAGTTGGACCCGCCTGGAAGATTGAATCAACGGAATTGAGCTGGCAGGTATCACGGCGGAAATCCAAAGAGCACCATAAAAGCAAATCGTCAACCGGAGAATCCTGGATGGTCGAGGCATGGTGCAATACCTTCGAGGACGCGCTGCAATATGTTTTCCGGCGGAAGGTCCGGGCCATTCCCGGCAGTGACCCGCAGCGGATCATGGAAGCACTGGAAGCGATTCGGCAAGACATCAGGCAGGTTGCACAACAATTCGATCTCATGCCATAGGCCATTTTCGTTTAACCTCCCTTGGCCGTCCGGGGTTTCCTCATTTTCGACCTGGGCGGCGCGGGGGTCCCATCGGTTGATAGACCTTCCAGGGATCGGACCGTCCGGGGCCACCCTTCCAGGCGCACAGGGGCAACGGGTCCAATCCGGGCATTCTCACCCTCTCCCATCGGACCGGACTCCCATCCGTCCAGACCATCGGCGGCGCGGTGCATTCCGTTCCTGTGCGAACATGGGTCCCATCCGCAGGAACCGGGGGTTGTCTCACCCTTCGGAAACCATCGGCGCGGATCGGGACAGGTGGGGCCGGATCGGGATCGAAGCGGACCAGGGGGAACCTCTCACCCTTTCCACGGGAACCCGGAACCGGGCGCGATTGCATTCCTGATCTCATGTCTTGCAGGGACAGGCCGGATTTTCGTTCTGTGGGGCGATGGAATGAGGGGATGAGTCTCATATCGTCCGGGCTGGACGGGGAACCGGGACATTTCCGGGCCGTCCGGGGTGCGTCAAAAGGGGCCGGTGTTTCCCTCTCCTGCTCACTCTATGCTCACTCCGGGAAATTGAGGGTCCGGTGGGAAGTACGTAAGTCCAGTCTTTTCAACCCGCGCCGAGAGGGAATCGAACCCCCAACCTTCTGATCCGTAGTCAGATGCTCTATCCAATTGAGCCATCGGCGCAATGAACAACCATCAATCAGTCTTTTACCATCAGCCCGCACGGACCGCAAGAGATCAACCCCCTTCCCGGGCCCGGCTCAAAACGTCTCGGCCCGCTCCAGATAGCAAACCGCCTCCTGCTTGAGCGTGTTCGCATTCAACCGAAGCACACGCCCGGGAGCGGCATCTGTCATGTCAATCACTCGAACCACCTCCGCCCACTTCTCGACATTCGGAAGCAACTCGATCAACTTGTTGGGTGACTCCTCGAAAAAGGACCGTTTCAGGTAGTTGTTTTCCTGGTCAGGATACAATGCCAGGTAAAGCATGTTCATCTCGATCAATTCACTGAAAAAGTGCGTTCCCAACGACACATCCGGCACAAGGTCCTCGCGCATGGCCACAATCTCGCATAGGAAAGACACCGTGTTAATCTCCGCAAAGGAAACCGGAACACCCAGCGATGGCGTGGTCGTCCCCCAACGACCCGGACCAAGAAGCATCACATTCCTCTGCGAATTCGGCGGCTCGATATGAGTCAGCCTGCCGATCAGCCGGGCCACGGAATAGCGATCATTCAGCGGCATCTGCCCGTATATCGACGGAGTGACATAAATCAATCGATCCACCGTGTCCGAACGGCTATGACCGATTACAGGCCCCTTTGTCTCCAAAATAAGGTTTTTCTCGTCGATATTCTCGGGGAACGGAACAATCACGCCGGTTCCCTTTACCTGGAACGGTCGGCATTGTACGAGATTGATCCGGTATGTATGTTCGTTCTCGAAATTGGCGGTAAATTCAATGTCTACCGGGTAGTCGTAGGCCTCGCGAAGTGTCGCCAGCATCTCGCGCATGTTCTTCGGAAAATCGGAGCGGGAAAGTAGCTTTTCAAAAGTCAGGCTCCAGTCTGATGGATTGCGCGATATTCCCGAATTATCGGCCCGGACCGGTCCTGAACGGTCGGATGCGAAGAGATCAATCGGAAGTCCTTCACCGTGTTCAGCGACCTGCATAAAACTCCGCGAGACCAGCTGATTGGCCTCCAGATCCAATACATCGACTTTACGCTGTGCGTATTGCCTTGCCGCCTCCGGGCTTCCCTCCGGCCTTCGTTCGGGTGCGTTCAACGCCACCACTCGCGTGTAGTCGTCATCCGAGCGATCTACCGCGCGGGTTCCAAGTCCGAACACCAGGCGAAGCACCCCTGCCTCCGGGTCGATCCTTTCGCTCCAGACATACGGATTGAATGAAAATCCCGTTCCGGCAATCTGCGGATAAAACAGGCTGCCATACAGAGAGCCGGAGACACGCTGTACCAGAAGGGCCATCTGTTCTTCCGAATCCAGCAGTCCCCGTCCGGCGCGATAGCGGATCGCTTTCTCGCTCATGGTGCTGGCATAGATCGTGCGCACCGCAAACATGAAATCTTCGAGCCGCTTATGCCGGGAACCCTGGTTGGCGCAGAACACACTCTCATATTTACCCGCAAAGGAATTCCCGAAATTGTCCTCCAGAAGACTACTGGATCGAACGATAATCGGCGATTGTCCGAAATAGTCGAGCATGTCCGCAAATTGTTTAATAATGTGATCCGGGAAAGTCCCCATTAGAATCCGCTGCCGGGCGATCTCTGCCACGCTGAGCATCGTATGGATGTCTCTTTTCTCCGGACGTTTCCACCAGCATCCGTTCTGAACCAGAAATGTGTAAAAAACGTCCGAGCCGATAAAGACAGAATCATGAACCTCCAGCAGGTCTCGCCAACGATCGCTTGCCTGCCTCAGAATGGCGCGAGCCAGCAACATGCCGACCGATTTTCCACCGACTAATCCGGTTCCGATCATCCGCTTGCCGATATCGAGCAAGTCTTTCAGCGTAAAATACTTCTTCGCGAGCCGAAACATCCGCTCATCACGCGATACAATCATTCGCAAAAGTCGGTGAAAGACTTCTTGAGTCTCGGCAGAATATTCCTTTTCTTCAGCCGTCTTTTGCCGGATATCCTCCGCCTGTCGAAATATCCGGTTCCAGATATTCATCCGGGGACTGGCGGATTCGACGCCCGACCAGGGGGAGGAATTCAGGATCTCCGCAATTGTGGAGCTGTCGGCTACCGGTCGAAAGGTGGAGTTCTCCCAAATGTGAAACATGAACATCATCGGGGAGTTGCGTTGCTGCACCTTCATCGGACGAACGTAGATGTTTCCCTGGTGACGGTAGACATCAAGAAAAACTTGGGCCGTTTCCGCGATGGCGGAAACCGCGTGGTAGGAATGGTAATTTCTCAGGAGACCGAAATAGGCGATGGTTTCCAGGTCATAGAGATAAGGGCAGGTCAACATAAAGAAATTCCCGAGCATCTGGTCGCTGTACCAATCCACCGCCAGATCGGACAGGCAATCGAAGACAAAAAAGGCTCCAAGTCCGGCTTGCTTGATTCGCTGGTGGATTTCCGTGATGAAGCTCTCGAAACCGGATTGCGGATCGATCGTGTAAATGTCAGCCCCGGAATCTCCTGTGAGCAGGGGATCGTGTTTGGCGAATCGAAAATAGACGAGTTTCCTTTCAAGTCGGATGGCACTGCTGCAGTACGGTTTGACAAAAGCGAGATAATCGTCAATCGAATCGACACGCCAGACGACATTATCGCCCGGGATAATTCCGCGGATCACGCGGTCCAGGCCGGGAAGGCCCGTACTCAGCTGGGCGTTCATCATTACCATGGCGATTCTCCGGAATGGACAGTGGTTCTTTCGTGGCGTATTGTACCCGAATTGCCTTTACTAGGCGTCCGTGTCGGGCAGCTACCTGATTTCACTGTAATGGATCAACCGTTGGAACTCGAACAGGGTACATAATGCGAAATTAGTAGTCGGCATTCCGGCCTCCTCGACGGCTGCAAGAGGATTCAGGCCTCCGATCAGCAGGATTGCGGTTCGGCCTTCCTGAACGGGGAAATCAAGAACCGGCTGACTGGGTCTTCCAATCATCAGAACCCCGCCGAGACCGATTTGATCCATCCTGCGAAGCACTTTCTCTACTTCGGCCATCGCAGCCGTCGGGACTTCGCGAAAACTCACTCCGATACGACCATGTCCCGTTCGTACGGCCTCGCGAACACTGGTCAGGCCGCCTTTGATAAAAATTTCCAGAGGATCGAGTGAAGTTCCGTCGTAATAGATTACATCGGTAAACCGGATGGGAGTTCGGTTCTGTACTTCCAGCATGCCCCCGAAGCGCGAATCCGTCGGAATTCGTGCGCTGAGAAGGACCCCATTCAATGTGACGGTACAGACCGTGCCGATGGCCACATAGCCGGGCGGGATCTGGAATTCGCCGATTTCCTCGCCGGAACGTCCGAGGTAAAGATACTCCCCCATGCTCAGCCCGGCTCTGAAAACGGGAATGATCTCATTGATCGCGGCCCTGAGACAGGACTCACGAATCAGCGAGACATTCAGCACGACCAGGCCGGATTTGGAGGCAAGATCGAACGAGATTTTCCAGGCGAGGGTGTCCACTTTCGCGGCTGTGAATCCGACGCGCTCCATCACCAGGGCATCTTTGATTTCGCCGATTCCCAGCTCGGTGATCGTCCGTCCACCGTGCCGACCACGTCTCGCATGGGCGACCAGACCCTCGCGCTCCATCTCTTGGAGATAAAGGCGGATTGTGCGGTCGCTCAAATAAAAACCGGAAGCCTCAATCTCCCTGGCGATCGTGGCGCTGCCGATTGGGTGGCCATAATTGCGGAGAACGCGCAGAATGGCAATCTTCTGTTTCTGGTGAATCTCGGAAATCGTCGAAATCCTTTCCTTACCAAATCTTCCTAATTGGCAATATTACCATTTATCTGGCCTGAAATCAAACCACATAATGGCAAGAATGCCATAAATACCGTTTGAAGTATATAAAATCACCACCCAATTCTATTTTCCTTCTTCAAAGGCATCCGGTCCAGGGTTGGCCCTTTTTCTTCGATGATCCACTCAAACTGATTTCTGAATGAATTGGCATAAGGCCTTATTTATGAACCACTTATCAGGTAAAATTATTCTGAGTTGCCGAGCTGTCCGAAAATCCGGGAAGAAAGATGGCCTCGAATTGTCCGGCTGCCTTGACATGAAGAAGCTCGTTTTGTATTCTAATCAGAATTGGCCTCCATCTGCCATAATATAAAGGAAACGGACGCCTATTTCACACCGGCTCTGTGCTTGAACTGATCAGCCGATCCGACAGCATAAACGGTGTCGCCGCTCCGAGCGGAAGAAAGAGGTTCAATAATTATGTCTTCGTATGCATCAAGGATCATGGATCTGGTGGTGAAGCGGAATCCGGCGGAGCCGGAATTTGCCCAGGCGGTCAAAGAGGTTCTCGATTCCCTGGGACCGGTGTTGGAGAGACATCCTAAGTATGAAAAGCATCTCATTCTGGAACGACTGATCGAGCCGGAGCGGGTGGTCATGTTCCGTGTGCCGTGGACGGATGAGCAGGGGAACGACCGCATCAATCGCGGGTTCCGTATCGAATTCAACAGCGCCATCGGCCCGTACAAGGGCGGGTTGCGCTTTCATCCCACTGTGCATCTCGGCGTGCTGAAATTCCTGGCATTCGAGCAGATCTTCAAGAATGCCCTGACCACCCTTCCGATGGGCGGCGGCAAGGGCGGTTCCGACTTCGACCCGAAGGGAAAGTCCGATGTCGAGGTCATGCGCTTCTGCCAGTCGTTCATGACCGAACTGCAACGGTATATCGGCGATAATGTCGATGTGCCCGCCGGGGATATCGGCGTGGGCGGGAGAGAGATCGGGTTCCTGTTCGGGCAATACAAGCGGATTCGTAACGAATTCTCCGGTGCGATTACCGGGAAAGGATTCAACTGGGGCGGTTCGTATATTCGTCCGGAAGCGACCGGCTACGGAGCCACGTATTTCGCACAGAACATGCTCGAATCCAGGGGAGACAGCCTGCAAGGCAAAATCTGTACAGTGTCCGGTTCCGGTAACGTGGCGCAGTATACGGTAGAGAAAGTCACCCAGTTGGGCGGAAAATGCGTTTCTCTTTCCGACTCCAATGGAACCATCTATGACCCGGACGGGATCTCCGAGGAAAAACTACACTATGTTATGGAACTAAAGAATGTCCGGCGCGGACGAATTCGCGAATATGTTGAGGCATTTCCCACCGCCGTGTACAAAGAGGGGGTACGGCCCTGGGGGATCAGATGCGATTGCGCGTTTCCCAGCGCGACACAGAATGAGATTAACGGTGAGGATGCCAAAATGCTTCTGGATAACGGATGCTTCGTTGTGACCGAAGGGGCGAATATGCCGACCGATCCGGATGGAGTTCGTTTGTTCCTGGAACGGAAGATTCTTTACGGTCCTGGAAAAGCCGCGAATGCCGGTGGAGTGGCCGTTTCCGGTCTGGAAATGGCCCAGAATGCGCAGCACATCTACTGGCCCAGGGAGGAGGTCGATCGACGACTACAGGAGATCATGAGGGCGATTTATACCTCTGTCTCGGATACGGCGAAAGAATACGGGTGCCCGGGTAACCTCGTAATGGGGGCCAATATCACCGGTTTTGTAAAAGTAGCCAACGCGATGCTGGACCAGGGGCTGGTTTGATTTCCTTTCTCACAGATTGCCGATTATCCTGCAGGGGCGCACGGTTGTGCGCCCCTTTTTGGCCGGCCGGCGCGGCATCCTGCCGGTGAAATGTTCGAGGTTCACGCAGGCTTCTTCTGACCCATCTATTGTGGGGCGAATAATAAAACCGCATTATCTCCGTGACTTAAAGGAATGTGGGCATGGCGGTTCTTTCTTGATGTGCTTTGTACAGGGATTCCGGATTATAGCATTCAATCAACAGATTCCGAACCGGAGGAATTCCTCAAAAACGGCCTTCGGAGATCTCGCTGAACATCAGCAATCGAAAGTCGTTCCCCTCGATTCGCAATCGAATACCATGGGTCTGCATGTCGTCCCATTCCCACATTAGTTTTCCCGGGGGAGGATCGAAACAAATTCTTTCCAGCGGGTCGTCGATTCTGTAGTTTTTCCAGCCGGGATTCAGTGTGATGCGCAGATCCTTCGGGTAAGAGTCCATATTCCTCAACAGAACACAGATGTGGCGTGAAGGATCGTTGTACCGCCGAAAACTTACCAGGATGTTCCTCGCGCAGTTGCCGTCGGATTCATCCCGGATGAGAAGTTCTCGATTCTGTCCGGCCATTTCGAGAATCCAGGAGAGAAGCGTTGCGAGATCGTACCCCTTCAAATTTGCGGTGAGATACCAGATGCGTCCGTTGCCGAGTTGCCGTTCGATCAGGACGGGTCTTTCCAGGGAATCGGCGATGAGAGTGTGGAAGGGGGACATGATCGTCCTGTCCGTGGATACTGGATTCCGGCTTTTGCCGGAATGATGAGAATCTATCTCCCTCTCCCTTTGGGAAAGAGTTGAGGCAAGGGAAATCGGTTCAACTACCTCCACACCCTCAATAGCCTTCGGCGCTCCATCCCCTTTGATCTCTTCCGGCATTCTGATTGTGCTTCTCCGAAAGTCACCCGGCCCCGGCCGGATGCCGAGCCATTCGTCGAATCCGTTAAGCCGGCCGTAAGGCGTTCGGTCCGGGATTTTCTCGCCCAAGACCAACAGACCGCCATTTCGCACGTAGTTTTCGAGATTTATTTGAAGTTCCCGTTCAAGATACTGCGTACCCGGCAGAAACAGGACCTTGAATTGCGAAAGATGCTCGGATGATGCCGGATAGGAGGGGATCATCTCAAACGGCCAATGCGTGTATTTCAGCGTGGCATAGTATCGCATCGCCTGTTCGGGCAGATCGCCGTCGCACATCAACCGTCGGGCATTCCCCCAGCTCCAGACAAATCCGATGTTGTGATTCTCTACCCAGGGTTTCCGCAATACATTAAGGCGAACTCGAGGCATTTCCCGGGCGAAATCCAGAATACCGCGCAATGCCTCCGTGCGGCGTGCAATTGGGATCAACGCGCTGTAGGGATGCTGTTCGGCTTCCTCTTTGATCTTTTCGAGTCCATCCCACCACGACCAGCCGCGTTTTGACCAGGAGAATAATGTCGCTCCGTCATAGCCCATCAGGACACGAGTCCACCAGTCATTTCGTACATCGCGTCGCGTCTGGCCGGTCAGGTAGAGTTCATTGTCGAACAGCATTCGGTCGCCTGCCATTGCCGGAAGGAGATCGCTGGAGATGGGAGCCGGGGCCATGGGCGCATTGCTCCATCTGGAATCCGGTTGATTACCTGATGTTCCGGGGGTCCACAGGCCGCCATCGGTCGGCGAGACAACAACTTCTTCAAGAGCGAGAATCTTGTCGTAGTGAACGGCATCCCATGGAACCAGAGCGGCGGTACGTCTTGGCTGGATCACGCAGACTGCGTTGGGGTCGATTTCCCGAATTGTGTCGATGCCTGCTTTGAACAGGTCGGCGAATTTCTCCGCAAGGTATTCATCATAATCGAGCCATAATGAGGGGACTGTTTTCGGGGCCGGATAGTCGCGGATCTCCTCCCAGGAGTTCCAGGAAGTTCCCCAAACGCAGTTTACGGTCTCCAGTGAGTTATATCGCTCCTGAAGCCACCGGATAAACTCGGCTCGATGGTCCTCTGTCCAGGCGTTGTATCCGGGTTCGTTGAACAGTTCATACATCAGCACGGGAACACCGGCCTCCCGGAGCCTTTGTGCATACAGCCTCCAGATCGACAGCCAGATCTCCCGTCCGGGGCCGATAATCCGGTAGGCCATCCAGTGACCGCTATGAGGATTGCGGCATTCATCGGGGAGTTTCCCTGTGTCCGGTTGTCCCGGCGCTCCGAGTCCCCACGGCCAGGCAACAAAATCCACATAGAACGGAAGGCGCAATTCGCGGGCGAATGTGGCGACATAATCGGGGTCTTCCGGCACACGGGCGTCGTAATTGACTGTCTCATAAAATGGTCTGGGATTCAGCGACATCGAATAGAAATTGAATCCCAGCCGGGTTGCCGATTCCCGATTCAGCGGCTGTTCGTATATCCAGCCATGCAATTTCGGGTCATAGAGACCATAGCTTGGCGGCAGTTCACCGAGTTCCCGTTTCCCATATAAGTCGAAACGGGGGTCATCTTTGCCATAAGCGCCGATCAGGAAGGTTCTGTGTCCATCCGCTGCAACAAAAGCGTTTTTCTCATATCGAGGTGGATTGAGATATTCCGCGCTCTGGGAGAGTTCTTCAAAAGTGGGCCAAGTGACCTGCTCCGGGTTTCTCGCGCATCCGGCAATCAGAAGGAGAACCGACAACAGGATTCTGAACCGCGAAAGCCTTCCTATTCTGGCGAACATGAGATGTAGCCCACATGAATGTCGGCGATTGTGAATCCTCACTCCGCAATCGCGAGCCTCCCTTCGACGGGGCCGGTGATTGGGTGAAGAAAGCGTCACCGCACACAGCGCAGCCGAAGGCGTGAAGATACGCACAACCCCCTCTCTGTCTCCTCCAAACTTTGCGGCAGAGGTTCCTCCCCCGAAGATCGGGAAAGGTTAGGTGGGGGTTGACCGAATAACACAAGACTCCTCGGCGCGACGGTTGTGACCGAGCTTTCTTTTGGAAACAGCTCAGAAATCGACCCTTCGGGTCAGGACTTTTTCCTCAATCCAGCCCTCACGATTTCCCCAGCAGCGAATCCGAACCCAGCCATCCCGCCGCTCCAGCGGAACCACTTCGGTCCCTTTCATTAGAACAACAAGGAACTGCGGTTCCACAGAAGGATTTTTGTAAACTGGATTCGGACTGGAGACCAGAAGATCCTCCTGATGGACCACTTGGGAAACCTGTTTGGAGGGGTATTGGAATACGCGCTTGTCCGGAGATTGAACCGTGATTACCAGTTGGGAATCCCAGGCGGAGCTCCGAACGGTCACGGTTCCGGAGCGCACCATCCCGCTTTTCAGAAAGACATCGGCCGCTTCCGCGCGGATTGAGATCAGCGTGAGAATAAAGAACAATCCTCCGATAATTCGCCACATTATGCAGAGTCCTTTC
>JAKQSI010000109.1 GCA_029570205.1 Candidatus Omnitrophota bacterium | reverse complement strand
ACGATTCGTCCGAGGAACCCCGGTAGTCGCTGCACTCCCGAAAGCGGTCTGGATCAACCCGCCAGACCAAACAAGTTCAACACAAGAAACACTCACTAATTTCCAAACGGAGCTGTCTCATTGGACTTGACACATTCCGAGAAGCACGGAGTCAATGAAAGAGCGTCACCGCGAATCGATTCGGCGACAGCTCGAACAACGCTGAATGGATGAGAATTACGCATCTATTTCAGCCGCTTGAATTTATGACGATCGCATAAAATACTATCGAAATAAATATGCCCTGGCCCGCGCGAAGGCTTTCCAGAACACGGCCCGGTTGGGTCTGCCGGTCAACCTATCCTGGCGGAGGGATGCTCCGGAGAAACAGCCACAGGCCGGAAGTCCCTGCCACCCGATTATTGGAGGATTCTTCTGGGTGTGACTGCATCTTGCCGGTCAAGGGAACGGACGGGATTATTCAGCCCTGCGGAACTTCGCCACAGAACACCTGAACCTGCTGCCGGCCGTTCAGCCAGAAAATCGCGCATCGTTCTCCTGCGGTAGTGACTCCCATTTCCGCCAGGTGTTTCAGAAGGATCGAAAGGTGATTGAAGTCCTGTCCGATGAATTCGGGCACGGTAACAGGGGGGCGAACACCCCAATCCAGGAAGGATGGGATCGGGACCTGTCCCAGTCGGACCGGAACGATGGGCGGGCCGGGCCGCTGCGAGGCAATCAGACGAAGCAGGCACTCACCGGGAGTCCGCGCAAATGGAGTCTCTCGTGCAAACAAACCGACAATCACAAAGATTTTCGCCGGTGTGCCGTCGAGCATTCCCGGATGATCCTCCAGGGTATGATCGAAGTGACTCGACTTGCGGGTGAGCATATCGAGCGCCGCCCGGATTTCCTCATGAGTGGTTCCCGCAAGGGCATCCGGTCGTAAGGTGGTATTTCGTCGAGTATAGCTGCACATCAGCTCCTGGACCGGGTCCCTGCCGAACAGGGTGCTGAGCAAATACACAACGGAATTGTAGATTTCATGGACCACATACACCGGATCGCGCCCTACCGCGATCTCGTTGCTCGCCATGATTGCAGAGGGCCGCACACGGGCCAGGTTGGCGAGGGCTTCTCCCTCAGCGGCGGTGATGCGCGTCCCCTGGCGAAGGCTGGGCAGAATATCGGTTGCGATAATCTCGGCGACCCCTTTCCGGCGGGCGCACATCTGGAAGAAATCCCTCAGAACCGCTGTGCGTCTCGGATCGATTTCCACGCTCAGGTCCCCGCGTGCGTACATCACCGCATCCACCTCGCCCATAATCCGCAGAATTTCACGCAACGCATACAGCCCCCGAACTACCCGCTCCGGCTCCAGGCCTTGCAGCCGCAGCTGTCGCTCGGCGGGAACCAGATTGTTGATTGCCAACTGTCGATACACGTAATCATAACGGAAAGCCTGCTGCTGCACCGTCGCCAGGGAATACGGGAAATGCGCCCCCAGCGCGGCCTCGACGCTTTCACTCTCGACAAAGGTGAGCAAATCCACCCGCGTATGATCGCCCAGCCGGATGGCATCCTCCAGGCAGTCGAACAGTTCAAACCGCTCGATTTTCGCAATCACACCGGGAGCGCAAAGAACCTTGCGACCATGCTTTTCCGCCAATCGCAGAAAGGTATTCTTGAAAATGCGCACATCCTCGGCGCATTTCACAAAGGAAAGCGAGATGAATTCCGGCCACTCCTCAACTTCCAACTCTACAATGAGGCTCTCCAGCTGGGGAAGATCCAAATCGACGGTGAGATTGGGCGCGGAGATGCTCGCTCCCACCAGGTTCAGTCCCTTGCCCGGATTGATCCGGTCACCCCGCAGAACCCGGCAGTGGATGTGCCCCAGAACGCGATCCACGCGCTCTACTCCAAGGGTTACCTGACCGTCATCAATGCGAATCCAGGCCTCATCCCGAATGTCCTCTATCAGGCCTGGATAGCTGACCGGAATTACCGGAATCCCATCATGGGAGGCGCTCTCCGCCGACCGGGTGCTGAGAATGACCTGTGTTGCTCCGCTTTCAGGCTGCCCGGATGAACCGGACGGCTCGGCGGCAACCGGAACTGGTTCGGAATTTCGCGTTCGAATCTTCGGTCCGCCCAAGTCCAGAAGAATGCGAACATTGTTCCTGCCGGACTCTGCGATGGCCTCCCGCGCAAAGCGGATGACCATTGGGAGACGATCCGCCGGGCGTACATGCGCCCCGTTGATCCGCAAGGCCGCAAGCCACCCTTCGGTAATCACGCGCGCCATCAACTTCACATCCTCCGGCGTATAGCGACCGTCCGGCGATTGTTCCCACCGGCGCAGGTCCATGCCCGTACTCGGACCGGCGGTCCCGATAATCGACAAGGGCAGCGGATCGGGAAACGAGGCCGCACCCAGGGGGATTTTCGACAACTGAAAAGGCTCGTTCATTGACTCGATTTCTCCTTGACTTTACAGGTTTCATCCATCATCGCGCTTATCTTGGAACCGGACTCTCCCCCGTTGTCCGGTTGGAATGAGGATGCCATACTCCGCAACCGGTTTCATCTCGCATTATGCACTGGAATCCTCGGTCAATGAACACACGGAAGAGATTTCGCGAAACCCTCCTGTTCGGGAATCCCGATAAAGTCCCGCATTTTCTGGAATACGCACGGCTACTTGCGGAGATCACCGGTTGGCTGTGATGATTCCGAAGATGCGGCGGTCAGCTGGGCATCGAAGCGCGGAAGGAAATCGCCCAGTGTTGTTGGAACCGCCAGAAGCCCCGCAAGAAACCGATCCCGCTGGAAGACCACCACATTCCCGTGGCGCGTTCCACGAGCCATGAATGCGCGATCCCCCAACCCGGCTACCGGAACCACATGCGCGTTCTGATCGACAATAGCCCCGAAGAACGCGCGGAACCGCTCCCGCGCCGCTGCCTCATCCACACAGGGACACACAAACGCCGTGGCGGTGTTGCCATCAAGACGATAATCCGCCAGATAGCCATCGCTCAGGAAGTCATATCCCAGAACCCGGAGGCGGATGAACCGCTCGGAATTGGGAATCCGATTTTCTGAAAGTAACCGGCTGAATCCGGAGGGAACGGCCGGGCCGGGGCGAAGACGGCGGGAGGCGGCTTCCGCCACCATTTTCAGACAGCGGCTGTTTTCGGGCGTGTCTTTCGGCACGAGCATCCGAAGGTATAACTCGCCGGACCAGAATCCCGCCTTGCTCTCAGTGATATACCCCTGTTTGCGCAGCTGGGCGCTCTCCTGAAGAACCGGACGCTCCACAGAGAAAGCCCCGAACGCATCATCCGAAGACGCGAACCGGATTACCTCCACATCGACCGCCGGGCCTTCGTTGGTCTTTGCGGGGTTGTAATAGGAGGCATACAGGATTTCCTGTACATTGTATGATTGATACCGGGCTGCCCGTGTACCGAGATACAACGCGAACTTATCGCGTGGAACCGACTTGGGGGGTTCAGGAAACTGAAGCGATGGGATTTGCTGCTCTGTCGGGAAGATGGACATCAGATCGCTCTGTGGCTCCGGCTTTCGGGTTTCTTTCGAGACCTTCCCGCCGGTCGAGCATCCACCGAGGAAAAGGCATACGGAGAGCAGGAGAAGCGATTTCAGATGAATGTCCGGGATAGTCATGGGGTTTACCTCAGGATTCCACTGTGGAGAGTGTCTCAGAATCCGTGAATGAACGCAAGAATCTGTCGCAGGAATGCCCGACAGCAGGAGTTGATTTGAGCACCGAAAGAAGGGCAAAAACTTCTCCCCCAAGGATTGGCGGAGATACAGAGGGGGTTGAATTCGCTGGGGACCCCGCTGACCCTCCGAAATATACTGTTATTCCGCATTGATATATTTCTGAATGGCCTCTTGACAGAGAGAACATACTGTGATACTATTATTACAGTAAAATCAAAAAAGGAGAACGGACGATGATTGTCTGTTTCAATTGCGACCATCATACCAAACAGAAAATGGACTCTCTGTTGAAAGATGGGGAATATAAGGATTACAGTGAATTGATCGCAGTTGCTGTAGGAAACCTTTTTCTCATGGACCAAGAATTTTCTGAAAAGGGATCGCTCATCATTGGTGAGAATTGCCCGCCACGCTTGATAGCCCATCCAGCCCGGCAGGCTGGCGTGGCAAGGCCGGTTGCTGCATTGAGAGCGGAACAGACCCCATCGCAGCAGAAAAAGTGGCGGGGAGTAAGTGTGCAGAGCCCGGGTGATGGGGATCTGCGAATTCCAGATTTGTTTCTTTTTGAAGGGCTGAGCGAACTGCCTGTTCTTCCGGTGGATGTTCCCCGAGTTGAGAATGCTGGAGAAGCCTTCACGCTGGACCGCTGGCTGTTCGGCCAATACAACAAACTGCTGCCCGCGAAGGCCAATTGCCGTGCGTTGGCCCGGCTGATTGCCAGGAACGGGAATGGCGCAAATCTGGAAACGGCTTCCGAGATCGCCGAAGCCGCCGCCGTTCTGGGCGACTTTCTCTCGGATCACGACCAGCGCCATGGAATCGGACGGGACAATGCGCTGGCGACCGCTTTTCCGCGCACGGGAGACGAGGCTGAAAAGAGCCGCGCGCGCTATGCAAATCAGTTTGTGGGCAGTGTGGACAGCCAGGGGCGGGTATCGGGTCTTCTTTCGGACTACCGTTTGGCAGTGCTCGCCGGGAACGATCCGCCCGCGCTCCGGCTCACTGTAGCGGGACTGGCTCTTGCCGGTCTCCGCAATCCGGTCCTGGATCAATTGCAGGACGATCCCACTCAGAAGTTCTCCCTGGAGGAAAGGAATTTCCTATTGGATCATATCCGGCGTTTCGTGCCAGTTGAGGATTTCGCATTTCGTGCCATAATCGCCGCGATCCTCGAAGGAGGAAATACGCCGGACAAACTTGACAGGGCGCTCGAACCTTATATCCCGACGGACAGCAATCGGTCTCTCAGCGAGTCTTTCCTGGCTTCGCAGCGATCCGGAGCGCTTTCCAGGATGGCAGACTTGGGACTTATCGCGCGGGAACGAAAGGGAGTAAGGGTTGAGTATATTACAACCGAGCAAGGGCGAGATTTCGCGAAATCCAGATAATTCAACAGACCCGAAGGGGAAAACGAAATGAACGAGAAAGAAGCAAAGGCACTTTGCCTGAATCTGATGCAAGCGGACTCGGAAGATGAGGTTATTCAGATCTTAAAAGAGGCTGGATATTGGGATAATCCGGATGTTTGGCGATTCTATGGTGATTACGAGAACAACTACAACACCATCGGCAATCAGCAGGGTAGCCCGGATGCTGCATTGGTTGAGAAACTCGTGAATTCTGTCGACGCCCGACTCATGAACGAGTGCCTGGTTCGCGGCACGGATCCTGAAGGTCCTAATGCTCCGCAAAGCATTCAGGAGGCCGTTGCGCGTTTTTTCGGTAATGCAACCGAGGGGAAATCCTCGTTAATGGGTTGTATTCGCGATTGGATGGACAGCAAGAGAACAGATATTGCTCGCGGGATCACTTTAGCAGCAACAGGAGCCAAACCCGGAAGCGGGAATCCATCCTTCACTATCGCGGATATGGGAGAAGGTCAAACGCCCGACAAGATGCCTGATACCCTATTATCTCTGAACAAATCGAACAAACTGCGCATCCATTTTGTACAAGGCAAGTTCAATATGGGCGGGACTGGCGTCCTCAAGTTCTGTGGTAAGCATAGTCTGCAATTGGTCCTGAGTCGCAGAAATCCGGTTGTCCTTCAACAAGAAAGCAAGAAGGAGCAGGATGAGAACAAATGGAGCTTCACGGTCGTAAGACGCGAAGATCCGGAGGGTAACCGCAGAAGTTCGGTATACACGTACCTTGCTCCCCTTGGCGCTGAAAGCAGACCCAAAGAGGGAGAAATTCTTCGCTTCTTCGCCGAGGAATTGCCGATATTCCCTGACGGTCGAGATGCCTATGCCCGCAAAGCCAACTGGGGAACACTCATCAAACTCTACGAATACTCCGCGACTGGATTTAAGTCGCATATTTTGATGAAGGACGGGCTTCTTAGCCGTGTGGACTTGCTTCTACCGGACATCGCGTTGCCGATGAGATTCCATGAATGCCGGGATTACAGTGGGCACGAGGGGAGTTTCGAAACCACATTAACTGGGGTACGCGTCAGGCTTGATGAAGACAAAGGCAAGAATCTGGAAAATGGCTTCCCAGTGGGAGCCCCGATAAAGGTCATGGGCGAAGAGATGCGCGTGACCATATATGCCTTCAGAAAGAAAGGGAGTGAAGCTTATCGCAAGAATGAGGGAATAATCTTTATAGTTAACGGGCAAACTCATGGATATCTGACACAGGATTTTTTCTCCCGCAAAAGAGTGGGCCTATCATACCTGGCCGATTCCATCCTCGTCATTGTTGATTGCACAAAACTAAGTGGTCGCGCTAGAGAAGATCTCTTTATGAACAGTCGAGACCGTTTGAGCAGAGGCGATCTGCGTCAGCAAATTGAAGAGAGGCTTGAGGAACTTCTCAAACAACACCAGGGTCTTCGGGAATTGAAAGAGCGAAGGCGACGTGAAGAAATAGAATCCAAACTCGATGATGAGAAGCCTCTTGAAGACATCCTTGAGAATTTATTAAAACAATCGCCGATTCTATCGAACCTTTTTCTCCGTGGGCTGAGGGCGTCCACTCCCTTCAAGACCATGGAAACGCAAGCAGGGCGAAACGCATTCAAAGGCCGCCGGTTCCCGATGTTCTTCAAGTTCAAGGGTAAGGATTATGGGTACGTCCTCAGACGTGATTGTCACATCAATATGAGATGTCGTTTGGTCTTCGAAACTGATGCAGAAAATGAGTATTTCTCGCGGGCTATGGACCCCGGAGAATTTAGATTGACATTGCTAGAAGACAAAGAAGAAATATCCGTCCAGGACTACTTGCTGAATCTTCAGGACGGAATTGCGACCCTCAGTCTCCCGCTTCCCGATCATGCCAGCGTTGGCCAGACCTTATGCTACCTTGTCGAAGTCAATGATTGCTCTCGGATTGAGCCTTTCATGAATAAGTTCCATGCGATCGTGAAAGAGGAGCAATTGCCATGTGGAGGAACGGACAGCAGAAGAGAGCCCCCAAGCGAGGAAGAAGGAGAGGGCCGGGAAAAACCCTCCCGTATCAGAATGCCCAAGGTCATTCTCGTTGAGGAAAAAGACTGGCATAATTATACGCCTCCTTTCGATAAGCATACTGCGATGATCATTAGGAATGCTGGCACTACCGAGGAAGATGGGGAAGATTCCGACTCAAGTATTTTGTACGATTTCCATGTGAACATGGATAATCTGTATCTAAAAACCGAATTGAAGATTCCAAAGGCTGAGCCTGAGTTGGTTCGAGCGCAATTCAAATATGGCATGGTGTTGATGGGCTTAGCGTTTCTTCGAGATGACATGGAGGACCAAAGAAAGCGATCTGAGAACAAAGAGCAGACAGAAGACAGGAACGGTAGCGGGGCGACAATAGAAGAGAAGGTAGAGGAATTCTGCCGAGCAGTAGCCCCGGTAATAATCCCCATGATAAATTCGCTTGGCTCTCTGTCGGCGGAAGATGAGCATGCTATGGCTGCTTCGGGCGAGGCAACATGAAAGAGCCGTCAGCTTGTACGGATCTATGATCGTCTATGGATCAATAAGACTTCCTTCGAAGAAGCGGTCTTTCCCCTCTTATCGGCATAGAATTTCCTATTCGGAACGGTCCGCCATAATCGACCGTCAATCGTATTAGGAGCATCATCGAGAAGCATTTCTTGAAAATTGCATTCTTGGAGGATTTGAAGAAATAGAGGCAATTGCCATTCAGGGGATGAGAATGCAACAAGTTGGACAAGCCACGTATTCTTGTCGCCGATGGCGGAAAGAGCCGAGTAACATTTCCGCATGTTATCGAAGTAGGTTTCCAGATTCCTGTATTTACGATCTCCAAAGGTATAAAATGATGCGCCATTGCCGTCAAGGCAGTCTGCGATCCAGTAGGGTGCGGGGGTTTCTTTTGCACCGTTTACTTGCCAGCGGTGATAGAGCACATGGACTCCCGGGTACGGGGGCGAGGTAAGAATGAGTTTCGGTGCGGATGAAAAAGAGTAGTTTGATGGGTACAATATTTCATGTGCTGAAAGATGGAGACAGACAGGGGTAAAGCTGTTGTTATCCGGTAATCCATTCCTGATCAGCTCCACTTCTTTCCGAAGCAAGAGTGCTCCTTCGATCATTTCTTCTGCATGGATAAGCAGTTGTTTCCTGAAATCACGCGCCGACGGATGATATTTGCGGCAATCGACTGCCCATTGCGCCGTTTTCAGCAGAAGGCATCTGACAAAGTTCTGCTGTTTCACGTTGGCTAAACTGTTCAGGCTGGCAATGGCAATTTCCAGGCTCTTGCGAATCGGCCAAGTCGTTCGACCGCTGATATTTCGTTGGTATCCCTGTGATATCCAGTCAATTGGCCTATTTGGGGTCTTGTTCAGTACAAGATCCGATTGTGCTTCCATAACCCACGCCCAAATAGCGGAAATATCCTCATCAGTATACATTGATGTTTTCGCCCTGCTGACGAAGACCGCTAAAGTGTTCAGGTCCGTTCCAATGGAGCGGCGCCCTAATTGCATTGCTTCAACAAGCGTTGTGCCGCCACCCATAAAGGGATCATATACAATATCATTCCTTTCGGTAAATAAGGAAATGGTGATGCGTGCAAAGCTTGGGGAAAAACGAGCAGGATAGCGATAAAACGCATGCGTCAATCCAGATACCGGGCTGACGTCATGGATAGAATCCATCAATAGCGCCATGTCTTCGGAAATAAAATCCATCGTCTTGACCAGATGAAGGTTGAGATGACGTTTTCTGAGCGCATCTCCTGATACGACAATACATCTATCACACCATATCCATCTGTGTCAACCATCCAGACCTCCTCGCCCTCAGTTTACAGCATCGCTGAGTACGGGAGATTGTCAGGTGGAAGCACCCCGCAGAAGCCGTCTGAACCCTGATTCGTCGGATTCAAGGATGAGCATGATGAAGAATCAAGAGAATCCCATAATCAAGTAGATCATGGTTCAGACAGTCGACAGGCAGGGACGCCTGTCCTACCGGATTTCTCCCCCTCTCCATCCTTGGAAAGGATGAGCATGATGAAGAATCAAGAAAATCCCATAATCAAGTAGACCATGGTTCAGACATTCGACAGGCAGGGACGCCTGTCCTACCGGATTTCTCCCCCTCTCCATCCTTGGAAAGGATGAGCATGATGAAGAATCAAGAAAATCCCATAATCAAGTAGATCATGGTTCAGACATTCGACAGGCAGGGACGCCTGTCCTACCGGATTTCTCCCCCTCTCCATCCTTGGAAAGGGCGCCGGGGGGTGAGAACTACACCGCATTGCGCGGCCAGAACGTGAGAAGAATATCATCCAGGTGCGCTCGCCAGTTGCCCCAACTATGACCTTCAGGATGCTCGTTGTAAGTGAAAGCGCAGCCCTGCGCGGTCAGCAAATCCCGTATGCGTCGGCTCTGATTTAACAAATTCATCTCCGGGTTGGTCTCGAAGATTCCCACATCGAAATGGAATTGCAGGGTCTTGCCGCTACCGTTCTGTACCGCCTGAAATAGTCGATCATCCGAACCGAAATACACCGACTGCCCGGCTACCTTGCCGAATACCTCCGGGTATTTCAGCGCAGTCTGAAACGCGGCTAACCCGCCCAGCGAGGCCCCCATAATCCCGCAGTTCTCACGATCCTTGCACACATCATAACTGGCCCGCAAATACGGTACGAGCTCCTCGGCTATAAATCGGGAATAAGCCTCGCTTTCATAGTCCCCCTTCCGGTCGGCCGGTTCGACAAAGACCAGTACCACTCGTCGAATCTTCTGTTTCTGAATCAGAAAGTCAACAACTCTTGGAAAATTGGCTAACCGAATGAACTCCGCCCCATCCTGGACAATCAGGAACGGATGCGGCCCGTATTCACGACCGTAAGCCGGCGGCAGATAAATCGAAAGCGCGCGTGTCCCCGACAGAATCGCGCTGTCGAACATCATTTCCTCCAGAACTCCTTCCGGTACGTCATCCGGCACATTCAATTCTTCCGGTTCCTGATATCCCGGCATGGCGATCTCGGAGTTGGGGCCGGATTCTCCCTCGCAGGTTCGGGGATTACGCGGGTCCGTTATGCGCTTGCCGTTATCTACAATTTGGTAATCCAGGCGCGCATTCAGCGGAAACTCTTTTGTCAGGAAGTAGTAATCGGTTTTGGGGATCGGCTGAAGAATATCCGCGCCGGCATCCCAGGCATTCCAGTCGCCTGCCACAGCAACCGTACGACTCGGCGTCGCTTGGTAGAAAAAGAAACATTTCCCGCCCTCATAAACCGGCATGGTCTTGCCGCTGAGAAGCGTATCCAGTGCGACCTGTGTATCCGAGCCTTTTCCTTTCAGAATCCGGTCCAGACGCTCGCTGAACGTAGCCGGTTCTTTCGGCGGCTCCTTCGGTCGGAACCATGCGCAGCCTGTGGTCAGAAAACAAACAAGAACGGAAACGCAATATATTCGAGCCACGAGAACAGAGAATCTCATCGGTAAACTCACCCGGATTGTTATCTCGACATTTCGGAATAGTGGAATTGTGCCGCCGCCCGGTCTTTTTCATCACAGAATTATTGTGATTATAGTATAAATGCCGCGAGAAACCACGATGCTTGGTACATCTAGTAGGCCAGGCGTCCCTGCCTGGCAGCTACCCAGGCCAGGCGTCCCTGCCTGGCAGCTACCCAAGCCAGGTGTCCCTGCCTGGCAAAAAAAGATGGAAAGCACACTTTCTTCATCGAATCGCCGGCCCCGTGGGAGTCGCGGTTACAAAGACGCCGCGGGACACGGCCAAAAAAATACCCGGTTCAGTATCGCTGGCTGAACCGGGATTCTATTAAGGTGAATCACCTCAAACACAAAACATCCTATAAAACACCAGAAGGATCTGCCCCTTCCGAAGAACCGCGCCGTAAATACCCCTGTTTGCTTCAATAATATACAAATAGTAACAAAATACGACACCCTCTTATTTTCTGATGAAGATGAACTTTGGGGTCTTTTTCGTCCCAATGCGGATATCACTTGACTCACTTGCAGTAATAAGAGCGAAGGATCCCTTCTTTCACCTTTTGTGTTTTAAGCATATCGCGATCGGCAGCCGTTGGGTATCCCCAATTTTCAGTATATTGGCCCTCAAAAATCTCCATTTTGGGGTCGTAAAATCGCTAGATGCGTCTAGCAAAGGGGTGATTTTTCTCAAGAGGGGCTATTTCTCGCCGGGCGTAAGTCGTTGCGGAACAGGAACTTGGGTGAGATTCTTCCTCAATTCCTTGTCGAGTTCTCTTCGTTTTTCCTTCTGAGCGCCGGATTGCGCCGCATAACTCAGCCACATTTGCAGGGCTGGAACCCCGTGATCCAGTCGCTGGTGGGGAATTGCACGGCCTTGAACGGGTAGAACAGGCCGGACCCTCTCTGCGGCTGAAGCAGGCTACCGAATCGAAAAACATAAAACTCAATTTCTCCTGCCGCGCGGTACAGAAGGGTAAATAGACATTCCGCCAGGCAGGAGTGAATGACAACTTCTTTACCGGGGATGGTATAGGTAAAGGTGTCCTTATTCGGCGATACATGGTCGAACACAATACTCTGCCCGATCGGAATATGCCACCAGATATCGTGGCCCAGGAAGGGATTGTAGAGGAGAAAGAGGATGACAATCGGAGAGAGGGTCGGCAGAAGTATATTCGAATGTGCGCCGAGGATTTGAAAGGGGGTCCGGGGATGGGAATCTCGTAACCGTCCGATAAACCACGTGGTTGTGCGGGAAGGAATCGGGGGTAGAGTAGCCATGGAGGTGAGCCATGGTAAAAAATCGATTGAAACGAAAACAAAGCGGGGGGACGGCGCGCTGCAGGCACCGTCAGGTACTGATCTGTACCTGCGAACGGCACGGGATGGAGCCGTTCGGCTACCTGCGAGATGTGTTGGACCGGATCGCCGATCACCCGATTACCCGGATTGCGGAACTGACCCCCCGGCCTGGAAGCAGGCGCACGCCCAATCCTGACGTCCCTTCGCCTTCCGACATTCTCTCCGCTCACATCAGCACGGGGTTTACCGGACGGTTACCATTTGTCCACCTCTTCAGATTTTCCCGGCGTGTTGCACCGGGTCATCCTGCCGCGTTATTCCAGCGTGGGTCGGATTTGTGCCGCCACAGCCTGCTTATATCTTTCGTCAACGCCGTCTCAGATAATCTTTTCTTCTTTCATGTCCCACTCGACGCGCTTTCCGGTGCGGTAAGAGATATTGGCAAGATGCGCGCCGGTGATGACCCGGTGTCCCATTTCCGGCGGGGAATTGGGCTGTTTGCGGCTCTTAATACAATCGAGGAAGTTCTGCACGTGGGTCCTCTGTTCATCGGACTTCGGCCACTGCTCGACCTCTTTATTTTTTGTATCGAACATGCGGAATTTCCCGTCCTGGCATTCGACAATGCTTCCCTCGGTTCCGTAGAACACGGCCCCATCGCCGTCATAGCCGTTCATAAATTGGACATAAAACACGATCGCCAGTGTGCCACAGTCCAGAATGGCGTGAACATTGTCCGGGGTTTCCCACCCGGGATACCAGTAATTGCCGCCGTTGCAAACCACACGTTTGGGGCCGAGCGTGCCGGTGATCCAATGGGCGACATCCAGCATGTGCGGACCGATATCGGTCATCAGACCGCCGGCGTAATCCCAGAACCAGCGCCACGCAGAGCAGCGCATGGGATCAAACGGGATCTTGGGAGCATTTCCCAGAAACAGGGGCCAGTTGATCCGCTCCGGGTTGTACAAGTCCTTGTCTTTGGCGCGCTCCTGGTAAGGATCGACCAGACGGTAGCGGCAGTCCCAGGTTCGGACGAACTTGATTTCGCCGACTTTTCCTGCCTCAACCAGCTCCCGGGCGTATGCCCAGTGGGTTCCGCTTCGCCGCTGATTCCCCACCTGAACAATCCGATCGCTCTCCTTGACCTGCTTGACAATGTCTTTGCCTTCCTCGATGGTGCGTGTGAGGGGTTTTTCGATATAGGCATCTTTGCCAGATTTGATGGCGTCGATCAGTACATCATGGTGCCAGTGATCCGGAGTCGCGATAATGACGGCGTCGATATCGTCGCGGGCGAGCAGGTCGTGGTAATCCACATACGTTTTGGGCTTCAGTTCAAGGTGATTCATGCAGCGGTCCAGCATCGCGCCGTTGACATCCGCGAGCGCGACAATCTCCGCGCCAAGATCTATGACTTTTTCGAGGCGGTCGGTTCCGCGGTCTCCGACGCCGATCCCGCCGATCCGAATGCGCTCGTTTGCGCCGATCACTTGCGATGAGGCCAGGCTGATTGCGGCGGCAGCGCCGGCGGTTTTCTGTAAGAACTCTCTTCGTGTGGATTTCTCAGACATGGGAATCTCCTTATGTACGCTTCAGTAAATCGGTTGATGCCGTATGATCTCCGATCCCATAAAAACTTTCCATGGAACCCGTTGGAAGGAAGTGTCAACCGGCAGGGGCGAGGCATGCCTCGCCCTTGCGGGTTGACATTGCGCCAAAATCGGCATACGGATGATTCTGTTCAGGAAACCGGCGCGAGATTCTCCAACGGCGCAGACAGAAATTCCTTGAACGGCGGAACGCCCCGAATGAGACCGACCCGGTTGAGGGGCCAATACCGGAAGAAGGCTTTGCCCATTACGTTCTTGATGGGGACTCCACCCCAATAGCGACTGTCATAGCTGTTTCCACTGTTGTCTCCGAAGACATAAATCTCACCTGGCGGAACGGTGACGGGTTCGAATCGCTTGCCATTACTCAGCCATTCATAGTATCGGTTCCGGGTGAAAAACTCCGGTTTGTCGAGGACTTTTCCATTCAGGACGATGCGGTGATCCTGAATGGCGAGGTGGTCGTTCGGCAGCGCAACCACCCGCTTGATATAATACGGTTTATCGGGAGTGAAGATACAATCGGGTGTTCGGAACACGACAATATCGCCGACCTGGATATCGCAGAACCAATAGATGAATTTCGCCACAAAGATACGGTCCCCTTCCTGGAGGGTATCGCACATGGAGGGGGAGGGAATCTGGTAGGCATCGACGATAAACCGTTTGATCAGCAACGCCAGGACCAGGGCGGTGAAAAACGCCTCGAAGTTTTCATAGAAACGCCGATGGCGGAGCACATGGCCTACCACTCGCCGTCCCCAGACATAGTGTCCCAAACGGTCGCCCAACCGAAAGTAAAAACGTCTCATATTTCCAGGCCGTCAGGATTTTCCTTCGTTCGGATTCTCCGCACAGTCGATTCCATGCCGCCGATGGGATCCGGATGTATCACTCACTATATCCGGTTGCGGGATGGAATCCAAGCAAAGGCCGGGGGAGGATGGGTAAGGCGGAGTCATGCGGGCCATTTCAGGAAACCGATTTGGCTTCGTGACGGGAATCATCCGGACGAATTCCTACAGTCGGCGCAACATCCTTTCGAATTCCCCCGTGAGGACCAATCCAAAACCAAACAATTTCCTGACCGTGAAGCACACCAACAGCACGATAATCGATGCTGATTCGCACGGAATAAATGGGATTGGTCCTGTGTATCTTCTTAAACCGGAGGCTCGGATGATTAGGATTCCGGCTGAAAAGTCCGTAGGTCTCTCTGGCCTGGCGTCGAACATCTTCGGGCAACTTCAGGAGCATCTAACGAAAACGTTTTGTCGTTTTCGAAATCATATCCGATTTGGATCTAATTCCTCGGTCTGATTGTCTCGAAGCTCGTCGAGAGCCTCTGCAGCCATTTCGGATAGGAATCCCTGAGATTTCGCGAACAGATCCTCCCACCGTCGTTCGGATTCAAGTTCGGCAAGGAGGCAGTCCGCCAAGGAAGCCTCAGCGAACGCCTGTTCCAGTCGCGTTGTCATGATGATGCGCCCTTTTTGCTTCAATCTTGTCAGGGAATTGTACCGTTGTTGTGCTGCCGAACAAAAGGGGTATGGATGTGGCTCAGGATAATCTCTTTCTGAAACACCATCTGCCTCATTCCCCACTCGATCTCTGAGACGGAAGCGCCGGATTCGGCGGTTTGTTCCAGTCCGGTTTTCCAGGTCCTGGACCGATTCGGGCGGGAGAGTCTCCTGAATGAACGGGTGGCGCTTCCAGGTTTGCATGTTGAGATGGAACAGTTTTGCAGTGAGAGCGGTCGGAACAGGCAATCGCCTGACCGTGGCGGATCGCCTTCTCAGCAGGCCGATTTGCGAGAGTTTGCTGAGCATCGGGCCGACGAACAGGATGTTGCTCTGAGAGGCGAGCATGGCATCCACCATTTCGATATAGAGCCTGAATAAGGGATGACTTGTGTGAATCCATTCGGTCTCCTCCAGCAGAAGGAATCCACCGGGGTAGAGCTGGCTTCCCCATGTCTCCAGAACGGTTTCCGGGTCCCGGATATGAGTCAGCAGGAACCGGCAGTAGATCGCGTCGCAGGGGCTTTCCGGGAATGGAACCTGAGTGACATCGTGCACAAGGAAAGAAACCGTTTCGGTTGCGGTTTTCCCGGCATGGGAGGTGAACGATTCGGAGTTATCGAGGCCGATGGTGCGTTCCGGTTGAAGAGTCTCCGCGAGCAGGTGCGTGGTGCAGCCGGGGCCGCAGCCGAGATCGACGCACAGGCGGGGATTTCTCGCGGGCGATTCGAGCAGAAACGGACGGGTAGATTCTGAAAAGACCTCCGCCAGGAGTTCCAATCGTTGCGCCGCCAGATCCGTATCGCCAAAAGCATAACGCATGGGGGATTTCTCGTTTTCAGCTGACCCAGTCACAGTCCCTTCCGGCGCTGTGAGTCATATTTGGTCTTTCACACTAGGGGTCTTGGATATCAGATAGTTGACGAAAGCCAAACAGGAAACTAGCATGAATTTCGCCTCATCAAAGCCAACCTCCGATTCCCCAAAAGCCCCATGCCGGATACCACCCTCATCGGAAGCATATCCGTAGAGCTTGTCAAAGGCAGATTTCAGGGCGTGATGGATGTGATGTTCTTTTTCGATAATGTCGAGCGCGTCCGATAATTTGGCCTTTTCTTTTTGAGAGATGATTCTGCACATCGACTCAATGGCGCTGATCGATTCTTTGATGGAATTGGAATAATCGGGATTCTCCCGGTCTGAAAGTAATCCCAGGGCTTTGCTCAAATGACCGTTTACCGGTTGGTAAGGCCCCTGAAGGGCTTCTTCAATCTCAGAAATCTCTTGATCTGAAGTAATTTGTGCAATTTTGCCGTTTACAAATCTATAGGCAGATACCTGACGCTTCAGCACCCCGTTGCAGGCATTGATGAATTGTTCTCTCATTTCATCTCTATCACAGTACGCCGCCGAGAATTCAATGATGTCGTATACTCTATACCACTCGATTTGAAAGAAACGTTTCCTTATCTGACCGAATGACCCGTCAATTGATTCATACAGATCGTGGAAAGGCAGATTGAAAAAGTGCATCCAGATCTTCCTTGTCATAATCTCTGATTCTTCCCGATCTCTCGTTGAATGACCTGTCACCCTTAGAATAAAGTAAATGAACGCGTTCCACAGGTCGTTTCTTAAGTCTTGGTCCATCCCATCGATCTGAAGGGCCTTTCGAGGTCTGATGCCTTCGCGTTCGGAGAACAGGGCCATGGTTTTTGAATGACCTCCCATCAAGTTACGTACTCATAAAGCGGCACCGTTTTAGACGGCTTTTCTCTTGTGAAAACACGGCTTTCAATTTGTCGCACAGTTTCCGGGCTGAGGAGCGTATCGCCACAGATGGAACAAACCTCTGCGGGTACATGATCGATCACGATAATCTCGCCCTTGCTTTTGACCGTGTGCGTGATCTCGCGATCCTCATATTCACCGGGACATCCCTGGATGCTGCAGTTCATTCTTTTGTCCCCCTTTCGGTTGGGCTGATGCGTCCGGGTAGAATCACCTGACGAGAATCCTCCGAAGAATTCCCTTGACGAATTCCGGCATATCTTCTTTTGCATCATCGGCCATTTTTCTTACGGAATCATATTCGTCTGTTTCATTCTCTTGCCAGACCATCGCGAGCCTGCGAATGTCTTGCATGGCTATGTGCTCGTACTTTAATGGTGATGACCAGTAGCATGTGCGACAAATTGTCGGGTCATGGGATTCGTTCCAATTTTGGCAGTGCTCACAGGACCACGACTTAGCTCGATTGCAGGAGGCGCAGATCAGCATATACCGATCAAGGTCTCTATTCAGCGAGGCCAAGTCTCCGGCAACTTCGTAGGGAATCCTGTGGTCAATTTGAAGATACCGTTCCCCAAAAGCCCCGGAGCATATATGACATTTCTCCCCGTGCTGACCGATCAAATCTTTCTTGAATTGTTTGGAGAATGCTTTCCGTCCCTTGAGTGTGTCTGTCCGAAAATCTTCCCATTTCGCGAACCGATACGCCCCGATAGCCCGCCCTGTCGAGTCCTTCACCTTGAATGTCTCAAGAGGTATACCTTGTTCACGGACATCGCGTGCAGCTCTCGGAGGATGGTTGTACCCATATTTTTCTTTCAGTTCTTCCGTCGTGACAAAGCCATGTTCGATGATGTGCTGGATAACCGTTCTCGGACGTTTTGCTGTCACGCCTCGCAGGATTCTGAGGATTTCTTGAGGTATGCGTTTCTGTGACATTATGGGTTGCACTCAGAACAGCGCCAACTGAGCCTCCCTGCCCGATTGACTTTGAGCAATTCGTGATAAGCCTATTCGTTTCACCAATCCAGCGGAAATATAAAGAGATTCCACGGTCTCCGCATTTCTGCCAAGCAAGGTTGCCTGTGACGACACGCCGGCTTTCACCTCGATATGTCCCAGTCCGAGGTTCTTTGGAAGCAAATTTCCATAGGTTTTTTCTCCTGTGCGTCCGTCATAGCTGATGATGAACGAGAGGTGCCTGTGATTCATGTCGTGCAAGGCTGCAACAAATTCTTCAAACGGCAGACTCGCAGAGTACCGGCTATCCCGTCTGCCACATACGCCTTGATAGGGAGGGTCCATATAAATGATATCGTTCGGGTCGGCATCGTGAATTGCTTCCCGGAAATCCCCGTGTCGGATGGTGGTGATCCCATGCAAAAGGCGGGATGCACCGAGAACGTGTTTGGCAATTGTCTCTGGTTTGGCGCCCTTTCTTCTGTTATCCGGGCTTTGGTTGAACTCTCCATTGGTGTTGTAGCGCACTGATGCTTTCACGCATCTTGCCAAGAGATAGAGTAAACAGTCGGGATCATGAGTGTTGTTGAATTCTTCACGGATTCGGTCGTAATAGTGTCTTTCCCTTCCGAATTGAGCATTCCAAAGTCGCTCATAGGTGGCGATCAAGTCGTGTGGGCTGTGAATGATTCTCTCCCACAGCCTCATCAAGGGCTCATTTGCATCGTTCAGAATGATATGACTGACGAGGCCGTTCGCAGCGGCCGCGATGGAAACGGCGGCGGACCCGGCGAATGGCTCAAACAGCCTCACCCGTTCCCGAGGAAAAAGACGTAGGATTGTCTGCGTCAATCCCCTCTTGCTCCCTTGGTATGGGATAGGATGTGGAACGACTCTGCCCGTCTTCATGTTGTCTCTCCCGGATGACCTCGCAATGCTGCCGATTTGAAACAGTGGTCTTCCAGCAGTCATTTTACCCCAATCCCCGTCGCCGCGCCAAGCGGCGACGGAACCGAGCAAAGAAGGGATATTCCCGGACCAGCGTTGTTTCCTGAGGGTGTCCTGGATACGCTTTTTGATTTGTAAACGCAATTTCGGAAGGAAGAGAAATCGGTGACTGTTTTTCGAGTGGAACGTGAATTGGAAATCGGGCAGATCGGGAACCGTCTGAAAGAGATTGCGCGGACGATTTACCAGGATGTTCGGGACATCGGGCCGTGGGAAATGTGCCTCACCGGTACCGGGCGTGGCCCCGAAAAACCCCCTGCACGCGGTTGGAAACGATTCGCTGTTCCCATGCACTGGGGCGCGGAAGGTGTGGATATCACCGCCTGGTTTCGCGCCACCACGAGCGTTCCTTGCGAGTGGAAAGGCAAGGCCGTTGTGCTGCTTCTTCGCCCGGGCGGCGAAAGCCTCTGCTATCTGAACGGCAAACCATTCCAGGGTCTGAGTGTGACCCGTGATGAAATCCTCCTTTCGAACAAGGCTAGAGGCGGCGAAAAACTGGATATTCTGATCGAGGCGGTAAACACGCCATACGTCGACCCCGGACGAGTCACCGAGACCACGTTCGAATATGCCCGCCTCGCGATTAAGGATCTTGAGATCGCCGGATTTTACCGGGATGCCTCCGTGGCCTGGGATGTGCTTCGCTTGTACCCGGAAGAATCAAATCTCCAACAGAAGTTTCTTCGGATGCTGGCGCCGTGCGTGAAAATGGTGGATCTGCAGGATGGCGGCGGGAAACACTACCGCGATTCGATCCGCAAAGCGCGAGAAGCATTAGCCGAAGGTCTACAGAAATTTCCGGCAGATGTCCGCGATGGCCGGATGCTCCTGGTGGGGCATACGCATATCGACACAGCCTGGCTCTGGCCCATTCGTGAAACGAAACGCAAGTGCGCCCGAACCGTGTCCTCCATGCTCAAATACCTGGAGGAATATCCCGACTTCCTTTTCTCCTACAGTCAGCCTCAACAATACGCTTATTTGAAAGAGTATTATCCTGATCTCTACAACCGCATTCACAAATGGGTAAAGTCCGGCCGATGGGAATGCCTGGGAGCCTCGTGGATCGAGCAGGACAATCATTGCACTTCGGGCGAGTCCATTATTCGGCAGTTGCTGTATGGTAACGGGTTCTTTGAGAAGGAATTCGGTGTCCGCTCGCGTGTGGAATGGCTGCCGGATGCGTTCGGCTATAATTGGGCGATGCCCCAGATCCTGAAAAAAGCCGGCGTGGATTATTTCGCGACGACAAAACTGAGTTGGAATGTCTACAATAGATTTCCGTACACCCTTTTTTGGTGGGAAGGAATCGACGGCACACGTGTTCTCTCCATAATGATCGAAGGAACCTACAATATCGAGCTTGAGCCGAAAACGCTCCTGGAACACTGGGGAAACTTCAGGAGCAAGGATCTCGCGCCGGAACAGATCGCTTCGTTCGGATGGGGGGACGGTGGCGGCGGGCCTACCCGGGAAATGATTGAAATCGCGGCCCGCCTTACAAATATAGCGGGAATGCCTAAATGCCGATTTGGAAAGGTACAGGAGTATTTCGAAACGGTGGAGAAAGAAGTCCCGCTGGATAAACTCCCGGTCTGGAAAGGCGAATTGTACCTGGAACTTCATCGGGCCTGTCAGACCACCCAGTCCCGCACAAAACGCTTGAACAGGCTGTGCGAGATCGCCCTGCGCCATGCGGAAATATTTTCTACCCGGAACATGATGATGGGCGGCGGATATGAATCGGAACAACTGCAATCGCGTTGGCTCGATGTCTTGCTCAATCAATTCCACGACATCCTGCCCGGCTCATCGGTCCGGAATGTCTATGAGGATACCGAAGCGCAATTGGGAACGGCCCTGGCGAACATTGAACAGATCAGCGAAACAGCACAGAAGGAACTTGTCCGCAAAATAGACACACGTGGATCGGGAAATCCGATTGTTGTGTTGAATACGTTGAGCTGGTCGCATACCGGGCTGGTCTCGGTAGATCTGGATGCTGAGGGGAAGGAATCATCCGTTCTGGATAGTCGTGGGCAACCCCAGCCGGTACAGATTGTATCGAACGAAGATGGTTTACCCGCGTTACTGTTCCTTGCGAACGATGTCCCATCCATGGGCCATGAGGTCTATTCGCTCCTTCAGGGGAACGGTGGTAAGGCTAATGCGAAGGCCCGGCGCAATTCGGAGCGCTTGCCCGGAGGGAGAGAAGCAAATTGTGAAGATCTTGCTACGGTCACAGGCCGTGCGCTATGCAATCCAATAGAGGTTTCGAACACCCGACTCGAACACGATTACTTTGTTATAGATCTGTCCCCGGACGGCGATCTGACACAGATATACGACAAGCGGCAGGATCGGGATGTATTGGAGCAGGGGAAACATGGCAATGTTTTTCAGCTGTTTGATGATCGTCCGTGGAAACACGATGCCTGGGATTTCGATCACAACTTTGAAGAACAGATGTGGTCGTTCGATCCGGCGGATTCTATAGAGGTATTAGAATCCGGGCCGGTTCGTGCGCGTGTTCGTATCCGACGAAGAACCCGACAATCCACATTGGTACAGGACATAATCGTTTACAGCCATATTCCACGGATTGATTTTGAGACGCAGATCGAGTGGTGGGAGAAGCGAGTACTTCTCAAAGTCGCATTCCCGCTTCACATCCTGTCGCCGAGGGCTACATACGAGATTCAATTCGGCGCGATTGAACGTCCCACCAGTCGTAACCATAGCTGGGAAAGGGCGCAGTTTGAGGTTCCCGCGCAGCGTTGGGCAGATTTGTCGGAGGGCAACTATGGTGTGAGTCTGCTGAACGACTGTAAGTATGGCTATGACTGTCGGGATAATGTATTGCGCCTCACGCTGCTGAGAAGCCCGATCATCCCGGACCCGCAAGCGGATGAGGGAACGCACCGATTTACTTACAGCCTGTATCCTCATGCGGGAGACTGGCGTATGGGCGAAACGGTGCGCCGTGCCGCCGAACTGAACAACCCGCTCCGCGCCGTTCGGACAAGTCGCCACACGGGGGAAATCTCCGCACGATATTCCTGGATACAAATTCATCCGTCGAATGTGGTATTGGATACGGTAAAGAAAGCAGAGGTCGGCGATGATGTCATTCTCCGATTCTACGAGTCGCTGGGCTATCGGGGACCGGTAAAGATTACATTTTCCGAGAAGCCGAAGAAGGTCTGGGAGTGTAATTTAATCGAACGAAATGAAAAGCGGGTTTCGTTAGTTGATGGCAATACGGTAGTGCTCCCCTTCAGCCCGTTTGAGGTCAAGACTGTGCGCGTGGCGTGGTGAATGGTGTCCCGCGGTCGTTCTCAGACAGCAGAGGCCTGTCCCACCAATTCCAGTAGGCCAGGCGTCCCTGCCTGGCCGTCATCGCCTCTGGCCATTATCAAGAGACAATGACAGGCACGCAGGCCTGTCCCATCAATTCCAGTAGGCCAAGCGTCCCTGCCTGGCCGTCATCGCCCCTGGCCATCATCAAGAAACAATGACAGGCACGGAGGCCTGTCCCACCAAGACACCGCCCTTACAATTTGTTCGCCCCGGTTTTTGCCACCAGGCAGCTGGCCTCAAATAAAGAGGTCCGATCTTCGCCGCAATCGGCCCACCAGCCGTCGAGGATTTCGTAGGTCAGTGTGCCTTCCTCGATATAGGCGTTATTGACATCGGTGATCTCCAGTTCGCCCCGGCTGGAGGGTTTTAATCGTTCAATCATGTCGAATACACGGTTATCGTACAGGTAGATACCGATTACGGCGTAGTTCGTATCGGGATGTGTCGGTTTTTCCGTTATCTTGATGATGCGTTTATCCTGAATGGTCGGGACCCCGTAGTGTTCGGGATGGGCGACTTCTTTCAGCAGGATTTTGGCGCCCCGTTCCTGTTTCTGGAAATCGTGAACGGCGTTCGCAAAGTTGTTCTCAATAATGTTGTCGCCGAGCACGACGGCTACGCGGTCGTCCCCGACAAAATCCCGAGTTAATGAAACAGCGGCAGCGATGCCACCTTCCCCTTCCTGGTACACATACGACAGCCGTTTGAGTCCGAATTCTTTACCGTTTCCGAGCAGACGGATAAAGTCGCCCGCATTATTGCCGCCGGTAATGATCATAATATCGTCAATTCCGGCGTTAATAAGCGCCTGGATCGGGTAATAAATCATCGGAAGGTCGTAGATCGGCAGAAGATGTTTGTTTGTGACCTTGGTCATGGGATACAGTCGGGTTCCCAGTCCGCCTGCGGTAATGACACCTTTCATTGCGCATCCTCCTTGTCCGGTGTAGTCGATTCTTCCAGGCGACGTCCGTAGTGTTCCCGGTAGTATCGTTTAAATTCACCCGATTTGATTTTCTCCCACCACCGGCGGTTGTCGCGATACCACTCGACTGTCCGGCGCATTCCTTTCTCTACCGGAATGGTCGGCTGCCAGCCGAGTTTCTTGAGTTTGGAACAATCCAGACTGTAACGGGTATCATGGCCGGGCCGGTCGGCGACACGGCGAATCAGCTCTTTCGGTTTATCGAGCAGGGCGAGAATCATCTCGGCGATTTCGCGGTTGGGGCGTTCCTGGTCGCCGCCGATATTGTATATCTCGCCTTCCTTGCCTTTCATCAGAACGGCGTGAATGGCCCGGCAATGATCCTCTACAAACAGCCAGTCGCGAATCTGCATTCCGTCGCCGTAAAGCGGGATTGGGCGATTGTCCAGAGCGTTCGTAGTCGCGAGAGGGATGAACTTTTCGGGGTACTGATTCGGCCCGTAATTGTTGGAGGCGCGCGTGATCAGGACCGGGGTCCGGTACGTTTTGAAATAGGAGAGCGCGAGCAGGTCACCGCCCGCTTTGCTTGCCGAATATGGATTGGACGGATTGAGCGGGGCGGTCTCTGTGCAGGAGCCGACCGGCACTGTGCCGTACACCTCGTCCGTGCTGATTTGGATATAGCGCGGGATGCCGAATTCGCGGACCGCCTCCAGGAGGCAGAAGGTGCCGAAAATGTCCGTGTTCAGAAAATCCGATGGCGAGCCGATGGAGCGATCCACGTGGGTTTCGGCGGCGAAATTGACGATGGCATCAAAACCGCCGCTTGACAGCGCCTTGCGCACCTGCCCGGCATTTGCGATATCTCCCCGAACGAAGGCGTATCGGGGATTGTCCTCGCATTCTTTCAGGTTATCGAGATTCCCCGCGTACGTAAGTTTGTCGAAATTGACGATCTGCGTGTTCGGGTCCTCCCGAAGCATGAAGCGGATGAAGTGTGACCCGATAAATCCGGCCCCGCCGGTGACGAAAAGTCTCATGGCATTCCTCTATTCGCTGAAGCGACCTGTTGTGGAAAGGCTACCATATTTCATCGAGGAAGACGAATGGGGGTGGCCGGTTTGATTTGTCTCCTCACCCCGATCCTTTCTCTATACCCCCCCCAGTGCCCCACCCCCGCCCTCCCCGTAAGTACCCTACCCCGGCCCTCCCCGTAAACAGGGAGGGAGAATTCTCCCCCCGTTTACGGGGGGATTGAGGGGGGTAAAAGGTCCGTCATTCCGGTGGGAGCTGGAATCCAACAATCGAGCACGACCCCCGCCACGGGATTCACCTCTTCGGCGCAGAGTGTTACGCTTGAGGCAGAAGAGAATCACCCCGCGCCCTTGGAGGAGAGATATGAGGTTTCGAATTGGTTTCTTATTCCTGCTTTGCGGAGCGTTGACGATGAACATATCGGCGGAGATTCCGAAATCCGAACATCCGCGCCCGGATTGGCGGCGCGATGTATGGCAATGCCTGAACGGCCCTTGGGAGTTTGCGTTTGAGGAAGGCCGGTCGGGCGAGTCACAGGGCTGGCAGAAGTGGCCCGAAACGAAGGTTGCGACCCGCGAGATCATTGTGCCGTTCCCGTGGGAAAGCCGCCTGTCCGGCATCGGCGAACCGGATCGCCGGGGAACCGGGTGGTATTTCCGCCGCTTGGAGGTCCCTGCAGACTGGCGGGACAAGCGAATCTGGCTGACCGTGGGCGCGGCAGATTTTGAGGCAACGGTCTGGGTGAACGGCATGGAGGCGGGGAAACATGAGGGCGGATATGACCCGTTCGGTTTCGATATAACCCCTCTCTGCCGGATGGACCGGGAGAACAGCCTCGTGATCCGCGTAGTGGATCTGCTTGATCCGAGCCAGCCGTCCGGGAAACAAACCGGCTGGTATACGCCGACCGGCGGAATCTGGCAGACGGTTTATCTGGAGGCGCGCGGCCCGGCATACCTGGAGAACGCGACAATCCGGACGGATGCCCTGAAAGGAACAGTCTCCTGGTCCGTTATCATTGGCGGCAAAATTAAAGCCCCGCTCTACCTTGAACTTGCCCCCGAAACGGACCCGGAAGGACTGACGTCCGGCTCGACGTTCGGTGAACCCCAGAGATATACGATCGAAACAAACAAGCTAACGTTTGACATGGATGTCCGCGCCCCGCGACTGTGGTCGCCGGAATCTCCGAACCTCTATTTCTGCCGCCTGACACTCAAAAGCGATGAGCAGGTACTGGATACGGTACATACCTATTTCGGTATCCGTTCCGTTACGCGCCAGGCGCTGCCCGAGAAAGAGTATGAGTACATTTTCCTGAACGGACGGCCCATTTACCTGATCGGCGCGCTCGACCAGTCGTTTAACCCGGAGGGTATCTACACATTCCCAAACGATGCCGCGACCCGTTTGGATGTGGAAAAGGCGCTGGAATTCGGATTCAATTTCCTCCGCATTCATATCAAACTGGAGGAACCGCGATTCTATTACTGGGCCGATCGGCTGGGACTGTTGATCCAGCAGGACATGCCGAATTTCAATCGATATGACGACCGGGCGAAAGAACTATACACAAAGATGCTGGATTCTGCCGTTGCGCGAGATAAGAATCATCCGTGTATTTTCTCCTGGGTCCTGTTTAATGAAACCTGGGGCCTGGAAAAGCACGACACCCGGGAGAGCCAGGATTGGGTTAAGTCGCTTTATCATTCCACGAAACAAACGGACCCGACAAGGCTGGTAGAGGATAATTCTGCGTGCCGGTATGACCATGTTATTACGGATATCAACTCCTGGCATTTCTACATCTATGATTTTCAGAAGGCAAAGAAACATATCGAGGATGTGGTCGCGCAAACTTTTCCGGGATCGGAGTTTAACTACATCGGCGGTAACAAGCAGGGAACGGAGCCGCTGATGAACAGCGAGTACGGCGGAGTCAGCGCGGGAAGCGGCGACCGGGATATTTCCTGGTGCCTGCATTATCTCACCACGGAGCTTCGTCGGCACGAGAAGATCTGCGGCTACATTTATACGGAATTGCAGGATATTGAATGGGAACACAACGGGATGATGGATTACGACCGCAGTCCGAAAGAATACGGCTATGAGGAACTGATTCCCGTGCCGGAAGGCCAGCCGCCATTCAGCTACTGCGACATCCACAACGAGGACTTTCTTGGTGTTGATCTTGTGCCGTTGGAACCCCGAAAGCCGGGTGAGGCGTTGAATGTAACCACCTGGATCAGCCGATTTTCCGGCAAGGGTGATGAAACTCTATTGATTAGCTGGCGGCTATCGGGAGTAAATACGCTGGGGGAGGTCTGGCGGTCCGCCGGTGTGCGGACACGAACCTCCGCGCCGCACTTCGCGGTAACCCCGCTGGTCAACCTGGAGATCGGAGTGTTGCCGGAAGACCCCATGCTGTACGTGCTGTGCGTGGCGGCGGAAGACAAGGATGGAAAAGTAGTGGCCCGAAACTTCGCTACATTTCATACGCTAACAGATCCTGCGCCGCGTGTCGAAAAAAACGGGAGACAGTGCATTTTGCGCTGGAAACCGGGCGATGTCGCCTCGGAGATTTGGAATAGGAAATTGCAGAGGTTTGAGAGCGGTGAGAAGGTATTCGGCGAGGGCGCCGGCCGCGTCGAATACCAGGTGATTGTCCCTGCGGAAGTGGTAGCCGCACAACCTGCGGAAATGGAACTTCTGGTCGAACTCGGCGCGTGTGCCGGTGCGGCTAAAATTGACTGGCCACAAAAACACAAGGAAACCGACTATCCGCAAAGCGAGCCGGACAAGAAATTCCCAACCGATGTCACCGTCCTGGTCAACGGGATGATCGTGGAGACCGTTCTGATCCTCGACGATCCGGCGGATGTGCGGGGATTGCTGTCCAACCTTTCCGGGAAACATCCGAGCTCTTATGGCTACCTGCAGCGGATTCAACTACCGACGGAACAGGTTTCGGAACTCTTTGAAAACAAACAGGGCGAGACGGAGTTACGTATTGCCTTCCAGGTAAATGAAAACGCCGCGCATAAAGGCGGCCTTTCGATTTACGGAGAACGAGAGGGGCGGTATCCTGTGGATCCGACCCTGATCATCAAGACCCGGAATGATCTTAAATAAACCGGTCTTCAAGAGACGGAGGAAATCGCCATGCCCAGAATCGCTATGATCGGCGCCGGAAGTATTGTGTTTTGCAAGACATTGATGATGGATATCATGTCTACGGAAGCCACGGCAGACAGCACATTTGTGCTGATGAGTCCCACGGCGGAGAAACTCAAACGCCTGGAAGCATACGCCCAACGGATCGTTTCGGAGAACGGTCTGCCGTCAACCATTCTAGCCACAACGGATCGCCGAGAAGCGCTCCGTGATGCGGATTACGTTATCCTGATGTTTCAGATCGGCGGGGTGGATGCGTTTCAGATCGACTATGAAGTGCCGCTGAAATACGGCGTGGACCAGTGCATCGGCGATTCGATGAATCCGGGCGGCATCTTCCGATCGCTTCGTTCCATTCCGGTTCTGGTGGACATTGTAGAGGACATGAAGGAGCTGTGCCCGAACGCGCTGATCCTGAATTATGTCAACCCCATGGCCGTCTGTTGCTGGACCCTCGGTGAGGCGGGGGCGACACGGTTTGTCGGCCTTTGCCATGGTGTCCAAACCACGCTTGACCTGATTTCACGCTATGTCGGTGTGAAAAAGGAGGAAATTGACTATGTGTGCGCGGGTATCAACCATATAGCCTGGTTCCTCAAGATCGAACACGAAGGCAGAGACCTGTATCCGATCCTGCGCGAGAACATCGAGAAACCGGAGTACTACATTAACGAAAAAGTCCGGTGTGAGGTCATGCGGCAGTTCGGCTACTTTATGACCGAGAGTACGGGTCACCTGTCGGAATACCTGCCCTGGTTTCGAAAGAACAAGAAGGCGCGTGACCTGTACTGCGATCAGCCGTCTTTCGGCGGTGAATCGGGGGCCTATTACAAGTGGTGCCGGACGATAGCCGACAAGTTCAAAGGGATCGATTTATTTGCCTCCGAATCGACGAAACTGGACCCGCGAAGCGCGGAGTACTGCTCGTATATTATTGAGGCGCTCGAAACAAATAAGGTGTTTCGTCTGAACGGGAATATCCGCAATAATGGGCTGATTGCCGACTTCCCGGACAACTGCTGCGCAGAGGTTCCCATTTATGGGGACCGTTCGGGATTGCACCCGACTTATATCGGGCATCTTCCGCCGCCGTGTGCCGCGATAAACCTGAGCAACATCACGGTACAGGGATTAACTGTTCGCGCGGGGATGGACGGAGATACGGAGCTGGTCGTTGCGGCCATGGCGATGGACCCGCTGACCGGCGCGGTCTGCACCCTGAATGAAGTGCGCGAAATGGCCGCCGAAATGCTGGAGGCCGAGAAACGCTGGTTGCCGCAATTCGAAGGCAAAACCATTCGAAAAACTCCGGTTATCAGTATCCCGAAGGGAACGGTCGGCGTGGATGTCCCGCTGGACCCCGCGCTGGCTATCGGACATCGGTTCGGAGAATTGATGCAACGATAGATCGGTAATCAAATGAACAGAAGGAATCTCAACCAAGCACCCGCCTGGCTATAAAGAACATCCGGTTGAGTCGATCTTCGTAGTTTGTGGACTGTAGACTCAGAGAGCCTTCCTGGACCGTTTGGCTTCCTTTTGCGTGGATGAAATCCAATCCGCCCAGGGATAGGGCGACATGGGTGATATTGCCCATTTTCCCGGCGAAGAAGAGTAAATCCCCCGGTTCAAGGTCCTCGCGCCAGCCGGTATCACCGCTGATTTTACCGCACAGGGATTGCTGGTCCGCATCGCGCGGCAGGTGAATGCCGACTTTCGCGTACACCCTCCGGACCAGGCCGGAACAATCCAGGCCCCTTTCGCTCCGCCCGGCCCAGAGGTATGGCGCTCCCAGCCGTTCCCTCGCGGCGGCCACAATTTCCTCGCGCAGTTGTGCGGTTTGTGCCCGATCCGTTGGCCCGATATCGGCTCGCAGCCTTCTCCAGCCTTGCTTTTCCATTTGCCGGATAGCCCCTTGGGGAATCCAGCCCAGGTATCCATCCATCGCCTGAACCAGAATGGAATCACTCTCTTTCGGTCCCATCAGAATCACCGACTCGTTGCGAAGCAGTTCATTCACATGTTCGCTGTCGGCGTCGGCGGTCTTCCTCTGAAAAGACTGTTCTGCCTCCACGATTCCGAATCGTTTCCCGTCTGTGGGGGGGATAGAGAGGCGATCCACTCGGACTGAAATCCCCAGGGACTCCAGCGCTGCCACAAGCCCTTCTTTCAATCCCGGATTTGCGACAAATCCTTCCAGGACAGCGGTTTCATCTTCGATTCGTGACCGGACTTCGAACAGCATGACACGCGGATCGAACACATATCGCGCCCGGTATCGACGGAGATATTCGGGTAAATGTTCCAGGTGTGGTTCCCCTTCAGGAACCAAAAGGCGGCGGATCTGCTGGGTATCCGGCGCGCTGACCCGCCTGCTGTCGGCATCCATATAGGAGGATTGATTCACCATGCGAGCATTGCATCTCCGTAAGAATAAAATCGAAATCCGCGCCGGATGGCTTCCTCATACACTCCGCGCCAGCGGTCCCGGCCCAGCCAGGCGGCAATCAGAATAATTAACGTCGAACGCGGCAGGTGGAAATTTGTAATCATTCCGTCGATTATCTTGAATGGATATCCGGGGCGGATAAACAGAGCCGTCTCGGCTTCCTGTGCTCGAATCACCCCATTTCTATCGGCTGCGCTTTCCAGTACCCGTACGGCGGTTGTTCCCACTGCGATAATCCGACATCCTTCTTGGCGGGCCGTGTTGATGGCGCGGGCAGACGACTCTGTAATGCGATATCGTTCCCTGTGCATCGGATGATTTTCTACAGTCCTGGAACGAATCGGCAGAAAGGTATCCAGTCCCACACGCAGCGTCACCGGCACAATGGAAACGCCGGTTTTATGCAAACGATCCAACAGGTCTTTTGTAAAGTGAAGTCCCGCCGTGGGCGCGGCCGCCGAGAGTAGTGTTTCGGCGGGTTGTGCATACACGGTCTGATACCGTTGCCGGTCCAGCGGCGTGTTCTCATCTCCGTTACGGTGGATATACGGAGGCAAAGGAACCTGGCCGTTCCGTTCGAGAAACTCGTTCCAGGTCCCATTGTCGAAGAATTGCAGTTCGAACAAGCCATCCCCCAGAACCGCTCTTACCTCTGCGGTCACACCGTCCGGGAATTGAATTTCCGTGCCTTTTTTGAGACGAGAGGCCCGTTGCGCGATTACCTTCCATTGCCGGTTGCCCAAGTCTTCCAGCAACAGAACCTCGATTTTCGCGCCGCCGCCTGCTTTTGTCCCGAAGATACGGGCGGGCATCACCCAGGAATCGTTTACGACCAGCACATCGCCCGGACGAAGCAGCTGCGGCAGGTTCCGAAATAGATATTCTTCGATCTCGCCGGTCCTCCGGTTAACCGCAAGCAGGCGGGAGAGATCACGGGTCCCTACGGGGACTTGAGCGATCCGCTCCGGCGGCAATTCATAATCGAATTCACGGATGTCCATGGGGATGGGTTTTCAATCAGCGCCTTCCGCCGAACAGGTTCAACAAAATTGTCAGAAGCACGGAAAGGATGATACAAGTGACGATAGGGAAATAGAATGAAAAATTCTCCCGCTCGATGCGGATATCCCCCGGCAACCTGCCGATCCACGGGATCTTTCCTGCAAAGGTGAACAGCAGCCCCAGCAGCATGAGGACTGCGCCGAGAAACAGTAAAATGCGTCCGAAAGACTCCATGCCGTTGCTCCCGATCGGAAAATGTGTCAAAAATAGTTTATCAACGGTTTTTGAAATTCAACATATCACCGATCCTTGTGAGAACCATGAAAATCCTGCTGGTCAATCCGAACCTGATGAAGCCGCCGGTAACGCCCGTTGCCCTGGATTACCTGGGGCAGGCGCTCGAACAGGCGGGATTCGAAATCGATTTGCTCGATCTGTCGTTCGCGGCCGATCCGGTTGCGGCGATTGAGCAGAGCGTGACAGATGAGGAGGATCTGGTGGCGGTTACGGTCCGAAATACCGATGACTGTTACCTGGCGAGCCGGGATTTCATCCTCGATAAGACAAAGGTTCTCCTGGCAGAAATCCGAAGAGGGACATCCGCGCCCGTTATTATCGGCGGGGCGGGATATTCGATTTTCCCGAAAGAGATTCTGGAATACCTGGGCGCGGATGCCGGGGTGATGGGGGAGGGTGAGCAGGTTCTTTGTGAATTCGCCCGGTTTGTGCGGGATCGGCAAAACGGGAGTGAAATCCCGGGTTTGATTACAAAAACCACCCGCGCGGAAAATGTTCGCTTGGCGACCCCCATGGACCTGGGACGAGCGGATTTTTCGGCACGGCGGGTTGTCGATAATGTGCGCTATTTGAACGAAGGAGGAATGGTGGGATTCGAAACCAAGCGAGGCTGCGATCAGCGTTGTTTTTACTGCCCGGAACCGGCGTCGCGTGGACCGCGTGTTCGTTTGCGGGACCCGGAGAATGTTGCGCAGGAGCTGGCCAACCTGCTGGAACAAGGCGTGGACACATTCCACACCTGCGACAGTGAATTCAACCTTCCACCGGAACATGCGATTAAGGTGTGCGAAGCGATCATCCGCAAGGGTATCGCCGATCGGATCCGCTGGTATGCTTATGCCGCTCCCCATGCTTTCCCGGAAGATCTCGCCGGTGTCATGCGCCGGGCGGGTTGCGTGGGAATCGACTTTGGAGTAGATCATACCGATGCGGACATCCTGTCTCGTTTTCGCCGACATCATCGCATGGCGGATCTGATTTCGGTAGCCGACCGATGCCGACGGTATGGATTTACGGTTATGTACGACCTGCTCTTGGGCGGGCCGGGTGAGACTCGCGAGACCATCGAGAAATGTATCGCCTCCCTGAAATCTCTACCCATTGACCGATTCGGGATCTCGTTCGGTATCCGAATCTATCCCGGTGCCGATGTGGCACATCTGGTAAATCAAGAAGGATTTTATTCCGGGAATCCGAATCTTCATGGACCGGTAGAGGGTAATGAATCTCTACTTCGCCCGGTATATTATGTTTCCCATTGCCTGGGTGAGAGTGTTGACGGGTTCCTTCGTGATCTTGTAAAGGATGATACTCGATTTCTCTTCGGCGGCACGGAGCAGACAGGGCAGAATTACAACTACAATGATAATTCCGTGCTTGCGCAAGCGATTCGTAACGGAGCCAGGGGCGCGTTTTGGGACATCCTGCGAACGTTAACGAAATGATCCTTCGCCGGGGGCATTTGCTCCGGATTCTGGCTGGAATCCTATGTCTTGATTCCTGCAACTGCCCCCGGCGAAATCTCCCCAACGCCTGCTTTGTCTTCACCAATCTCCTCTCAACCCCCGCCGCCCGTATGGCGCGATCTTGCCGGGGCTACCGGAACCGTTTCCGCCGGCGTGCAGGCGGGAGCCGCGGAGGGACTATTTGCGAATCGAATCTACGTTCTGTTCGATAACGGAGAGTACTCGAAGTTGGACATTCGGGGTGAGGTCCGTTCATTTCTTAAGGTTGCGCCGCCATCGTTAGAAGTGCGCAATGTGGTTCCGGGTGACGTTCAAGGCGCTTCCTTTGAAGACACGGTAGCCGACAATGCGGACACGGAGATTCTACGAACGCGCCTTGACGGCGGCGATATTGAACTGAAGGAATTCAAATCCGAGCGCAAAGGATCGGGTAGAGTATCCGGTATTGATTGCCGCCTAAGTGTTCTACCGCGTCTGGCTGCGCGGCGGCTTGTGGGTATACTGATATTGGAGACATCCCATCCCAATCAGCGGGAATTGCAGATCCCGATTGCTATTTCCCCAAAGATCGCGCTGGAGATTCGGCCTTGCTGGGAATTGCAAAGCAGGGGGCAACCGTCAAAAAGGAATTCACTGGGTAAAGGCAATTCAGTTACAGGAAGCCGGCCGTGATAAACGTTTAACGAAATCCCAAGTTGGCGTTGTGCGCGCGGATTGTTGTCGGCGGAGTGATTCTGTACGCCGGTCTCCGCCAAATCGGGGACCTGTCCGGCATGACGCGGGTTGTTGACAACTACCGATTGCTTCCCGCAAGCCTGGCTGATCCGATTGCTATTGTTTTGTCGGGTGTAGAAATTGTGACGGGTTTCTGTTTGATTGCGGGCTTGTTGATAAAAGGTTCCCGATTGATCACCGAGCGATCACTCGACAGGCAGAGACGCCTGTCCTACCGGATTTCTCTCCTTGTCCATCCTTCCAGGGGGCACGGGGTGAGGGAAATAGAGAGCCGGTCATGTCCCCCGAGCCAGATGGTACAGGAATCCCAATGTGACCGCGCCGAAAATCAGGTTGGGAATCCAGGCCGCGAGTCCCGCCCCCAAGACCCCTTTCGGAGCCAGCCCCAGACAAAGCAGTAACATTCCGTAATAAACCAGGGCTACCAGCAGGCAAATCCCCAGTCCCACGACATACCCCCCCCTGCCGGTGCGGAATGCGATCCCCATACCGAGCAGGCTCATAATAATCAACGCGAACGGAAGTGCCTCCCGCAACCGCAGATAAGGCAGATACACAATCGGGTCCCCGCCCGCACGTTGAACCATTCGGACTAAGTGCTTCAGATCCGCATGGCTCAGTCCTGTCTCGTCCCGGGAAACCAGTGAGAAATCATGCGGGGTCTCCTCGATGAGGTACGAGCGCTCGGCAAACGGCTCCTTTCGTCTTTCGCCGCTGTCGGAAAAAATCCACTCCATTCCGTCTTTCATTCTCCAAATTCCCGAAGAGGCATCCCACTCTGCGGTGGCCGCCTTGATCCGTTTCGCCGGCCGGTATCCACCGCGCGCCATCTCGACGATATCCACGCCGATCAGTCGGGATTCGCTCGGCTGGAAGGACTGCACGAAATACTTTTTGCCGTACCGGCCCAGCATCCAGACCGAATTGCGTCCGGCAGTTCCTTTCCCTTTCTGTTTGATCTGAAGGTCCAGAAGGTCCTCTGCGCGCGCGCTGGCCGGTGTGATCACGTACTCGCAAGTCAGAAAGAAGGCTGCCGCGCACACGGCGGAACAACAGAACACGGGCCAGATCAGGCGCGCCAGGCGGTACCCGCCGACAATCATCGCATCCATTTCCTGGGCATGAACCAGTCGCCCCATGCTGAACACCGAGGCCAGAAGCATGACCAGCGGCCCCGCCTCGGCCAGGCGGTATGGCGCGGCCAGAAGCACCATCTGCGCCGCGATCAGCACATCGGCCCCATATTCCAGGAATGTGTCGATCTCATCGAACAGAACGATCACCACACCCATGACATAACACAGGGAAACCACAACGATGATCGCCTTAAGGAATTCGCGGATGAGATAACGGTCGGCGATGCGGAAAAAGGGATACCGCCTCCGCTGTTCCAGGCGTTTCTCGATAAAATCGCACATCCGGCGAAACCAATTGCCCGTGATGTATTTCGTTATGTTGTGATGAATCGGATGCTTAATTTTCATTGTTCGTTCGGAAAGCATGGTGTCTATGCCCGCTCAAGATGTTTCCCTGTTCCGGGCAATCGGTCAAGCTCATCTTGAGCGAACGGCGGGAGGGAGTAGGATGGAACGGGATGAAAGAACCATGAAGAATCAAAATCCGTTTGTGGCGGTTCTGGGAGCCGGATCATGGGGTGTGGCGCTGGCATGTCTGTTGGATGCCAACGGGTGTACGGCCTCGATCTGGGCGCATTTGGAGAGCGATGCCGAACACCTGCGAGAAAACCGTTCCCTTGAGCCGCGCCTTCCGGGCGCCCGAATACCGGACTCCATCGAGATCACCAGCGATCTCTATGCCTGCCTGTCCCGGGCGGACGTTGTGCTGGTGGCGGTCCCGTCCGCTTTTATGAAACCTGTCGCGGAGCAATGCGGCGGGAGGGGGCTATTGAAAGGCCGGCTGATAATTTCCGCGACCAAGGGCCTGCAAGTCGGGACCTTGCGCACCATGACCGATCTGCTGGCCGAGGCCTGGGCAAACGACGACCCGGCCGGGTTTGTCGCGCTGTCCGGTCCCAGCCATGCGGAGGAGGTTGTTCAGCACATCCCGACCGCTGTGGTTGCGGCATCGACGGATATCATCGTGGCGGAACAGGCGCAGCGGCTCCTTCAGCGTCCCGAATTTCGAGTCTATACCGGCACGGACCCGCTGGGAACACAGCTGGGAGGCGCGCTGAAAAATGTCATGGCCATTGCGGTGGGGATTTCCGACGGTCTCGGATACGGAGACAACACGCGGGCCGCCTTGATTACGCGGGGTCTCCTGGAACTGAGCCGCGTGGGGGTTGTGTGCGGGGCGCGACCGGAGACTTTTTTTGGGCTGTCCGGCTTGGGGGATCTGGTAGTTACCTGCACCAGCCGCCATAGCCGCAACCGGAAAATGGGCGAACTGCTTGCCCAGGGGCATGATCCCCAGGAAGCCGAGCGGAGGGTCGGGATGGTGGTGGAGGGGATCGAGACCTCCCGCGCGCTCGACAGTCACAAGCCTGTTCCCGAAGATGAAATGCCGATCATGACCGAGGTGATTCGAATCCTGCTGCATGGAAGCGAACCGGGGGAATCTGTCCGCCGACTGCTCGGTCGAGAACGCAAAGCCGAATGGCACGGGATGAAGGACACGCTTCAACGTGTAGCGCAAGGTTGAGAATCGGTGAAAAGCCCCATATACCGGCATCCTGTTCTCTATCAACTTGCCATGCGGATTGTGTACGGCGGATGGTTTGAGGAACGGTTCCGGGCCGTTGCCGATGCGATTCCCGATGGGGTCAGTCTCACAGATGTCTGTTGCGGCGACGGCTACCTGTACCGGCGATTTCTATCAACGCGACATATCGACTACCTCGGATTGGATATTAACGCGAAGTTTGTTCACTGGCTGGCGCGGCGCGGGGTGAATGCGCAAGTGTGCGATGTCCGTTTCGATCCGATTCCCGAAGCGGACATTATACTCATGCAGGCCTCTCTGTACCAATTCATTCCGAGTCACGAAAATATCTTGCGTAAATTAGTTGATGCGGCGCGGAAATGTGTTATATTAACGGAGCCGGTACGGAATCTTTCCACATCACAGAACCCGTTACTTTCCCGGCTTGGCCGACGGTTTACCGATCCCGGCACCGGCGAGGCTCCGCATCGTTTTAACGAAGAGACTCTGCGGCAAATTCTCATACCTTATTCCGTAGATAGATTTGAACCGATTGCCGGGGGGCGGGAAATTTTGGTGAGGATTGGGAAGGAGGGGGGATGAAGGATGAAGGAGAGAACAGATGCCACGAATTCAATACGACCCTGTTCCGCACGATCACAAAGCCTTTCTTGAAAAGGCGTCGAAGCGTAAAGGATTTCAAGAGGCATACAATGCCCTCGAAGATGAATATGCCCTTGCGCGGGAAATGTTGTCGGCTCGCAGCCGTGCAGGACTCACGCAGGAAGCCGTTGCGCATCGCATGGGAACAACGAAGAGCGCTGTCTCACGGCTTGAAGGGGCCAACAGACATGCGCCCTCATTGGCGTCACTCAAGAAGTACGCCGAGGCCGTGGGCTGCACGCTGAAAATCAGACTGGAACCGCAGCAAACAACGAGACGCGCGAGCCCACAACCCGCCGCGCGAACATCTTGCATGCGAAAACCGCCGGACGGTCAACTTGAGGGGTTGACGCTTGGCTGATGGGAAGGGTACTATATTGGCGTTTCCGGGAAATGTCTTTCCGTCGAAAACGGACATGACCGAGTTTCGCTGACAGATGTGGTCGACCGGAAGGCCAATAGGGGAAAGATCCGGGCAGATGCGTCGTAAGCCGGTATATCGCTGCGGAATGGACCGTGACAGCCCGATTCGGTTCTTGTGGAGAACAAGAGAATTCATGGGTAGACAGACAACTATTGCGAGGAAGATCCATTATGAACGATCGCCCATGGTTTGCAATTGCAGAAAGAAACCTCGAACATTTGCAGAAGACGCAGTCATCCAAAGAGGTCGAAACAAGGAGATTGCTGAGTGAACCGATTTTGGCCGCAATTGGTTATGATCCATGGGATGTGGAGGCGGAAAACAGAATTGAAGCAGAAATGAATATAGAAAGCGCAGGACAGGCTGGAGGGAAAGGGCGAGCAGATTATGTTCTTTACGCTGCCAAGGTTCCTTATATTGCATTGGAAATCAAAGCAGCTGGGATCATATTGACTGACTCCGATGCGCGTCAAGTATGCGATTACTGCAATTACAGTCATCCCAATATCCGTTGGGAGGTTCTGACGAACGGCGAGGATTGGAGGTTATTTAATAATTCGAAACAAGGCCCCATTGAACAGAGGAGAATATTCGATTGGTCTCTCAAACGTGAACATTGGAAAATGATCTATTTGTCAGGTCCGTCCATAAGAGGGATCTTGCGGAGCTAGTCAAAGAACTTGCCCAAACCCTTGTCGTTCCGCACCGATCCGCCTGTGCCGCTAATATGCTCAAAGAAAGGAATAGCCAATGCTGAAATCCATCCTCACGGGTTATATCGAAACCGTACTGTCCCTGGCGGAATATGACAAGTTGGAGGACGGTACGTTTTCCGGTCGGATTCCGCAATGCAAAGGTGTGATCGCTTTTGGAGACACATTACGCGAATGCGAACACGAACTGCAATCCACGCTGGAAGACTGGATTCTTGTCGGTCTCAAATTCGGTCATCATCTTCCTGTTATAGAGGGATATGATTTGAACAAGGAACCTGCCGATGCATCCATGGCAAGCATGTAAGAGAAGCGTATTTATCAAGAGGTTACGTCAATTAGGATTCGAAGGTCCGTGCTCGCGCACACGCCATTAGTTCATGATTTTTGAGGGACATCGCTTGAGTATTCCATCCAATTCAGAATATTCGGTTCCGCAATTGAAGATGATGATCCGTGAGGTGGAATCGATCATTGGTTGCTGCGTTTCCGTTGACGAATGGGATGATCACGATTGATCCATGACCTTCAACCACCCCAGAGCCTCTGAACTTCTCCGACTTGGACTCGGACGCGCGGACGGTCTGTTTCGCGAAGGGCAGGAGGAAGCGATTCGACATATTGTGGAGGGTCGCGGGCGGTTACTGCTGGTACAGAAAACCGGCTGGGGGAAGAGTTACGTCTATTTCATTGCCGCCAAGATGTTGCGTGAAGCGGGCGCGGGACCGGCGCTGCTCATTTCTCCATTACTGGCGCTAATGCGTAACCAGATCGCCGCGGCGGAACGAATGGGAGTCCGCGCAGTTACGATCAACTCCGACAACCAGGAGGAATGGGAGTATGTTGAAACCGAGATCCGAAAGAACAAGATTGATTTCCTGCTGATCTCTCCGGAACGGCTGGCGAACGAACATTTCCGCACAAAGGTACTGGCAAGACTCGCCGCGCGAATCTCTTTACTTGTGATTGACGAGGCCCACTGCATTTCAGACTGGGGACATGATTTCCGCCCTCACTATCGACTATTGGAGCGCATCGTTCGCACCCTCCCCGCGAATCTGCGTCTTCTGGCGACAACGGCTACCGCAAACAACCGGGTCATGGATGATTTGCGCGCCGTGCTGGGACCCCAGCTTCATGTATCCTGCGGCGACCTGAACCGTCCGTCCATTACACTTCAGACTGTTCGCCTGCCGAAGGAAGAGGAACGTATGGCCTGGCTGGCGGAACATGTACCCGCGCTGCCGGGTCACGGGATCATTTATACTCTAACTGTTCGCGACGCGGTACAGGTAGCGGACTGGCTGAAGTCGCGCGGCGTCAATGTGGCCTCTTATACGGGCGAGACAGGAGCGGATCGACCTCGGCTGGAGCGTGCGCTCTTGGAGAATCGCGTAAAAGCGCTGGTGGCGACAACGGCGCTGGGGATGGGATTCGACAAACCCGACCTGGCTTTTGTAATCCATTATCAGGCTCCCGGCTCGGTGGTCGCCTATTATCAGCAGGTAGGGCGGGCGGGCAGAGCGATTCATGCGGCTTACGGTGTTCTTCTCAGCGGTGAGGAAGAGGCGGAAATTAACGACTACTTTATTACGACGGCTTTCCCGACGCGGGTAGAGGTTCAATCGATACTGGGGGCGCTGGAGGCCTCCCCCAACGGCCTTTCGATTCCCGAACTGATGGTAAAGGTTAATATCAGCCGGGGCCGCATCGAGAAAGCGATCCAGCTTCTTTCATTGGAGTCGCCCGCGCCGATTGCGAAACAGGGTACAACATGGCAACTGACCGCGGCAACTCTGCCCGAAACATTCTGGCAGCGCGCGGAGCGACTGACCCGCCTTCGTCGCGTGGAACAGCAACAGATGCAGGATTATGTGAATCTGAAATCGGGGCACATGGAGTTTCTTATTCGGGCGCTGGATGGGGACCCGGCTACAGTTCGCCCGCCGGTTTTATCGCCGCTGCCGACATGGGTTGACCCGGCATTGGTACAGGAGGCGATCTCGTTTCTTCGGCGAAGTGCTCTCCTGATCAAGCCGCGGAAGGAATGGCCCATCGGTGGTTTGCCGAAGTACCAACTGGAGGGGAATATCGTTCCAGGCGTTCAGGCGCAGCCCGGCAAGGCGCTCTGTATCTGGGGAGATGCCGGGTGGGGAAGGATGGTCCGTGAGGGTAAGTACCGCGACGGCTGTTTCTCCGATAAACTGGTATCAGCCTGTGTGGACCTGGTGCATGAGTGGAATCCGGAGCCTATGCCGGTATGGATAACCTGTATTCCATCCCGAGATGCAGAACCGGTTCGCGATTTTGCCGAACGGCTGGCAGCGGCTCTGAAAATGCCGTTTTATGCGGTGTTTGAGAAAACTGACGACAGACCGAAGCAAAAATTAATGGCTAACAGTTCCCAACAGGCACGTAATATCGACGGGTCTTTGGAGGTCCGTGCCCTGCGGCTGCCCAGAGGGCCTGTTCTGCTGGTAGATGACATTGTCGACTCGCGCTGGACTATGACTATTGCGGCGTGGTTGTTGCGCACACACGGCAGCGGTGAGGTGTTTCCATTGGCGCTTTCATTGATCGGACAGAAAACATGATCGCAGAGATCTCCCCCAATACGCAGGCCATTCTGTTGCTGACTGCGCCGCTGATCCTGGGGCACGGTGAACCGTCCGGCGATTTACTCACACCGGGCGAATTCAAGAAGTTGGCTCGAATACTCCGTGATTACGAACTGGAACCGGCGGACCTGCTGACTTCCGATTTGGAGATTTTGCCGGAGGAATGCCGAACTGTGGTTGATATCGACCGCATGAAGCGCCTGTTGGATCGGGGATTGTTACTGAGTCAGGCGGTTGAGCGCCGGCAGACACGGGGAATCTGGGTAGTCAGTTACATGGATGACGAGTACCCGAATCGTTTGAGGGTGCGCATGGAGGAAAATGCGCCGCCGATTCTGTATGGGTGCGGAGACGCCTCGATACTGGATACGGGCGGATTAGCAGTTGTCGGTTCGCGGAATGTGGGGGATGCGCCGGTCGAGTACACCGAGCGGATCGGACGGCTAACTGCGGAGGCCGGTTGTGCGCTGATCTCCGGTGGTGCGCGCGGGATTGACCGGGCCGCCATGCGCGGCGCGCTGGAAGCCGGCGGGCAGGTTGTGGGGGTCATGGCAGACAGCCTGGAGCGGGCTGTGTTGAATCGCGAAAACCGCGACTTTCGGATGGAGAATCGGCTGGTCCTGATCTCACCATTTGATCCTTTAGCCGTGTTTAATGTGGGGTATGCTATGTATCGGAATAAACTAATTTACGCGCTGGCGGACGCAGCGCTGGTCGTCAGTTCGGATTACGAGAAGGGCGGTACATGGGCCGGTGCGGTCGAGCAGCTGGAAAGGCTCCGGTTTGTGCCGGTTTATGTTCGTGCCGATGGGGAATCCGGTAAGGAAATGGAGGCGCTTCAACGGAAAGGCGCATCGGCTTGGCCGAATCCCGGTACCCCGGAGGCTTTGCGGAAACTGCTAACGAGTCGGGTGAGTCCGAAAAAAACTACATCCGAACAGGACAATCTCTTTTCCCTGCTTTCTGAGGAACCGGCAAAGGCTCCCGAAGTCGCGCCGGTATTGCCCGCCGAAAAACCTTGCCCCGAATCGTCCAAGAAACCTGTAGACGAGGAGTTTGCAAAGGCACGAGAAATGCTCAGAAATCTACCCTCCGCAAGAACGGCTAGCGAGGTGGCGGCGAACTTGGGTGTATCGGAAAAGCAGGCAAGGAAGTGGCTGCAACGATTAGTTAAGGAAGGTGTATTGGAAAAGCACGGAACACCTGTGAGATACGCACCGAAGTCACAGCTGTCTTTGTTGGAGTAGAGCAAGGTGTCCTGCTTTGCTCTGATTTCGTTTCTACACTAATTTCTCATAGGATGTTGTCTGATGGAATGTTGGAACGGGGGGACAGGAGCGGTGAGCCGGGTACAGGAAAGGATTATTCCCCCTTTGGATTGCGGATTGTGCGGTATTCTGCCGCAAACGCTGCTCCGTCATAACCCTCGTCATCATCCGGCAACTCCGAGAGCAGCACGACGCGCCCACCCTGTTTCCTGGATCGCAACGCCGCGATTGCGCAGAGCTCCGGCTCAATCAAGGCATCAAATGGAACCGGCGGCGTATCCGTTTCGCCCGCCAGGTACGGCAAGACTGCGCGAAGAAGCGACTCATAAATCCTGGATGAATCGACCTGGTATTGAGTCACGCTTTTTTCTGTAACGATGGTGCCGTGGAACGGCAGGCAGACCCCATTTGTACCGATCACCAGAATCCCCATGCGCCCGTCACCCCAAGTTACCGCGATTCGCCGCTGCTCTTCTCCGCACAGGTGCTGCACACTCTGAATGCCGGGTCCCATCACGCTGCTCAGCAGCGCGTACGCATGAATGCCGTAGTTGAATTCATCCGTCCCGCAACCGCAGATCGCGGTCATCGGTGTCCCTCGCTCCTCGACCGGCCGTGCCCACCAGTCGCAACTTTCCCGGCAGAATCGCAGCGAGGAGCCGCCGCAAATCCTCGCGCTGTTGCGCACCCATTCCCGTAACTGTTCAAGGTCTCTCACCTTGCCTGCAATCGGTTTGTCGATCAGTACGGGGATCCCCGCGTGTACAAACGGACGCGAACGCTCGACATGAATATCCCAATTACAGCTGTGTAAAATCGCGCAGTCGATCTCCGGGATCATCTCTTCCAGGGACCGGAACACTCTCGGTACCCCAAGGTCCCGCGCGAACTCTTCGACAAATCCCCTGGGACGTATTGCGCCCTCATCCCAGACCCCGATTACCTCATGGCCCAACTTGCGCTCGATCGGAATCCAATTCTGCGGGTGCGATGTGTCCAATTCCACAACACCGATTCTCATGCCGTCTCCTCCAATTGACCCATCTGAAATTGGCGAATAATAGAAGACCGTATCGTATCATCTTTCCGGGACGGTCAACAATGTCTGTCAACAGTGTAAGATGCAAAATCTAGCCGAATACCGATCTGTATACATACAGGTAATCCAATAGGGTACTTTTATATATACAGCGTCGGACATAAAACCCCGTACGCGACACCTGGACTTTCCCCGTTCCGGTCTGTTATTGTCAATCAAGTATTATCTCGATTCCACCTCGGTTAATGCAAGGAGCCTTCCCATACCTGTCGCAGTGATGTTTCTCCTCCTGATCTTTTGCGAACATGCTTTTGCAGCAAGACAGAAAAGAATATCTACCTCACATCCATATAGCCGTTCTGGAGTGCCGACAATGATTTCCTGATACACCGCAGGGGCAATTTACGGTCTTTGCTTCGCTAATTCGCGACAGTGTTTTGCTGAAAATGACGTGACTGATCTTTCGCAAAATGTACGAGACCCTCTACAGTTCGTGGTTGCAGGTATTCATTTCCCCCGGCGCGGGTAATATACTCCACCGGCTCGGAGAATCGTATATCCGCCTGCTCGCCGATTCCGGAGAATACAGCGGTCGTGGGGTGCGCATTGTCTGCCAAAATAACAGCGATTTCGTCCATGCGGAAATAAGTTCCCGCGCCCAGTGCGATAAGATTCGTCTCGGCGTTCCGCTTCGAACGGACGACCACAGCGTAAGCGGCATCCGTTTCGAATCCTTTCTGATTGATCGGATTCTTGCCCGAAACGTTCACGATAGCGATTTCTTTGTCCGTGGTTGAAATCTGTACCTTTACTGCGGAATAGGTGATGCTGGAGGATTCTGCCTGGAGAACGGAAGAAGAATGATCCGCAACAGTCGATTCAAAAACGGAAACGAACGTGTTTCTCGGCCCTGCGCGTCGCGCCATGAAAGTGTTGGTTAATGGCCTTTCCTGCTCGGGATATTGTGTCAGTAAATGGAATACGGTGGTCTCTCTGTCGGAATCCGGGAGCAGCGTCAGGTGCATTGCGGCGGGCAATTTCCGCATTGGGTACACGGAATCGGGTATTGCCGGGAATGTCCACACTGCGCGGCAGATGTCTTTTGTAGTTGCACAATGGCAGGTTGGGTTTCCTCCGACCAGGTAGTCCGATATATCGAACGGTCCCCCTTCCGTCAGGGGAATATCCACCTGGCATTGCTCGCCGTAATTGTGGTAAATGTAATCATGTGTCTTCCCGCCTTCGACCCCGAACACATCCACAATTAAATTGTCGATCCGAAAAACGGTCCGCTGATACATTGTGGTGGATGGATACAGATGATCGCCTTCCGCACGAATCACGCCGATCTGCGGGTGATCCAGAAATTGAGTAATCTGGGGGACCTGCTCCGGCTTGAGCGACTCGCCCTGGGGCTGCGTCGTTGAATCCACTACAACCGTGTTATGTGCCCAGCTGTACGTGGCCTGGTCTCGGAGGCTCAGATCGTTGTAAGGTGTAGCCTTTTCCATGCTCATTAAGCGATCATTCAGATACATGAGGAGATTCAGCCGATCCGCGTGCTGATGACCTCCTCCGGGTTGCAGGGCGTTGAGAGCAATATACATATTATTCTGTTTCAGAACCGCATAGCCGGACGAGAGATTCGCGGAATGTGTCCGAATGCCACGGGTCTGAATCTGAGGGACACCGACGATTAGCGCATTGTCCGGGCGTTCGCCACGAATGATCTTCTCTTCCAGGCCGAGTTCCTTGAATCCGCAATACCGATAGGCGATCTCTCCGAACGGGTCGTAGAGCATACAACTGGCTGTCGCGGCCATGGAGTCGCCGACGGTCGGGAGGATGCCGTCATAGGTACACATCGCAGACGCCCACCGTGCCACCCCTTTTACCCTTTCGGATAGGGGATGATCCGGTGAAAAATAGTCGAAGATACTCTCGGGGAATTGTGCAGGATCCATTTCCGAAAGATTATGACCGATAAACAGATTCCGGTAAAACGGCGTCGCGGCATACAAATGGTAGCCGGAACAGCGATCCAGATGCGCCCCGTCGTCGTGAAAATGATGCCGGGCTATGTAGGCCAGGCTGCGATGCCTGGAGCGTGTTTCGGGGGAATAGTCCCCGTAGCCAAATCCAAACTCCAGGTATCGCGGTTCCCCAATCGCCAGCCCGGCATGGATGATCGCGCAAAGGTAATGGGGAATGTCGTTGTGATCCTCGTGATATTCCTTATCGAGAATGGATTTCTCAAAAATGTAGCGGATAAAATTCTCCTCGATCCGGCGTTTTTCATTCTCGGTAAGAAATCCGGCGTCCCGAACCAATTCGTAGGCGCACACGAAGTTGTTCATGTGGATCGCATCGCCCTCCCGACCGTACATCAAAATGCGGGGGCCATATCCTTCGTCATATTGGAGGCGCGGTGCGACCTCATCGGCGTAATAAAGAAGCACACGGGAAACCCATTCCGCGTATCCTGGCTCCTGAAGCACCTGGTACAGAATCCCCGATTGCCAACAGGCATCGGCGAGGTAGATCACGAAGTAGCATCCCCAACCGTCATAATAGGTCCCGGCAAGAGGACTGTCTTTTGGATACACAGGCGAGAACTCATCGGCGCGAAATACTTTGCCGGTTTTGGCGCTGACAAAATTGTCGTCCTCGAATGGGGAAAAGGTCAATGTGGATTTGCTGTCGGGGCACGTAAATAAATGATAGACACCCACACGCTTCTTCGGAATGACGCGCAGAATCTTGTCGATATCCTGGTCCACCCATTTCTTGTATCGTTCCTGTTTGGCCGCAATGAGTGCTTTCGCCCAGTCGTATTGTTCATACTTCTGCCGCATCTCCAGAACGGTCTTTACGGAAATATAGCCGGCGGGATGCGCATATTCCTCGGACGAGGCGGCGCAGGCGGCGAGATGAGGGATTGCAACAAGCAGATATGGAATCAAGAGGCTGCATATACTCCGAAGAAAGAAAGACATTGTTTTTCCTTTCCGATATTCTGTCGTATTCCTGAATTCAGTCGTGCGCAAACCATTTCACAAAGCGGCTGACAATGGTAACAACAAGATAGGCTCCTCCGGCGAACATAATAATGCTCGGACCGCTGGGAAGATTGAAGACGTAGCTGTAAGCAAGTCCTGTAACGGTAAACAGCATGCAGAAAACAATACTGAGGACCATCATCTGCCGGATTCGACGCGCGAAATACCCGGCGACGGCGGCGGGTAATGTCAGCAGGGCAATGACCAGAACAATCCCGACGACACGGACCAGCAGAGCGACGGTTAACGCGGTGAGACAGATCAGGAGCAGATAATATCCCCCGGCATTTACGCCGCGAAGTTCCGTAAACTCTTCATCGAAACAAATGCCGAGTAGCTTATTGTGGAACAGGAGCGCAAGTCCGGCGACAAGGATGTCGAGCGCCGATACCAGCCAGAGATCGTGTTTGGAAATCAACAGGATATTACCGAACAGAACACTCATGGGATCGAAATAGCCGGGCGTTTTTGCGAGGAAGAGGAGACCGATCGCCATGCCGGTAGCCCAGAGCGCACCGATGACCGTATCCTCTCGCTGCTGTCCGCGAAGGCTGACAAGACCGATCACGACGGCCGCTACAAGCGCGGAGCCGACCGCGCCGAGCATCGGAGTGCACCACGTCCATCCGACCACAGTTTGCGCATACAACGCTGCCCCGATGCCTCCCAGCATGCAATGGGAGATAGCGCCGGCGATGTAGCTGATTTTGCGGGTGACTACGTAGGTTCCGACAACGCCGAATGAGACGCTCGCCAACAGGCCCGCAAGGAGGGCGTATCGTAGGAAGGGAATTCCGGGATCGTGAAGCGCCTGGATAAACTCAGACACGGATATGCCCCTGTTCCGAACAGCGATGGTCGTGGCGAATCATCCGAAAATCGCCGCCGTAAATCTCGCGAATGGTCTCCCCGGTCAGTTCACTGGTGGGATGAACGAGTACTCGTCGGTTGACACAAATCACGCTTCGGACAACGGTGGAGACAAATCCCAAATCATGCGAAACCATTAGAATTGTCATGCGGGATTGCAATTGTTGCAGGATGGACAGTAGTTTTTCCTCCGCCAACGCATCGACATTGGACGTGGGTTCATCGAGCAAAAGCAATCTCGGTCGGCAGCAAAGTGCGCGGGCGATCAAAACCCGTTGCCGTTGCCCTCCCGAAAGCACGGAGAACGGCCGGTTCCAATTGTCCGCCATTTCCACCTCCCGCAATGCGGCCCGCGCCTCCTCCCGGTCCTCGCGTCCATACCATCCGAAAAAGCCGTTGACCCCGTCGGCTCCCAGACGGCCCATCAACACAACATCCAGAACCGTTACGGGAAAATGCGGATCATAGCGTGTATATTGCGGCATGTAGCCGATCCAGCGTCGGGCGCGGATCGGGCTTTCGCCCAGGACACGCACTTCCCCCGTGTCCGGCTGCACGGCGCCCAGAATGATCTTTAACAGTGTCGTTTTCCCGCCGCCGTTCGGGCCGACAATGCTGCAGAACTCATTGGGCGGAATGTCGATATTTACCTCTTCCAGAACCGGTACACGGTTGTAGGAAAAGGATACATTGCGAAGCCATACGGCGGGTTCGGGCGCAGTCATTGCCGGTTACTCTTTCAGAGCGCGTTCGATCTTTACGGCGATTTCTTCAAAGTTCTTTAACAGGTCTTTGGCCAGCGGGTCCAATGGAAGCACAACGCCTCCGATGGCATCAGCAACAACCTCGGCCCCATGTTTGTCGAATTGGGGCTGCACAAAGATTACTTTCACATTCTCCGCTTTTGCCTTGCGGATGAGTTCCGACAATTGCCGGGGAGATGGCGATTTGCCCTGGATTTCCACGGCCTCCTGTCGGAGACCGTACGCATCTCCAAAGTAGCCGAATGCGGGATGAAACACATAAAAAGAACGTCCTTTAAACGGCAGAAAGTTCTTCTTGATTTTCTCGTGGACGGCGCGGACATCTTTCAAAAGGGTCTGCACATTCTGCTCATATTCTTCGGCATGAGAGGGATCAACCTCCATAAAAACTCCGGCTGTGTTTTGTGCAAGGATCTCCACGAGGGGAGGAGCCATCCAGACATGCAGGTCCGGCTCTCCTTCGTCATGTTCTTCCCGGTCGGCAGAATGTTCGTCGTGAGACAGTTCGTCTTTCGTCAATCTCCGTCTCTCGATACCCTTTGTAGTATCGACTACCTTCAGGTCCGGATGACTTGCCTGGATTTTCTCCAACAGGCGCGTTTCAAAGGGAATACCGATCCGCAGGAACACCTTTGCCCGGCTGAGGGCCAGGATTTGTTTCGGTGTCGGCTCGAAGGTGTGCGGCTCCTGGCCGGGTCGGACCAGAACTTCCACCGCAACATGCTCGCCACCGATCCGCTCGGCGATATACGCCTGGGGCGGTACGCTGACAAATACGCTCAGCGGTTCGGCGGCGTGGACCGGGACAATCCACAGCGATGCCAATGCAGCAAGAATCGACAGGAACGGCCGTCTCATTTCGTTCATACCGGTTCAAAAGGGGAGTGTTCTCTCCGCGCATAGATTACGGAAAGCCTTGCTCGGATTACAGGGCATTGTGGGCACGACACCGGCCGGGCCTTAGTCGCGCTCCTGAGAAAGCTCGGTTACAACCGTCATTGCGAGCGAAGCGTGGCAATCTCGCTGTTCAAACGCGCAAGCCGGAGATCGCCACGTCGCGGCCCTTCGCAGACTCCGGGCGGCTCCTCCTAAGAAAGCTCGCCCATCGACAGGCACAGAGGCCTGTCCCACCAGTGGGCCAGGCGTCCCACCAGTGGGCCAGGCGTCCCACCAGTGGGCCAGGCGTCCCTGCCAGTGGGCCAGGCGTCCCTGCCTGGCAAAGAAGGGCGGGAAGCACACTTTCTTCACCCAATCACCGGCCCCGCCGGAGGGTGGTTTGGAATGACGGATGCGGGGGGATCGTTCTCAAGAGGTTGGATAGGAACCTCCTCAGCCCATCATGGAATGACCTCGCCTGGAAGGTTCAGCAACCCGACGAAATGAGTTACGATAGGCACAAAGCGGGCGGATTCGATCATTGATCTTGCCGCACCGCACGAGGGTAGAATAATGGCCGCTGCAATACTGGTTGTCGAGGACGAGGATATTCTGCATCGTTTGTTCATCTACAACCTCAAGAAATGGGAATACGAGGCTGTGGCCGTCAAAACGGGTGCGGAATTTCGGGAGCAATACAAGCGGCGCACATTCGATGCGGTTTTGCTCGATCTCAAGCTGCCGGACGCCGATGGGATGGATTTGCTTGTCGAGATCAAAAAATACAATCCGGATATCCCCGCTGTGATTATGACGGCCTATGGAACCGTCGAGCTGGCTGTGGAAGCGATGAAATACGGAGCATACGATTTTATCACGAAACCATTCGACTGGGCCAAGTTGCAGGTCACTGTCAAGAATGCCGTCGAACGCCACCGTCTCACCCAACGGTTGACCCACCTTGAACAAACTCTGGGGCGACGAAAACGGTTCCAATCCATCGTGGGCGTCAATGAGAAAATGCAGACGCTCTATTCGATTATCGAAAATGTGGCTCCCTCCAACATTTCGGTGATGATCACCGGCGAAAGCGGGACCGGCAAGGAACTGGTGGCCCAAGCCATTCATAAACTTTCCGGAAGAAGGGATCGGGAGATTGTTGACGTAAACTGTGCGGCCATTCCCGCCGAACTGATGGAGAGCGAGCTGTTCGGTCACGAGCGCGGTTCGTTCACCGGGGCGAGTCAGCGTCATATCGGAAGCTGCGAGCGGGCGGATAAAAGTACGCTGTTTCTGGATGAAATCTGCGAGATGGACGTCTCTCTGCAGGCAAAACTCCTGCGGTTTCTCCAGGAACGATACTTTCAGCGGGTCGGCGGTAAGGAACGGGTCTATGTGGACACTCGGATACTGTCGGCTACCAACAAGGACCCACTGGAGGTCGTACGGCAGGGGCGGTTCAGGGAAGATTTGTTCTATCGACTCAACGTTGTGACCATTGAGGTTCCGCCGTTGCGTGAACGCCGGGATGATATTCCGCTTCTGGCCCAACATTTTCTGGAGACGGTCAGCCGGGAAAACGACAAACCGTTTCGGGAGATTTCCAAAGAGGCCGCATACCTGCTTTCGTGCCACGATTGGCCGGGAAATGTCCGCGAGCTGCAAAACGCCATTGTGCAGGCTGTCGCGCTCCATTCCGGAACCACACTGACGGTGGAGATGCTTCCCCCCGCCCTGCGCAGAGAAATCAGCATCCCGCCGGACTTCACCATCTCGACACTTGCCGGACCGGATATCCGCACGGAACCGTTTCAGGATAACTCCGCATTCCCGTCAGATAGCGGGGAAGATCAAATCATCCCTCTAGCCGAAACGGAAAAAAAAGAGATCGAGCGGGCTTTGCGGACTTGTTCAGGCAATATCAGGGAGGTTTGCAAGAGGCTGGGAATCAGCCAGGCGACGTTATACCGGAAGATTCAAGAGTACGGTCTGAGAACCGCGCAATTCAAAAAGAAAAAAAATAAAGGAGACAAATCGTGAATCCAATCCACCGACGGTCATTTCTGAAATGCGGGCTGGCCGGTGCCGGTTTATTGACCGGTTTCTCTTCCACCGTGGGATATGTACAGGCTGCGGAGTCCGGCCACACGGTCGATCAGGTTGCTCTGGGCAATACGGGGATACATCTCTCCCGATTTGCCATGGGCACGGGCACACGCGGATGGGAACAGGTCTCCGATCAGACCAAACTGGGTCAGCAGAAATTTGATGCGCTCATGCGTCACGGCTACGACCGGGGCATCAACTTCTGGGACATGGCCGATATCTACGGCTCTCATCAGCACGCGGCAAAAGTGCTGAGAAGCTATCCACGCGAAAAACTGGTCCTTCTCTCCAAACTGTGGCCCGAACCCTTACAGTGGAAACCGGAAAACAACCCCAAGAAAGACTTCGACCGGATTCGTCTCGAAATCGGAACGGACTACCTTGACATCGTTCTGCTTCACGGCCAGAACACACCGAATTGGCCGGAGGAAAAGAAGGCGTGGATGGAGGTCCTGTCCGCCGAGAAAGAAAAAGGGAATATCCGCGCGCTGGGATGTTCCTGCCATTCTACCGAAGGGCTGAGAGCCGCCGCAAAATCACCGTGGGTGGAGGTGGTCCTGGCGCAGATCAACCACAAGGGCGGGGAAGAGTACCGGATGGGCGGCACGGTGGAAGAGGTTACCGCCATATTGAAGGAATTACGCACGGCGGGCAAAGCCATTCTGGGCATGAAACTGTACGGCTGCGGAACGCTTGTGGAACCGGATCAGCGCGAGGCCTCTCTGAATTATGTACTCAAAAATAACCTGGTGGATGCCGCGACCATCGGATTTCTCAGTGAGGCCGAAATAGACGAGCATATTGTGCGGACTGGGAGGATTTTGAGTAGTTGATGGTTCACAATTTCCACTGTGTCCACCATGTCCACATTTACCGAAACGAAAGGACTCCATGAATGACCCAAACACTAAAATGGGGCATTCTCTCCACCGGGCGAATCGCCCGGACCTTTGCGAGAGATCTCCGCGAATCCCGCACGGGCGAACTGATCGCCATCGGCAGCCGCACACAGGAAGCGGCGGAACAATTCGGCGAGGAATTCGGAGTCAAGTACCGATATCCCACATACGCGGGAGTTCTTGAAAACCCCGAAGTCGAGGCGGTTTATATTTGCCCGATCAATCCGTTGCACGCCGAATGGGCCATCCAGGCCGCGGAGGCAAAGAAACATATTCTGTTAGAGAAACCGTTTACCGTGAATGCGCGGGAAGCGGAACAGGTAATCGAAGCCGCCCGCCGGAACGACGTGTTCCTCATGGAAGCCTTCATGTACCGCTGCCATCCGCAAACGAAGCGGCTTGTGGAGTTGATTCGGGAAGGGGCGATCGGCCGGGTTTGTATCATCCAGGCAACGTTTAGTTTTTATGCAGACTTGGTAGAGGACCGCCGTATTCTGGAGGCGAGTCTGGGTGGCGGCGGGATTTTGGATGTCGGCTGCTATTGTGTTTCGATGTGCCGCCTGGTTGCGGGCGTGGCGATGGGTCGGGATTTTGCCGAGCCGATTGAACTTCATGCGCTCGGTCGCTTGCGAGAAGACGGCGGCGTGGATGACTACACCGCCGGGATTGCGAAATTCCCCGGAGATGTTGTCGCCCAGTTTTCGTGTGGTGTCGGCGTGGAACAGGACAACACCGTTCGGATCTACGGCACAGAGGGACATATCTTTTTACAGGAACCCTGGGTTCCCGGTCCCCAGGGACAACCGGCCTGCATTCACCTGCGAAAAAGGGGTGAGAAAAAAGGGCAGAAAATTGTGGTTACTGATGGCAGACGGCTTTATACTATTGAAGCCGATCTTGTTGCGGAGAATATCGCCAATCGCCAGGCCCCGCCGCCGGCAATGACTTGGGATGACACGCTCGGAAACATGCGGATGCTGGACGGCTGGCGCAACGCGATTGAACTCATTTACAACTTCGAGTAGGACAGGCCTCCGTGCCTGTCAGTGAAGGAGGAATAGACCATGGAATACTTATCGCTGTTCCATCGCACCGGCAGACAAATTGTCAGGATATTCTTACTGTTCTGTATCCAGATTGGCACGTCGGATGTATCTTACAGCGAAGGGCTTTATTTCAGGCCGATTCTTGCCGGTAGTCTCACAGAACAACCCTATACATTCAGTTTGAGCGTTGCCGATTTTAATAGCGACAGCATACCCGATTTCGTGCATAACTGGAATAAACCAGGGCGCTTTAGCACAACCGGCGCGAGTATATGGTATGGCAATGGCGATGGCACAGTGCGGTCCGGACAAATGTGGAGTGGCTCGATGCCCGACGCCGTAGTCCCGTTTCCTGGAGATTGGAATGAAGATGGTCGGGACGACATGCTGGTTTGGGACCGATCTTACCTGGGAAGGTTCACGTGCTGGATTTCAAAGCCGGACGGTGACTGGGAGAGTACCACATCCTTGAATGCGCCTCTTTGTCCAAATAGATTCCCACAGTTCTGCTCTGGGGATTTCGATGGGGACAAGCATATTGATATTCTCGCGGAATGTGAATCATCCAAAGGTTACCTTCTATTTGGAAAGGGCGACGGTCATTTTGACCAAGTGGAATTCAATATCCAGGTATATGATGGAATGGTTGTCCTTGACTATGACGGGGACGATTGTGACGATTTGCTGATTCCATGCGGTGGAGTCGTCAGCGTCTACGCAGGACAAAGAGACCGCCCTTCCTCATTCCCTCTGCTCTCCGAGATCCCGACGCCTTTGACACCTGTATCCTCCCTCCGCATGGACATAAACGCCGACGGAGTCATTGATCTTGCGTTTGTATCAGCAACAGGAATCTACACGTTGATTGGACAGAGTCCGGGACAGTTCCGATATTTTCTCGCAGAGACTCCTACCGATCTCAATCCCGAAAACGTAATCGCGGCGGATATGGACGGCGACTCCCTGATGGATCTTGTTTCCTGGACCGGCGCAGTTGTTTCGATCTTCTGTGGCGATGGAAACGGCAACTTTGCGAAGCGGGGCGAGGCCTTGGTTCCATACTTTTTGGATATCTTCGCCACGGCTGCCGCAGACATGAACCAAGACAACCGCACAGACATCCTGACCTGTGGCGGGCATATCGGAGATTACGGCTCACCCGAGTTGGTCGCGTTGATAGCAACGGAGCAATCGCCGACCCCTACGCCCACCGCTACTCCCTCTCCTACACCAATTTTATACCCGTCTCCCACCCCAACTCCGATCCCTTTCATCCCCGGCGCGGTTGTGTTGTCTCCCGAAATGAACCTTGCCGAGGAAATCGCGAGTGCCTCAAGCGGGACTGTGTTTCTATTGGAGCCGGGAGTCTATTGTACAGGAAGGTATATCTCCCCTACTTACGAGGAAGGCTATCAGATTTCAGTAGTCCGCAAGGACTTCTCCCTAATCGGCATAGACCCAGCTCAACCGCCCGATGTGTGGGCCTCCTTTGAGATCGAAGACGCAACCGTTCATTTTCAGAATCTGACAATCCATCCGGCCTTGCCATTCATGACAGCCCTTACATTACGCAACTCTTCCGCGACTTTGCTTAACAACAAATTTATCGGGACGAGACACATGGATAGCAGCCCCTACGGTGGAATTGGGACACCCGGTCAGGAAGTGATGATTTTTGAGCATTGCACTGCAACTTCAATAAGCCTGATTCATAACTCAATAGGTTCAAGCGGTGCAGGTTGGCCGCGAAACGCCCCGACCCTGTCCGTCAGAAACTGTAACGGCGTGGTGATCGAGTTCCAAGAAAACAATATATCGGGAGGCTCCGGCCAGACCATCTATTTCAGCGGTCAACCCCAGGGGACCACCCTCGGCGGAAATGCCATGGAGATCAGCGGTTGTACGGATATTGTGCTGAATTTGCACTCCTCCTGGGTAGTGGGAGGAGAAAACACCGGTAACGGAATCCAGGTTGACAATTCCACAGTAAATATCACCGGCGGCACGATCGTGGGCGGAGCGGGCTACACCAATGTAATCGCCACCGATGGTGGAATCGGCCTGATCGCTCAGAATGCCTCTATTGTGAAGATGTTGGACACAAAGGTATTCGGCGGTAAGGGTGGAAACGGCCTGGTTCCGGGAACGGATGGGGAGCCGACCTATTCGGACGCAAGTTCAACCATCCTGTGGGAGACGCTCATCCCGCTCTGGTTTCGGTATTGAATTGGGCATTCAAGCCCCTCTGTGTCCAATGTCATTAAGTTAAGGGGTGAAGATATTATGGCGGCTCAAGAACCAGCCCTTCCCGAACACTGCTAACTTAATGACATTGCCTCTGTGTTTCCCCCAGTCTTTGGGAGAGAAAGTTTCGACTAATTCGCGTGTGTGAGAGACAGAAAAACCGGTTGTTCAATCACGTTGCAGGGGGCGATGTATGCGTCGTCCCCTGCAACGTGATATGACTACATCTTCTTTAACCGTTCCACACATTCAATCAAACTCGCAGCAATGTACTCGTTGTCTTCTTCCGTCATGATCGGATGAAGCGAGACGCAAAACAGGCGCTTGCCGATGGACTCCGACAGCGGTAAAGACTGCCCGGCAGTATATTCGCGAACGAGTTTTCGGATTTCATACACCGGTGGATTCGCGACCACACATCCGGCCCCGAATTCCTCGTTCATCATTTTGATGAGCATGTCCCGTTTCTCTCCCGCCCATTCTTTGCACACTAGGCAGGTATAGAGATAAAAACTATGCTCACAGTCATCCGGCTCAAACGGCAGCGTGATCTCCGGAACTCCGTCCAGCAGTTCATGACGCCGATGCGCCACCCTGCGCCGCGCCGCGATAAGCCCGTCCAGTTTCTTCAGCTGAACCGAGCCGACCGCCGCCTGGACACTGGTTATCACATTAGAGGTTCCCCAGTCTTCCGTTTCCGTACCGTAAAATCGCACGGAGCGGCAGTACCGCTCGATATCGTCATTATCCGTGGTAATCATGCCGCCCTCGCCCAGGGTGGTAATGTTTTTCATAGTGTGAAGGGAAAAGATATTCACATCTCCCTTTTTGCCGATTTTTGTGCCTCGATATCCGCCGCCGCACGCTCGAGCGCAGTCGCCGACAACCATCAAAGGTCCGTGCTTTTCATGCGGATATCTCCTTGCGAGCTCCAGAAAATCATCCATGGGAGCGGACAAGCCGTTCATGTGAACCGGAAAAATTGCCCGTGTCTTGGGCGTGATTTTCTTTTCCACATCGTTCGGGTCCAGCTGAAAAGTACGCGGGTTGATTTCTCCCCAGACAATCTTCGCGCCGACTCCCATTACCGCCAGTGGCGCGGCCATAAAATTGATCGCCGGGACAATCACTTCCTCATCCGGCTGAAGTTTCAAGTACCGCATGACCATGTCGAGACCCGGACCGGCGCTGTTAATTGCCACCGCGTGTTTTGTCCCGACATACTGGGCAAAGGCTTTCTCGAAATCGACAATGTGCTGGGCCGAAAATCCGAACCCGACACTGACATCCATCGCGATGCGGATGGCGCTGACCGCCGCCTCCACTTCCTCTTCGCCGTATATGCTGCCCAGAAGCGGTTCCCCTCTCCACGGAGGATTGGGCTTTCCCTGCTTCAGGATCTCTTTCCTTCGTGTTGCGTCAATCATGTGGGTCTCCTCTATGTTCCGAGATCACGAGCGACGGAATTGCGCTCAATAGAGAAAAAGAATATAACGTTTCCGTGAGGGAAGCAACATTCGGCTTCTCTCCGACCCGCAATCGAACTCGAGACTATTTTTGTTCCGGCTCCAGCAGCTCCGGCACAACCTGTTCCCGGGACAGAGGCGGATGCGCCGCATCCCATTCCTCTTTGGAAACCAGTTGTTCGATCTTGGCCTTTTTCTTGAGAGACTCAAAGTAAGCGTTCACAGCATCCACTTGATTCCGCTCTTTTAGAAGGCCTTTAATCTTGTCTTTCACTTCATCGTAGGAAATCTTCGATGCGTCCTTGTGATCCGCCACGAGGATCAGATGGTATCCAAATTGGCTCTCGACGATATCGCTCATCTGGCCCGCGGGTGTCGAAAAGGCGGCATCGGCAAACGGTTTGACCATCTGCTCCCGCTGGAAATACCCCAGATCACCACCCTGGACTGCGCTGCCTTTGTCGTCCGACATTTGCCTGGCCGCATCTTCGAAGGTAATCTTCTTCTCCTCAATGTCCTTCGTGGTGGCAATCAACTTATCCTTAATGGCCTGTTTCTGTTCATCCGTGGCGCCTTCAGGAATCGTCAGCAGAATGTGACTGGCCCTGCATTTCTCCGGCACGTTGAAGAACTGTGGATTCTTTTCGTAGAACTCCTCGGCGGAGGCATCCGAAGGCAGTTCGGCTTTCTTTACATTCGCGTCAAGAAGTTTCTCGTGCAACAGGCTGGTTCGGATCCGGTCCCGGAAAGTTTTCTCGTCTATTTTCTGCGATCGGAGAGCTGCCTGGAACTGCTCCTCGTCGGGGAATTGTTTTTTGATCTCTTGAATCTTCTCCTCCAGCTCCGCATCCGATATCTGGATACCCTCTTTGGCAGCGGTACTCGTCAGCAGGCTCAGGACAATGCACCGTTCCAAGGCATTGTCAAAAAAATAACGCTCTTTCTGAGCCAGCTGGGCGGGAGGAATCCGGCGAGCCATGTAAGCAGCCATCTGGTCGATCTCGTGCAACAGCATGGCCTCGGTAATCTCGGTCCCATCCACCTTGGCAATAACCTTTTTCGCCGGGTCCGAGGAAGCTGCGGAATCCTCTGCGGCAAGCAGCCCGAATGGGCATGTTATGGACGTCAGGAAGATTGTAAACAGCAAGAATATCGGTGCAGAGTGTTGCATGGACGGATTCTCCTTGTGGGGGATAAATGATCTTGCCCCCAGAACCGCACCGCTTCATTTATCAGACCGGATTGTGAGATAGAAGAAGTGGACGCGTTGTGAGGTTGTTTTACAACGTATCCGGTTCTTGTTAAAAAGTCAAGCGATAAGCCTGAGAGGGTCGGTCAAGAGGGTCCTGTCGGATTGAGAACCTGACCCGAACCGGGTCTCTATTCACGAATACGCGAGCCGATTCTTTGAACGGAACCTGGAGGCGCTGTACGCCCAAAATCCCCATAATTGTCCGACACAGGCCGGCCGGAAACTATCCGACTCCAGCCGGGTGGCGGTCCGCTCATCCCATGCCAAATCCGCAGGAATTACGGATGGACCTGAGTATACAGAAAGGACGATGCTGCGCCGGAAAACCGGGGGCCGATCCCGTTCGTTCCCAAGCTGAACTTGAAGAACCTTTTACCGCATGAGATCATTTTGCATTGTGGCGGCGATCCACGATCCTCCTTGTTTGCGAAGACCTGACTCCAGAGGCTCCCAAGATGCAGTTGACCCGAATGCGATCTTCCTTTCCGCTCATCATCCTCCCGCTGTTTTTCCTCCTCATTCCGCGCTTCCCTGCTTTTCCCGATAAGGCCGACGATTTCAGGGCACAGCTTCGGGAATACCCAAACCGGATCCTCTTCGAAACCTACCGCGATAACAATTGGGAGATCTTCCGAATCAACGCCGATGGGAGCGGTGTAGTAAACCTGACCAATACCGCAGACGCCCATGAGATGTATCCCAAGGCTTCTCCCGATGGAACAAAAATCTGCTTTGTCGGCGACGAGATGGTCGAGGGCAAAAAAATCCGCTCTGTGTATTACATGAATGCCGATGGAACCGGCAGAATCAAAGTGGCCGAAAACGGGCGTCAACCATGCTGGAGCGCAGATAGCCAAACCATCGTCTATCTTGGAAGCAAGTATGAGAAGTTTAATGTCCTTGATTATGTGACAATGGGGATCTACTTTTATGATCTTCGCACAAAGGAACATCGCCGGCATCCCAATCCGGCCATCGAACACCTGTACTGTCCCTGCCTGTCTCCCAACGGACGCTGGGTGATTGCAACGGTCCATGGCGGGATGGGTTTCAGCCACGCCATTCTTGCGCTGGGGGCCGATAACGACACGGTAATCGATTTGCAGATCCACGGCTGTCGTCCTGACCTGACCTCCGACGGTCGGAAAATTACCTGGGGCAAAAGCGATACCGAAATCTGTACCGGCGATATCGACCTGAATTCCGCTGCACCCGCAATTACGAATATCGCAACCCCCATTACCAGTCCCGACCTGCACACGTACCATGCGGACTGGTCCCCTGACGGGAAATACATTACATACAGCCTTGGGCCGGGTGGAACGGTGCAGGCGAACGGTCCCGGGACCAACCGTGGGATCGCGGAATTGGTCGGTGTCCGCGCGCAATGGGATATCTGGATCGCCTCGGCTACCGGCGAATTTCCCCCCATCCCACTCACGACCGACGGAAGCAGCAATAAAGAATCCGATTGGACCATCCCTCCACCGAAAGGCGGTTACGAAAATTGACTAATAAGATATCACTCCGCGATTCCATTCAGATCATTCTCATTCTGTGTCTTTCTTTCTCCTGCGGGCAGAGCGAACGAACATCGGATTCGAACCCCGTTCTCGGCGAGGTAACAACGCAGACCGGTATCCCGATGATCGCCCTCGCCGGTGGAACGTTTCAGATGGGTATTGAAGCCGGTGTCCCTGATGAAGTGCCCGTCCATGAAGTCACGGTCGGCCCTTTTTTGATGGACAAGTATGAGGTGACTCAGGAACGCTATGAGTCTCTCATGATGTCCAATCCCTCCCACTTTAAAAGCTCGCAAAATCCGGTCGAGCAAGTCCGATGGTCGGAGGCGGCAGATTACTGCAATGCGCGATCGATCCAGGAAGGGCTTCAACCCTGCTACGATGAGACGACTTTCGAGTGTAATTTCGATGCGGGCGGCTATCGTCTGCCGACAGAAGCCGAATGGGAATTCGCAGCCCGTGCCGGAGGATGGTCCTATTTCGATTTCGGAGAGGATCCGCGCCCGCTTGCTCGATTCGGCTATTTCTCGGAGAACTCGAATAATCGAACTCATCCGGTCGGTTCTCTGAGGGCCAATCGCTGGGGGTTCTATGATCTATTTGGAAACGTTGCCGAATGGTGCAATGATCGCTACGGGAAGGACTATTATTCCTCCAGCCCGAAAGAGAATCCGCGCGGTCCGGAAGAGGGAAACACCCGTGTCCTTCGCGGCGGGTCGTGGTCGTCCGCCTGGGAGAGTTGCCGGGGAACCGCCCGGTCGTATGACGATCCGGGGATCACGGATGCCTGTTTCGCTAAAGACACGTATGGATTCCGGTGTGTCCGCTCCCTCAGCGAAGCGGAACGGAATCGTTTCCAATCCGCCTCACAGGTAAACCGAGAATAATCCCCGATGCTGTTTCATACCTGGGTCTTTTTCTTCTTCTTTCTGATCGTGTATCCCGTGTATCTCGCCACCAAGAATACACGATTTGCAGCTCCCTGGCTGCTTCTGGCTTCTTACGTGTTTTACGGGTGGTGGAACCCGCTTTACCTGATCCTGATCGTGTATTCCACCTTTCTCGATTTCTGGGTTGTGCAACGCATGGAGAAGAGCGAGCGGAAGAGAATGTGGCTCTTTCTCGGTGTCGGCAATAATCTGCTGTTGTTGGGCTTTTTCAAATATGGGGGATTTGTCGCGGATAATCTGAACCGGCTTCTTGAATTCTGTTCTCTCAGTTACCGCTTGCCTGCACCGGATGTTCTTCTGCCCGTGGGGATTTCGTTCTACACGTTCCAGTCCATGAGTTATGCCATCGACTATTACCGTGGGCAGATTCCGCGCGAGCCGAGTTTTATCCGGTTTGCCACGTTTGTTGCCTTCTTTCCCCAACTGGTAGCCGGTCCGATTGAGCGGGCCAGGAATCTTCTCCCCCAATTCCATATCACACCGAAAATCTGCCGACAGGATATCTCCGACGGCCTTTCTCTCTTTATCGTGGGCTTGTTCAAGAAAATGGCTATGGCGGATTACTTGTCCATGTATGTGGACCCGATTTATGCCGTCCCCGGAAATTACTCCGGGTTGACGCTTTTCTTGGCGACCTTTGCGTTCGGCTGGCAGATTTATTTCGATTTCAGCGGTTACACGGACATGGCGCGGGGGATCGGGCGAATGATGGGCTACCGCCTGATGCTCAATTTTAATAATCCCTATCTGGCCACGGGCCTGGGTGATTTCTGGAACCGATGGCATATCAGTCTGTCGACCTGGTTCAAGGATTACGTTTATATTCCGCTGGGGGGAAATCGAAAGGGCGCCGTCGCGACGTACCGAAATGTGCTTCTGACGATGCTGATTTCGGGTTTATGGCACGGGGCGGGGTGGACATTTGTGATCTGGGGAGCGCTTCATGCTCTGGGGCGGGTGTTCACGCTTCGCTTCGAACGAAGCGCTTTTTACCGAGAGCGCGTTCCGAAATTTCTCAAGCAACTGTTGATCTTTCTGTTTGTAACCTTTACATGGATCTTTTTCCGAGCAACTAACCTGGACGATGCGCTTCTCATCACCCGGCGGATATTTACCGGGAGTATGGGAGATCCGCGTTTTCCCCTGGTGGCTCTGGCCATGATTGCAGCGCTTTGGGCTTACGCCTTTCTCTATGAGTCTCCTTATCGTTTTCTGATACAGTTGCAACCCGTCAGGATTGCGCTTGTAATCCTGATGACCGTTTATATAGCCGTCGCGGCTCCGTCCGGTGAGCAGGCATTTATCTATTTTCAATTCTGAGGTGTTGCCGGTTGATGAGCGAAACAAAAGAATATACCCGGCCGATTCCGCAGGGAACGGTTAAACACCGCATGGATTTCCTGGACACCCCGTACGGTTCGAACGATATTCGCTTGTCTCTCCGAGAGTGGCTGCTGACAGGGTTTGTTCTCATGCTGGCATTCGCGCTTCCGCCGGTAATTCTTGAACGATTGGAGACCTTTACCCCTTCATCCGATTACCGCATTCCGGAACCCTACAGTCGCGACTACCACTTGTTCAGTCGCCTGGCATCGGATGCCGCAAAGCGAAACGCCGTTCTGGTTCTGGGGGATTCCGTGATGTGGGGGCAATACGTGCCTCAGAACGAAACCCTGTCGGTATTCCTGATGCAACAATCGGGCAAGCAGGAATTTGTAAATCTGGGGATCAATGGAATGCATCCAGCCGCGCTTGCCGGCCTTGTTCGGTACTACGGCACGGCTATTCGCAACCAAGACGTCATCCTGCACTGCAATTTTCTTTGGATGAGCTCACCCGAACGGGACTTGAGGGTCCGCAAGGATATTCCGTTCAACCATCCCGACCTGGTCCCCCAGTTCTTTCCCTTCATTCCTTCTTATCGAGAGAGTTTCTCCCATCGCGTGGGAGTGGTTATCACGCGGAGCCTGCCCTTTTATGCGTGGGTGTCACACATCCGTATTACCTGTATGGACAACATGGATTTTGCGAATTGGACGATCCAGAATCCATACGCCGATCCTTTTTCTCTGTTTTCTCAGCCCAGGGATCCTCTGGATGATCCAAGACCCGACCCTGTTCCATGGACCCAAAAGAAAATCGCTCCGCAGAACATGGAGTGGGCGCCGCTGTCCGACTCAATTCAATGGCTGGGATTTGAAAAAGCAACCCGGATACTTCTGGAACGTGGAAATCGATTGTTTGTTCTGGTCGGTCCCTTCAATGTACATCTACTGACTGACGAAAGTCGGGTGCAATACGAAAAATTGCGGGCGGAGGCTGTGAGTTGGTTGGGAAAACGGAACATTGCCTTTTTGTCCCCACCGCCTCTTGAAAGCGAGCATTATGCGGATGCAAGTCATCCACTTGCGGAGGGATATCAAATCTTGTCGAATGAAATCCTCGCGGCCAACCCTTTTCCGCCTGTTAGATAGAAATACGCTTTTGAGGAACACTTACTTCTTTGGTATCGCAACCCGAACGATCAGGATGTCCCGATCCCGGTCGCACCCCAACGCCAGGACCTTTCCGGATGTGTCGCAAACAACGCTTTGCCCTCCGTATGTGTAGCCGCTCCAGGGACCGTGCGTGATGGAACCTGTAAGGTTCACTCCAACCACGGGAGCGCCGATCCCGCGTGCGGCTTTGCAGACCGTATTCTGAAGGCTCTTGCCGTGTTCCGGCCATTCGTCTTTCTTCGCCGCCCAACCGTATGGAACAATTACCAGGTCCGGCTTTTCCGCTTTCATGCGGATCAGGTGTTCTTCGATGAAGGTATCCGCACAAATCAACAGCCCGATGCGTCCATAGCGCGTTTCAACGGCTCGAATGGTATTGCCGGGTGTGTACGGCGGTTTCATCAGCTCTGTGAGTATGTTGATTTTCCGATGTTTGAGAAGAAGCGATCCATCCCGGTCGATTAAAACTGCCGAGTCATATAATGACTCTCTTTCCTTTTCCTCCAGACCGGCCACGATCATCATGCCATACTGTCGTGACAAATCACCGAGGCGTTCACTGTCCTTGCCGGGAATGGGATAGGCGAGTTGATACGCCTCCGGATTCACCCACCCCAACAGGCACATCTCGGGAAAACAGGCCATCTCCGCACCGGCATCCCGTGCCTGCCGAAGCGCATTCTCAATCCGTACGTAGTTCCCTTCCCGGTCTCCGTCAATACAGAACATTTGACAAACGGCTATCAGAATCTCCATTGTTGTATCCTTCTGTCCCGGTAATTCGCTCGGAATCGTCAGCCGATACGGAACGCTGAGCATCCCCACAACCCAAGCTGCGACAACCTATCTGAAAATCCACCCGATCATCCGGTCGCTTTCCCAGCCCCTCCACGAACTTTCCTGGGTGGGATATACAAACTTCCGATTGCGAACCCACCAGGCGCACGAAAACCGCTGCCTGAAAATGGATTCGAGATCGAGCTCAAACCGACCGGCTATTTCGCTTTGGCTTCCTGGGCTTGTGGGATTCGCCGCAAGGCGTTCTGAAGAATCGTCGATGGGATTTCGCCGGTGCCAAGTAATCGTTCGAGTATGGGCCGTGCCTCGGTCGCTCCCAGATCCTCTAATAGATAGATCAGGTAGACATTTACGGGACCGCCGGTCTTGGCCTGCCTTAACGACTGCATCAACAGGCGTCGAAGGATTTCATCCCGCTCGTCAAAAAGCCGGGCCAACGGTTTTCGGCGCGCCTTGCGATTCAATTTTACCGAAAGCAATTCTTCCTCAAGCGCCTTTCGATCATTCTCGACAGGCAAATCCGCCAGCAGAATCTGTACTTGGTGCGCCGCCTCTTTCCCGGGGAGCCGTTTCAGCAATTTCGAATAAAGACGTTCGCTCCGCAACTTGCGCAGATGCACGAATGCATGAATCGCATCCGGCGTCGTCAAGGCGTCCACCAACTCCGACAAACATTTTTCTCCGGCCCAGGATGCCGCTCGTTTTTCCAGCACGGAGGTACGAATCGCGACAATGACGGAAAACAGCACAAACGCTGCAAAAATCCCCATCACCGTCCAGAATACAACCGGCGAATCGAAGAAACGCGCCAGCGAAAATTCGCTCCAGCGCGTTGTCCCCTCCGCTTGCGCACCGATCCGGATTCCGCACAAGAACATGATTCCGGTGGTCCATAAGATCAGAACCATTCGAACGGACCATGCTCGAATCGTTCTTCGCGCAGGATGTATGAATTTCATTGTGTCTTGAGTTCCTTCTTAAGGGCTTCGTCTCGACGCGCGCGGCGCAACGCATCATACCCCACATCTCCCAAAGTGGCCTGCTCGACCAGAACAATGTCGGTCATATCGATCTTTCCGTCAAGGTTCAAGTCTGCCGCGTCGGGATTCGCAAAATCCTCCATACTGATCTCACCGATTACATATCGCGTCAGCAGCGCCTCGTCCAGTCTTTCCACGGACCCATCCCGGTTTACATCGCCCGGCAGGTAATTCGACACCGTGTAAGAAGGACAAATTGTTTTGACATGCTCTCCCTGCTGGTCCACGGCTCCATAGCTGACCAGCCGGAACGTGGCGCTGACCGGCGCAACATCGGCATCCGCTTTCATTTGGCACAGGATGGAGGCCAACAGGAGCTCGCTCGTGCCCTCGGCGGGTTTCCAATCCGGCAGCTGAGTCAACAAAACACGACCTCGGTTTTCTGTGATATTCGATATCAACGGTTTCCCCGCCGATTCCATCGAGGCGGCCGGAAGAACAGTTTGAATGGAAATGAGAGCCGGATTGCACTCGACGGCTAATTGATATCCCCCAAGCGAACTGCCGGGATAGGGCCGGTATTTCAAGGCAAACAGGAAAAATCCTCCCTTGCCCGGAGTGAATGGCCCCTCCAGTTCGAAAATACCATGATCTTTCACAGCCGCATCGAGCGTCAATCCCGCCGTCGACTGTGTCAGCAGGTCGATCATGGGGGGAAGCAATCCCGATTCCTCGACCGGCGGCACAGTGAAGAGGCGGTCGATGACGTGGCGAACCACGATCTGTTTCCCGGTCGGCGTCAATGGATCGAACAAATTCGTTCCTTTTATCAGTGCAGAAAGAACCGCCGCATCCCGAATGGTATACTCCCCATCATCATCCAGATCCGCCGCGCTTTTTGAACGAAGGTCATCGAAACTTGATGTCCCTGTGAGGCATTCGCAGAGAAGAACAAGGTCGAGAGAATCCACCGAGCCGTCTCGTGTCAAATCGCCCGGTTCATAGCTGCGCAAAACAGTGGGAACCCCGAATCCGAATGAAGCCTTTCCATCATGATCCAGCAGTTCGGTTACGGTTGGGGCGAAACGGGTATCCCAATCTGCGCCATCCTCCGGGGGTGTCAACGTAACCAGCAATCCCGCCAGTCGCACAACTGTATCGGTCGCGTCTCCGGGGAATCGGCATACGCCCTCCAGCGAAACCCGCCCTTCCGAGACCTCCGATTTCCCCAGAATGGCCTGCGGACCTTGATCGTCAATCAGGACTTTCTGCACGGCCACACATTGCGGATCAAAGTCGATCTCTGTTCTGAACGCTCCCAATCGAACCCCATCCGGCAGTCCGAGGATGACATCCAAAAGAAGCTCGCGCTGGTTCTGTCGGACAAATTTTGGAACGTTCACAAACAGGACCGATCCGGTCGTGCTCAATTTTGTGGTCCATTCGGTTTTCAGAGCGGTTTTCTCCGGATCAGGTTTGGCGGTCAGACCGAGCGTATCGGTCCCGTCCGGAATCTGCACCAGGGCATTCTGCAAAAGAATATCCTTATCGGTCCACGCAGACTTGGCGCGAGGTGGCGCTGTTGGAAGTGCGGGACCGTTGTAAGCCAGCCGAATAACCGCCAGAGAGTCGGAGAGGGTGATTGTTCCGTCACGATCCACATCACCAATCAGAAGCAGACTATCCGAAGGCGGAGCCTCGCGATCCGGCAATTCTTCGGATTGCTCGCCGTGATGAAGCAGCAAGAGCGCGTCCATCAGGTCAACTTTGTTATCCCGGCTGACATCGCCATATAGAAAGTTCAGAACTTCCAGGTTCTGAGATGTGGTTGCGACCGGAACGCCATCGACTGAAATCGCCGTCGGCGCGGGCACTTCAAATCGGATCACCGTCGGAGTCTGTTTGTCCGCAACACATTCGAACAGCAATTCGCAGAGTTCGATCATCCCGGAGGGCGGCGCGGATCCCGCGCGGGTGTGCATAGAAAACGTGACAACACCCTGCTCCTGGGAAACATGGGCCTGACGGGTTTCCGGTGGTGAGCCGGGTTGAGGCACAGCAAACCGGATTTGCATCTGTTGGGGATCGAAACGAACCTGTGCTACGACCGCAGCGAGACGGTCATTCGCCGCAAGGTCCAATACCAGTCTGTAGGAGGCCGATTGCATCCCGGCAATGCAGGTCGGACCGACCAATTTCAATGTGGTTGTACCGGGTGGGGTATACGCCGGGGGCGCAGGGGCAGCCGGAGCGGCGGGGGGGGGTGTGCTGACCGGCACCGGTATGGTTTCGGGAGTCGGTGCGGGAGGAGGCGGAGGAGGTTCTGTGGCCGCCGCGGGTTGCGCCGGAGCAGCTTCCGCCGGAGGCGCCGGCGGTGGGGGAGGAGGCTGAGGAACCGCCGCCGCAATCGGTGACTGCAACAGCTGCGGTGTCACAAGATCCGTATAAACGAGATTACCGTCCACCACCACCCCGCACGCGGGACGGGCATTTTCACTGAACGTGGCTTTCACCATGGCCGGTATAAACTGGCCGCCCGAATCGAAACAGAGAATCGAAGGCCCGAAAGTGTTGATTACATACACATTCCCCTGGGCATCGGTGACCACGTCGCGAGGTTCGTTCAACGCAACATCCAATCCGCTCACGGGAGATGCCGGAATCTCTTTGCCTCGCACGCCATTCCCCGCAAAAGTCTGGATCTGATTGGTGGCCAAATCCAGAACACGGATCCGGTGATTCAGGCTGTCGGCGATAAAAAGACGATTGTTAGAAACAGCAAGGCCATAAGGACCGTTCAGCATGGCGGCTTTTGCGTCACCGCCATCGCCGGCGAATCCCGGAGCGCTGGTTCCGGCTACGATGGTCTGTGTGCCGTCCGAGGCCGCTCGAACCACATTGCAGGCATCATAATCGCTGTAATACACGGACTGGTCCGGCCCTACGGCCAGACCGGTTATTCGCCCGTTGCTTAAAATGAAATCCGGCGCAATTCCTTCCCGCATGATCGCGCTGATTCGTTTCTTGTCCGTATCGGCAACCAGGAGAGTCGTGGAGCCGATGCACTCCAGGGCCAGCGGCAGAGAAAGTTGAAGGCTCAACGAGGCCGTAACAATGCCGAAGGTTCCGTCCGCTCGTCGAAAACAAACTCGATTGCTCACAATATCCGTGAAAAACAGGACTCCCGTGTTTGGATCGTAGGTCAGTGCGTAAGGGAAAATCTTCTCAAATTCGGAATCCGGGAGCGGTTGCCAAAGCGGAAGCTCTTCCGATGCCGCCGATGTCAACGCCGCGGGCTGTTTGTGGCCCGGCATAAGGGATTGGGGACCTGGACGGGTTTTCAAACCGGCACAGGAGGAGAACAAGAGCAACAAGATCAGTGGAAGGACAAAGCCATATTTCATACCGGGGCGGCGATGAGGGTATGCAGCAAGAATCATCTTTCTCATATTCATAAGGCATCTCCACCTTTGTGGCCAATCATGCCACAATCCAGCACGAAAATCGACCAATGCTGTCGCACCGGAGTCCTCGCAGTGGGAAACGCATCTGCTGTTCCCCGGGGGCTGCATGGGTCCTATAGGTCGCGTAGGTTCTATGGGCGCCAGAATACCAGACAGTCTCCGCAAAAAGAACCCTCACGACCCAAACTGTAATTTCAAAACGATTTTCCGTGCATTGAAGTGAGAGAATTCAGCCCAAAAATCTCTCATTTTCACCCTCAATTTTCCGAATGTCTGCCGAAAATCATAGATAACATGCGGATAACACTTGACTTACATAACTGTGGTGTAAATACCACATTCAGCAACTTTTTGAGAAGTTTTTTGCATTCAGCTCTTGACTTGTAAGGGAACCGTCTATTACAATGTTGTTGTCGGATGGGGGTACCCCCGACATGACTCTGGCCAAGAAAGGGGGATCGAGGAGACCGCAGGCCGCGAAAGTGTTGCCTCTTGCTTGACAGCATAACGATAGAAAAAAAGACCTTGGGTTGAGAAAGAGGCTCAAAAACCTCAAGGTCAAAAAAAGAAACACAACAAACCTAAAACTCGACAAGGAGGTACTGATTCATGAAGCGCTATACACTTCTCGCACTCGTTGCCGCTGTTGTGATGTTTCCGGGCATGGCCCGCGCAGACATCAGCAATATGGATATCGGTGGCGATTTGATGATCTTGTTCTTTGCCAGTGACAACACCGGCGATTTCAGTGATGACGCGTCCGGTCTCGGTGATGAGACGGACTTCCTCCGCACGGAAGCCCATCTGTGGTTCCAGGCGGACTTGGAAGACAACGTCATGGTCCGCATCAGCCTTGAGGCAGACCGGGAGATGGAATCGATCGAAGGTCCTGATGGAACAGATCCCAGCTTTATTCCTGGCGACATGTTCGATGATGGATGGACAAGCGATCTCGATGTGTTCCTCGAAGAAGCATTCGTTTCCATTGCCAATGTTTATGACACTCCCCTGAGTGTCAAAATGGGTCGTATGTTCATCAACTTCGGCGATAATCCCAAAGCGGATAATTTCAACCGTTTCTGGGGCAGCTCGATGTGGTTTGGTGACGGTAACGCGATGTCTCCGGTTGATATTTCGCAGATCGGCACGTGGGAAATCGATCCGTTTGATGCCATCCTGCTCGAGTACGACATGGATTCGGCCGTGATCGATGCTTTTTATGCGCAAGCGGTTGATGATCCTGTTGAGACCAATGCCGACCTGAGCACATGGGGCATCAATGCTTCATACATCGGGCTGGAAGGCCACCAGTTCGACGCTTATTTCGCTTACACAAACGCGGATTACAGCGAATTGATCGGTGGTGGTGACATCGACCACTACCTCATTGGCCTGCGCGCCGCGGGCGATATCCTTCCGGAACAACTCTCTTACAAAGCGGAAGTATCTTATGGTTTGGGCGAAATTGAGAATTCCGCTGGAGGTATTCCTGGATTCGGTACCGTCATAAATACCACTCCTGGTGATGATGATGGTGATATCGAAGGATTGGCAGTAGAAGCCGGTTTGAACTATCATCCTGACATCGCTTACAAGCCGGAGATCGGACTCATTTACACCTGGTTGCAGGGTGATGAAGACAATGTCCCGGGCGCTCAGGATGAGGACTTCGAAGGCGCTTACCTGCCGTTTGAAGGCAAAGTATACGGTGAAATCGCCAACAGTTTCATCTTCACCAACGCTCACATCTTCCACATAACCAGTGGTGTTGACTTCAACGAGCAGTGGAGTCTCGATGCCGACTGGTATTACTTCCTGATGGATCAGGATGAAGATATCGTTCAGCCTGATCTGGCCGGGCGTGCTTGGGGTGTTGCCGAAGATGACGACCTTGGATTCGAGGTGGATGTCCAGCTGAATTATGCATTCAACGAATCCGTTGCGACGTTTGTTGGCGGCGGAGTCTTCTGGCCGGGCGATGCCATCGAAGGGATGAGCGCTACGCAGGAAGACGATGAAGCCTATTTCATCCGGACTGGTGTGAAAGTGGCCTTCTAATCGCCGACTCTTAAGTCTTCTCGATGGGGAGCAGCCGAACGGTTGCTCCCCGTTTTGTTGTACAACCTTGGAGTGCGGGAGCGTCAGCTCCCGCCTTTTCGCTTTCCGAAGAGCGCCCCGCCGGAGGGAGGCTCGCAGTGACGGTTGCGGGCAAGTGCGGGAGGGTCAGCTCCCGCCTTTTCGCTTTCCGAAGAGCGCTCCGCTGGAGGGAGGCTCGCAGTGACGGTTGCGGGCAAGTGCGGGAGCGTCAGCTCCCGCCTTTTCGCTTTCCGAAGAGCGCCCCGCCGGAGGAAGGCTCGCAGTGACGGTTGCGGGCAAGTGCGGGAGCGTCAGCTCCCGCCTTTTCGCTTTCCGAAGAGCGCCCCCCGCCGGAGGGAGGCTCGCAGTGACGGTTGCGGGCAAGTGCGGGAGCGTCAGCTCTCGCCTTTTCGCTGGTTAAGATATAGTGTGCCAAATCAGAAGGCGGGAGCTGACGCTCCCGCACTCCAGGGAATTGCGAATGCGGAATCTTAGTTTATTCTTTTATTTTGTGCTTGTGGGTATCTTTGCTTTTCTTACGTCGAGTCTTTTTGTACCGATTGTCATTCGTTTGATCGATTCCACCGCTCTTCTGGCGGACCTGGCCAAATATGACGCTGCAAAGGTTTTTCGTCGCCTGGTTGTGGTGATGTTTCTTGCGGGTCTGTATCTGTGGCGTCGCCGGTTGGCCATTCCACCGGCCTCGGAAATCGGCTTGAGGAGGCACTCATCCTGGAAAGGCAACCTGATCGCGGGCATTTGGATGGGTGTTCTTGGTCTGGCCCTGCTTCAATCGGCTGCCTTGGCTGCCGGGCACCGGATTCTCGAACCGGACCGCGTGTTGACTTTATCTTCTGTGTTGGTCGCGCTCATAAAAAGTCTCTGCACGGCCGTTGTTGTGGGGATTCTGGAAGAAATTGTATTCCGGGGTTTGCTTTTCCATGCGTTTTTAAGATGGACCAGACAAAGCGTGGCGGTAATCGGAACCAGCCTGATTTTCGCCGCATTACATTATTTCCGCACCGGACATTCGGAGATTCCGCGCAATTCTCTGTGGGTCGGCCCCTTGGCGGCTTGGGAGTTGCTTAAGGGCTGGTGGGAGCGATTCCAGTTGTTCCCGGATTTTACCGGTCTTGTTCTGATCAGCATTGTGTTGTGCGTATCTGTCCTTCTGAGCCGCGACATTTACATGGCAATCGGGCTTCATACAGGCTGGGTGTTTGTCATTCAATTCTCCAAAAGGATATGCGACCGTGCAGATAACATATCGCCGCTTCTTTTTGGCGGGTCGCAGCTGTATGACGGCCTTATCACGGTTGTCCTTCTGGTGGCGATGATTCCGTTCCTGCATCTTTCTTTCCGACTCGGATGGATCAAAGCGGCCCCGCAAGAAGCGCCCGAATAAGCCTTTCGGTTGCTCTTCCGAGCGGTTCCATCTACCATTTGAGTGAATACCACGCATTTCGCATGTTGATAAGGCCATGAAAAGTTCTTTTCTCAGCCGTCTTCTGGATCGCGCCGACAAGATCGACAAGCAGCAGGTCGTGGATTACCTTGTGGAAGTGGCCGAGGAACGCGATCTGCTCCGTTTCATTTTCGACAGCATGATGGAGGGGATGGCGGTAATCGGACCGGACATGACCGTATCGTATCTGAACCGAGCCGCTGCGGACCTGTTCGGTGTGGAGGACATTGACGAGGCGTTGGGCAAACCTGCGCAGAGAATCATCCGGAATCGGCGCATTCTTCAACTCTGCGAAGAGGGTTTCCACGGCCTGGAAGGGAATCTTCATCGCGAACTGTTCCTGCGCATGGAGAATCGAGAGATCTACCTGGAAACCAATATCGTGCCGCTCCACCTGCCCCGAAATGAATTTGCTATCCTTCTGCTCTTTGTGGATCGAACGGAGGAACGCCGCGTGGAGGAACGTCTTCGACATGCGGAAAAACTGGCGTCACTTTCTACCCTGACCGCGGGTATGTCGCATGAGATTCGCAATCCGCTCAACTCCCTTTCCATCCACCTGCAACTGCTGCGGCGCAAACTTCGGCGAAGGGAGGACCAGGATGGTGAAACAATGGAAATCCTCGGTGTTCTCGAAAACGAGATCAAACGCTTGAATAACGTCCTTACCTCGTTCCTGAACGCCGCTCGGAGCGATGCGGCTTCCTTTATTCGTCTGTCGCCGCGCTCCCTGATTACAGATACGCTCGCCCTGATGCGTCCCGACCTGGAGAACGAGGGAATCGAGGTGATTGTGCATGAGGAAGGCGAGGTCCCTGAAATTTGTGGAGACCCCGCTCAACTCAAACAGGCCTTTATCAACATTCTCAAGAACGCCGTCGATGCGATCAAAGAAGCTTCGCAAACCCTCCTGGAGGAAGGCCGGGGGCCGGGCGAACGACGAGTGACCATCACACTGGTTTCGGAAGAGGGACAGGTCAATTTCATCTTCACCGATACCGGAGCGGGTATTCTCGACAGCGATATGCAAAAAGTATTCGAGCCGTATTTCACCACGCGAGAGGGCGGGACCGGCCTGGGACTGATGATTGTCAGCCGGATTGTCCACGAACACCACGGGGATGTCAATATTCGAAGTCGGATCGGCCAGGGGACCCAGGTAATTGTTTCCCTGCCCATGGCCCCCGAACCGACAAAATTACTGGAACATGCGGCCTATTCCGCCGCCACGGAAACCCAGTCGTGAAAGACTCCGCCAACATTATTACACTCACTACCGATTTCGGCCTCCGGGACGGTTTTGTCGGCGTAATGAAAGGCGTGATCGCCTCTCGTGCGCCGCAGGCCCCTATCATCGACATTTCTCATGACATTCGCCCGTTCGACATAAGCGCGGCAGGCTTTTTAGTCGAATGGGCCTGTTCGTATTTTCCGGAGGGGACGGTTCACACTGTTGTAGTCGATCCCGGTGTCGGCACAGCGCGGGAGGTGTTGGTTTTTGAAACGCGGGGGCAGCGAATCCTTTGCCCGGACAACGGGATTCTTTCGTTACTCTGGGCCGACCGCGCCGAGCCGTGCCGGTTAGTTGTTGCGGAGAACCGGGCGCTTTGGTTAAATGAGATCTCCGGTACTTTTCACGGCAGGGATATTTTCGCCCCGCTTGCGGCATTCCTGGCAACCGGCGGGGATTTGGATTGCGCAGGACCGCCACGGGAGAAACCGGCTGTTTTGTTGCCGTCCCCATTGGAAGATTACGGAAAGAAGGAAATCCAGGCTGAAATCATTTACATTGACCGCTTCGGAAACCTGGTCACGACAATCAAACGCAATGCGCTGCTCGAATGGCTAAAGGAAAGGAATACCACACCACGCGAGACGGTTATCCGATTGGGCATGACCTGCATTTACGGCATCTCGGATTGCTACAGCGCTGTAGAGGAAGGATTCCCGGTCGCTGTGTTCAACGGCTATGGACGGCTTGAAATAGCGATTAACCTGGGACGAGCCGACCGGGTTCTGAATGCTGTTATCCGAGATCGGGTAACGATCGGTCTGTCCTGAAATCCCATGAACATATTGATGCTTCATCCCCATGACATGGATTATGATCCCTGGACCATTCGCATCCTCGAATCGGCTAAACACCTTGCTTTGCGCGGGCACTCTGTGACGTTGGGCTACGTACCGAAACGGAAAGTGGAACCCCATGAGAAACCGGTTCACGAGCATTTTCCGGAAAATATCGCCGTTCATCGGCTCGGTGTCCGAAACAGCGATCTCTACCGAAACACTCGCCAGGTCATGAATCTGGCCCGGAATGCGGATATCGTTCATGTACAGAAATGTTTTCCGGTAGCCGTTGTTCCCTGCCTCTGGGCGGCGTACCTCCTGGATCTGCCGGTTCACTATGATTGGGATGATTATGAGACGGCGATTTCGCGGATTGTTTGCGAGGATGTTCTGGTCCGTCACAAGACGGCGATTTGGGAACGTCGGATGCCGTCTTTTGTTGATACGCTAACCTATTCAAGCGAGGGAGTCCGCCAATTGGCGATTCAGTGCGGATTTCCGCAGGACCGCATGTGGTGGGCGCCGGTCGGCGCAAACCGGGAGCATTTCGCCCCTGCGGAAAATGGCGACGATATACGAAGAAAACACGGCGCGGATGAGAACACCCCCATTGTGCTTTACCTGGGGCAACTCGAAGGAGCGGCGTATGCGGAACTGGCCGCGCGAAGCATGGAATTCGTTTACCCGAAGCATCCCGATGCGATGCTGTGGATTGTCGGCGGCGGCAGAGGATTGGAGGAATTGAGGCGGTTTTGTGATACAATTCCATGGGGGAAGTGCATTCGGCTGCTGGGGTATGTGCCGCACGAAGAGGTTCCGCGATACCTGGCAGCGGCCACAGTTTGCGTGGCCTCATTCGAAGAAAACGCAGCCACCGTGTGCAAGTCTCCATTGAAGATCGCGGAATACCTGGCCGCCGGAAAAGCCATTGTCGCGAGCGGAATCGGTGAGGTCCCCCGGATGCTGGAGAGCTGTGGGATTATTGTCGATCCGGGCAACCCGGAGGCCCTGGCAATCGGGATCAACGGGTTCCTGGAAGACTCGGAGTTTCGTATAAAATATGAGCGTCTTGCCCGCAAAAAAGCCGAGGACATCTTCAACTGGGCCAAAACAGCGGAAACACTGGAGATGGCATATATGTACGCGGTGGCCTTGCGGAGAAGAATTAAGAATTAAGAATTACGAATTACGAATTGAAGGAAGAAGGAATAGCGAAATCCCAGTGGGGACGAAACCGTCATTCCGGCGAAAGCCGGAATCCAGTGTCTGCAGGATGGGTGGCACAGGCTTCCACCCTATGGGGTGAGGGAAGAGACAAGAATGAATCTCAACACAACCATTACTAAGTACATACCCGGAGAAACGAACTATGCCTGACGGTTCAGACCGTTACGCCGAAGCAGGCGTTCACTTGGACATTCTCGATGCGCTGAAAACGCACATCGTTGCGCTTACGCGAAAAACTCGCCGTCCCGAAGTGCTTTCTCGCGAGGGAGCATTTGGCGGCTTGTTTGCTATCGGCTCGCTGGAAATCCCGGACCCGGTACTCGTGTCCAGTATGGATGGTGTCGGAACAAAGATTAAGATTGCCTGCCTGAGCGGGAAACACTCCGGCATCGGCGCGGATATTGTCAACCATTCCATTAACGATATCCTGACCTGCGGTGCGCAACCCCTGTTCTTTATGGACTACCTTGCAAGCGGACGGGTCGATCCGCAGGTTATCGCAGAGGTCATCGGGAGCCTGGCCGATGCCTGTGTCGAGTCCGGCATGGCGCTTCTTGGGGGCGAAACGGCCGAAATGCCGGATATGTACGCCGGGGGCGAATATGATCTTGCCGGGTGCATTGTCGGGGTGGTCAGTCGCAACAAAATTATTGACGGTCAGAGTATTCGGCCCGGAGACAGAATACTGGGACTGACATCGAATGGCCTTCACACCAACGGCTACTCGCTGGTCCGCCGGATATTCCTGAGCGAATTACAGTGGTCGCTGGATCGATATGTAGAGGAGTTTCAGTCCACACTGGCGGAGGAGCTGCTTCGCCCGCATCGAAGTTACCTTGCGGAAATTACTCGGCTATTGCGGAACAACCTCGTGCAGGGATTGGCGCATATTACCGGAGGCGGATTCTATGGAAATCTACCCCGCATACTTCCCGATGGTTGCGGCGCGCGGATTGACGCGAATGCCTGGGAACCGTTGCCTGTTTTCCAGAGGATTCAGAAGCTCGGTCATGTTCGCCCCGAGGAAATGTACCGGGTGTTCAATATGGGGATGGGATTCTTAGTGGTCGTCCACCCTGGGCATAGCGAATCGGCTATCGAGGAGATCCCGGAACTTCTTCCCATCGGGGAGGTCATCTCCGGCAAGGAAGTGGTCATCGAGGGAATTTGAATACACGATCTGGGGGAGAACATGACGGTGTTGCATAACCGAATTGCCTTTACAGGGATATCATCGCGATCGCGAGTCCGGCAGGGCCAGTGATTGGGTGAAGAAATTGGAATCGCTGGCCAATTCCCGTTCTTTTCCCCACGCCCTGGTTACCCGCGCCCGAATGATTCTGCTGGCGAGCGAAGGCCTGTGCAACAGCCACATTGCCAAAAAGGTCGGGGGGACGGCGGCCACTGTGGGAAAATGGCGCACCCGATACCTTCAGCACGGGGTCGCGGGACTGCACGATGAACTGCGTTCGGGACGCCCCCGTTCCATTGCCGATGAAAAAGTCGCCACCCTGATTCGGAAAACGCTCAAAACCCCTCCCAAGGATGGGACCCACTGGAGTGTACGCACGATGGCGGCCGAGACAAAATTGTCCAAATCGACCGTCCATCGGGTGTGGAGAGCGTTCGGTCTTCAGCCGCATCGGGTCGAGTATTTCAAATTGTCCAGCGATCCCTTTTTTGTCGAAAAGGTTCGCGACATTGTGGGACTGTACCTGAATCCTCCCGACAACGCCCTGGTGCTGTGCGTGGACGAGAAGAGTCCAATTCAAGCCTTGGAGCGAACGCAACCTCTGTTGCCGTTGAGTGTCGGATATCCCGAAAGCCGAACGCATGATTATGTCCGTCATGGGACGACCACGTTGTTCGCGGCGCTGGACACCGCGACGGGCAAAGTGTTGAGCCAATGCAAACGCCGTCACCGGCATCAAGAGTATCTCCAATTTCTCCGGTATATTGATGCCAATGTTCCAGAGGACCTGGACATCCATCTTGTCGTAGACAATTACAGGACTCACAAACATCCGAACGTGAAGCGATGGCTTGCGGCCCGACCTCGCTACCACGTCCATTTCACCCCCACCTACTCTTCCTGGCTGAACCAAGTCGAAATCTGGTTCAATCTGATTACTCAGCGCGCCATTCGCCACGGCACGTTTCGAAGCGTGAAACAACTCGTCGAGAAAATCGATCACTTTGTTCAGACCTACAACTGAAAAAGTCATCCGTTTTCGTGGACCGTTACAGCCTCTGTGCCAACATTCCCCGAGACAACCTCCTGTGAGAAATCAGTGTAAAAAATGAAGATGATAAGAAGACGCAAAGACTCTCCCATCGCCGGCGCTTTACGGCGGAGTACAAGGCGGGAATTGTGCGGCAAGCGGATGGGTGTACGCAACCGGGGCAAA
>JAKQSI010000105.1 GCA_029570205.1 Candidatus Omnitrophota bacterium | reverse complement strand
GCCAGTTGATAACATGCGCCACTTTAACGGGAGTTAATTGTATGCCAATGCAGTGTTACGTCTGTGCAAAAAGCCCGATTTTCGGACACACCGTGTCTCATGCGCACAACATCCGGTCGCGGAAATTCTATCCGAATCTGCAGAGCGTGCGCATTGTTGAAAACGGCGCCGTCAAGCGCGTCCGCATATGCACGCGATGCCTGCGGTCCGGAAAAGTCCAGAAAGCGATCTAGGCAAGGGCTATCGCTTCGATTTCCAGCAGCACTTCCTTGGGCAGGCGCGCCACCTGTACCGTTACGCGCGCCGGCTTCGAGTCTCCGACATATTCCCCGTAAATTTGATTGAACGCGGAAAAATCGTCCAGATCCGTGAGAAAAACTGTTGTCTTGAGCAGCTTGTCAAATCCGCTTCCCGCCGCAGCCAGAATCGCAGCAATATTTTTCATCACCTGATGCGTCTGCGCCTCAATCCCCCCCTCAACCACTAAACCCGAATCCGGTTGAACCGGAATCTGGCCGGATATAAAAAGCAGGCCGTTTGCGCGGACAGCCTGGGAATAGGGACCGATCGGGCCCGGGGCAGCCTTCGTTTCAATTATTTCTCTCATAGTAGCCTCGTGTCGGATTCGAAATTCGAGATTCGAGATTCATAGCGGATGAAGACGGGATTGCGCATTTCTACAATCTCGAATTTGGAATTTCGAATGCTTAGGGCATGTCGTTGACTCGTTCCACTTCCTGGATGCCGCGGATGCCTCTCAACCCCTGCATGACTTTCTGCAGGTGTTTCACATCGGCAATATCCACAGTAATTTCCACCAATCCCTTCCCGGACGTGCTGTCGCTTGTCGAGCGGGATTCCCGGATATTGGTTTTGAGATTCGAGATCGCAGAAATAATATCCGCCAGAATTCCCTGGCGGTCTTCGACCGAAATCGCCAGGCGGACTCCAAACATTTCGTCTTCGGAAGCGTTCACCCACTCAACTTCGGTAATGCGATCCGAGCCGAGGAAATTCGGAAGCATGGGACAGGAGACCGTGTGTACGGCGATTCCCTTTCCCCGTGTGATATAGCCTACGATCTCGTCTCCGCGGATAGGATTGCAGCACCTGGCCCTGTAGACCAGCATTCCATCCCGGCCTTTCACCGTAATTGCAGAATCCGCCTGTCCCAACACTCGCCGGACTACGGCCGGGATGGCGGATGGCTTTGTTTTGCTTTCCGGGATAGGGGACAAACCGGGGAATAGAGATGCGAGTATCTGACGTGGCGCGATGGTGCCGAAACCGACGGCGGGATAAATGTCTTCCAATTTTTGAAGACCGAACTTGCCGAGAACATCCGGAAGCTCGTTCATGAGAAGCACTTTTTTCCACGATGTCCTGAACTTGCGCGCCTCCTTCTCCATCAGTTTCAGACCCAGAGCCGCCGAGACCTCCTTTTCACGCTGATTGACCCAGTGTTTGATCTTGCTGCGCGCGCGTGAAGTTTTGACAAAAGAGAGCCATTCC
>JAKQSI010000047.1 GCA_029570205.1 Candidatus Omnitrophota bacterium | reverse complement strand
GAGAAAATTTCGGGTGTGGATTAGTTGTGGGAGCAGATCTTGGTATCCGACCGGATATTCGCAGCGATAAAGAAGCGGGAGGGTCGATTTTACAAAACCCTAGGGGGTGGCATGCGGATTATCATTCCACCTTATTCAATCCCCAATTCGAGCTTCGCGGCTTCGGAGAGCATGTCGGGGCTCCAAGGCGGCTCCCAGACCAGATCCACCTGGACGGAACTTACGCCGGGGATGGATTTCACCCTTTCCTGCACCTCGATGGGCAGAGAACCGGCCACGGGGCACATGGGCGAGGTCAGGGTCATTTGAATGCTTACGGAGCCGTTGTCCTGGATGTCGATGTCATACACCAACCCCATGTCATAAATATTGACGGGGATTTCGGGATCGTAGCATTCCCGCAGCTGCTGGATGACTTGTTCCCGCAACGCCTGAAGGTTCGGATTGGTTTCGTCCATGTCCATATTGATCCATCATGCCGTGTGAGGAGACCGGCAGGAGCGCCCTCGCTCAATTTCCTCCCCCTGCTCCTCTCCCCGGAGGGAGAGAACGCGTGGGTACGTTATTCCGTGGAGACCGGGGTTTCTTCCGATCGCAGCGCGGCGTTGAGGGTGTGCCAGGCCAGGGTGGCGCATTTGACCCGCATGGGGAATTCGCGGACGCCGGCCAAAGCCTGCAGCTTACCCAGTCCGGTTTTCAGTTCATCGAGTTCTTCCTGACCGGTGACCAGGTCATGAAACCGTTCGAATAGTTCTTTGACCTCGTCGATGGTCTTACCTTTGATGATTTCAGTCATCAGGGAGGCCGAAGCGGTGGAAATGGCGCATCCGTTGCCTTCGAAGGTGCATTCCTGTACCCGGTCTCCCTCGAGGCGCAGATAAATGGTGATCTTGTCCCCGCACAGGGGATTGTACCCATTGGCCTGGCAGGTGGCACAGTCCAGTTTGCCGCAGTTTCTCGGCCGCTTGTTGTGGTCCAGAATAATTTCCTGGTAGAGATCCTGAAGATACGACATCAGCGGAACACCTCGAGAACTTTTTGAATACTTTTGCCCAGGATATCGATTTCTTCCTTGGTGTTGTAAAAGGCGAACGAAGCCCGCGCGGTGGCCGGAATCCCCAAACGGTCCATCACCGGCTGCGCGCAGTGATGCCCCGTGCGGATCGCGACCCCCTCCTGGTCCAGTATAGTACCAATATCATGGGGGTGAATCTCTCCGATCAGGAACGACAACACACCCGCTTTGTTTTTCGCCGTGCCCACAATACGCACTTCCGGGTATTGCGACACTACCTGGGTGGCGTATTCAAGCAACTCATGCTCATGGGCCGCGATGGCGTCCATCCCGATGGCGCGGACATAGTCGATGGCCGCGCCCAGGCCGATAGCCCCGGCGATGTGCGGCGTCCCCGCCTCGAATTTGTAAGGAATCTCGTTGAAGTATGTCTTCTCGAACGAAACGTAGTGGATCATGTCGCCGCCGCCCTGGTAGGGTGGCATGCGGTCGAGCCACTTCTCTTTTCCAAACAAGACGCCGATGCCGGTAGGTCCGAAGAGTTTGTGCCCGGAAAAGACAAAAAAGTCGCAATCCAGATCGCGCACGTCCACTTTTAGATGGGGCGCGCTCTGGGCGCCGTCCACCAGCACGGGGATGCCCCGCTCATGCGCTTGGCGGATCATCTCCTTGACGGGATTGAT
>JAKQSI010000081.1 GCA_029570205.1 Candidatus Omnitrophota bacterium | reverse complement strand
GCGCACCACCCGCATCCGAAGGTCCTCTTGACTCTCTTGACTCAGCGAACGTGCATCCGATTTTGTCATAATTACACATTCTACCCGAATCCATTCGTTAGTCAAGCCACATGCCTACTATATATGGTTTGGATTAGTAATAAGGCAGTTTGGACGATCAATATAGATTCCAGTCAAGCACGCCGGTATCGAACGTCCGAAGAATCTCGATTTCATCCAGAAGAACACCCCATCCAAAATTCCCGGTTGCGCCGAACCGAATGCTGTACGAATCGCTGAGATCAGGCAATTCGAGGACCTGACGTGTCCACTCCGTTACATTGTCCCGGAACTCCGCGCCCGGCAGCAAGGTCCAGTTTCCATTGGGAGAACTCTGGTAGTACACACGCAGCTCATCCTGATCCTCCCCCCAGGCGGGTTGCGCATAATAGAAAGAAAGCCAAGCCCGGTCGAATTGGTGCAGACATAGCGGGAGCGATGTCAAATAGGACTGAATGCCTACCTCTTCGGTGTAATCCTTTTCAAATTCAAAAAGAGGATCAAATGCGAAGACACAGTTCTTTTTCCCACCAAAAGCCGAAGACGGATTCTGTTTGGGCATAAGAGATCCGTCAGCCTTAATCCAACTGTAGCTATGATCGAAGAACCGCTGTCCGTTGATGTAATACGAGATATACAATCCCGGATTGTCCTCATCCGATTCGAATCCGTTGCGGAAAATGTTCTCCGATGAGGTAAATGTTGCGTCATTCAAATACACCGGACCGACTCCATTATCGAGTACCCAACGGTAATGGTAGGTCGTAGCCGGAAGCAGGTCTTGAATGTCTACGCGGATTTCCTGGTCTCGCGGCACTGTTGCGACAGTTCTTGTTTTGCCATATTCAGGTGTCCCTCCGTATTCGAGAGAAATGCTGGTCGGCAGGTTTCGGGTCTGTATCGCGGTTGAGAAAGTCGTGTTCAGGTAATTCTTGCGGACCACGGGCGGTTCCGGGTCTGCAAGAGGTTCTTTCAGCGTAAAGGAATCCGTCATCCCGACAATCGGTTTCGTTCCATTCAGAACAACCAGGCGATATTCATACGTCTGATTTCGCGACAGGCCGGAAATCACTTCTGTAACACGATAGATGTCCCGGGCACTGACATGCGGAATAGTTTTGGCCTGCGTTTTTCGACTAAAGGATTTGTCCGTGCCGTATTCGAAGTAATACGAGACGTTCTCATCCGTTCCAGTTTTCACATAACCTGCCAGGGCGGCACGGTCTCCTCCCGCCTGTTCCACGCCAGTCGTATAGGCGTGAATCGATTCTTCATCCATAAGAAATACACACGGATACATATTGACCCTGGCTGATTTGTAACGGATCCGCATGTAGCCGTTCTCCCCCCAGTCGGTTCCCCAGCTATTCCTGAGGATCCAGCATCCCCCGCCGCCTTCGGGAGGATTGTCATCCCAACCGACCAGGGCAATGGCATGATTCGCCGTGGAGTAGAAATAGGGGGAAGCGTCGGGTACGGTCTGGCTATCTTCATAAACACCGCCTGCATAACCGTAGAATGCATCAATGACGTTCACCGCGGTAGTGACGCATCCGTATTGGAGAATGGCGGCTTTGATTGCATTCGTCATGTCCTCATAACGTGGAGTGGACACGCGAAACCAGTTGTCCATGTAAATGCGCGGGAAGGACAAGGAATTATCCGAGTATTCATTTCCCGGATAAACATCCTGATAGGGGAAATCCGATTCAAAGCATGTCCCTTCTTTTCCGGTTCCGATCCCCATCTTTGTCAGGGCCGTCATTTCATAGAAATCGGTATCCGCGCCGATCCAGCCGGAGAAGTGCTCCGAATATCCGGGAACCTGTCCGAGAGTCCACGACAAATAGGATTCGGATAAGTCGATACACTGTTCATCCGTGAATCCCCCATGGATGTTGAACACGGATTCGGCGGCGGCACAGGCGGCAAACATCCCGCAGGTACCTGCCTGCATCTGGTTGCGGATCGGGCCGATATAGGATTTCCCGTTGACATTGCGCCAATCGAACGATTCGGGCAGTTGCTCCGGGATTGCCATTTCTTTCACGGGGAGCATTTTGGCGTTCAGCCCACTTCTTGACCTCGCCGGGAAAAGCCCGGACACGAAGAACTCCTTTCCCAGCTCGGCCTTATAGTCGCGAACGGTGAACGAATACCCATTCTGCTTGATTTTCTGACGGATCGTATGGAGATCATCCCCCTGCTCGAATGGAACAGGGGTTTGCGAAAAGGTGACGCTTGCTATGAACAGTGTTGAGAGGCAAACGATGGTGGAGAGCAATCTATGTTTCATGCTGAGACATCCTCGGAGATGATTTAGACTGATGACATTATAGAGAAATGAGGCGCAATTTGAAATAGGACAGGTAGAGGGAGTGGACAGAAAAAAAGAGGCACGGACGAACGCAGACGAACATGGACAAACACACCGAAAGGCACAGAAGTGCGCGGGGGGAGCTATGGTCCGCGTGCGGCAATGGCAGGGGCCGTCATGAAAGGAGCTTCATTCCTGGGCCGGAGAGGATGCTGACTCGCACGCTGGGTTACTCGGTTTTTCCGCGCCCCCTTGATCCGTCGCCTGACCGCGCGGGATTTCTTTCCCACTGGTCGGATGGCTCGGTGCGCCCATTTCCCGGTACCGCAACCCTCATTTACGGATCTCCAGCGTCAGGATTTGCCCCGGAGTCAGCACAATCGCCTCCTGTAATTCTATCTGTGACGATTTGCCGCTCATTACGCCACGGCTATCGATCAGCCGCTCTCCGCATTCCACTTTTATCACTAGAGAATCACCTTCTTCTTTTCGACCGATCGGCGGTAAACCGATCGTTCTGAGCCTTAATTGTCCCTGAAGTGCCTCCATCTCGGAGTGAAGGCCGAACATCCCCGCTCTCTGACGATACACCCCCCAGCCGCTATCGACCGACCAGAAGCAATCAAACCGTCTCTCATGCACAACGGGGCGAAAAGCAATTCGTTCCTGTGCAGCATGGTAATGAAATCCCGAAAGGGCCGACAGCAGCGACCAGCCGGACATCGCCCGCACGTAGTGATGACCGCATTCGACCTCGTCCCAGGGATTCCGACGCTGTCCGTCATAGCGATTTCGCGCCCCCGCGACAATCCGCAATCCTTCCTGGACCCTTCCCTCGTAAATCAAATGCGCCGCGACCTGGTACTCGATCCCGGTCCACACCTCATCCGAGTAGACGAACGGCAGGTCCGGCTTGTTGCCCCTTGGCCAGGTACACAGTAGAAGCCCGGATTCATCGGCTAATGCGTAAATCCGCTGCGGATTCTCATGCTCCGACATGGTTTCACGGAAATTGTACTTGAATACCGCGTTGATTGCCGATTTGACATGTTCCTCCGGCAGGACATACCCCAAGCCCACTACATGCGCCATCCACTGCCCCAGTAATTGGTCCGACAGGCAGCCGTCGCCCAGTTGATATTTCCGGTGTTCCGCCGGATCATAAACCTGTATGTAATATTCGCCGTTCCAAAGCGCATTGTCTAATTGTTCCCTGCCGGAACGATATATCTCGCGGTAACGTGCCGCGGACTCGTTCTCTCCCATTACCTCGGCCAATTCCGCGCCCGCCAGAAGAGCGGTGAGGTAGATCGCCCCCATCATCGGGTTGGGGCCGTAGAACTCGATGTCATAAGTATTATGCTGCTCGCCGGTCATGACACCATCCTGGTCCGGGTCCCAGTCTTTCCAGGCACATTCCAGCGCGCGTTTGGCCCCCGGCCAAACCTGTTTCAGAAAATCCAGGTCTCCGGAAAGCAACCATTCCCGGTACAGTTTAACTATGGTCCCCATTTGCCCATCCGCGGCCGGTTTGAATTTCCAGCGCACTCCCGCCGACAAGGGAATCAACGTTCGAAAAGCCATGTGGCCGGATTCTTCCGTGTTGTAGCAGAAATCGACTACACGCATTGTCCGTTCCAGAGCAGGGAACAGATGCGCCAGGGCCTGCTCGTAATTCCAGACATGGGTGCAATTCATCGGACAACAACCGCCTGTGTCGCCGGTTCCTTCGAATCCGTAAAAATATCCGTCATCTGTTCGAAAACAGGTATTCGTTCGGATCGTCGACATCTGGCTGGATACCGCATCGAGAACCTCCGGCGGCAATGTGCTTCGGAAAAGCGCCCTGTGGAACAACCGAGTTTCGTTTTCCAGGCGATCCAGGTTGGAATAGACATAGTTGCCGACTTCCCAGGCATCGTGGAACCGGGTTGCATAGTAGTTTTTCAGGATCTTCCCTTTTACCTCCGGTTCGCTATTCCAGTAGTTTTCGCGCCGTGGAAAATACCACGTCAGAAGGAACGGGAATGTTCTGCATTCGTTGGGTTCCAGTACAGCCCGAAGCCCCAGCGAGGCCATATCCGTTCTCTCGTCGGGGGAGGGGCCTTCCTCCCATTGTCGATCCAGCAAGCCGTCTTGAACGAAATCTTTCCAGAACAGGGTCTGGTCGTCGAACCAGCCGCCACGGCTCCAGCGGGTCAGGTATGTTACATCTTTACAGGGAGAAAGGATGGCGAGATTTCCGTAATGTATATCTTCCGGTCCGAACTTCTCGGTAGTCATAAAAATCCCGCAGAGTGTATCTTCATCCCGGAAACGGTTCAGGTTCTTGCCGAACCGGTCAATTCCGGCGATATTGAGCATGGAAAACAGCACGGTTACCGTCAGTTTCTTTCGGGACCGGTTTCGCAGATGCCAATAGAAAATGGCGACCGGCAGGCCGGAATCATCCGCATTTCCAGGGATGAACGGATTGAATGCTTCGAGGCGGACATCGAGCGGAACGGAGTCTTTCCAGAGTTCCAGGCGTGAAAAGGGGTAGGCTCCAAAAAACCGTGCGTTCTCGAATCGCGGCATTCCGGGCATATTCTCACGGCCCAGGCCGAATGCGCCCCGGTACGGAGGCCGGATCTGGGATTCGAGAATATGCGCCTTCGGCGATGAACCTTCCTCCTGGAACCACAGCGCGAATCCCGTGTTCTCCAGGGTTCGGCCTTTTGCGGGACGGTTACAGACTTCCCAATCGCGAAGATCCCCCCGTCCGCCCAGCGACACCGTACCCGTGCCGATTCCTCCAAGCGGAAAGGCTATCTCAGACAGGTATGGTTCCTCGAAAACACGCCAAGTCTGCTCATTGCCGGTCCGGCCGGAATCTCGACTTTTCGATTCTTTCCCGGACGCGGGCGCGTCGCCGAACATTCCGATAAAGGGTGATGCTCCAAACATTTTGAGTACCTCTCGACGATTTAGAGCCATGGGCCTCTCCTGAAATAATCCACGCGGTTCATACAACTCTTGCTCCCGGATGACGGAAGAATCATGCGATGTCTTCCCGTGTCTGTCCATGTCTGCCCGCGTTCGTTCCCCTTTCAACAAATCGGCCGACACCGTAAAATAAACTTTGACCCCGACAAATGGAGCCGAATCATGACATTCTCCTTACAAAGCCGACGTGAATTCCTTCAGTATGGCCTTGGTTTTCTGGCTGCCGGAGTTGCGCCGTCCATGGTGTCCTCGACGAGTGCGGACCGCAAGCCGAATGTCCTGTTTGTCTTTTCGGACCAGGAACGTGAGAATGTTCCGCGATCCTGCCTGCATCTTCCCAATCGGGAAAAACTGGAGCGTCGGGGAGTGCATTTCACCCGCGCGTTCTGCACCACGCCGCAATGCTCGGCCTCACGGGCCACACTGCTCACCGGCCTTTATCCGCACGAGGCCGGTGTCGTGGCAAATGTGGATGAGGGTTCCATGGGCGTTCCCCTGTCTTCCGAATTACCGTGCCTGGGCACAGTTTTTCAGGGAGCAGGCTATCAGACCGGGTATCTCGGCAAGTGGCATCTGGGCGACACGAAAACAGGTCTCCAGGCGTTTGGGTTTCCCGGATACCGCAACATGAAAGATGACGACCTCGCCGTGGCTGCCGCTGACTGGATTACTCGCCCGCAGTCCGAGCCGTGGTTCCTGATGGTCTCATTTTTGAATCCGCACGATATTTGTCAATATTCAATGGGACCGAAAGCGCCGATTCGTGAGGGGGTTTCCCTGCCGTCGAATTTTGAGGATCCTCTGGAGAACAAGCCGCCCGACCAGAAGCGATTTCTCACCGAGAACCAAGGCAAGTTTACTCTCACATACAGCACGGAGGATTGGATTCGTTATCGTTCGTATTACTGCGGCCTGATCGAAAAGGTGGATGGGCATCTGGGGCTTCTTCTCGATGCCCTGCATAAGAAGGGTGAGCAGGACGATACAATTATTGTCTACACATCGGATCATGGCGACATGGGCGGTTCCCATCGGTTGCCGATGAAAGGTCCGTTCATGTATGACGAACTCTTAAATGTGCCCCTTGTGATTTCCTATCCAAGACAGTTTCGGAATCCTGTTGTTACGGATTCCCTCGTAAGCCTTGTCGATCTTGTGCCGACCTTATGTGCCATGACCGATGTCCGCTGGCCTGCGCCGCTTTCGGGTGTGGATCTTTCGCCCGCGATGCAGAACCCCGCGAGTGAATGCCGAACGGAAATCTTCGCTGAGTATCACGGCAAGCAGCAGTGGAAATGCCCCATCCGTACAATTCGCACCGTCCAATGGAAATACGACCTTTACATCAGCGGAGAGGAAGAATTGTACGATTTGGAATCCGATCCGGGGGAACTACACAACCTGTCAAAATCCGCCGAACACGCACAAACTCGGCTAGCTTTCTCTAAACAACTTCACGCCTGGCGCGAGAAAACAGGCGATCCGCTGTTGTAAAGATTTCGGTCTCTGTTGGCGATCCGTAGGCGCACGGCTGTACTCCTTGGAGTGCGGGAGCGCAGATCCCGCCTTCGTAGGGGCCATCCCCCGTGGTTGCCCCTTTTCACGGCCTACCCATATAGCCGCGAACAACCACCCGGAAAATCAATCAAATAAGAGTCGTCCCGGAGCGGAATTGATACGCCCCTTTCTTTCCAAATCCAGCCAGACCGTGCTACGCCAAATGCCATCCGTGTAAATCCATTCTTCCCCATAGATGTCTCTACGAATCATCAAGGGGGGACCAATACTTCCCAGAACCTCTTTCTCCGGCATTGTCTCGCCGTGATGCATAGCCAATCTGGCATGCTGCAACGTGCATTGAAGTTGATGTACATCCAGCAGGGATATCGCCAATGCAACGGAAAGGCAGAGTATCGTTGCTGAAAGCATTCCTTTCCGGTGATACACCCAAAGGAGAACCACAGGCCAAAGAAGCAACAATGCGAAAGTTAAATGAGTAGAAAAGACCCAGATAAATGAGAAATGCCGATATTCGCCTGCCAGTTCCAAGAGAGCCATGACAAGCGATGAATGAAAAGATCCGATAATGCCCTCTTCTGATGTTATCGGCAAAATCAGCCAAAGAAACGCCACATTCGCGAACATAACAAGAACATACACCAGCCAAAACCGACGATTGAGGAAGGAAACGATACGTTGAAGAGTATTGCGGAAGGTTGAAAACATTGTACTCCACGTCCGGAAAACAGAATCGGAAAGATTGTATTACAGCCGGTAGGGTGGGCTCAAGCCCGTCTGCGGGCTAGCCCACCACACATGCCTTTTCATGGGCGGGATGCCCCTGCCTTATCCAGCAGGTCCCGCACAATCCCGTACGGATTCGTGGCGCTCGCTACGTAATGCGGCAGTTTGCGGTCTTCGCCGTTCACACATTCGTAGATGCCATATCGCCGGTAATAGGCCACCAGATCATTAAACATCTTGCCCGCTCGTTCGGGACTTCTCTTGTGCAGCGCGTAGATGATCCAGCCGGAACCCGTTCCCCAGTACGCGCCATTCTGGTATGTACCGGGCTTAACCGGAACCAGCATCCGATCCCAGGATGCGCCATCCGGTAGATGACACACCTGCCCGTGCTGTACCATGCGGCTAATGTTCGCGTCGAGATACTGCGCAATGCGCTCGATCTGCTCAGGCGTCGCGATTCCGATATAGACCGCGTACGCGCTGCCCCACAGGTCGATCTGTCGGCAGTCCCGGCTCGCGGCAAAGAACATCCCGCTCTCTTCGTCCCATAATGTCTGAAGACCTTGCTCGATGGCTCTCGCCCGTAAGGCGTACTCGTCGGTATCCCCGGCTCCCGATTGTGTGGAGAGATCCTCCAGCGATTTGCAGGCTTCCCAGTACAGAAGGGAGCTGAACAGCAGATCGCCGGTTTTCGCGACCGTATCGGTGAATCCGAATGGGGATTGCGGATTATCGGGATCGTTCCAGACCAGGCCGTCGGGAGACCGTTCCAGAAAATCGAGTCCTCTGCGCAGTGCGGGTTCCACTTCACGGAAGAAATCAAGATCGCCTCGACGGTTGACATCCAGCGCCACCAGTTTCGCCATGAACGGGCCGTTGTCCTTGGCGTGATCGTTAATCGGGTTGGTGTCCCCGCCGGGGCTATAAACAGGAACCCCATCGGCGCGGACCCGATCCGGCATACAGCCATCCTCGCGCTGTCCCGCCAGCAGGTAACGAACGGCGCGCTGAATTTCATTCGGGTCCAGAAGATCCCCGGCGTATTCCACCATAAAACAGAAATCCCGTGTCCAGAGCGCGTGGTAATTCCCGACCCCGTCGGGTGTATACAGCGAGGTTCCGTCGTGCGCGGGGATAATGCAGCCTTGAATCTCTTTCCGTGTAGCCTCACGCAGCCACTCGAATGCATTCAAGTCAATTGCTTCGCGAAATCTCAACCGTGCGCTCTCCTCTGTGAGCGAAAATTGGCAGCCCGTCAACAGGATCGGCAGGATCAGGATTGAGAGGGCAAGTTGTCCTATCGGTCCCATTCGGCCCATTGGTCTCATCATTCTTCCCTATCAACCCCCTTCGAGTTTCGCCTGCCGCATGGCCTTTTTCGCCTGCCGCATGGCCTTGATCCGCTCGATTTCTTCCTTTTCCTTCTCGTCGCGCTCCCGTTTCGCCATCTCCAGCTCGATCATGCGCATGAACAGGCCGCCGCTGCGAAGGGTCTGTTTGACATCATCTGAATAAGGGCAGTTGTGGTAGAAGAATTCACGTATTCTCTTGTCGAGTTTCGGAACACGCCGTGGTTCATTGAGTATCCATTCCCTGTAGTAGGCGCGGAACAGGGCTTTCATATCCTGGCGTTGTTCTTTCATGCTGAACATGCCCAGGAACTTGCCGGTCAGGCCCTCGGTCAGCCAGTAGTGCATGGCATCCTCTTTGGCGAAGGTCCAGCGGAAATCGGAAAGCCCATCGATGAGGGTCTTGAGGGAAGCGCGTGGCGGGAACAGGCAAATCAGCAGCCGTGGGCCGGTCCGTTTTGAACCGGGGCTCCAAGGCTCCCAGCACGCAGCCCGTGTTCCATAGCCCGGCAGGATCAGCCAGAGCGGTTTGACCTCAATATCCTCCCCCCGGTATTTGCGCTGGAACACCGTGTAGTCGAACGGCATCAGCATCTTGACGGTTCGATAAACCCATTCCCGTGTGAGAAGCGGATTGTCACGTGTGGGCAGACAGTAGTCGGAGGTCAGGATTGTGGTCAGATTTGCCCGTGGCCCCACGACCATACGTTGCATCTGGGGAATGTTCAGCAGCTCGTAGGCCAGGCACTCTTCCCCGGAAGCATCCTTTTTCGCTTTGTCGCCCTGAAGGGCTATTTCATCAATCGAGCTGTGCTTGATCTCCTGCCGATAGATCGCCTCAAGCCATTCATCCAAATAATAAATCCCCGTATCGCCGACGGAACTGTTTTCATTGTAAAGCGTGCGCCAGACTTCATCGCTCAAAAGATCCGGGTCGATGATGCCGAACCGCATAAACAGCCGCTTGGGCCAGGAGAGTTTCCCGGAGCCTGTCCGTCTGCCCATACGATCCACCGCCGTCCAGAAGATGCCGGTCATCCGGATGAAGACATTCCGCCTCTCTTCCGGCGGGCAGGTTTTAAGCTGATCCAGGCTTCGCAGCATGGGATCGACGATGTCCTCCTCCTCTCCGTGAAGTACCAGGCGTGTAAATTCGCCCGGTTTGAACACGGGTGGAAGAATATCCGGGATAGGAATGTAAACAGGTTCGTTTTGGGGGTGAGGATAGGTTACGCTTTCCGATAAGGGGGCGGGGGGCGCCTCCTCGTCGATATCCGTAATGTCGCGCATTTCGGCCGGTGCGGCTGCTGGCCCCACACCGAGATCGACCGGCTCTTCGGGTCTCGGTCTCGGCTCTTCCATTTCGGCTTTTGGTGCGGATAAAGGTGTGGCTGTTGGTGGGAGGACCGGCCTTTTCCCAGTGACAAAGGTGGGCGGCTTGTCCCGTTGCGACACAGGGACCGGTTGGGGCGGAATAACGACCTTGGGAGGCTGGCCCGTTGCGGCAGAGGTGGAAACGGCCTCCTGCGTGGTTTTCAGCCCGTTGGTCGATTCACCGGAGCGCTTGTATTCCGCCAGTTCGCTTTCAAGGAATCTCAACCGCTTTTCCAGTTTGCGGATGTAAGCGATCAGTTGATCTCGTGTCGGCGGTGTGCGTCCTTCTGCCATGGCGTTCCGATCCCGATCTGATGTTGATTGTTCCGGTTCGCCCCCTCTCCCGTTCGGACCATCCGCCTGTCCTTGCGGGGAGGCCATTGGTCCCATTCGTCCCATCCCCTCTCGCGAACCACTTTTCCCCCCATGTTAGCAGACCGGGACGGAAAGACAAAACGGCAGTGGTGGAATTTCCACTTCCGTTCTGTTACCCTTAGACTGTTCGCCATCGTGGCCGCAAGACTATTGATACAAAGCAGAAAAACAGACGCTCCTCATGTCTACGATTCTTCTCGCCGGTGTCGGTCCATTGCCCTGCTACCGTTCGAAGACCCTGTATGGATTCGGAATTCGGACTTGGCAGTTTCTTCTGCCTTTGTTGGCGGATGGGCATCGTGTGATCCTGGTCACATTCGAATTCGGACAGCCCAAAGACCCGGTTCAGCTGGACTACCGGGAAGATCCGAGCGCACGAGGGGATGTCGTTCATATCCCGCTGCCGGAACCGAACGACGAGAATCGAGGAGATTTATTCACACGCCTGCGCGAGATCATTCAGGAATATCAACCTGATTGCATTGTCACAGCCGGTTCGACGATTTCGTCGTCGATGGCATGTGGTCTTCCCATCGATCTGCCGATCTGGGCCGATCTGTTCGGAGATCTTCTGGCGGAAGCGCAAGCGAAATCCACTTTTGCGGGGAGCGAGCAGCTGAATATTTTTCACCGAATCTATCTTCCGATTCTTCGGCGAGGCGACATGTTCTCTTCGGTTTCCGATGCACAGCGATTCGCCACTCTCGGACAGCTGGGAGTTCTGGGGCGGCTCGATCATTACACGCTGGGCTATCCGTTTGTTCGAAATATCCCCTGTGCCTATGACGGGTCCACAAAACCGGAACACCCTCGGAAGGTCCTTCGAGGCAGCGTAGTTTCGGATGAAGATTTTGTCGTCTTGTGCAGCGGCGGCTTCAACACATGGGCCGATGTGGACACGCTGTTTTGGGGCCTTGACACGGCCATGGCAGAGAATCCCGCCATTCATGTTGTTGTGACCGGCGGTGCGATTACCGGTCATCACGAAGCAGGATTCGACCGCTTTACATCCCTGGTCAATGAATCGCCCCGCAAAGAACGGTATCACCTCATGGGTTGGATCCCCACCGAAGAGGCAGATGCCTGCATGTTGGAGTCGGACTTGGGAGTGAATGTGGATTTGGATATCGCCGAAACCCTGCTCGGCAGCCGAAACCGCTTCCTGTCCTGGATTCGTGCGGGGTTGCCGATTCTGACTACGGTAGTCAGTGAAATCTCCCAGATTCTTCATCGTGAGGGGCTTTGTTTCGGGGTCGATCCGGGGAATTGGGAGGAGTTTCGGAAAGCGCTTCTCTATGCCGCCGATCATCGGAAAGAATGCCGCGAGATGGCCAGACAGGCGCACCTGTATGGCGATGAGAATTTCACCTTTGAAGCCACTACCCGCCCTCTTCGCCAATGGGTGACAAACCCGAAACCGGCCCCGGACGCAATGGCCAGAAAAGAGGCGCAAGGATTCCTCCATGAGCTGGACCGGGAGATTGCGCAGTGGTTGGATGAGCGCGAACATCCCAAAGGAATCCTGCGCCGAATCCAGCGGACCTTCTCCGGCTGAACAGAATGGAACCGACTGTCACTATCTGCGTGCCCCATCATGCCGGTTGGCAGCACCTTCAGACTCTGCTTCTCTCTCTGCATGCATTGGCCCCTGACGGTCCCTCTTATCGGACCCTCATTGTGGATAACGCATCACGGGACGGAAGCAGGGAAATGCTGGACGAGCAATTCACGGAAGTCGATATCCTTCCTCTCGATGCGAATTACGGATTTGCCCATGCTCTGAACCTCGCCGTGGTACACGCCCAAACCGAGTGGATCGCTTTTCTCAACAATGATATGCGTGTGCATTCACGGTGGCTGATCGAGGCAATGGAATGCGCCGGACGGAACAATGTGGACTGTGTCGCAAGTCGTATCCTGAGCTGGGATGGAACGCGCACGCAATTTGCGGGCGGTGAAATCAACCTGCTGGGGAAGGGATTCGAATGGACCGATGAGGACTGCGATGTCGAGGCGGAACGGGACCTTTTGTTCGCCTGCGGGGGCGCGATGCTGATCCGGCGTAACCTGTTTGTGGATGCAGGCGGATTTGACCGGGAATATGAGTTGATTTACGAAGACGTGGATCTCGGTTGGCGTCTGAACCTCTATGGTTACAAGGTCCGATATGCGCCACGGTCCAGGGTCTACCACCGGCAACATGCTTCCCTAGCCCAGGTCGAATATCGTCGCAAGGCAGTCTATTACGAGCGCAACAGCCTCGCAACCATGTATAAGAACCTCGGAGCGGAGAATTGGGCGGTTCTCATGCCCGCGCTGTTCCGGCTGGCGGTCCATCGAACCGAGGCGCTGATGCAATTGCCGTGCGATGGGTACTCGCACCTGTGCGGAGTACAGGCATTCTTCGATCATCTGACGAGATGGCGGGAGAAACGCCGGGTAGTGCAGTCACGAAGGCGGATCTCGGACGAGGAGATTTTTGCGAGATTCTTCGTAAGTCCGATGAGGCTGTGGGGGTACACCCCGAAACATACGGAGGTGCTGCGGGATTCGCGATATCAGAGATATCGGGAGGAAATCCTGTCAATTGCGGATTTCGGATTGAAGAGTGGAGGACAGGGTTGACATCCAAACCTGAATATCTGATCCTTCAAAAAATCTTGAAAAGCATGAGAGTGAGTTATGGGCCTGTCAATCATCGATTACATCATCGTTCTCATCTACCTCGTCGGAACCGTCGGGTACGGCGTGTACCTGGGACGGCGAATCAAAACCGGCCATGACTATTTTCTGGCCGGACGGAAATTGCCCTGGTGGGCGATCGGCATGTCCCTCGTGGTGACCGACATCGGTGCGATTGATATTGTGGGGATTGCCGGATCGGCCTATCTCTATGGAATTGTCATGGGGAATTTCGACTGGCTCGGTTCTGTGCCCGTGATGATTATTGCCGCCTTTATCTTCATTCCCATTTTCTGGCGAACCGGGGTCACCACAGTCCCCGAATGGTTCGGCAGACGATATAACATTGCGGTTCGAACCACCTCGGCCCTGATCTGGGGAAGTTTCCTGGCCTGCAACCTGGGAATCATGCTGTATGCCACTGCCGTGATGCTGAACGTATTGCTCGATTTGAATCCGAAAACGGTGATTGTCAGTCCGGCTGAGACAGCCGCTGTCACCGAGGTTCTGAATGTAGTTGCGGGCAAGAAATATGATTCTGTCCGCCTCGACACGGTGGATGATACGATCACCATGGCTGTGGAGCATCGCCCCAACCTGCTGCTGATTGATGAAGCCAGTCCGCTGAAAGATGAGATCATCGGTCGCCTGAAAGACCTTCCCCCGGGAAAAGAGGTCCCCGTAGTTCTCTTTCGCATGGGAGAGAATCTTGAGCAGCTGGCCGAACGTGCCGCCGATGTTGCCCGTCCTCCCGCCTGGCCCCTGTTCTATTCTATCGTTTTGATGGGAGTGGCTGTCGGTCTCTATACGTACTCCGGGGGGTTGACCGCTGTGGTGTACACGGATGTCATTCAATGTATCGTGATGATGCTGGGCTGTGCTTTCGTTCTCATCTATGGGATCCATCGACTCGGCGGATTTGGGGAATTCGTGGACCTGATTCACCAGCTGGGGGATCGCACGAAAGACCATTTTCATCTCGTCCTTCCGGCGGATACGCCGACACCCTATCCATGGTCCGGTATTTTCCTGGGATTGGGATTGGTTCTGGCGAACGCCTATTGGATCGGCAACCAGGCGATTGTGCAACGGTCGCTGGGCGCGCGTTCCGAGGCGGAAGCGAAAGCCTCTTATGTCTGGGGTGCTATTCTGAAAGTCTTTATTCCGTTTATCATGGTGGTTCCGGGGATGGTAGCTCTGGCATACAACCCCTATGTCGCCGATGCCGACAAGGCCATGGCAACCCTCGTGCGGGACCTGCTGCCGACCGGGGTCCTGGGGATCTTCTTCGCGGCGTTCCTGGCGGCGCTTATGTCCAGCGTGGATTCCTGCCTGAACTCCGCCGCAACTCTCTGGACCAAGGACATTTATCAACGTTTCTTCAAGCCCCACGCGGATGACACGCATTACCTCACTGTCGGTAGAATCCTGACCTTCGCTTTTATTGTCTGGGCCATCTTGTTCGCTGAGTTCTCCGCCAATTTCGAGAGCATTTACACCCTCATCCAAACGCTGTTGACGTTATTCCAGGGGCCCAGCCTCGCGATTATTGTCCTGGGCGTTCTGTGGAAACGGGCAACCGGGATCGGCGCTTTTGTCGGCCTTATCGGCGGCCTCTGCTGTTCGAGCGGGATGCTGTTCATCAACTCCTACGCCAGCGAGCCGCTGTTTCTGATCCAGGATCCGTTTCTGTATATCGCCTGGTGGTCCTTTGTCTTTGCCGTTGTATTGACTGTCGTTGTGAGCCTGATCACACCCATGGAGCCGGAGGAGAAACTTCGCGGCCTTGTATATCGCTATAAAGGAGGAAATGCCTGATGCCTGAGTCGAATCAATTTTCTCCCATTCTGACGCCAATTGCCGATTTCTTTGCGAACATTCTGCGTGTTCCGGGCGGATTCTTCCGGGACGTATTGGTATCCATCGATATCACCACGGCGAAAGGGGTCTTTATCGCCTATTTTACATTGTTGATTATCTGGGTTTTGACACTGAAAAAAGAGGAAGTGTTTGTGACGGATGAACGCACGGGAAAGACCGTGAGTTTGCGCCCCTACGCGATTGCGGCGCTGCTGTCACAGGTGATCATTTATTTGTTCTATTGATGGGACCCTGCCAGGCAGATCAGTAGGACAGGCCTCCGTGCCTGTTACCGGAGTTGTAGGACAGACCTCCGTGCCTGTTACCGGAGATGTGGGACAGGCCTCCGTGCCTGTTACTGGAGTTGTGGGACAGGCCTCCGTGCCTGTTACTGGAGATGTAGGACAGGCCTCCGTGCCTGTTACCGGAGTTGTAGGACAGGCCTCCGTGCCTGTTACTGGAGATGTGGGACAGGCCTCCGTGCCTGTTACTGGAGATGTGGGACAGACCTCCGTGCCTGTTACCGGAGATGTAGGACAGGCCTCCGTGCCTGTTACCGGAGATGTGGGACAGGCCTCCGTGCCTGTTACCGGAGATGTGGGACAGACCTCCGTGCCTGTTACCGGAG
>JAKQSI010000046.1 GCA_029570205.1 Candidatus Omnitrophota bacterium | reverse complement strand
CGCGAGATACTTGACCGGATGGAAACCCTTTCCACCGGTGAAGGGATTCTATCATGGCGGGGTGGGGATGTATATCGTCTGAACCATGATTCGCTTGATTATGGGATGACCCTGATGAAGAAAAAGAAGGATAAAGAATATCGAGATAATCTTTAAATCAAGTAGATCAAGGTTCAGACAATGCCGTGAATCGTGGTTCAGACCCTGGATTCCGGATCAAGTCCGGAATGACGCGCTCTGTGGGCTACACCCCATTTATCGGTCATTGGTGGGCTAGCCCGCAGATGGGCCTGCGCACCACCGTAGTTGCCTCTCCGCTCGACGCCGCTCCCTATAAGGCGGCATCTTCGGAGATAATTGATTGCAACGTTTGGACCTGTTATTGCATTCTTTTGAATACGTCGGTCGAACACCGATGCCGGTGACAGGATTCCACCATGGGCAAATGGGATGACCTGCTTGAACGAATTCTCCGCGGAACAAGCAATGCCAACATTCCGTTTGACGACCTGTGCAATTTGCTTGTCCGTTTGGGATTTGAAAGGAGGACGGCAGGCAATCACAACGTGTTCCGCAAAGCAGCGAATTGACTCATATTAAAGCTTACCGAAGGGAGAGAAAAGAGGATCGTTGACTCATAATTGAGGATACCGAGAAACGAGGTGTCGGAAATTATGAGTGGCGTGTTGAGAAAAGAATATTTAAGAGAGATACGGGGGTGGACGGAGAATCGAGCGACGTGGAATCGGGGGGCGCGAGGCGTTCTGACTCAGATTCAGGACATGGAAGCCTCCCTGGTGTTTCCGATTCTGGGGTTTGATTGCGACAACGGTTCCGAGTTTCTGAATTATCATCTGTTCCGGTATTGGACCGGTCGGAACTCCCCGGTCTCGTTTACACGCGGTCGCGGGAATCCTAACATTTTGAGTGGACCTCAAAATGGGGGCCGGTCAGGTAATACCGAATCAAACAGGCACTGAATCAGGGAATAAGAAACAAAGACCGAATCAGGAAGGTGACTTGTGCGGCAACCTCTCAGGGAGGCCACGGATATGCAATCTTCGGAAGAATGCCGAATTGGTGGACATTTCTGGCGATGCGGGAAATACTGCCTCGCTCTTGGAACCCGCACGCTTATTATGGGGGTCATCAATGTCACACCGGATTCGTTCAGCGATGGCGGTCGGTTTTTCGATCTGCAGAAAGCGATTGCGCAGGGTCGAAAACTGATCGAGGAAGGCGCGGACTTGCTTGATATCGGCGGCGAGTCCAGTCGCCCCGGTTCCCAACCTGTCTCAGAAGAGACGGAGAAACAGCGGGTCCTGCCGGTGATTGAGGCCCTGGTGGACTGCGGTGTTCCGCTATCGGTTGATACCTGGAAGTCCGGTGTGGCGGATGCGGCCTGTGCAATGGGCGCAAGCATCATCAACGATATTACGGCGTTTCGGGGCGACCCGGATATGCCGAAGATCGCGGCACGACACGGATGTGGTGTTGTCCTGATGCACCTCCGGGGAACACCGGCAACCATGCAGTCTCTGACCGATTATGCGGATGTGATCGGTGAAATCCACGATTTCTTGCAGGCATCCGTCGAGATTGCAAAACAGGCAGGCGTGAGAGCGGATGGCATTGCCGTCGATCCCGGTATCGGATTTGGGAAGACACCGGATCAGAATATCCTGATTCTTCGCGAGCTTCAACAATTTCGGGACTTGGGATGTCCGCTGCTGGTGGGAACGTCTCGGAAATCCTTCCTGGGCCATTATACCGGGCAGCCCGTGGACGAACGCCTGCCGGCCACGGCGGGCAGTGTGGCCTGTGTGATTGCGCGCGGAGCGGATATTGTGCGGGTTCACGATGTTGCTGCAATGCGGGATGTGGCCCGAATCGCCGATCTGATCGTGCGGGATGATACCGACATCGCGCCGTAACCCCCTCGCAGGATTCCGCTTGGAGTCAATTTTCAGTACGATGTGGGAAATACGGCAAACCACCGGCAAGAGGCCGGTGGCACCGGGAACTTTCCTCCGCCCAGCCGTCTCCCAAAGGGAGAGGGAGAAGAATCCGGCCCGTGGCAGGGTTGCGCGGTTTAAGTAGAGTATTTCAGTTCCAGGAAATTCGCTGTCGGATACAGATAAACTTATGAGTTCGGTATTCAACCTCAGTACGCTTCGGACCCTTGCTGAAATCCTCATCTTGTGGTTTTTGTTTTATCAGGTCCTGCGATCCGTACAGGGAACCCGCGCGGCTCATGTTCTTAATTTCCTCATCCTGGTTGTATTATTGACTTACTTGTCGCGTGTGGCGACACTCGAGACGGTCTATTGGCTCCTGGAGCGTTCGCTGCTGCCGCTGTTTATGGCGGTTGTGGTTCTTTACGCGCCGGAGTTGCGACGTGCGATCTCGTCTCTGGCACAGATGCGGTTTTTGCCGCAGTCCCGGCGCGGCAAAGACACGGTGACCGCAGAAATCGTTAAGGCCAGTCAGATTCTGTCCCAGCGGAATGTCGGCGCCCTGATCGTATTCGAACGCGGCACCAGCCTTCAGGGATTTGTGGATACGGGCATTGCACTGGATGCGCTGGTCAGCGCGGAATTGCTGGTGACGATATTCAGCCGCAATACGCCGCTCCATGACGGCGCGGTGATTCTCCGCAATGATGTGGTCGCGGCGGCCTCCTGCCTTTTGCCTTTAACCGAACGCCTGGAAGTCGATAAAGAATTGGGGACCCGTCACCGAGCCGCCCTGGGTCTCTCCGAAGAAACCGATGCGATTGTAGTGGTCGTGTCCGAGGAAACCGGAACGATCTCGGTGGCCGTAAACGGCTCCATGACCCGGGATCTGGATGCCCCCATTCTGGAGCGGGTTCTGAACAATCTGATTCACGAGGTATAAACTCAACGGATGGTGAGGCGATTGCTTACCGAGAACATCGGACTCAAACTTCTGGCGCTTTTCCTGGCCATCGGACTGGTCTATATCCGGGCACGCGAAAAAATTACCAGCCAGGAGTTCTCCAACGTCCGGATTGAGTTGGTGAATATCCCATCGAATATGGTGCTTGCATACCCGGACCGTTTGTACAACACGACCATTGTCTTACAGGGACCCGTGAGTGTACTCAAGTTCCTGACGTCGAAGGATCTGCGGTTCGCTCTTGATCTCGCCGGAAAAAAAGAATTGGAGCAGAACAAGAGTCTTCTCATTGCGTTGAGCCAGGAATTTCTTGTCGCCAGGGTCAAAGAGCAGGATGCGAAGCAGTTAAAACTCAGGGAGAATAATATACACCCCTCCAAGGTGCAGATTACAGTTCATATCCGCGATGTATCGCAGAAAAATCCCCCGCCGATTTATGCCTCTGAATCTCTCCCGGAGGATACGATCGAAATTCCTCTCTACCAGCTGGTCAAGCATGTCCCCGTCCGTGTTCCCACAGTCGGTCAGCCGCCGGAAGGGTATGAAATAGTCACGATACGCCCCTATCCTTCGACAATCACCATTACCGGCCCGGAAGCGGCATTGAGCCGAATCAGTGAAGTGAGCACCACGCGGATTTATTTATCCAATCAAATCCAGAGCGGGACCACGGCGGACGTGCCGATTTCCGAGTTCGGTACGGCAGACCTGCCGGTGTCGGCCACGGCAACCCGCGTGAATATCGAATTGAAAGTAGCGCGAACGAAAGGAGGATGATTGCCCTGATGCCCCTGCTCTCCGTAAACATCGACCATATTGCCACGTTGCGTGAGGCCCGTGGAACCCCATACCCGGATCCGGTTCACGGAGCGACACTTGCTGTGCTCGGCGGCGCGGATGGGATTACGGTCCACCCGCGCGAGGACCGACGGCACATCAAGGACCGCGACGTCCGTATTCTGAAACAGATTCTGACCGTTCCCCTGACACTCGAAATGGCCCTGATCCCGCAGATGGTGGACCTCGCAAAAGAAATCTCTCCGGCCCTGGTCACCCTTGTGCCCGAAAAGCGGGCGGAACTGACCACCGAAGGCGGATTGGCGGTTGCGGGTGTCGAAGAAAGGCTTCGGGCCGAGTTGCAGCGCCTGTTCGATGCCGGAATTCCTGTCAGCATTTTCATCGACCCCGACAAGACACAGATCAAGGCGGCGGCCGGTTTGGGTGTTCCCTTTATCGAGCTCCACACCGGCGCGTATGCGAATAGCAGAAGTCCTCAAGAGGAGGACCACGAATTTCGTATTCTGGCGGAGGCATTGGAGTTTGCTCTCGGACTGGGACTCAAAGTCAACGCCGGGCATGGCCTGCACTACCACAACACGGCGCGAATCGCCCGACTCCCGGGCATTCACGCGCTTCATACGGGACACGGAATCATCGCCCATGCGGTTTTTGTGGGACTGGAACGCGCGGTAAGAGAGATGAAAGAGATTATGAGGGGCTGAGGTCTTCTCCAGGGTGCGCGCTGCCGACGAAGATGGATGCTCCCTCGTCGCATTCCGTCCGGTGTGTCCACTTAGCCGTGGCGGGACGAATTGCCGATCAGAACGAGAAGCCGAACGCCCGCAGTTCCCGCTCGAGAATTTCCCGGTTCTGCGGCGACATCTCTGTCATCGGCAAACGGAATCCGCCGCAATGCGGCAATCCGTATTCCGGGTTCGCGGACAGGATATTCACCGCTGTTTTCACCGGAATCGGGTTGGTCTCGATAAACAGAGCTTTAACCAGGGGGGTCATTTTGTGGTGCATGGCCCGCGCTTCCTCCACGCGGCCTTCCAGGAAATCGTGCACCATCCTGGAGGTTTCCCTCGGCGCGATATTGGCCACAACGGAAATTACGCCCTTGCCGCCAAGCGCCAGCAAAGGCAATGTCATGCCGTCGTCTCCCGACCAGACATAAAAATCATTTGGGCACAGGCGAATCACATCGCTCATCTGGCCGATATTTCCGCTGGCCTCTTTCACGCCGATAATGTTCGGTTCCTGCGCAAGTTCCACCATGACCTCGGTGGAGACATTCACTCCGCATCGGCTCTGAATGTTATATACGACCTGCGGAATATCGACTTCTCTCGCCAGGGTTCGAAAATGTTCCAGGAGGCCCTTCTGCGTGGGCTTGTTGTAATAGGGAGTGACCTGAAGGGCGCAATCCGCTCCGGCTTCTTTCGCGAAAATTGTGAGGTCCATCGCCTCCGCCGTGTTGTTGCTGCCGGTCCCGGCCATCAACAGCGGGTATTGATTGGACCCGCGTTTCGCCTTCAGGTAATCCGTCGTAAATCGGATCACCCGCTTATGCTCCGCATGACTCTGTGTGGAGGATTCCCCCGTTGTGCCGCAAACCACAATACACTCTGTCCCAGCCGCAACGTGAAAGTCGATCAGTTTCTCCAGGGCAGGAAAGTCCACAGATTGTTCTTTGAACGGAGTGACAAGCGCGACCGCCGATCCCGTAAACATGATGTCCTCCTCTGAAAAAGAAGTCTTTTTCAATGGTCTCCGAACACGAATGTCGGTGCGGGAATCAGTGAACCATTTTCTTCGAGACCGCACAACGGTTCGTTCGGCTTTTTAGGGCGTCGCAGATGGCAAGCAGTGCCGATCAGTTTGTCAAGACAATGCCTCTCACAATTTGTCGGCGCAGAGGGGAGTGTATTCCCGATAGATATCCAGGAACCCTTTTTGTACGACTCCGATCAACGATCCGACGCTGATGAACCGCGCACCCAGCCGGATCATCTCCCGGGCGTTGTCGAGAGTCGCGCAAGGGATCCCCCAGTATTTGCCGTGCTTTCGGGCGGCTTCGGAGACTCGCTGAATTGCCTCCCGGATTTTCGGGTGATCGAATTGCCCCGGACAACCATAGCTCTGCCCCAAGTCTCCCGGACCCACAAGCAGAATGTCGATCCCGTTTACAGCGGCAATCCCGTCTATTTCGTCCACAGCCTCGCGGTCTTCGATCTGCACTATGACAAAGGTTTCGCGGTTGGACCATTCCATATATTCACGGGTGTCCATTAATCCGTATTGCGCAAGCGCCTCGACGCCATCCAGGCCGCGCAATCCCACGGGCCAGAACCGGGCATTTCGGACAATGGTCCGCGCATCCTCCGCCCCCATGCAATGAGGAACCATAATGCCGGTTCCGCCTGCCTCGAATCCCCGCGCGCAGGAATGCCGGCCCTCTCGTCGGATCCGCACCAGCGGCTCCATCCGGGTTGCCCGGCAGGCCAGGCAGGCACTGAACACCTCATTGTAGCTGAAATCCTGGTGTTCCATGTCGATCCACAGGCAATCGAATCCGATCAGGCCGATCAGCTCGGCGATTTTCGGCGAACAAACCGGGGTCGAGTTGGTGCACAACACCACCCGGCCGTTTCTCAGTTTCTCCAGGACGCGATTTTTGCGGGGTTCTTGAGGCACAAACCTATCTCCAGTTTCAGTACGAAAAGGCGGGAGCTGCGCTCCCGCACTCCAGGGAACGCCGGATCACTCCGGAAATCCGGTGGCGACAATATAGACAACCTTCTGTTCCGGGGGAATGCCGAGAGCCTTTTGGCCTTCCTCATCGACTACTGCACCGATAGGAACGCCGCCCATGCCCAGCGCCACCGCCTGCAAAAGGATATTCTGCGCGACATGGCCCGCCTCCAGGTACACATACCGGGTGGCCTGGTCGGCATATTTCTCCGAGGTCCGCCCGAACGCCGCGCAAATCACCACGACACAAGCGGCCTGCTGAATCGAACCCTGTCTGAGCCCGGCGGCGGAAAGAGCCGCCCGGGTGTCCCCGGCGACGACCTGTTCCACAGCGTGTTCCATCGGCAGGTAATGGTAGA
>JAKQSI010000070.1 GCA_029570205.1 Candidatus Omnitrophota bacterium | reverse complement strand
TGCCAGGCAGAGACGCCTGGCCTACTTGCCAGGCAGAGACGCCTGGCCTCCTGCCAGGCAGAGACGCCTGGCCTCCTGCCAGGCAGAGACGCCTGGCCTCCTGCCAGGCAGAGACGCCTGGCCTACTTGCCAGGCAGAGACGCCTGGCCTCCTGCCAGGCAGAGACGCCTGGCCTACTTGCCAGGCAGAGACGCCTGGCCTCCTGCCAGGCAGAGACGCCTGGCCTCCTGCCAGGCAGAGACGCCTGGCCTCCTGCCAGGCAGAGACGCCTGGCCTCCTGCCAGGCAGAGACGCCTGGCCTCCTGCCAGGCAGAGACGCCTGGCCTACTTGCCAGGCAGAGACGCCTGGCCTCCTTGCCAGGCAGAGACGCCTGGCCTACTGGTGGGACGGGCCTCTGTGCCTGTCGATGAGCCGGTTTTTTCAGGAGTATGCCATCGTCGGATAGCAGGCGCTCCTTGACCTTCTCCGGCCAATAATCCCCCTGTCCATCCCGTCTACTTTGTCCATAATGTCCATAGTCTTGTCAGGGCCTTCCTCTCTCTCCAAGAGGTCGCCCAATTCGGAAAGGACCTCTCATTATGAATCCCCTATCCCGACTCTTCGTCTTCGCTCTTCTCCTTGCGGCTGCTTTCGCGCAAGCCGGGGGAGATGACAGCATTTCTGTATCGAACGGGCGCTCCGCGATTACATTCAGCCGGGTCACCGGCGGCATCCTGGATATCTCCAACTTGGATAACGGCCATTCTTTCATTTCCATGCCCGGCGAGAAGCCTTTGCTTTGGAGACTCCAGTTCCGTGGCAAGAATGGCGAGGAAATTCATCTCAATAATAGCGAGGCTCTTTCCCCGCAATATACCACGAAAACTCGGATGCTCACGTTGGAGTGGCAAAACCTGACGCTCGGCGAGGAATCCAAGGTGATCGATGTCCGCGTGATTTGCCGCTTCCAATCAGGTAATGATACGGCCTATTTGAATATCTGGGTCGATAACCGCAGCACAAAATACGGCCTCTGGGAGGTCTCTTTTCCGGTCGTTGCGGGGCTTGGCGGCCCGGATCGTTCCGATGTTGCCATGGGGCGGGGAACTTGGGGAACGCTATACCACCACCCGAAAGAGCGTCTTCAGGGCAAATATCCGTCCCATGCGTTGCCCATGCAGTTCATCCTGGTTCAGGAGAATCGCAACGGGCTGTACTTGGCCGCATACGATCCCCGGGCTTTCGAGAAATCCTTCATAATCGAAGCCGGCAAGGAGTTCCGTGTCGATACGCCGGTTATGGATATGGGAGTTCCCGGCAGGGACTGGTCTGCTCCGTACCCGTTCGCTCTCTCCATATACGAGGGTTCCTGGATGGATGGCTGCAAACAGTACCGTGCCTGGGTCACCCGCGAAACGCCCTGGACGAAGAAAGGTTCTCTTGAGTCGCGAAAAGACGTCCCGGAGGCCATCACGCGCGTCACGGCCTGGCTCTGCGTGAGTGGCGGGCCGGAGGAGGTTGCCCCTGTGGTGAAACAGTTTGCTGAAGCCATCGGTACCCCGGTCGGAGTACATTGGTATAACTGGCACCAGATTCCCTTCGATACGTATTACCCCAACTATTTCCCGACTAAGCCCGGTTTTGCGGAGGCCGTGCGTGATCTGACATCCCGGGGAATCACCGTTATGCCCTATATCAATTCTCGCCTGTGGGATTCGGGCAATGAGAATTTTAAGGAGGCCGGACCGGCGGCGGTGAAAGATGCCACCGGCGATGTCACCATCGAGACCTACGGCTCCGGGGCCAAACTGGCCGTGATGTGCCCCACTCAGCCGCTCTGGCAGAAAAAAGTAGAGGAGATTATTCAACGTCTCGGAACGGAGTGCGGCGTCAATGCTGTCTATCTCGATCAGATTGCTTCCGCACCGCCCCGTTGGTGTTTCGATCCGCAACATGGGCATACGCTTGGAGCAGGCTCCTGGTGGGTGGATGGCTACCGGGACCTGCTGACACCCATCAAGCGATGGTGCACATCCGGTGGCCGGTCGATTGCTCTCACCAGTGAGAACAACGCCGAACCGTACATGGACAATATCGATGCGAACCTGATCTGGACAGAGCGCAGCGACACCGAAATCCCGATGATTACAGCCGTGTACAGCGGATATTCCCTTTATTTCGCCAGCAACCGAGCATTCCAGCATGGGGATGTTTCGTATTGCATGTGTCAAGCGCGCGATTTTGTGTGGGGGACTCAGTTGGGCTGGGATGGCGTCGATCTTCTCAAAGCCGAACATGAACCCAAATTAAAATTCCTGGCACGTCTGGCCCAACTCCGTGCCAAGGCCGCCGATTTCATGGTCTATGGAGAGCTGTTGCAGGTCCTGGAGCCGATCAACTCTGTTCCGACACTTTCCGGGACCTGGAACAAACCCGGTGGTGATGGCCCGGTTACCCTCCAGGCGGTTCAGGCGACGCTATGGAGAAGCAGGGATGGCGATGCAGGTGTCTTCCTGGCAAATGCCGACACGGAATCCCAAACATACACTTTTGACTTCGATTCGGCCGCTTATCTTTCCGTTCCTCCGGGCGTAACTGCCGGTCGCATACGGGGAATGTCCAAGTTGAATGTGGAGCAGATCTCACCGGACAGATCCATTGAATTGCCCCCGCAGCAGGCCTCACGGTTCACATATACCGTCAATGTGCCCGCGCGGGATGCGCTTCTCCTGGTTTTCCATCCGGTGCAGCAAAAATAGTGAAGAGAAAAGAGGAGCGGGGGTATCTGCCCCAGAATTGCCCTTTTTTCGCACTTGGAGAGGGGCATGGGGGGGGGTGAGGATTTTCCCTGTGGGACAGGCATCTCTACCTGTCTGTCGATCTACAGGTAATGACAGACACGGAGGTCTGTCCCATGATTTCAATAACGCATGTTGTTCGTTGGCGACCTCTGTTGCGCTCAACTTCCCCCGGCGATATCTTGCCTTTTTGTGCCGATTGATTCTCGCTGATTGTATCCCGCGCCTGCATTCAAGGAACCCAGGTCGTTCCATACAATGTCAGGGATGCTTTTCATGGAGTTTCCGGAGACTTATGAACGGATTCAACATTGAGCGCAGAGCCGATGGGACTCTGACCCCGTACGGCCTTTATGACCCGGCGAATGGGCACGACAGCTGCGGTGTCGGCTTTGTCGCGCAGCTGGATGGGCAGCCACGGCATTCGGTTGTGCAAGACGTACTTCGGGTTCTGATCAACCTGGAACATCGTGGGGCCATCGGCGGAGATAAGACCACCGGCGATGGCGCGGGGCTTCTTCTGCAGATGCCCGACCTGTTTTTTCGGCAGGTCTGCGAGGACCAGAGATTGATTCTCCCCGCATTGAACGATTACGCGGTGGCCATGGTGTTCCTGCCGACCGATACTGTTCCGGCAGAACGCGCCATGAAGGTATTTGAAAGCGCTGTGCAGCAGGAAGGATGCGAGGTCCTCGGATGGCGCACGGTCCCGACCGTATCGGCGGGCCTCGGTGAATTCGCCCGATCCACCCAGCCGGAGATTCGGCAGCTGTTTGTCGGGCGCGGAGCAGTTGCGCCGGAACAGTTCGAACGCAAACTCTATGTCATCCGAAGGGTTGTCGAAAAAGAAGTTGCCGGATGGCTGGACCAGGACACCAGCCAGTTTTATGTCCCCAGCTTCTCCAGCCGAACCGTCAATTACAAAGGCCTGCTGACAGGAACTCAATTAGCCTCTTTTTATCCCGATCTCAGTGACCCCCGTCTTGCTTGCTCGTTTTCCGTTGTTCACCAGCGATACAGTACAAATACGTTTCCTTCATGGAATCTCGCCCAGCCGTTCCGGTTCCTGGGACATAACGGCGAAATCAATACGCTTCGCGGAAACATCAATGCCATGAAAGCGCGCGAGGCAACGCTGGAATCGGATCTGTTCGGGCCGGACCTGGAAAAAATCAAGCCGGTTATTGTGGAGGGAGGAAGCGATTCGGCGATCTTTGATAATGTCCTGGAACTGCTCGTAGCGGCCGGACGTTCGCTTCCGCACGCCGTGATGATGATGATTCCGGAAGCGTGGGGGTCGAAATTCCATATCAGCGAGGATAAGCGGGCCTTTTACGAATACCACGCGGCCATTATGGAACCATGGGATGGCCCGGCGGCGTTGATCTTTACCGACGGGCGTTACATCGGTGGAACATTGGACCGCAACGGTCTTCGTCCGGCTCGGTATACCGTTACCCGTGACGGCATGGTTGTCATGGCATCGGAGACCGGCGTGCTGGAGATCGCCGGGGACCGGATTCTTCGGTGTGGACGGCTACAACCGGGCAGGATGTTCCTGGTCGATCTTGCCCAACACCGAATCGTCCCGGATAACGAAGTCAAAGCGAAGATCTCTCGCCATCGCCCATATCGCCACTGGCTGAAAGATCATGTCATCGGATTGCGCGGGCTGTTTGTTCCCCCTCAAATCCCGAAAGAGGACCCCGATATTCTTCGTCGGAAACAACACGCATTCGGCTATACGGATGAAGAGCTGAAAAGGGTTCTTTCGCCGATGGCCTCGCGCGGGCAGGAGGCGGTCGGGTCCATGGGGAACGACGCGGCACCGGCGGTTCTGTCCAATCGCCCACAATTGCTGTTTTCCTATTTCAAACAACTTTTTGCGCAAGTGACGAATCCGCCCATCGACCCTCTTCGGGAAGAATTAGTCATGTCGTTGACCGGTTTTGTGGGACGGGAGAAAAATCTACTCGGCGAAACACCGGAACATTGCGCGCGTCTCAAATTGCCTCATCCCCTTTTGACGCCGCAGGACATGATGCGCCTTCGCCAGACCACGCATCCGGATATCATCCCGGCGGAGATCGACACCCTGTTCCCTGCGGACGGCAACGGTGAGGCCCTGGCCGAGGCGCTCGATACGATCTTTCGCCGTGCGGAACGACATATCCGGAACGATGCAACGATCCTGATCCTTACGGACCGCCGCTCGGATCGTGAACACGCGCCGATTCCGGCCCTGCTGGCGGCAGCGGGATTGCATCACCATCTCATCCGTAAAGGGTTGCGCACCTCCGCCAGCCTGGTTGTCGAAACGGGCGAGGCACGCGAAATCATGCACTTCGCACTGCTTCTCGGATATGGCACGAACGCGATCTGCCCGTATGTCGCTTTGTCGAGCATCCGCGAAATGGCGGACTTGGGGTTGCTGGAAGAGGAAATCAAAGCCGATCAGGCTGTGGACGCATACATTACCGCGATAAAGAAGGGTCTACTGAAAACCTTCAGCCGCCTGGGAATCTCTACCGTACGCAGTTACCTGGGCGCGCAGATGTTTGAAGCCGTCGGTCTGAATCGAAGCGTTGTCGATCGCTACTTCTGCGGCACGGCCTCCCGAATCGGCGGAATCAGCCTGAATGAAATTGCTGCGGAAACCCGCGCTCGGCATCGAAGGGGATTCCCTCTCCGCGGAAAACCGGCGCCGCTTCTCGATCCGGGCGGCGACTACCACATTCGCAACGGCGGCGAGAAACACCTCATGTCGCCGGAGGTTGTCTATCATCTCCAGTATGCTGTACGGGCGAATTGCGAAAAGGCTTACAGGGAGTTCTCGCGGTTGGTAAATGAGCAGTCCCACGGGTGTGCCACTCTCCGCAGCCTGTTTCGGTTCAAGAAAACGGAGCCGATTCCTGTTGAGGAAGTAGAACCTGTCGAGGCGATCTTTCCGCGATTCGTATCCGCCGCGATGTCGTTCGGATCCATCAGCAGGGAGGCGCACGAAACCATCGCCATCGCCATGAACCGCCTGGGCGCCAACAGCAACTCCGGCGAAGGGGGCGAAGACCCTGCGCGGTATTACCCGTTACCGAACGGCGACAGCAAGCGGTCCAATATCAAACAGGTCGCATCGGCTCGCTTCGGTGTTACCACCGAGTACATTGTTCAAAGTAAAGAATTACAGATTAAGATAGCCCAGGGCGCGAAACCCGGTGAAGGCGGCCAACTGCCGGGCCATAAAGTAAATGAGGACATCGCCCGCGTACGTCACACCATTCCGGGGGTGACCCTCATTTCGCCGCCCCCGCATCATGATATTTACTCTATTGAGGATCTTTCGCAGCTGATTTTCGATTTGAAAGCGGTCAATCCCAATGCCCGAATTTCGGTTAAGTTGGTTTCCGAGGCGGGTGTCGGCACAGTGGCGGCGGCTGTGGCCAAGGCGAAGGCCGATATGGTACTCATTTCCGGTTATGATGGCGGAACGGGCGCGTCTCCGCTCACTTCGATCAAGCACGCCGGTCTGCCCTGGGAACTCGGACTTGCGGAAACACAGCAAACTCTCGTAAACAACCGCCTGCGTGACCGAATTCGTGTGCAGGTGGACGGTCAACTCCGCACCGGCCGTGATGTGGCGATTGCGGCTCTCATGGGCGCGGAGGAATTCGGGTTCGGCACGGTCGTTCTGGTAACGTTGGGATGCGTCATGATGCGCAAGTGTCATCTGAATACCTGTCCTGTCGGTGTCGCGACACAGGACCCCGAATTGCGACGGCGATTCGGCGGAACACCCGAATATGTCGAACGTTACTTCCGGTTCCTGGCGCAGGAACTGCGCGAGTACATGGCTCAACTCGGATTTCGGACGCTCGATGGAATGATCGGGCGCGTGGACCTCCTGGAAGTCGAACCGGCTATCGACCATTGGAAAGCGCGAGGCTTGGACTTCAGCGCGATCCTTGCGCCACCGAGAAACACAAATGGAGGGCCGTTGCGCTGCATTCGCAGGCAGGAACACGAATTGAACAAAGCGCTCGATTGTCAATTGATTCGACTCTGCACGCCCGCTCTGGAAAACGGTGAACCGGTGCAACTGGAAATGCCCATCCGAAATGTTCACCGCACGGTTTGCGGAATGCTCAGCGGTGAGATTGCGAGGAGATACGGCGCAAAAGGGTTACCGGACAACACCATTCAAATCCGGTTCGAAGGATCTGCCGGTCAGAGTTTCGGTATGGCTCTTGCCCCGGGGATCACCGCCTGCATCGTGGGGGACGCGAATGACTACCTGGGTAAGAGCATGTCCGGCGGTCGGATTGTACTGGTTCCGCCCGCCAATGTGACCTATTTGCCGCACGAGAATGTGATCGGCGGCAATGTCTTCCTGTACGGTGCAACGGGAGGTGAGTTGTATGTTTACGGCATTGTCGGAGAACGTTTTGCGATTCGGAATAGTGGCGCATCGGCCGTTGTAGAGGGCGTCGGTGACCACGGATGCGAGTATATGACCGGCGGCGTGGTGGTCATTCTCGGTCCGACCGGGTCCAATTTCGCGGCCGGAATGAGCGGGGGAATCGCCTATGTCTACGATGAAACGCAACTGTTCGACACGCGGTGTAATCTCGATATGGTCGATCTGGAAAGTGTGTGGACCGTTGAGGACAAACAGCAATTGCGAACCATGATCGAGCAACATGTCCGGTATACGGGCAGCATCCGAGGCAAAATGATCCTGGACAATTGGGAGTCGCAACTCCCGCTATTTGTAAAAGTAATGCCGATTGAGTACCGGAAAGTCCTGGAACGGATGCGTTTGCAACAGCATTTGGATGATGAGACCGTTTCGGCTACCGAAGAGGTGTACCGTGCCTAAACCTACAGGATTTCTTGAGTATACCCGTGAAGACGCGCCCAAACGGCCGGTCGAGGTCCGCGTACGGGATTTCCGCGAAATCGAAGAGTTTCTGCCGTGGGACCGCGTGGAAAGACAGGCTGCGCGTTGCATGGATTGCGGGATTCCATTCTGCCACGTTTACGGCTGCCCGGTAAAGAACCGTATGCCGGATTTCAACGAGTTAGTGTACAGAAGACAATGGCGTCGGGCGCTGGATATCCTGCACTCAACGAATAATTTTCCGGAAATTACCGGGCGGATTTGCCCGGCCCCATGCGAGGCCGCCTGTACCCTGTCGATCCACCAGCCGCCGGTTGCCATCCGGCTGATCGAACTGGAAATCGTCGAGCGCGGATGGCGAGAGGGCTGGATTCAACCACAGCCGGCGGAGGAAAGGACTGGAAAGAAAGTAGCCATTGTCGGCTCCGGCCCCGCCGGCCTGGCCGCCGCGCAGCAATTGGGCCGGAACGGCCACGAGGTTGTTGTCTTTGAAAAGGCCGACCGGATCGGCGGTATCCTTCGATACGGAATCCCTGATTTCAAACTGGAAAAGTGGATACTCGACCGACGCCTGAATCAGATGCGGGAAGAAGGGGTCCGTTTTGAAACCGGCGTCGACGCCGGGACGGATCTTTCGCCCCGCTACCTACAGCGCACCTTTGATGCCATCCTGATAACAGCGGGCGCTTCGAGACCACGGGACCTGAACATCCCCGGACGGGATCTGGGAGGCATTCATTTCGCCATGGATTTCCTGGTTCAGCAGAACAAGCGCAATGCCGGGGATCGTATACCGAAAGAACAGGAAATCCTCGCTTCCGGAAAAAAAGTAGTCGTCATCGGCGGTGGCGATACCGGCTCCGATTGCGTCGGAACCAGTCGACGTCAGGGCGCAATCGACATCTGTCAGATTGAGATCCTGCCGAAACCGGCGGATGTACGTCCGGCAGACAATCCTTGGCCCGTTTGGCCGAAAGTGTTAAAAACCTCTACCTCACACGAGGAAGGATGTACACGACTGTGGAGCATCCTGACTAGAGAATTTCTGGGAGAAGGGGGCCAAGTCAAAAAACTGCATTGTGTCAAACTGGAATGGACCGATACGGGCCAATCCGGAAAACCGGCATTCCGTGAAATCCCCGGCTCGGATTTTGAACTGAATGCCGATCTCGTTCTACTCTCGCTGGGATTTCTGCACACCGAGCACGGGCCATTAGTCGAAGGGCTGAAAATAAGCGCTGACAACGCAGGAAATCTTGCCGTACAGGAGGGGCACCGGACATCCGTCCCGGGTATCTTTGCCGCCGGGGATTGTGTCCTCGGCGCATCGCTGGTGGTTCGCGCCATTATGCAGGGAAGGGAAGCGGCGGCGGATGTGGACCGATACCTGATGGGGAAAGAAAATTACTAATCCGAATAATCAATAGCAGGCAAGTGGCTTGTCTATCGAATTGACCAGGGTAGACTGCCCGATTATGACAAAACCGGATGCGTGTTCCCTGAGTCAAGAGAGCCAAAGGACCTTCGAACCGGATTCGTGTGAGCATCTTTCCCTCGTACAGGCCCGACCTGAATCCCGACGAGTTCCTTAATCCCGATGTGAAACAGAACGCGGTGGGCCGCCGGCGCGCTTCCAGCCGAGAGGACATGGTAGCCAATGTGCGTGACTACCTGTGGAGTATCCAGAAACAACCTGATGTCGTCCGCAAGTTCTTTCATGCACCGTCGGTCCATTACGCGGTGGAGTAAACAGCATTGTTTTGTCTACTATTTAGAGTGTGGAGTGATAAGAATTGAAAATTAAAGAAAAAGAGGCAAGAGAATTGCGGGATTGGGGGAATACAAGGATGGATGGCTGTCCAATTTTGTTGTCATGGGCGAGATGCCCCTGTTACGGGCGAATCATCGGCAGGATGCCGGCGACACCCTGGGAACCCTGACCCCCAACCCTCCCCCGTAAACGGGGGAGGGAGACGAGAATACTTTTCCCCGTTCACGGGGGATTGAGGGGGGACATAAACCAACTACGGCAACAGCCCGGTGAACATCTGGTTTTGCAACTGATTGGTCTGTGTCAGCACAGCGAGGTTGTACCGCATCAGGAGATTCTCTGTCGCGAGACGGGTTGAACTGCGGGCCATATCCGTATCGGCCATGCGGGAATAGGCCGCTGTGAGGTTCTCGATTGCGACCCCCATATCCCGCGTCGAACTCTCCATTCGGTTCGAAAACGCCCCGATCCGGCTTCGACTGGTATTGACATCCTCCAGCGCGGCATCAATGATCCCGATGGCCTGCTCCGCGCCGGAGAGGGTGGTAATATCGATATCCTCAAGGGTCTGTCCTGCACCGAGGCCCAACCGGTTCGCCCGAACATCGCCCAAAAAGAGCGGCATGTTCCGGTCCGCATACGCTCCAACCTGAAAATTGGCATTTCGATTCGTGGCGGAAATAATCACAGTCTGGGCGTTCGCCGCTCCGACACCGGGGATATCCAGAACAGCCCCGAAATCCATGGTGAGCGTCTCGGCGACACCTGTGGCCGCGCCGCTGGTGAACGTGACATTCTGGTCGCCGGCCTGGAATGTGACCGCCGTGCCGTTGTTCAGCCGGCCCACATATTCATCGGCGCGGACATCCATCACATCCGTTCCGGCGGTAAGGCCGGTTCCGATCCGCATGGTGAGCTGCGATCTATTTCCAGTCGCGTCTCTCTGTCCATAGAGCGTTGCCATCTGCCCGGCCTCGACTCGCTGCGCCGGTCCGCCGTTTATGCGCACCGTGGCCGACTCGGCGTTTCCGGCGGCAACAACGCGCGCGCGATCCACCATCGTTCCGGCTGTCTGACCACCGACGGGGGTACGGTCGTTGACGGTGAGCGTGAAGTTGGTTTGAGAAGTCCCGGCGAGATCGTCCACGACCTGGATGGTCCCGTTGCCGGTGAGTGTCGCCCGCGCGGAGGTGAATCCGCTTTGGTTGCCCGCTCCGCCCGCTGCCATGGCATTGTCGCGGACATTCATTTCGTCAACCAGGTCCTGGAATGTCGAGGCTGTCCCGTTCCCTGCCCCGGTATCCACTCCGGCGGCGGTAATTGTGATCGTGTTGGTAAACGTCGTGCCGTCAGAATTGGTTCCCTGGAGTTGAATAGTGTCTCCCGCCGCGAGGGTAACACCGTTATAGACTGCTCCCACCAGTTGTCCCCCGGCGGCAAGCGCCGCGCCACCCTGGTCGCGAAACGCGATATTGCTTTCCACTCGCCGGTTGGTCGCAGCCTGGACATCGGTCACGGTGATATTCAGCCGGCCGGTGTCGAATGTGTTGCCGGTAATGGCGGTCACATTATTGCCGACTTGCGCGCCGGTCGCGACACCGTTCATCTGGGCCTGCCGGGTCACACCAACCCGGGTCTGCTGAACTCCGGCGGCATTTTCGACCGTGAAGTTGATATCAAACTCCGAGACTGCATTCCCGGCGCTGTTGACAAATTCTATCCGGCCTGTCGTGGCATTGAATCGGACATTGGTTTCGCGAGCGCCCGTTCCGCTTGCGGTATTGATTCCCTGCCCGGTTTCGGCCTGGTCGATGGCAGCCTGGACCGTGTTGACCAGATCATGGATCGTCGTTCCGGCCCCGATGCTGAGCGTTCCGGAGAAGCCCGTGGTTCCGTCGGCCAATTGGCCCTGGAATGTGATTGTGCCACCTGCCTGCAGGGTGACCGAATTGAACGTGGTATCGGTCAGATTGTCGCCCGCCGCTGAGGGAGCAGCAGCGGCGGAATTGAACATGGTCCCCGTGGTGACCGCGATATCCGTCGCATTCTGCACCCCCAGGTTGATTGTTTGTGTGCGGCCGTAGGCTTCTCCCGCGCGGATCTGGGCCGATCCCTGACGGGTCTGGGTGATCGTGAGGTAATTCGTTTCCGTGGACAGCGTGGATGCAAACGGCCCGGTATCCACCGTTGCTCCGATGTTCGGTTGACCCGCACGGAGACCGGCCTGTGCCGAAAGATCACCGTTCAGAAGCCTGTTGGTTCCGAACTGCGTTGCACCGGCGATGCGGTTGATTTCATCCACATACTGGCTGAGTTCTGCCTGGAGCGCCTGCCGAGATTGCTTGTCATATACGCCGGTGTTTGCCGCCTGGATCGCAAGTTCACGCATTTGCCCCAAGCGATCCGAGGTCTCGCCCAACGCCTGGTCCGCGACAGCCGCGACATTCAGACTGGACTGGGCATCCGACATGGCCTGATTGAGGGAACTGAACTGTGCCTGAAGCCGCTTGGCGATGGACAGCCCCGCCGCATCATCCCCCGCCCGGTTGATCCGCAACCCCGACGAGAGCGATTCGAGAACCTTCTGTAATTTGTTCGAGTAAAGCGCCTGGTATTGAGAATAATTGAATAATTGTCTGCCAATCCGTTGGGAATCCATGACCATCTTCCTCCGTGATGCTGTGTTTGTGTTGATTATTCCACTTCCGACCATGCCCCCTGTTCCGGGAGCGATGCCTGGTATCGTCCGGTAGGGGCGACGCACGCGTCGCCCTTGCCGAATGACACCTTTATCGGATAGCACGGGTAACACCCTCGACCCCAGCCGAAGGAGTCCTTTCCTCCGACCCCGACGGCTATTGTACTCGGAATTTCCAGGACTTACAACTACGTCATTTCGCGAATTTTCAACCTCCTTTTCCGATCCTGCGATCGGTTGGTTTTTATGACTTCAAGTCGATTCCAAGCAGAAGCGGGATAATTTCGGTCGGCAACATTGTCGATTGGAGCAACGCCGCCGTCTGCGAAGTCATCAGGAGTGAGTTCATTGCAAGTTTGGTTGTCTCTTTCGCCATGTCCGCATCGGCGATTGTCGAAAAGGCGGTGTCCAGATTGAGAGAGTAGAGATCGAGTTGACTGGAGGTGTCCTGCATACGGGTTTCCAGGCTGCCGACAACACCCGCAACAACGTTCAGCTGGTCCAGCGCAGCGTCTATGACCTCGATGGCATCATTTGCGCCCGTGAGAGTCGTCACACTGATATTGCCGAGATTTCGGGTTTCGGAGATCCCCAGGTTGGAGGACTGCACATTGAAATAGGAGAACATGCGGTCCTCCCAGGCATCGGGGCCGATATGGTAATTCAGCCGGTCGGCTACGGTTGTAAGGACGAAGTTCTCGCCACCGGAAGAGGCATTGGAAGTAATCCCCAAAACCGTGTCGAAGTTAAGTTGGACCTGTTGTGCTCCGGCGATATCGCCGGTGGGATTGTTCCCATCGGAAATGAATACCCCCTGGTCGCCGTTGCGGAATGTGACCGCCGGTCCATTGTTTAACCTGGCAATGTATTCCTGGGCGGTAATCTCCAGGTCATCGCTGCCATCGAAGAGATTCCGTCCGACACGAAACGTAACTTGGGAATCCTGTCCGGAGGCATTCAAGTCCGCGCCTTCCAGGGTTACCACCTGCCCGCTTTCCACCGTCTGACTTGCGCCGCCTGCAATGGAAATCGTCGCCCGTTCCGCGTTGCCGGAATACACTACAACACCGTCATCCACTGCATCCCCGCCCGCCGTATTAACCACCATCTGCATGGCTGTGCTGGAGGTGGCGGCAACATCATCGATCAGTTGGATTTTCCCGGCGGAAAGCGTCGCGGTGGCCTGGTTCCACCCGTAGAATGTTCCGCGCTGATCGCGGTAGTTCAACTCGGCGATCAGGTCGCTGTATCTCCGTGCAATGCCGTTTCCGACAGCCGGGTCCCCTGCCGCGATGGTGATCGTACCCGTGAACGTCGTTCCATCGGGATTGGTTCCGGTAAAGTCAATCGTGTCGCCGTTGTTGAGAGAGAGCGTGATCGAACCGTTGAACAACGCGGTATTGTTAATGTTCGTACCTGCACCGACGGGAGCGCCCCCAAAATCCGTAAAGGCATAAGTCGTCGAAATGGTGCGCTGTTGCGCGGCAATCCGGTCGCTGACCGTGATTTCAAATGTGCCGGGGTCGAAGGTGGAGCCGGTGATGGAAGACAGAGAGTTCCCGATTTGAGCGCCGGAGACCGTTCCGATTCCCCCTTGCGGGTTGTAGATATTGGCGGTGCGTGTGCTTCCCGTGGTGGTCTGCGTGGTTCCGGTGTTGTCCTTGACCGTAAATGCGATTGAGAACTGGGAAATGGTATTTCCCTGCCCGTTGGTGAACTCCAGCCGTCCGGTGGTGTTGTCGTAGGAGACCACGGTTTCGTAAGGTCCCGTGCCCGCACCGTTGACGCCGATACCGGTTTCCGCTGCGTCAATCGCGGCCTGGATGGCCGTAACCAGGTCATTGATATCCTGGCCGCCGCCGATAGAAACCTGGCCTGCAAATGCAGTCACCCCATCCGCAAGGTTACCGGTGAATTGAATCGTCCCATTGTTGATGAGGGAGACTTTTCCGAAATTGAGCGTGTCCAAGTCGTCCGTCACATTGGCGGTCAGCCCCGTTCCCATGTCGATGAGTTGGCCGATGGAGACGGCGATGTCGGTTCGGTTTTGAATTCCCAGACTGATCCCGCCAGTGTCGCCGATCACAAATCGTTCGGATCCGGGATCCAATTGCACGATGTTGAGGATGCTGGTTCCGGACCGAAGGGTAGAGGAAGTTGCCCCAAAGGAAATAGACCCGTTGAACCGGTTCGGTTCGACGAACTCGGTGCTACTGGCATAGCTTCCGTCAAGCAGATTCTTTCCGTTAAACGAGGTCCCGGAGGCGATGCGGTCCATGTCGTCGATCAGCTGGTTGATCTCGGCCTGGTATCCGGCTCGCGTAATACGATCGGAGGTTCCGGTGGATGCTGCAGCGACCGCTTTCGTCCGGATCGACTGGAGGCGAGAGATCATTTCGCTGATCCCGTTTGACGCGGTGGCCGCCATGTTGGACGCAGTTTGGGAATTAAGGCTTGCCTGGTCGATCCCCCGAATACGACTGCCCAGGCGACTCAGGGTGACAAAGTCGCCCGGACTATCGGCGGGAGTATTGATTCGAAGGCCGGAAGACAGACGGGTGATGTTGGCGCTGAGGTTGCTTTCCGTGCGGTGCATCCGCAGAATAACATCCAAAGCAGGGATATTTCGGGTCAGGCTGGAGATGACCATGACAGTTTCCTCCGTGAATCTCCTGCGGGAAAATCATCCGTGCCCGCAAAAAATTGAAAAAAATGTGTAGAATCGCTTAATGTTTGGGAGGAACTGCCGATAACAGATGATACGAAAGATCGGAACTTCGGAGAGACAACCGAATACGACCTTTCCTGGCAAGACGATAAAGCGTAGCCGCCTGCAGACCCAAATAGGGCTGCGGTGTGCTGCGGCGGTCGATTAAGCCATAACCCACTCTCTTGGCCGGGATGCTGGTTATGGCTTAATTATTTTAACCGGGCCACGCGATCATCGGTCCTGTTCTCCTCTGTCCGCGCAATTCCTCCTGTTTTCGCGTCTATGTTGCTCCTTAATGTCCGACTGACTCAACCCCCTCTGTGTCTCCCCCAATCTTTGGGGGAGAGGGCTCCAGGTCAGTGATCACGTTCTGAGACAGCTTTGGGACCTCGCCCTTCCACTGTTTCTGTAACCGAGGTGGAGGCCGGTTGTCAGCCGGTACCCGGCGGAAGGCGGATCAACCGTTCGGGCGCCGGGACGATCGGGATACGTGTTGAGAATACCGGCGGGCCGATCTGTTGATGCCTTCCGGGAAGGCCGGATTACACCGGCCCCCGGCTCGGTTCCTTCTGTTGTGAATCAATCGGTTGGCCTTGAGCGAGTACAGGTTGAATCCGTCAGCCTGCGAAGGGGTGGGTCCGTTGAGACTGAAAAGGCGTAGCCGCCTGCAGGATCGAAATCCGGCTACAGTGGCTGCGGCGGTCGATCAAGCCATTACTCACATGAGAGCGCGGGAGGGTGGTCACGTTCACCGGACCCATGCTCTTGGCCGGGATGCCAGCAATGACTCGATGTATTTTCGCCTTTTGTCAGACAGGTAAGAATACTTCCGAGGCACCCGCATTCTTACCTGCCGGAGGAACGCCCCGATGAGCGTCACCCAGGCCTTGCTACTATCCTCCTCTGAATCCTCTCCGCGATATCCATCGCAGAGGGCCGAGAGCTCCCTGTGGGCCGATTGACGTATCGCCTCGCCGTATGCCCACAGACGGAAAACGCCAACCCCGGAGATGTCCTCGACAGACACCTCATAAAGGGTTTACTGCCTTGTCGGTTCCTTTATCGGCAAACCTTAGCAAAACCTTTAGCTTTTTTTCGAAATTTTTGATTTTTATTTTTTGGAGGAGTCGGAGAGTGGACATAGCGGACGGAATGGAACCGTCCTGCTATTCGAAGTAGAAAGGCTATCACGAGCGTTATGCGTGTGGACGCTGGATTCCGGCTTTCGCCGGAATGACGGTTGCGCCCCTCCCTGTTATCCTGCAATCCGCAATCCGCAATCCGCAATCCACAATCGAATCACCCGATTTCCGGGACTTTGACGATTCTTTTCTCCTTGTCGGAGATGGCGGCCATGAGGACCACGGCGCAACTTTTGCCACCCTCTACACCATCGCAATGTGGAACCAGACCCTCTCGGATACATTTCACAAAATAGGCCATCGGGCTTTTTTCGGGATGTTTTTTTGCCAGAGAGACCGGCTGAGGTGTTTTGTTGGGACGATAAATCACCAGGGGATCTTTCCCGGAAAGATTCATCTCCAGGTTCCCTTTCTCGCAATAGAACTCCGTGCGGCAGTTGCCCGGATCATTTGTCCAGGAGGATTCCAGCGTCCCAAGGGTTCCGTCATCGAACCGCAGGATCGCAACCGCGTTGTCCTCCACATCGATTTTCTTCTTCAGAGTCCCCAGGAAAGCGGCAACCTGAGCCACCTGCTTGCCGGAGATATAGCGCATCAGGTCAATCTCATGCACACCGATATCCAGCATCGTTCCACCCTGCGCTTCTTTTTTCTGCAGGAACCACTTGCCCTCCGGCGACCAGTATTCCGGCCCGGCATGACCGAAATGCCCGCGAATCGTGAGGACTTTGCCGAGTTTCCCGGACTGGATCACTTCGCGGGCCTTATACACCGCCGGATGAAAACGCATGAACTGTTCGACCATCAGAACTTTTCCCGCCTTCCTGGAGGCGGCGATCATGGCGCGAATATCTTTCACAGAAAGCGCCATGGGTTTTTCGACAAGAACATGAAGCCCGTGCTTTGCGGCGGCGACGGCCTGTTCCGCGTGAAACCGGTGCGGGCTGTTGACCGAAACCGCATCCAGTTCCTCGTGGGCAAACATCTCCTGATAGGACTTGTAAATGCGCGGGATTTTGAATTGATCCTGCATGAGCAGGGCGCGTTCTTCGTCGGGGTCACATGCGGCCACAACTTGCACTCCCCTCACCTCTTTATACAGAGGCAGATGCGTTCGTTCACTGATTTTGCCTAAAGCAATAATTCCAATCCGTAATGTCATGAATGGGACTCCCTTCTTTGATGAAGCTCAGCGCGAAATCTACCATGATTTGTTTTTTTGCGGGAACCAACGCCCTTATTTCGGTTCGGGGCGGGCACGGCAGACAAGACTGTAACCGGTGCCGTTGTCGAGCAGATACACATTCGCATCCCAGACACGGTCCATTTCAGGAAAGAAGAACTCCGTATGGATATACCGAGCATCATAATTACCGTGGGTCGCCCTGGCCACAGAGATATTCTCATGGCCCGTATCATCCAACAGACTCACCTGAATCCATTTCTCCGACTCCACCGGCGCAAGGTAAACACCAGTATATTGGACAGAGACTTTCAATCCTTTGTTCTCCACGAGAGAGACCCTCGCGGAAAGCGTCGCGAATTTTTGAAGCTCTTTTGGATCTAAATCGGAGAACGCATAAAGATAGAACGGTCCCAGGACACCCTTCGATAATCCCTCCGGCAACCGCAGACGAACGGCAAGGATTTCATGGGTCCATCCGGGGTCCACGTAAACCGGAAATCGTGCGACATGGCGATGACCGCCGCGAATCGCCTGTGACAGGGAACCGTCGATCTTGCCGCCGGAGCGCTCCCAGGCAAGATGGAGTACTCCATCCGTGTCGGCCTGAATCGCTACCTCCGCAACCGCATACCGCTCCGCCTCAAAGGGTGGATGATCGAAACTGCGAACAACAAGAGAACCACCGGCCCGAATGCGGTACTCTCCGGTCGTCGGGTCTTCCTGGATAGACCCGGAACCCTGAACAATTCTCCACGCGCCAAGGATATTCGGTTTGGACATGGGGCCTGCCTCTCCGGTATGACCAGTTTCCACTGTACCCTTTCCTCGCAAAAACCGCCATCCTCTATATGCCGTATCCTTCACAACATAGCAGGAGAGCGGGAAGATCAGTCCAGGCATTTTGACCCGACGAAGGGAGAAATTCATGGATCGAAAGCAACAGGTGTTGGATACCATTATTGAGTCCGGTGTGATCGCCGTGATCCGAGCGGACCGAAGCGAGGAACTGACGGAGGTGGCCGACGCGCTGGTTCAGGGAGGGCTGGTGGCGCTCGAAGTCACCATGACCACTCCCGGCGCGATGGATGTCATCAAGGCGGTGGCCGCGGAAATGGGGAGCAAAGTCATTATGGGCGCTGGGACTGTGCTGGACCCCGAAACGGCGCGCGCGGTGATCCTGGCAGGTGCGGAGTATATTGTCACACCGACTCTCAATCCGGCGACTATCGAAATGGCGAAACGATACGGCAAGGTGATGATCTCCGGCGCATTCACTCCAACGGAGATTCTGACCGCCTGGGAGTGCGGCTCGGATATCGTGAAAGTCTTTCCGGCGACGGCGGTCGGGCCGAAATATCTCAAGGATATCAAGGGGCCGCTGCCGCACATTCGCCTTTCGCCGACCGGCGGAGTAGACCTGTCGAACGCGGGCGAGTTTATCCGCTGCGGCGCGTGCTGCATCGCAGTCGGCGGCAATCTGGTTCCCAAAAAGGCCATCGCCGACCGGGACTGGGCCACCATTACAGAGAATGCGCGGCGGTTTATTGAAGAGGTCAGGAAGGCGCGGTCGTAGGAGAACCGGGCAGGATGAATAGGACCGATGGGGATGAGAGAGGGAGACTTGTCCACCGGCAAGATGCCGGTGGCGCCCGGAGACACCCTCACCCCGACCCTTTCCGGCGGGAGAGGGAGAAGAAGTCACATTGTTCAGGTATGGAATGCTGGATAGTCCTTTGAAATAGATAGAAAGGAGCGAGGTTTCATGGCTGATGTAGTTACGTTTGGTGAGGCAATGGTTCGTTTGTCGCCGCCGGATTTCAACCGGCTGGAACAGACTGCAACCCTGGATGTTAGAGTCGGGGGCGCGGAGTTCAATGTGGCTATTGGGGTCGCCCGCTTGGGAATGTCGTCGGCGTTTGTCACCCGGGTACCGACGAATCCCCTGGGACGGATGATCGTCAACAAAACGCGCGAGCATGGTGTGGATTGCTCCCATGTCGTATGGACGAAAGAAGACCGCGCCGGATTGTATTTCCTGGAGTTCGGAGCCAGCCCGCGACCGTCCAATGTCATATATGACCGCAAAGATTCGGCTATTTCGCGGATCAAAAAGGGCGAAGTGAATTGGGACGCCGCGCTTTCGGGCGCCAAATTGTTCCACACAAGCGGCATCACGGCAGCGCTCTCCCCCACCGCCCGTGAGGCGTTCCTGGAATCCCTCGAAAAGGCCAAACAGAACAAGGTCAAGGTCAGCATCGACCTGAACTATCGCGCGAAGTTATGGACCGAGGCGGAAGCGCAGGAGTGCATGACCATGGCTATGAAGTATACCGATATCCTCATCACCACCGAGGAGGACACCATGCGGGTGTTCAAGATCGAGGGAAAAGATTACGAGGAAGTGGCCCGGAAACTCCACGATCGATTCGGTTTTGAATTGGTCCTGATTACCCTTCGCGAAGACCTGAGCGTCTGGCGAAACAAGTGGACGGCTATCGCCCTGCATGACGGCAAGGTTTACAAGACCAGGACTTACGAGGTGGAGATTGTGGATCGTGTGGGTGGCGGAGATTCCTGCTCGGCAGGATTCCTGTATGGGTATCTGCAAGATGGGGATGTTCAGAAAGGCATCGATTGGGGTGTTGCGTTTTCCGCTCTTAAACATTCCGTGCCGGGGGATGTGAACTGGTGCACCCCGGATGAGGTCAAACGTCTTGTCGGCGGAGGGGGATTGCGGATTGTGAGGTAGGATTATTTCCTCACCCCCCGGCCCTGTCTCCAGGCATGGAGAGGGGGGAAGAGGCGATCTCCGGAAGGTTGCACAGGCTGCCCCTACGGTCATCCGGGCGAAAGCCGTCATTCCGGCGAAAGCCGTCATTCCGGCGAAAGCCGTCATTCAGCGTCCATAAAGTGGATGGCACAGGTTTCCAGCCTGTGGAACACAAATGAAACCAATCGTTCGGAGGCAAAAATGAAAACCTGGGCGTTATTCATTCCGATCACAGCGTTAGGATTACTCACCATGACCATTCCCGCATCAAAAACGGAAACGCATTCCCACACGGAGATGCACTCCAAAGTGGAGTTTCACCCCGTCACCGTAGAGGAACTGGAAAGATTCCATGGACATCTGGGACCGAATGTGGCAATGGGGGCACGCATGGGCGAACATGCGGTGACTGTGCATAAAATCCCGAAGTATTTCGGTTTGACCGTGGTGGTGGAATGCCCGGCGGAGCCACCCGGATCTTGCATCATCGATGGCCTTCAGGCAGCAACCGGCGCAACCATGGGCAAGAAGAACATTCGGCATGTCCAGGCCGATGAGTTCAAAGTGACCATTTCGCAAAACGGTACGGATAACAAAGTCACTTACACCCTCAAGTCCTCCACCAAAGAATTGCTGAAGAAATGGACGGATGAAGGGGTTGACGTGGAAGAAGGCGGCCTCCGGATTTTCAAAATGAAGGCGGAAGAGTTGTTTGAGATTGAGTAATCCGATTGTGGATTGCGGAATCGGAAATGACAGGGCGTAGGGGCGCACGGCCGTGCGCCCCTACAAATCACAGGCGGAACGCCCGTGCCACATATAGGGGGGAACAGGCGATTTCCCCTTGAATCCTCCTCATCAAATCTCATAAGCTGTGCGCAAATTGTTTTTCCGCATACTCTCGGAAAGGCAGGATTCATGCATCCTGGCGCGCTCTTGCTGATCGGTATCGGGTTCCTCGCTGTTCTGGCCTGGATTCTCTGGCCGAAAAGCGGCCTCCTGAGCCGTCTCTCCCGGTTGCAGAGAGAATCCGAGCGTATCCACATCGAGGACGCGCTAAAACACCTCTATAACAAAGAATGCGCCTCTCAAACCGCAACGATTGACAGCCTTACCGAGGATCTTCCTCTATCACACGGCGCTGTAGAGGACTTACTGAAACGCATGGAATTGCGCGGTCTTCTTACCCTTGAGAAGGGCCTTCCCCGCCTGACCGCCGAGGGAAACGCTTACGCCTCCCGCATTGTCCGCGCGCACCGTCTCTGGGAACGATTTCTCGCGGACCAGACCGGTTTCCCCAACTCTGAATGGCACACCATGGCCCATGCCCGCGAACATACCGCCACGCCCGAGGAGATTGCGGACCTGGCGTATCGCCTCGGCAATCCCCTGTATGATCCTCACGGCGACCCCATTCCCACCGAGAACGGCGAGATTTCGCCTCCCGTCGGTTCTGCCATTGTCACATTTTCCGTCGGCGATGCTGTCGCTGTAACACATATCGAGGATGAACCGCCGGAACTGTATTCCCAGCTGGTCGCTGAAGGGATCTACCCCGGAATGCAGATGCGCATTCTTGAAAAGACAGATAAACGGCTTCGCTTTGTTTCCCAGGAAGACGAGCATGTCCTATCCCCGGAGGTCGCCGCGCTCATTACCGTGCGGCAACTGCCCAAAGAAGACAAGCCGGAGCGTTCGCAGGCCACGCTCGCCTCGCTCCGCATCGGCGAGGCGGCCCGTGTCCTCTCCCTGTCCCCCAAGTGCCGGGGGCTGGAACGTCGTCGCCTCATGGATCTGGGGATCGTCCCCGGAACCGTCCTCCGGGCCGAACTGGAGAACCCGCTCGGAACTCCGATCGCATACCGTGTTCGCGGGACTCTTATCGCACTCCGTGAGGAATTAGCCGAACAGATCGCCGTCGAAACAGTCCGGGAGACGGCATTATGACTACCCTGCCGAACCCCGCCGCAACGGATGCCTCCTGCGGGCTGTGCAGCGCTCCCGACATCCGCCGACTGGAAATGGACACAACGGACTGTGATTATGTTGTCGCTCTGGCCGGTAACCCGAACACCGGAAAGAGTACCGTATTCAACAGCCTTACCGGTTTGCGGCAGCATACCGGAAACTGGCCGGGCAAAACAGTGGGCCGGGCCGAAGGCGTATTTCAATACAATGGCAAGAAATATAAGATCGTCGATCTGCCCGGAACCTATTCTCTCCTCTCCGCGAGTACCGATGAGGAAATCGCGCGTGATTTTATTTTGTTTGGACGCCCCGATGTCACCGCAATTGTCGTCGACGCCACCCGCCTTGAACGCAACCTGAACCTGGTTTTGCAGGTACTCGAAATCACGGACCGCGCCGTGCTCTGCGTTAATCTGATGGATGAGGCACGTCGCAATGGTATGACGGTAGATGTCGCCAGACTCGAACATGACTTGGGGATACCGGTGGTCGGCGCGGCCGCGCGGCGAAAAGAAGGACTCGATCTTCTCCAACAACGAATTACCGAGGTGGCGTCCGGCCGACGCTGTTGCACACCTCACCGTATTCAGAACGAATCCCCGGCCCTGAAACAGGCATTAAATACATTAGTAGAGAAATTACAGATTGCTTACCCGGATCTGGCCAATGCCAGATGGGTAGCCCTTCGCCTGTTGGAACACGACACACGCATGATCGACGCCGTGCGAACCGGCGAACTGGTACGGACGGCAGAAAGACTGCCTTCTGAGCGAACAGGCCATTGTGACGATATCCTTACAACAGCAACCCGATTGCGCTGGACACTCGGAGACAACTTTCACGATTCGCTCATGGAGTCCATTTACGAAGAAGCCGCCCGGATCGCCGGCCGGGCTGTCCATGTCTCCGAAAAGAAACCCGGCCGGGATTGGGATCGACTCCTTGATCGTCTTGTTACAAGCCGCCTCACCGGATTCCCCATCATGTTTCTTCTTCTGGCGCTTGTCTTCTGGATCACCATTTCTGGCGCGAATGTCCCCTCCTCCATGCTTTCTTATGTTCTGATTGACACAATTCATCCTCTACTAAATACACTTGCCTCTGTGCTCGCCTTGCCCTGGTGGTTGTCGGGAGTGTTGATCGACGGTTGTTACCTGGCGACGGCGTGGGTAGTGAGTGTGATGCTGCCCCCGATGGCGATCTTCTTTCCGTTATTCACGCTGTGTGAGGATTTCGGTTACCTTCCCCGTGTCGCATTTAATCTGGATAATCTGTTCAAGAAGGTCGGCGCGCACGGAAAGCAGGCGCTGACCATGAGCATGGGATACGGATGTAACGCCGCCGGAGCGGTCGCGTGCCGCATTATCGACAGCCCCCGCGAACGACTCCTCGCAATCATTACCAACAATTTCGCCGTCTGTAACGGTCGCTGGCCCACATTGTTCCTGATCGCTACAATTTTCTTCGGCAGTGCTTTCGCATCCCCTGTTATTGCTTCCGTTGTCTCTTCAGCCGTGGTCATGGTGATTGTTTTGATCGGGATAGGATTCACATTTCTCACTTCCTGGGTTCTGTCGAATACGGTTCTACGCGGCCAGGCTTCCATTTATAGCCTTGAACTGCCCCCATATCGTCCTCCGAAGATTCTTGAGACGCTATACACGTCGCTGATCGACCGGACCGTTTACGTTCTCTGGCGCGCGATCGTGTTTGCTTTCCCGGCCGGCGCGGTAATCTGGCTGACTGCTAATGTAACAATCGGCGGGATTTCCCTTGGTGAGCATCTTATTCGATTCCTCGATCCGTTCGGTTTTCTCATCGGCCTGAACGGCGTGATCCTTCTCGCGTACATCATCGCCATTCCGGCTAATGAGATTGTCATTCCGACTATTCTCATGTTGACCGTTCTGGTCGGGGGAATTCACGGTGTCGGGGAAGGCTCGGGAGTGTTGTTTGAGATGCAATCCCACGAGGCCATCGCGGATATTCTGCGCCAGGGCGGATGGACCATGCTTACAGCGATCAATCTTCTGCTGTTCTGCCTTCTTCACAATCCCTGCTCGACAGCTATCTATACAATCTATAAGGAAACCGGCAGCGGGAAATGGGCCGCCGTGTCGGCTCTCCTGCCCGTCGCCATTGGAATTATCGTTTGTTTTTTTGTAACCCACACCTGGCGATTGATTCAATTACTTCTATAATTCTGATTTCAATTAAAGGAACAGGACACAATGGACAGACGTAATTTTTTGAAATACACCGGCATGGCAGGACTTGCTATGACAGACTCCCTGGCGGATTCACAATCCCCCGCGTATGCCGAGAGGCTCTGCTTGAACGAATCTTCCTCCATGTCGCACGATTTCGATGTGTGCATGAAGGCATACTCCAAGGCGGGAATTCGCCATGTCGAACCCTGGATTCACAAAATCCGTCCTTATGTGGAGAAAGAGTCGGTCTCCACGGCAAAGCAGCTCCTTTCGGATCTGGGACTTCATGCTCCCTGCTCCTGCTGCATGGGGGAACTGATCGAGCCTCGCGAGGATCACGATCAGCGGGTCGAGCAACTAAAAGCGAATCTGGAACTGGTCGGCGCGCTCGGCATTGAACGCTTTGTTGTCCATTCCTTTACGCAGGAACAATACACGCTGGATGATTACAAGCGCGGCGTCGAGAACGTGCGGCAGCTGGGCGAAATCGGCCGGGAATTCGGTGTAATTATTGTTATCGAGTTTATCCGAATGCAGCGGTTTATGGGAACTTTACCGACCGCGCTGTCTTTAACGCGGGGCGCAGACCATCCCAATGTGCGTCCCCTGTTCGACTTTTTCCATTTCTGGATCGGACAGAGCAAAATGGAGGATTTGGATCTCCTTCGTGAGGGCGAACTGGAACATGTCCATTTCCACGATGCCCCCGGCGGTCCCCGCGAGATTCTTGCCGATAAGGATCGCGTCTTTCCCGGGGAGGGGGTCATCCCCATAACAGACATTCTTCGTGGATTAAGGGGAAAAAAATACAACGGCTATTTTTCCGTCGAGTTATTCAACAAGGAAATCCAGGACGCCGATCCGTTACTGACGGCGCAGAAAGCGATTGACACGGCATCGCGGTTTTTGACGTAATGATTACAGAGGTCCTTGATCCCGGCCCTTGGGGAAATCCTGCCCCCAAATCCTCACCCCCCGGCCCCCTCTCCAAGTATGGAGAGGGGGAGAGAGTAGGAGAGAGGGGAGGAAAAAGAGGGTGGCACAGGCATCTTGCCGGTGGCAGAAACCGGAAGACATATATGTAGGGACAATTCACGAATGTGTTGGCACAATTCACGAATTGCCTCTACGCGAATATCGAGGTGTTCAAAAAAATGAAGAAATACATCATTGTCTCCGCTGTGATTGTCGTTCTATTCTCGTGTCTATCCGCCTTCGCAGATTTCCAGGCCGGTATCGCATTTCGTATTGTTACCCCAGACCCGTTATTACCGATTTCCGGCGGTGTCGGCCCGTCCGAGCCTGTTGAAACAAAGATAGGCGAATTAACGGTGCGGGCATTGGTCCTGAAAAACGACCATACAACCGTCGCGATTGTCGCCACCGATTTCCTCGGTTTCCCGGCTGTTTTGGGAAATCGGGTACGCGCGATGGTAAAGGACATACCGCCGGAGAATATCTTGATCGGCGCAACGCACACGCACAGCGCTCCGGATTGCTATGGATTCGCAGATGAAAAAGGCAATTGTGGCGCAGATGTGAACTACCTGGAGCGGGTATGCAAAGAGACCGCAGGGGCCATCGAAGACGCCTTAAGCCGGATGCAGCCGGTTTCTATTAAAATCGCGACAGGCGAGGCCAGGGGCAAAATTGCATACAACTACTATGCGGAGCAATTATACGACCGGCGTTGTAATGTTCTCCAGTGTCTTCGGGAGGACGGAACGCCTGTCGCCACGTTGGTGAACTATGCAATCCATCCCGAAGTCCTGGGACCGGACCGCAAGATTCTCAGTCCGGACCTGGTCGGGCCGTTATATGATCGAATCGCCGAAAGGGGCGGTGGAATTGGGATATTTATGAACAGCGCTCAGGGCGGGATGGTGACGGCAGACTGCCGAGGAGCAAACGGGAAGGATGTGCAGACGTGGGAGGAATGTGTCCGTATCGGGAACTTGCTCGCGGATGAGAGCCTTCGGATTATCGCCGATGCTCCTGTACAAAAAGACCCGGATCTCTTTTGTGCCGCAACACAGATTGTCTTTCCGATCGACTCGCCCATGATGCGCGCAATTGTACGCAATTCTCCTCTGGGGTACGAACTGGGTCAGGATGCAACGGTGTCTACCCAGGTGAATGTGATCAACCTGGGCCATGCGCAAATACTGACCATTCCGGGGGAAGCCCTGCCGAATATCGGCTACTATTTGAAACGAAAGATGCACGGGGAGTGCAACTTCCTTTTTGGCTTGACGAATGACGCATTTGGCTACATATTGACAAAGGTCGATTTTAACAGTTTTAAACGTTATGAGTACATTTCGCGCACAAGTCTCGGGGAGATGACGGGGGAAATCTATATCGAAAAGGCGCTCGCGTTTGTAGACAGTTGCCCGGTCCCGGCGGGAATCAAGCAATGAGGTAGAGAATGGGTAGAGAGGAGGGGCGGCCAAGATCGTACATGTAGATCGCAGGGGCGCCCTGCGATCTACATATACGCCCTGCCGCGCTGCGAGGATTCCGGCTTTCACCGGAATGACGGCTGAGACACGTTGCTAATCGGCGCCACAGGACTTCCGTATCTCTGCCGCGCGGTCCAGGATCTCCTCCCGACCGATTCCCGCAGCCTGGTAGAGCGCAAAGATATTCTCATCCGGCGTTTCCGGAGGGATGGTGTGGGATGCGGCTAAAATGTAGCCGCCACCGTCTGTAGTCATTCCATCCATCAACCGCTCGGTTTCCATCCGAACTTCTTTCGCTGTTCCGAACGGCAGGAGTTGTTGTGTATCCACGCCGCCCATAAATGCGAGGCGGTCGCCGAATTCACGCTTCAAGTCGAACGGGTTCATTCCTCTACAGTTACACTGGATGGGATTGAGAACATCCAGGCCGATCTCGATCAGGTCGGCGATAATCGGGTAGAGCGCGCCGCAGCAATGGCAGGCGACCCACAAGTGGTGTTCCTTGCCGACGGCGAATATCCGCGCGAGGCCCGGCATAACAAGGTCGCGCCACCGGTTACGGCTGAACAGGAGGCCCTCCTGCCCGGCCACGTCGTCGCCCGTCCACAGCCAGTCCAGCGGGAACCGCTTGCAGGCCTCTTTAGAGAGAAGCCGTGCAAACTCGGCGCATCGGTTGAACATGTCCCGTGTGAGTTCCGGTTCCAGCGCAATATCCAACAGCGTCTGCTCCATGCCGCGCAGACGCCAGTACATCTCAAACACGCACGGCGAAACATCGCAGCCGATGAAATAGTCCTCGCGCTGCGCAAGAATGGGGTTCATTAGCGACAGGAGGTACTCCAGGCGATCCACCGGGAAGCGATACGCCCGAACCTCATCCGCGCTCAGGTTCGCCAGGGGAAATTCAACGGCTTGGTTAAACGGACCGTCCTTTACCCACCGAACTCCCCATTCATCGACATGCGACTCACCGTTGTATTGATGAACAATGCCCTCCATGGCGTAGTTGTTATTCACCCAAGTCTGCCGGATATCATCCCCCATGGCCTCCGGCAGGCGACTGACCGGAATATCGAGCCGAGCCGCGAACCGTTTCGCGGTCTCCGGATGAAACCACATAAACACAGGAACCCGGTCCACCGGTTCCCGTCGCAGCGCACGATGTACACGTTCCTTGGAATTCATGGCGGCGCACACTCTGCTGTGTCAAAAGTACGGGCGAGTCCGACACCCACCCGGATGCGTCCCTCTCCCACCGGAAGAAAATGTTGGGGTGAGGGTTGTAACATGGCCAATTCGCCACCAGGACCTCTTCTTGTAACTTTTATCCGCAGATCTGTCAAGCGCCGCGTTTCTCCATCGTTATTGACATTGTACAAGTGCAGCCTAAAATTGGTCCCATCAGCCGAAGGAGAGATTCCGATGGGCATAATAAAAAGACGCCGGTTCCTGAAAGGCACAGTCTGCGCAGGAGCGGGACTGATGACCGCCTTTGCTCGACGTCCTTTCTCAATCTCCGTACAGGCAGAGAAAGACAGAGAGCGCCCGAATATCCTCTTGGCGTCGGGAAAATTCGAGAATCCCAGGGAAGAAGTACACGCGCGAGTCCGGCGCCGGGAACACCAAGGTAAACTGAACACTCTGCTGCAGGAACAAAAGGACCTGCGTGTCTCGGGAACGGGGGATATTTTTGAAAGCTATCTCCGCTTCGGGAATAGGCGTGACATGCGCGATAGATTCCGAGAGCAGGGCCGGTACAATCCCAAATACGGGAACCGAGGGGGAATAGATAGGATACCAAACCGATGAAAAGTCTTCCTGATGCAATTCCGTTCGGATGGCGTCTTGCGCTGATAACAATCCTGGCCATCTCATGCACACTCACGGATGAAAAGAAAAGTTGGAAAGAATCTCACGGGGACTGCAAGCACCCGCTGCTCAATGAGATCGACGCGAAAAAATTCTCTACCGAGGAAAAAGAGGCGTTGGATGCAATCGACAAGATGTTCGCCTGGTACCTGGCACGGTCCCAGGAAGGCCAGCCGCCGCCATCCCGCGAGGTCTTTCCCCGCATGGAAAAGATTCTGGAGTATGGATTCACAGCGGTTGATCCCCTGCTGGAAATCGTCCGTATGGGAAATCGTCATTCCATGGAACAGATTTGGGAACGGAAAGAGACCCCTTATTACATGATGGCTGCCATGATGCTGGGGAGACTCGGAGCAAGGGAAGCGGTGGAGGATCTTCTGCTGATGGCGGGTCGCCGCGGCCCCCGGGAATCCGCTCTTCGTGCCGCCGCGATCAAGGCCCTGGGGGAAATCGGTGATCCCAGGGCGCTCGAAATGATCCAAGAGGCCACTCTGGACCACTATGAAGAGGTTCGGAAAGCCGCCGAAGAGGCTCTCAAACGGATGGGAGAAACACCGCCGGGCGCCACAAGCACAAAGGAGTAAACCATGGATATCGTGCTGATCCGTCATGCAGCCGCCGAACCGCTCGGCAGTCCGGGCGTTCGATTCGATGCCGAGCGCGCACTGACATCCGAGGGGATCAGAGACATGGAAAGAATCGCGACAGGGTTGCAGCGGATTCTGGAAAAACCGGGGGCGATCATCAGTAGTCCGCTGGTACGGGCCAGGCAGACCGCTGAGATCGTCGCGGAAGCCTTTGGGATCCCCTCGGAGGGATTGATGGAGGATGAGCGCCTCGGACCGGACGCAAGCCCTCAGGACCTTCTGGAGGTCGCGCAGAAAACAAAAAAGGACTGTGTCGTGCTTGTGGGGCATGATCCGGCGTTCTCGCGCTTTGTCTCCTTCGCCACCTGTGGTCACCACCGAGGCGGAGTGTGGATGAAAAAGGGAGGCGTTGCGCGGGTTCAGCTATCCGAGGGGGAAATGGAATTGGTCTGGCTTCTCCCACCCAGAATTATGAAGGCCCTGGCGGAATAGGCGCTTCGATAGTTCCAAAGGCCGGGTATTGTTCCGGCAAACGTCTCATCTGCCCCATATCGAACGGCAAGAAATTCCTGTCTTCATTCCACCTGTCATTACGGAAACCCATTCGGGATTTCCATGGGGATACCTGATTCTAACTCCTTAATACTCTGCATGTTATGAACCATAGAAGCCTCGCGGAATCGACCATTCCGCTTTTTGGCATTGCAGTTGCTAAAAAAGGGTTGGGTGCTGTAGATATGAAGGTTGGAGTGGTCTCGGACGGACAACGAGTGAACGCCCGAGATCGTTCAAACCTTCGAGAGTTTCGAAGGAACGAACGTTAGCGGAGCTAACCAAAAACCTTCTGAAGCTTTTGAGGCTGGTACCGAAGCGGAGCTTGGGGCCAGTCTTCTTTTTTTTAAACTCTGCCGACTGCAATCCGTTGTCCGATATTCTTCCCTAGCGAACAGGAGAAAAAGCCGATTATACTTCCGATTTGTCGCGAATCAAACTCAGAGGTATCACGCAATTCCCACAGAAGAAACGGAGCATCAGAATGGAAGTCATCATCAAGGCCGATTATGACGAAATGAGTAGAGAAGCGGCGAAAATCGTCGCCTCTCTCGTACGCAGAAAGCCCAACTGCGTGTTGGGATTGGCCACCGGCAGCACCCCTATCGGTCTCTACAAAGAACTCATTCGCATGTACAAGGAAGAGGGGCTGGATTTCTCCAAGGTCATCACGTTCAACCTGGACGAATACATCGGCCTCCCGCGGACCCACGACCAGTCCTATCACTATTTCATGCACGATAATCTGTTCAATCATATCAATTTGTCGCCGCAGAATGTCCACGTCCCCGACGGCATGGCGGAAGATCCGGAGGCGCACTGTGAATGGTACGAGGAACAGATCGACGAGGCAGGCGGGATCGACTTGCAGGTTCTCGGCATCGGCGGAGACGGTCATATCGCATTCAATGAGCCGGGCTCTTCCCTGGCTTCGCGCACACGCATGAAAACATTGACGCAGGAAACCATCAACGACAATTCGCGATTCTTCGAAAAGATAGAGGATGTCCCCCGGTATGCCCTCACCATGGGTGTCGGAACGATCATGGAAGCGCGAATCTGCCTGCTGCTCTGCAACGGCAGTAAAAAGGCCGCGACCATCAAGAAGGCCATCGAAGGACCTGTCACCGCCATGGTGACTGCCTCCGTCCTGCAAACTCATCCCAGAGCTATCTTCGTCCTCGATGAGGCTGCCGCCTCCCAACTCGAACTGAAGGATTACTATAAATGGGTCTATAACAACAAACCGGAATAAGAGGTTGTAACGCATAGAGGAAGGCATTTGGCAGGGGGAAGGCATGCCTTGCCCCTGCAGGATGGGAACCCCTGCAGGATGGGAACGACAGATTGCGGGGAAGTTTGAAAAACGATCAAAATCCGTCCCACAGGAGGAAAACATAGATGGCTGGGCACGTCGTACTTTTCGAAGACGAGGGGTATCGAAATTTCTACCCGCTTACGTTGAATAATCCTGTGTACTCACTTCGGTGCGGAATCAGGATGCTGGGAGAAAAGATTCAGGCCGCCTATCCGAGAGCCGCTTTTGTGTATCATGTCCGGAAACTTCTGGAGCCGTTTCTGAAAGAATATCTCGGCTACAGAAAGATCAACTGTCCGGTCAACGAATGCAAGGCGGAGAACGCACTTCTGGTTAATGGTCGCGCCTTGTGGTATGAAGAGTTCGGCCAGAACATACGGATCGAGGGACCCGACAAGATTTTCGTGAGGGATGATACGGTCATTGCGGCACGTCTGTCCGGCGCGAACCTGGCTGCGGTCGATTGGACCCAACCGATCACATTGGATCGCCTGCCGCAAGTAGAGAAAATCGAGGTCGACTATCCGGTTCTTAAGTATCCGTGGAATCTGGTTCAAAACAACTCGAAAGAGATCGTTCGGGAATTCAGGACCCTGGCCAGGCCGGGAGAGATTGAAGGTACAGTTTACGAAGGTGTTCACATTCTGGGGAGAGAGCATGTCTATATCGCGGCGGGCGCGAAAGTGACGCCTGGCACGGTGATCGATGCGGAAGAGGGACCGGTTTTTATCGACAAAGATGCGAAAATCTTCCCGAACGCCGTAATTGAAGGGCCGACTTATGTCGGCAAAAAAAGCGCGATCAAAATCGGCGCGAAGATTTACGAAGGGACCAGCATCGGTCCGGTCTGCAAAGTGGGCGGCGAGGTCGAGGAATCCATTATTCACAGCTATTCAAACAAGCAGCATGATGGCTTTCTCGGACATGCTTACCTGGGCTTATGGGTCAACCTCGGGGCAAACACGAATAACAGCGACCTGAAGAATGAATATGGAACTGTGAAAGTCACAATCAACGGCGAACGGATCGACACCGGCAGCCTTTTTGTCGGATGCACCATCGGCGATCATTCCAAAACCGGAATCAACACCATGTTGAACACTGGAACCGTCATCGGGATCGGATGCAACATCTATGGCTCCGGTTTGCCGCCCACGTATGTGCCGTCTTTCTGCTGGGGCGGTCCGGATGGATTTGTTGAGTATCGAGCAGACAAGTTCATCCAGGTGGCCAAGCGCGTGATGGAGTATCGCGTGGACAAGTTCATCGAGGTGGCCAGGAGGGTTGTGTCCAGACGGGATATGGAAATGGGGCCTGAAGAAGAGGCGCTGTTACGCAAAATCCATGAAATGACAGCGGAAGAACGCAAGGCTGTCTGCGCATAATTCAGGGATATTCCTGCGAAACCCGGCATCAGGGGCCGCATCCCGGTCCCCATTGCTTTTCTTCGGCGCGAGGGTATTTCCCGGTCAGTATTCTGCTTGCAACAGATCCTTTTGTCCTCCATTTCTTCTTTTTTTTTCATATTCCCACGTTTTCTTCGCGTTTTCGTGATTCAGTCCGCTCCTGTCCCCATCCGTGCCCGTCCCTTTTTTCCAATTCCTAATACGTAATTTTCCCTTCTGTTCCGGAAAAAATGGAAATAAAAGTAATAATTTTATCGTTCATGGTAGTATCGGGTATCGAAATGTGCTATGATTCGACTGTGCTGCTGTTTCCGGAAGGAGGTCCTGTTCCCGTTTGGGGACGGAGAGGAGGTGAAAAAAGACCACCGTGCGAGGAAATTCGGCACACTCACGAAAAAACAAAAATAGGTAAGGAGACTATGAACATGAAGAAGAGTTTTACGTTTTTCATTGTTGGGATCTGCGCGTTTGCGGTTCCCGTGGCGTTCAGTCAACCGATCGGTTCGCCGATCACTTACAAGGACGATACTCCCACGTATGCGGAGTTGACACCCCCATTGGCGCCGATTCACACTGAAGTTCCGATGATGCTGGGCCAGACCTCCAACGATGACCGGGAGCAGAAACTGTGCGTCCTGGACAACGGAACTACGGTCGTGTTCTGGGTAAACCGTGGCGGCAGTCACCATGTAAGTGGAATGGATCGAAACGGCAACCGTATCTTCCCCGTCTTCACAGATGGCGGTGCGGCGGATATAATTGTTGGAGTCAACACAGGCGCGAATACAAACTGGACACTGTGCAAGAACAAGCGTGGTGAGAATGTGTTCCTGGCCGCGGCAACTTGGACAGCCAGCAGTTTGACCAACTCAAACGTCATAATTCCGGAGACCGTGATCGACGCGGACGGAATTGTAGAAGACGACGGCCAGGGGCATGGATTCTTCATGTTGTTCGATGGAAATCTTCAGCCGATCACCGGACCGATTTCGATTTCTCAGTTCAGCGCCGGGCACCGGGATTGGGATTGTTGCTGGCTCAATGACGGAAAATTCGTCATTGTCACCAACTGCCAGAATCACCGATATGAGGGCGATCCCGACTACTCATCAAATAATAACAAGGTCGCAACCATCAATATCTTCAACTCCGATGGGTCTCGATTCAAAGATGAGTTTTTCACCAATGATGTGACCGGAAAACAGGAGGGGATTCGTTGCGGAGCGCTGGCCAACGGTTTCGTCGTAATGTTCAGCGATTCGGACAACGGTGTCACAGCCGAGTTCTATGACAACAACGGCAGCCTGTTGGGTAGTAAATTCCCGATTCGGGATTCAATGTTGAATGCCGGGGCTACCTGGATGGAAGCCTGCGGTGGCGACTTATGGGTGACCGTTCACGAGGGAGCCACAATCCCCGATGGATTCGCACCGCTTCCGGAACTGGCTGGAGTCGGGGTGGTTCTGGCACAGCTGTGGAACGCCAGCGGGGACCCGATCGGCCCGCCGATCCTGGTTTCTCAACATAGCGAAACACGTGGCTTGGGCCGCAACCGTGTGGCGATGGCTCCCAACGGTTCCTTTGCTGTCTCCTGGCAAGATGGCTATGCGGACGATGTGACCTTTATGGAGTGCACGGTCGCTCGCGTATTCAATGCCGATGGTACACCGGCCACGGATGCTTTCATTCCGCACAATCTGCCGGAATTCCCCCCGGATAAAGGTGGAAAGCCGGGCCAGCTCATGCCGGGTATGAACAATGAGTTCGTTGCGTTCGCGTGGGGAACCCAAGCCTTCGGCAATAGCGATTGCGTGGTAAGTGTGTTCCCGAATCCCGCTAAGGGCACAGGGGTCTCCGATTGGGAGCTCCACTGAGCCAGATGCCGATGTGAGTAATCGGTTCTTGCGGTGACCAAAATCCTCCGGTTGGAAATTGTTCCGACCGGAGGATTTTTTATGGGGGAGGAAGAAATTCTCATCGCACTCAGACCGTGGGAGAAGGGTGGACAGAGTGAACACGGTGAACATCCCCTCACCCCAACCCTCTCCCGGTGGGAGAGGGAGAAAAGAGGTTCCTCCAATGCAAGAGGAGACAAGAGCCGTCATTCCGGCGAAAGCCGGAATCCAGAGAGAATGTGGCAGTTGAGCAATCAAGATGACGCAGGCACGCAGTCATGCACCCCTGCGCGCTATCAAACTACAAGCCAAGATTGCCAATTATTCGGGCGGAATAAGTTCGTATTCCTTGATCTTTTTCCAGAGGGTTGTTCGGCTGATTCCAAGCCTTCGGGCGGCGCGCATCCGATTCCAGCCAACCGCGTTCAGCGTTTCCTGAAGAGTTTCCCTGTCTATCGTGGGTTGCACAACAGGACGCGGCTCAAGGGGAGTCCGAACGGCACGCAGGAGTTCCGGAGGAAGACACTCGGTGCGGATAAATCCATCGCTGCTCAACACCACGGCATGGTCGATGGCATTCTCCAACTGGCGCACATTGCCGGGCCAATCGTAATGAAGGAGTATTTCCATGGCATCGGGAGCAATCCCCTTGATGACTCGTCCCAAGTGCGCTTGAGATCGGCGCAGAAAATGCTGGATCAGAAGCGGAATATCGTCACGTCGCTCCCGCAACGGAGGCAGCTGAATGGTCACCACGTTCAACCGATAATAAAGATCCTCCCGGAACTTGCCGATAGAAACCAGCTCGTACAGATCTCGGTTGGTTGCCGCAAGAACACGGATGTCGATTTTGATGGTCTGTGTGGACCCGACCCGTTCGATTTCACGCTCCTGTAAAACCCGCAACAATCGCTGTTGCAGGGCCGGAGACATGTCCCCGATTTCGTCGAGGAAAATCGTCCCGCCATCCGCCTGTTCGAACCGCCCAACCTTGTCGCGGGTCGCGCCGGTAAACGCTCCACGCACATGGCCGAACAGTTCACTCTCCAGAAGTGTCTCCGGCAAAGCCGAGCAATTCACTTTCACAAGCGGTCCCATCCGACCGGAACCGTGATAATGCAGGGCTTCCGCCACCAGTTCCTTGCCGGTCCCGCTCGGTCCCCGGATCAATACCGTAATGTCGGTATCGGCCAGGTTGCGGATCATCTCAAAAACACGTCGCATTTGCGGGCTTTTGCCGACAATGTTCTTAAATGAAAATCGATCCGAGATTTCGCGCTCCAGGTCCCGCAGTCGGCTGACATCGCGGATCACCAAAAGCGCGCCATCCTCCCGCCCGCTGGTCAGCGGCGTCACACTGACTGTGAACGTCCACACCCGTCCCGCCGACTCAAAGGTCACCGGGAGCTCCCGCACAACGTTCCCCGCAACAATGGACTTTTCGACCAGGTCCGCAATCACCTCACGGTCCGAGCCGCACACCGTCGAAAGGTACATCCCGACAGCCTTGCCGGGCGGAACATTGAGCAATGTGGCCGCCGTGCTGTTCAGCGCCAGAATGACCCCCTCGCGATTGACCGTTACAATCCCATCCAGAACCGTATTGAGCAGATGCTCTTCGAGCATTGCCCGTTCCTCTTCCGCCCGCCTGGAATCGGTAATGTCCTCCACAATCCCCGCATAACGGTAAACCTCGCCGGACTCGTCGCGAATCGGAAACGCGCGGTCTCGAACCCACCGGACCGAGCCACCCGGACGGATAATTCGGAATACTTCGCTGAGCGCGCCTGTCGCCCGAACTGTTGAAAGCGCCTGCAACACACGCTCTCGGTCTTCGGGATGGACGGTCTCAAGCCACGACGAAGGTTCGCGATACGCATCCTCACAACGGCGTCCCCAGAGCTCTTGATACCCCGGACTGACATAAACAACCTTTCGTAACTCCTTGTCGGCGAGCCAGAATACTTCGCCGATGTTCTCTGCGAGTTGGCGAAAGTCCTCTTCACTTTCGCGCAACGCCCGTTCTGCCCGCTTCTGTTCGGTTACGTCCAATCCCACAAAAACCGCTTCTTTGCTGTTCCGGTATTTTTGACCCACCACAAAGAAATCGTGTTGTTCGCCTTGCATGGTCCCACTGGTCTGTGTGCTGTCCCACTGAACATTCGATGCAAAAAAACGCTCTACGAACCGGCAGAAGTCCGAGTCGGTGTGCTTGAATCCCACGGGTTGACCGATGGCCTGCTCGGCAGGAATTCCCAGTAACCTGGCCAGGTATCGATTGATCCCCACATATCGTAAATCGGATGTAATCCAGGAAACGCATCCCGGAATGGCGTCCAGTACGGCCTGAAGGTGATCCTCCACAGCCTGCTGGTTCCTTTGTTGTGTGTCTTGTTCCGGGACATCAGAGCCGGGAGATTCGAATGGGCCGGCAGACTCCTGCTGTGTCTCGCGCTCAATCCAACGCAATTGTCTCTCGGCTCGCCATTTCCCCCACAGGGAGATGGCCAACTGGCGGATTTCAACCGGATGACACGGTTTACGAAGAACCAGAATCTTGTCGAACGGAAGCACTCCGCGGATTATGTCGTCTAAATGATGATCGGAATGTGTTGTCGCAAGCACAATCTCGACATCGGAGTCGATGGCGCGGATTCCTCGTGCCAAATTGCCCCAGTCCGGCTGAGACAAATCCATAATTTCAATAAAAACAACGGCGTACGGGCGGTTCTCCAACCTGGCCGAACGCAACCTGTCACAGGTTTCTTCCCGTGAATGGCAGAAAGCGAGGTTAAAAACGAACGGCGGACCCTCCGGCACATTTGTGCCCGGATTCAGGGCAGACCGGTAGGTATCCCACGCCGATGGCGTATCGCCCGTCACCAGAATACGAGGTTGAGTGAAGTCTTGTCCGGTCATGATCGTGCTTTCATTAACCGGAAACAGTTTATTTCATTCCATTAAAAGCACAAGCAAAATGGCGGGAATTTCCCGGCAAGATTGTCCGTGCCGCCCTATGCGACACTCTTTAGCGCCAAGGGGGCAATGTAAGATAAGGCATTGCAGATTCATTCATGGAGGAGCGCCATGAGGCCACAGCGAGAGAGCGGTCGGAAATGGGATGAACTTCGGCAAGTATCGATCCGACGGAATTACCTGGATTTTGCGGCGGGGTCGTGCCTCATCCAGATGGGGCGAACCAGAGTTTTGTGTAGCGCTTCGGTTTCGGATGAGGTCCCGTTGTTTCTTGCCGGTTCAGGGAAAGGCTGGGTTACCGCCGAATACTGCATGATGCCGAACTCCACTCCGTCCCGCGTATCGCGCGATCATATTCAGGGCGGGCGCAGCAAGGAGATTCAGCGCCTGATCGGTCGATCCCTGCGCAGCGTAACCGATCTCTCCGCGCTTGGGGAACGCACGGTCACCGTGGATTGCGATGTCATTCAGGCGGATGGCGGCACACACACCGCTGCGATCACCGGCGGCGTGATTGCCCTGCACGATGCTTTTCTTACCATGCAGCGAAAGGATGTTCTGAAGGTCATGCCGTTGCGCGAACTCGTTGCTGCCATCAGCATCGGACTGACCCCGGAGGGGCTTCTGCTGGACCTGGATTACAGTGAGGATCATCTTGCTGCGGCGGATTTCAATATTGTCATGAAAGAAAACGGTTCCTTTGTCGAGTTCCAGGGAACCGCCGAGCATGGGGCTTTCGACCAGGGACAGATCGACCAGGTTCTTGCACTGGGGAAGCAGGGGATCCGGCGTTTATTCGAGATTCAGCGTGCCGCACTTGCGGAGGTAGTCATTGAAAGAAAAGCGCCACGGTTTGAATAATCCCCACCAGGAATCCCAGAACCGCGCCGGCCATCTCAATGCCGCGCATTTCGCGCCCCGCGACGGATCGGGTCACATGCTCAACATCCTCCACCGGCCAATTTGCAATCCGATTCCGCAAATGCTCGCCGATTGCCATGTCATGGATCAGCCGATCGGCAAGGCCCGGCGAAAGATCATCGATCCGCTCCGGCAGACGTTCTGCCACAAGCTCCTGAACTATCCCCACCAGACGCTCACGCACGGGCGCCGGGATCAACGAATAGCCCCGAATCGTTCCGGTCAAATGGCGTTCCACCATGGCATCCGTGATCTCCCGCAGATACGCTCGCAAGTTGATGTCTTTCAACATGCCGTTCAGGTCCTCTTTGGTAAGAATCTTCTCGGTTATAGTGCGTGCAATGGCCTGTGCCAGATCGCTTTTCCGGCTTGGAATAAGCCCCTGCCATGAGAACCACGAAGGTCCCCACGCATGGTACGGATGAAACAGCATCCACAGCGCAATCCGGTTGGTCACCCAGCCGATAAACGCTCCAATGATCGGCCCGGCCAATAGGCTGATATCCATTCGATTTCCCCCCGAACGAGGATGGGTGGTGAACAGAAAAGTCTACGTTCTACCGTGTGAAAAGTCACGAAAGAACTGCGGATTGGGGATTGAAGAAAAGCAGAGGCTACCGAGCCCCGTGCCCATCCCGTCATCGCGAGCCTCGCTCCGGCAGGGCCGGTGATGGGGTGAAGAAAGCCTTTCTTTGTCAGGCAGAGACGCCTGACCTACTGGTGGGACAGGCGTTTCTGCCTGTCGAAGGGCAAGCATTCTTAGGAGACTTATGATTTTGTGACATACTGCTTTCGATCATGATGACAGCAGATCCTGCACAGGAACCCTTCTCAGCAGAGGGGAAGAATCGCGCGTCGTTGTTCTGGGCGGCGGCGCCCCTGGCGCTGTTCTGTCTGGCCTGGTGGGGATATGCTACGGCGCTGCCGTACCCGCAACTCCCGTTCGATGATTCCTACATCGCCCAGCAATATGCCCGAAACCTGTTCCGCACCGGCATGTTCACATACAACGGTGAGACTCCCTCACAGGGCGCAACCAGCCCGCTGCATGTCTTTCTGCTGGCCTCAGTTCGGCAGGTCCTTCCCGATCCGGTGACATCGGCACGCTTCCTGGGGTGTCTTTTTCACAGCCTTTTTCTTGTTTTCCTTTTCTTTCTATTGAGGGACTTGGGCTTCGGGCTGATGTTCACTGTGGCCTCCGTGTCCGCTGCGGCAACCTGTGGATTTCTCGTCGAGGACAGCCTGAACGGTCTGGAAACCAGCTTGTTTCATTTTCTTTCGGTGGCATTTCTCCGAATTGCCATACAGGTCCCTGATCTGCGCAACAAGCTGTGGATTGTTCTCACAGCATGGCTTCTCTGTTTCTGCCGCCCGGAGGGGGTCTTGCTTGTCGTCGCTTTGTTCCCGGCGCTTTTGTTTTCATGGAAGAAGCAAGAGCCTTTTGGCTGGAAGGATTCTCTCATCCCGGCAGCGTTGATACTGGCGCCTCTCCGGATCCTGGCGGGGGACCTCCTGTCACAGGAAATCCCCTCCTGGCGTGTCAAGATGATGTTTTACGGTGAATATCAGTGGCCGGTGTGGGAGAAACTGCAAGTTGGTTTTGACGGGGTGGCATTGTTCGCTTACTTCCTCCGATGGTACCTGGCGATTCCGTTTGTTGCGATGATTCTGCGGTTCACTGCCTGTCGGGGTCCGGAATGTGCCGTGCGGAAAGCACGGCTTCCTCAAGGTTTTTTTATGTCGCTCACAGCGTTTTTCTTGCTTTATTATGGTGCGTACATTGCCTGCCTGCCGTCATCGACGGCGCATTTGGATTTTCGGTATCAGCACATTCTGCTTCCGTGGATTTTTCTGGCTGTTGCGTGGGGAATCGACTCGATCCGTTTCGGAATGCACAGTCTCCGGATGCGCCGGGCCGCGCTGACCCTCTTGATGATCTCCCTGTTGTTCGGGTCCGTTATGACTTACATCGGAAGCCGGACGGTTTATGCAGACTGTGTGCGATCCGTCGGAAACGTCCTGATCCCGCTGGCGAAACGGCTTAACAGCCTCTCGAAACCCGGCGACATTGTCGCGGCGCATGATGTCGGCGTCCTCGGATATTTCACGGAGATGCCGGTTGCAGACCTGGTGGGATTAACCGATCCCGCCATGTCGAGACTTCGTCAGACCGGCGGAATAGATATCCGGGATTGGATTCACAACAAAGGGAGCGGGTTTCTGGTTGTCCATCCGACCTGGGACGATTTATATCTGCACATCCGCCCGGACGAACCGGACAGCGGATTCCGATTCCTGTTCGAGACGGACCGGGCCTTCGGCGACCGATATGCTGTGTATCGATTTGAATGATTGTCTGGAGGAATCGAGAATCCGGTTCCATTTCGCTCCACTACGGGGATAATGTATGGTAGAATCTTGACCACAAATCGAGAGCAGGCGAGACAGACCGATACCATCTCCCCGCGAGAATCGTTCTGCTCTCCTCAAAAGGACAATTCCCAACGGAAAAGGGGGTCGTTATGTCCGGAAAGACCATTTTGATCCTGTGCTTAGTGATCGGACTTGTCGTGATCGGAATCGTCGGTACAGTCATTTATAGTTATTGGAGCGAGTGGAACCGCCCCTGGGGCACGGCGGAGCAGGAATTCCTGATCGACATCGAGAAAGGCATGTCTGCCGAGCAGATTGCCGATCTCCTCAAAGACAAGGGGGTTTTGAAAGACACGACATTCTTTCTGATTATGGCCGATTTACAGGGATTCGGGGGATCGCTCAAGGCCGGGGAATACCGGATCAGCGGCGCATCCAGTCCGCTTGAGATCGTGGAAATGATCGGCCGAGGGGATATTTATCTACATCGTTTTGTATTGCCCGAAGGAATCACCATCAACCAGGTCGCGCAGATCCTGGAAGAAAACCAGATTTGCAAGGCAGCGGATTTCCTTCGGGTAGCCGGTTACGGTGAGGTTTACCAGGATACCGGATTGAAATCCGGCAGGCGGGCTACCGCTCCCGGTTCCGAGGGATTTCTGTTCCCCGACACCTATTTCATGGAAAAGAATGCCGAACCGGAGCGGGTCCGCGACCGATTGATGCGACGGTTCAACCAGGTATATAACGAACTGCTCGAACAAGTTCCGGAGACGGAACGGTGGTGGCTTCTGGAAGAGGATGGCAGCGTTCCCGCCATGGTTACGTTGGCTTCCCTGGTGGAACGGGAGGCTAAACGCGATGAGGATCGGCCCCTCGTGGCGTCCGTGTTTCGCAATCGGCTTAAACAGGGAATGCCGCTTCAATCGGACGCGACCATTCACTATATCCTCGGTGACTGGACTCGTCCTCTCACGCCGGAAGACAAACTGATCGAAGACCCTTACAACACATTCCTGAATAAGGGGTTGCCTCCGGGGCCGATCTGCAATCCCGGTCGGGCCTCACTGTCCGCGGCGATGGCTCCCGCGAAAACCGATTATTTATACTTCATGGCGACGGGCGACGGAAAGACGGAGTTTTCGAGGACCCTTGAGGAGCACAACGCCATGCGTCAGCGCGTTCAGGCCGGTCAGGGGCAGCCGGTCCCCTGATTTCCTCGCATCGCCGGCCCCTTTTCTTGCTCTGACTGCAACGGGAGGAGAGGGAGAAGGCGATGAAGGCAGGCACGTGGGTCTGTCCCGTAGAAGCAGGCCAGGGAGATATCCCCGTGTAAGTGCAACCCGGTGTGGTTGCCAGAAACGTCCTTTGCAATCCCCAACCACGTCGTGGTCGCGATATACCGGCGAATCGGTCCACCGGTTTTTCTCGTTGTTGTCCATGCGGCTTCGATCACTCCACGGAGTAACTTTCAGCGCCCGGCGCCGCGCTTCGTCGTATTCTGCCGCGTCTCGGAACCCCGGTAGCCTCCCGTGCATTTCGCCAGGGGAGGGCGGGACATTTCTTCCGTCGCCCCCGGATTGCGGAAATCTGTTGAAAAGGCCGCGAAAATGGTAACCTGTGTCAATAGGCTGGAAATGTGAATTCGGAGGGTCCATCCCCCATCACCCCGATCCTCTCTGCCGACTGGAGAGGGAGAACAAGAGAGTCGTTCCTGTGCTGACATCCCTGACCAAACGAGAACGTTTTCTGCGGGCGATTCGCCGAGAGCCGGTAGACCGTCCCCCTGTATGGCTCATGCGCCAGGCCGGACGGTATCTTCCGGAGTACCGGGCGATCAAACAGCATCATTCATTCAGCGACCTCTGCAGAACACCGGATCTCGCCGCAGAGGTCTCCCTTCAACCTTGCAGGATTTTCGATGTGGACGGGATCATCGTGTTCAATGATATTCTGATCCCGCTGGAAAACATGGGATTCTCCGTGCTGTTTACCGAGACCGGACCCGAGGTCCAACCGCCGTTACGCTCCGAGGAGATTCTCGCCGACATCCACAAGGCCACATTCGACGAGGCCCCGCCCGTATTTGACACCATCCGGCGAATCCGGGCGCAGGCCGGTCCCGATGTTCCCATCCTGGGTTTCATCGGCGCGCCCTTCACCATGGCTGCCTACGCGGTGGAAGGAAGCATGAGCAAGAACTTTATCCGGATTAAGGACCTCCGCTTTCAAAACCCGAATCTGCTCAAACGCGTCCTGGAAATCATCACGGAAACCGTCCTCGGTTATATCCGGATTCAAATCGACGCGGGTGCGGATATCGTTCAGGTGTTTGATACCTGGGCCGGGATATTGACCTTCTCCGACTACCGCGAATTCGCCCTGCCTTATCAGAAACTTATCGCGGAGGCTGTTCGGAAAGAAGGCCGACCGGTCATCCTGTATGTAAACGGCTGCGCCCCGTACCTTCCGGTTATAGCCGAGTCCCACATTGACGTTCTGAGCGTGGATTGGCGCACGAACCTTCGCGATGCGTACGACGCCCTGCGCGGCCGGTGTGCCGTACAGGGCAATCTTGATCCCTGCGCTCTGTTTGCGCCCCCGGAAACGGTAGCCGATCTTACCCGAAGGATGATTGTCGAGTTTAGCCGATGCACCGGCCACATCGCGAACCTGGGACACGGGATTCTCCCGAACACCCGCGTTGAGAGTGTCCACGCATTTGTCGAAACGGTTCGAAACTACAGATATGGCTGATCCTGTTACATTCTCCGATGTCCATACCGATCTCATCCGCAAATACACATTGCGCGGGCCACGATATACCAGCTATCCCACGGCTCCCGAATGGACCGAATCCGTCGGCCCGGAGATCTATCGGCGACAGATAGCCGAAACGAACCGCGTCCGGTCCCCGGCTCCTCTTTCCCTGTACTTTCATCTCCCATTCTGTCCGAAACGCTGCTACTACTGCGGCTGCAATGTTATTGTCACACCGAGGCACGAAGTAACGGGACGCTATGTCGATCTCCTCGCCATGGAAATGGATTTGATTGCCCCCCTCTTCCGTCCCGACCGCACGGTCATTCAGTTACATCTCGGCGGCGGGACTCCCACACATTTGACACCGTCACAGCTACAGAAATTATTTGTTGACATTGGAAAACGATTTTCCATTGCGCCCGATGCCGAACGATCCATTGAGGTAGATGTAAGAGTTACTACGGAGGAACATCTCCACGTCCTGCGCGAATTCGGTTTCAACCGAATTTCCTTCGGCGTCCAGGATTTCTCGCTACAGGTACAGGAAGCCATCGGACGCATCCAGACTGTGGAGCAGACAGCCGACTTTGTCCGTCTCTGCCGACAAATCGGCTTCGACAGCATCAATATCGACCTTGTTTGCGGCCTGCCTCACCAGACCGCACAGTCATTTGACCCCACACTTTCCGAGATCATCCGCATTGCGCCGGATCGCATTGCGTGTTACACCTACGGTTATCTGCCCTCCACAATGCCCTATCAGCGGCGGATCGATCCCGGTACTCTTCCGTCCAGCGAGGAACGCTTCGCGATCCTTCGTTCCGCGATCGAACGATTTACGCAGAATGGCTATGTCTATATCGGCCTGGATCATTTTTCAAAAGAAAACGACGAGCTCGCGACGGCTCAGCGTCAGGGAACCTTGCAGCGCAATTTTATGGGATTCACTACACGAGCCGGTACGGACCTCTATGCGTTCGGCGTTTCCGCCATCAGCAGCCTTCCCGCCCTCTATGTGCAAAATACAAAGAATCTGAAACAATACGAACAACGATTAAACGAGCGGATTCTTCCCGTTGAGCGCGGAATCGAACTTACAATCGATGATCGCATCCGTCGTTGGGTTATCATGGAACTGATGTGCAATCTGCATGTCGATTTTACGCGATTCCGCCAAACCTGGAATCAGGACTTCCTGACTTATTTTCACAAGGAAATTCCCCTTCTCGCTCCCTATATTCAAGATGGACTGCTGGAGCGCGATTACGGGAACGACATTCGAGTAACCGCGCTGGGTCAGATTCTTGTCCGTCCGATCGCCATGACATTCGACACATACTTGACCCGGACACGCCCCGAAAGAAAAGAAAGGCCCACGTACTCGCAAACACTATGAAACGCATCGCTGTCATTGGAGCCGGTATTTCAGGACTTGGCGCGGCCCACTGGATCGCACAGGCCGGGCATGATGTGACGATATTCGAACAATCCGACCGCGTTGGAGGCTCGATTCACAGCGTCCGTGAAAACGAATTTCTGTTTGAAGCCGGGCCGAACTCTTTATTGGACAATACCCCGGCGACCCTTGAATTATGTGACTCGCTTGGGATAACCGGGGAACTCGAAAAACAGCCGCTTCGCACAAAGTCCCGTTACATATTTCTGAACGGGCGTCTCCATGAGGTCCCGACAGGTCCCATCGGGTTGATTAGTACGAGCATTCTTTCTCAATCCGCTAAATGGCGTATCCTGAAAGAGCCGTTCATTCAAGGCAATCGCTCGCCGGAGGATGAGAGCATTGCTGCATTTATTCGACGCCGATTCGGCGAGGAATTATTGGATCATGTTGTCACGCCGTTTGTCTCCGGCGTGTATGCGGGAGACCCCGAACAGCTCAGTTTGCAGGCAATTTTTCCAGCGCTGTACGACCTCGAACGTCAGTACGGCAGTATCCTGGTCGGCGGTGTTCGCAGGATTGTGGGCGGGAACAAGAAGAAAGGTCCTTCGCAACAGAGCGAAAAGCAACGCTCCAGAAATCTCTGCTCCTTCCGTGACGGACTGGGATCCCTGCCTGAGAAAATCACCGAACGCTTTCCCAATCGCCTCCATTTTGGTGCAACCGTAAAGGAATTCTTTTTCGGCGACAAAGTATTCGGAGTTCGGACGGCGGAATCCGGGGAAATCCCCGCTCGATTCGACGCTTTAGTCCTTGCGGTCCCCGGCTACGCATTGCCCGAATTGCTTCGCCCATATCTCCCACAAGTCTGTGGCGCTCTGGAGGCGCTGCCCTATAACCGATTATCCGTTTACGGCCTGGGGACTCCGAAGAGCCGGGTCCAACACCCCTGTGACGGATTCGGCTACCTGGTTCCGCGTAAGCAAGGCCCGCGGATATTGGGCACAATCTGGAGTTCGAGTATTTTCAGTCATCGCGCGCCGGTTGACTACCACTGTTTTATTATTTATGTCGGCGGCGGCCTTGATCCCGGAGCGTATGATCTTTCCGATACCGATCTTCGCGCGCAGGTGATAGCCGACCTGCATACGATAGTCGGCGCGCAAGCCCCATTTACATCAGAGAAGATATTTCGTTACCCCCGCGCCATCCCACAGTATCCCCTGGGCCATGTCAACAATACGCGGAATCTGTTTGACGCTTGCGCGCAGATTCCGGGGTTGTTCCTTACCGGAAATTATATTGATGGCGTATCGGTGAACGACTGTATCCGCAACGGCAAAAAAACCGCCCTGAAGGTACTATCCTATCTGAGTTGAATCATGTCCGGACAAGTCGCGGTCATATTGGTTACCTATGGCGAGCCGGAGGAGAACTCCCTTGGAGTCCACTATGACTATTCCAAAAGAATTCTGAAGCGAATCACCCGGAAAGTCGCGCCGATTCCGGATCGCGTTGTTCCGCTGATTGCCGCATGGCGCGCTGTTACGCGATATCTGTCGTGGCGCAGGCACGGCTACCGATCGGCTTTAAATGAAATCACCATAAGGCAGGGAAAATCTCTTCAGTTATCCCTGAAGGAGAAATGCCCCTCGGTGGAATGGCATGTTCATGTTGCGCGGCAATTCATTGCGTTGTCCCTTCCGGAGATGCTGCACATCGTTCTCGGGGCCGGTGCGGATCGAGTTATAGTCGTTCCCATGTATGTTCCGCATTCCGATTTCACCTCCGGCCTTTGCGACGAAGACCTTGAGACATTTCGTGAGAAATGCGGGGGAGTACCCGACTGTGTGAAACGGATTGATCCGATTCTTTACATAGACAAACTCGCGGATGTCATGGTGGAATATGTAACAGGTTCAATGACACGGCGTGGTTGGGATCTCACCGGTACGACAGGGCGGGGCTTGCTGCTGGGCGCACATGGAACGGTGGTCTCACCGGCGCCGGGAATTCGAGATAGCGGATTTGCGGACATGAATGCGTTGGGGAAACTACTGCTTGCGAGACTGCACCCCCATTTCGATTGCAGTTCCATCGGCTGGCTGAATCACCGCCGTGGCGGTGAGTGGACTTCACCCTCCCTGGAGACAGCGGTACGCGAAATGCGGGAGAAAGGCATAAAGGATTTCATCTACTTCCCGTTCGGTTTTTTCGCGGATAATGAAGAGACGTTACTCTTCGCAAGACGACTGTTCTCGCGATTCCGCATTTCGAATGTCTGTTATCTCCCCTGTCTTAACGACAATCCGGCTTTTATCGAACTGCTGGCGGCGGCGATTCTTTCTGAAAATACTGTAAAAGCCGCGCGCGGATATTGTCCCCTGTAACCTCTTCAATCACATCCTGAACCGTGGCCATATCGCGGACGGGCGACGTATGCTCCCCCGGGCTTACCTCGGGTAAAGGAATGTCCCTGAGAAATGCTCGCTCCCTGATTCAGCGCCTTATGCGGTATCACGTGAACTTGGTTCATCTCCGCCGCATCCTTTCCTCCGAGCGTCCCCGGTTGGGATCCCCAAATCTTCATCAAAAGGTGGGTCAGTTTCAAAGCGGCAGGCGGGGCAATACCTGAGCGGAGTGTTGTGCATGGGGTGACTCTGCCCGTTTCGCTAAATGGCTCTATCCGCCGAGAGAGATAGTCTTTCCTGTTCCGGCAGACCGGTAGCAAGCAAACAGGACGCGCTGGCTCCATAGGCCGATTTCGCCGTCCACGGGTGGATCGGTATTGTCCAGGACAGCCTGCGCAAATGCCTCGACCTCGGCCCGGTACATGTTGACCGGAGGCGGAGCGATGCGCTGCGCGCCGCTTTGCGCGCGTTCCTGTTGGGCCTCATAGCCTTTGTCTTCCCCTTCGATGTAAGCGACCATATCGCCCGCCTCGCCCTGGCCGATGGTTCCCTCAGCGAGAATGCTTCCGCGAGAGCCATACAGTTCAAGGCGATTGCGGGAAGCGGCATCGGGCACATTGAACAGGTTATCGACGATTCCTTTCGCGCCGGATTCGAACTCAAGCAGAACGACCGCCGTATCCTCACTTGCGTATCCATGGACCAGATTGTCGGTAAGGCAGGATACTTTTCGTGCGGGTCCAAGGAACATTTCCAGCAGGTCAATGCAATGGCCGCCCATGTCCATGAGGCTTCCGCCGCCACCTTTCGCCGGGTCCTGACGCCAGGCTCCCTCAATCGGTGGATACCAGCACGAAAGTTGAGCGCGACCCAGAACCGGCGTTCCCAGTTCTCCCTCCCGGATCATCTTCAGCGCGGCTTGGTGGTAAGCATGAAAGCGCATCATGAAGCCGACGCCCAGTTTGACGCCGCAATCACGACACAGGAGAACCATCTGTTCGGCTTCCTCGACGGTCATTCCCAGGGGCTTTTCGCAGAGGATATGTTTGCCCGCTTTCGCAGCGCGTTCGACCTGCGCATAATGTTGATCGGCGGGTGTTGCAACATAGACAATATCGCAATCGCTTTTGAGCAATTCCTCTTCGCCGGCACAGGCTGTTGCGCCGAATTCTTTTGCCACGGCCCGGTTTGCCGCCGGGTTGATGTCATACACCGCTACGAGCTCGGCGTTCGATGCACGCAGGATCCCTTCGGGGATTGTTCTTCGACGTGCAATACCGCCCGCCCCCAAAACGCCCCATTTTGTTTTCATAGTGAACGACTCCTGGAATTTGTCGTTGGATTCTTGAAAGATGATACCGCAAGAACGAAAAGGACAGAAGAATCAGACGGACTTATGCGCCGACTTTGTATTCGTGTCGCGGGATGTCCATGATTTCGGCAACTCTCGGAACAACTCGTCCTCTCTCGAAAAGTCTTTCCATTTGTCGAATCGCCGAATGGACCACTTTCTCACCGGCATCTGCTTCCAACTGGTTGTATCGCCAAGTCATCCCTTCATACCCGCCCTGTTCCAGGGCTTCGGGAGTGGGGACATATCCGACCTCACCATTGGCAAGCCCCAGGGGAATGGTGAATTCAGCCGGGGAATGCCGTTTCAGTTCGAGTCCGTATTCCACGAAGAACTCACCGGGGAACCCGACAAAACCAATATCACCGATTCGGATTGTCTGCACCTCCAGGGAAACCGGTTCGTTCTGCCGTTTCGCGTGTTCCACGAGCTCTTTATCAAAAAACCAGGCCGGCATTCCATCCTCCTGTCCCTGCACCGTCAGGGTTCCCAAAGCGGCCAGTTGTTTTTCCGCCTCGGCGACCGCCTGGGTGGAAATCCGGCGACGATTCATAAGAAGATCCTCACCGGAAACCTCCACCGGACCGTCAATTCTCTGCATGTGAAATGAGGAAGAAACCGCCGCAGTTGCCAGCACATACCCGATTCGCTGAGCCTCTTTCAGTCCGCGACCCTGCAGCGGATCCCAGGCATCCACGTGATTGATATTTCCCTGCGTTCCGTTGAAGTAAAGTATAGGGATATCTCCGCCGACGTATCGCGCGAGAGCTTCACGGAGGAATCCCGGCCAGTCCGGTCCCAGGTTCCAGTTCTCTCCGGCCAGGACCGCCGGATGGAGGGCATAGTTAATCAGCAAGCCCCGCAACCGCCCGTTATTCGATACGGAAACCATAAATCCTTCCGGGTCGGTCGGGCCGAGGGGAGCGTCGATGTCGGACGGGTTCAGCTTCTCCCAGTTCATGCGCACCGAGCCGTCTTTCATCCGTAATCGGCGATTGAATACGAGGGAATCTTCCGTAAATCGCGAGAGGCGAATAATGGAGGGTTCCATTGCCCGGTAGGCTTTCACAACGGCATCGGCGATGGACTGGGTAATACTCTGAAGAATTTCTTCCGAAGCAAGATGGCCGTCTGTCAGTTCCAGCGTAGCCGGTCCGCTGTGGGTGTGGGTCGCCGCGATGAGGATATTCTCACTTGGCAAAGGACATCGCTGGGAAACCCTTTGCCGGATCTTCTCAATCATACTTTCCGGGACGGTCAGCAGGTCGGCGGAAACCATGGCAACGGCGCTGTTTTCATCGCGCACCACCATGGCATTTGCCAGCAGAGGCTCAATCACCCCACGAGAGGCGTAATCCGCGCGGAAATTCCCCCCGATCGGTGTGCCGACCGGCGGAGTGAATTCGATCACAGAAAAACCGACTTCATATTGACTCATTTCACTTCATCCATGCGGCTTGTCCATCACCTATTTCGCATAAGCAGCGATCACTTTGCGAATCGCTTTCGCGATTCCCTGTATATGTGACTCTTCGTAAGTCGGGAAAATAAAGGTGATGAACGTTCGATCCTGATGCCATTCCGCGTTCGGGACTTCCACAGTGGCGTAATCCACCGAAGCGGGATTAGTGTATTCCTTGCTTCTAAACGGGAATCCGGTGTTGCCGAATCCGTTGTGTTGACGAAACGCCTGCTCGGTGTGGCACTGAGGCCAGAACACCCTCCAGCAGGGAGCGCCTTCCGCCCCCAACGCTTCCAGGAACTCCTGGATATCGCATTTCATGCGCTCCATTTTGAGCGTGATCGGGAACACATACCAGCCGTTCCGTCGTTCGGGTGTATCCACCGGCAAATAAAGGATTTGCGGAACATCGTGGAGGGCATCCATGAGAATCTGCGCGTTCCGCCGCCGTCGCGGCATATTCCACGAGTCGATGCGGTCCAGCTCGCACAGGCCGATGACAGACTGCATTTCAGTCATCCGGTAGTTCCAACCGAGCCGGGTATGGATGTACGGAAGTTTCTGCTCCAGTTCCAGCAGCCGCAGGCGCTCTTTGACATCGTATCCATGGTCCCGGAAGCTGCGGCAACGCCAGGCAACTTCCTCATCATCCGTGGTAACCATTCCGCCCTCGCCGCCCGTTGTGAAGGTTTTGTTCTGGCAGAAGCTGCACGCGCCGACATGTCCCAAGCTGCCGGTTTTCTTGCCTTTGTATTCCCCGCCGTAAGCTTCCGCATTGTCCTCGATCACGAACAGGTTGTGCTTGTTCGCCAGCGCCAGAATGGGGTCCATATCCGCCACATTTCCATAAAGATGAACCACCATAATGGCTTTGGTGCGTTCGTTAATCAGTTTTTTTGCCGATTCCACGCTGATGCAGTGATCCTCCCGGTTGACATCTGCGAAACGCGGGATTGCGCCTGCCTGGACAATGGAAAAAGAAGACGCAATGAATGTATAACTGGGTACGATAACTTCATCTCCCGGCCCGATACCAAGCCCAGACAGCGCTGTATGGAGGGCGCTGGTTCCGTTCGTGGTGCTGATCGCGTATTTTACGCCGTTCCACTCTGCGAACCGCTTCTCGAATTCCATCCCTTTCGGTCCGGTCCAGTAGTTCACTTTTCCCGTCTTAAGAGGCTCCAGAACCGCTTGCAGGGTTTTTTCGTCAAAGGAGGGCCAATGGGGCAGGGGGCCTTCCAGACATTTCGGACCACCTTCAATCGCCAGTCGCTCAGTCATGTCGAAACCTTCCTTAAAAAACATGTATTAAACCAAATTGATCTCCTATATACTTGTACTTTGAATCGGATGAATTGTCAATCCTTTTTGCGTGTGTTTTGTGAGGATTAAAAATTGGAGAAAAAGAAAGAAGGGCGGATCAGTTTATGGCACGGTTTTTAGAAATCAGAGCCACAGAGGTCTGAAGTGAGAATGCGCATGTGCAGCCGGAACTGGATTCCGGGATCAGCACCATTCCACCCGCCGGAATGATGTTAATGAAACACCCGGGACGGGTAACGGTGGTCAGAGGTTCCCCGCTGGTTCTCTCGTTTCCCGCAGGATAGATTCGCGGATTTCTTCCCCGCGCAAAGAGATAGGCATTGCAGCCGGATATTGTGCCGCAACCGTTGCCCCCCCGGTCGAGGTAGAAGGAGTTCTTCTCCCCGGTATGCAGATTGTAGGCGTATGGCTTGGAATAGATCCTGTCGCCGATAATGACCGGATGCTGCCATTGCTCCCCATGCGAACCGCCAATACCATCCCCGGAATCGAATTCCTGATTCCATATCGGTTTTCCCGTCTTGGCATCGAATGTGAACAGACCGTAATGCACATGGTTGCCCACATTGAACGATCCTACCGAAAGCAGAATATGATCCGCGAAACTGAGATAGAGGACCTGCTCGAACGGGAACTCAAACCGTTTTTCCCAGACTTTCTCGCCGGTTTTTACGTCCAGAGCGACCACGTATGTGTCTCCGGTGCAGAACTCTCGAATGCTCATTCGTCCGTCCGTGTCGCTGAGCGCGGCGGCCCCGCGATTTTCGACAAAATGCAGCTGTCCATCGCCGATTGCCAGACAGCTGTTCAGAATGACCCCGTTTCGATATGTCCAGAGCGTTTGACCGGTGAACCGATCCAGGGAGAACAGATAATCGCTGGTGATCCCGGGGCGGAAATCGCCTTCAATCAGGTTTTCTATGGTACTCTTGGCGAGCTCGTACAGTGATGCGCCTTCCTTTTTGCCGCTTCCGAATATCTGATTGTCAACACCCGCGATATATCCCCACAGCCGCCTTTCGCCATCGATCAGCTGAGGCGTGTCGAAGAACAGAGACGGTTTGCCGGTGGCAACATCGACAGCAGTGCATCGGTCTTTCGCGGCGATGTACAGGTACTCATCGGTCACGAACATCTGGCCCCAGTCTCGCATGATACCGATTCGCCGAGATCGCGGAACATCCAGGTCCCACAGCCGTGCGCCGTTATAGGCATCAATGGCGATCACCCGATTGTTTGCCGGTATGAACGAACATCCGTTCTTATATAACGACGACATGGGGCGGTGATGGCGGTCCACCATCAGGCGCGGCCCCGGCCCGCCAAACCAGAGGATTTCGGTCGGCTGTTTGATACGGGTGTCTTTACTACATGCAGTATTGCCCGGCTCGGCATACGTATGGGTCCACTCTCCTGCGCCGTTCAGTTCAGGGCGTTGAAAAGTCAGCCAGAGTCCATCCTTTTCCTGGATGGAGTAGTCCTGAATACCTCCCTGTTCGGCCCAGGCTTTCAATGCCGACGAGGTCAGAGTCTTGCCCGACGCGGAAGGAGCGCCCAGATACGCTGTTCCGCCATCCGGTCGAAGGAGGCGAAACAATTCCGATGCAGAACCACAAATCTTTCCTGTGGCGAGTATTCTTTCCGAGACGATCAGGTTTGCGAAATAGTCGCTGTAGGGAAGGGAACTGAGATTGCCTTCATGGACGCTGATCCGAGACCCGTACGCCCCAGTGTTTTTCAATATCTCCCTCGCGTCGGCGACCGCTTTGGGATTGTCGTCTATCCCGATGATTCGAAGGTTGGAACGTGCCGCAAGTTGATATGCCAGTCGGCCATCGCCGAATCCAAGGACCAGGCAATACCCGTTTCGGATGCCTGTCTGCTGGAGGATCTTTTGTGCCGTCTCTATGCACGCAGCGGTCATGGCGTCTTTCGGATATGGAGAACGCTCCTCCCATGAAATGGATGGAACGCGCTCGAAAGTGGAATCGAACGGTTCGATGTCGCTGACCGATTCAGTTTCTCCGGCGTGGCTGCGAACGCGGAAAAAGTAATCCGTCTCCGGCAGGAGTTCCGGCAAGAGGATGGTATGGTCACGGGTCAGTTGGGAATCGGCTACCCTTGTGCCGAGGTCCTGCGTGGTTCCGAATTCTACAATGGAGTCGGCGGGCTGGGTTGTTTTCCATAGAACGGAAACAGCGCCGTCAGGATCAAAATGAATGTATGGCCCTGCAGAAATGAGGGAGTCGGGGGCAGAGAGCGGGGATGCTGAGACAATGAGGGTGAGAAGGAAGACGGAAAAGACCCTTACTCCAACCATCGGAGGACAAGATTCCGTTGCCCCGAGCCTCTCCCGGAAGGAGAGGGAGCGCCCTGGAGCGCCTTCGCGGGATATTGAATGTGTCGTTTTTATCACGGGGGCATGTCTCCTTCTTGGTTTATCGGGCCGGGGTGAAGCAGTGAACGGCGCCGCGATCTGTGCTGACCAGCAGACGCCCGTTTGCCACGGCCAAACCATACGCCTTGCCGGTGACGGGAGCGCTCCAGCTTTCCTCTCCATCCGTGGTTCCGAACGCGGCGACTTTTCCCGCACCGCCGGAATAAAGCACATCCCCTGCAAGAATCAGGCTGTACGGGTATGGACAGGGCTTTCGCCACAGGATACAGGCAAGAAGTTCTTCGTTTTTCTCGGCGATTTTTTTGTCCAGGATTTGTGTTTCCTCTTTGAAGGTGATTCCATTTTCATTTTTGGCGTCTTCGCCCTTTTCTCTAATCAGTTTTCGAACGGCCTCCTTGCGGGCTGCCAATTTGCTTTTTTCTCTCGATCGATCGAAATACCCTTTTCGGTCGATGGTCAGGAGTTCACCGGAGGATTGGAGGTAGGCTCTATCGGCGGCGATAAGGACATGATTGCCGTTGAATGAGGCAATGTGGTCTTTCGTTTCCAGGTCGTGCGCCTCGAGCTGCCGTGTACTTCCAGGACCGAAGATCAGGGCCTCCTCGCTGATAAGCGCGTAGGTTCCGCCGGTTCGGTTCCCTTCTATGGTTCCCAACGCCTGCCCCGTTGCGCGGTCGAATGCGGCAGGGTTGGTCCTGCCGGTGGGGACATAGAGGCGTGAGGTCGAGGCGAGAAGGCAGCCCTGCGGGGAAACATCCATCGACCGTTTCCATTTTTCCATGCCTTGCGCTGCATCCACCGCACACAGATACGCGCCCTCTTGCGGAAACAGCCCGGCGGCACAGTATGCGGTATCTCCCTCCACAAGAACGCCGGAGCGGATCGGCCAGAGGGAGATCATTCTTTTATTCCCGATAATTCTTCGATCTGTTCCCGCAGGCCTGTATTTCCAAATCAACGTGCCATCCTGCGCATGGAGGCAATACAGATTTCCATCATCCGAACCGGCATAGAGTTTGCCGTTCACCACAGTCGGCGGCAGGCGCACGGGCGCATCGGTGCAATAGGACCAGCGTTCGTTGCCCGTGGAAGCATCCAGGCAATAAATCCGGTCATCCGCGGATGAGCCGAAATAAACGCCGTCTTCTACAGAAACCACATAATAAGCCCGGTCGAAAGTCACCCTGGGAGGCAGGTCAAAAAATTCCTGCCAGAAATCCTGCTTGGCGGGAGATTGATCCCAGGCGGGGCACGGTTCCTGATTGGGGGTGTAGGTCCATGCGTGTATCAGCGGCGGCTGGAGACGTTCGGATGTGATGGCGGTTCTCCGGTTATCATGCTGATAGGTGGGCCAGTTTTCGGCGCGGCAGACGCCGCAAACCATCAGCAGGCAACATGTCGCGAAGATCCATGGATACCGCATCGAATCATGGCGAGCGGCAGACCGGCGATGCCGATGATTTGATGAAGGAACCGTGGTTTCCCCTGGGAGCAATGCCTGTTCCGTCATTGCGAGGAGCGGCTCCTGAGTCTGCGAAGGGCCGCGACGTGGCGATCTCATGTTGTGCGCTGCAACTGCGAGATTCCCACGTCGCTTCGCTCCCCGGAATGACGGATGCGAGGACGCTCTCCCGGGAGAAGCGGACAGGGACTCGTTCATACGATCATCTCCTCAAGGGCGATTCTTTCCGATAGAATGACCGAGCTCAATCTACTCACATTCGATCTTCAGGGTCAAGGATGTTTCACGAAAATAGCGGACAGAGTGAACCGGATCAAAAAATTAAAAATCGAAGAAAAGGGGCTGAAGGGGGGTAGACAGATAGCGAAGAATATGAACGCCCGCGAAAGATTTACCGCATATCTTGAAGGTCGTCCGGTGGATCGCCCGCCCCGGATTGAGTCGAAGTTTGCGGATGATACGGTGGAGTTGTGGCGCGCCGAAGGATATCTCGACAAGCGTCCGCCGGAGGAGTTTTTTGACCTGGATCGGCATGAATCTGTGCCCATCCAGGTTCGGAAATTCGATGCTCCTGAGGATCCCCGCACAATCTGGCCCTCGCCGGAAACCTGGTACGATGCCGCCGACCCACGCCGGTTCCCGGAAAATTGGTCTGTATGGTGCAAGGAAGCGGCGAAACGGGACCATCTGATCAGTTTCGAGCCGTGGCCGGAGGGAATGTTTCAGATCCTGGGGATTCGCAACTACCGCAGTTTTGTGCCGGTCATTCTTTTCCTGATGGATGAACCGGAACGAGTCCGGTACATTCTGGATTTCTATACGGAATACCTCGAGGAACTGATCGACCGGGTTTGTGCGGGTGTGAAACCGGACTATGCGATTCTCTATGAGCCGATTGCCTCCAACTCCGGTCTCGTGATTTCGCCCGAAATGGCACGCCGATTTCTGGAGCCGCGTTATCGACGGATTTGCGCGCGATTGGAGAGACATGGGATTCATCGTCGATTTGCATGGTCATGCGGCCATATTCTGCCGCTGATTCCACTGTGGATGGATTGCGGGATCAACGGCATGTTTATAGATCAGGCGTGTGCGGCGGGAGTGGATTACCTGCAAGTCCGCAGAGAATATGGGCCTGATCTTGCTTTGCAGGGCGGGATTGATAACCGCACCCTGCGTCAGGGTGAGCAGGCGATGATCCGGGAATTGCAGCGCAAGGTTCCGCCACTGCTGGAGTCCGGACGGTATATTCCCGGCCTGGATGATACGGTTCGGGTCGATATTCCTTTTGAGATGTTTGCGAACTACCGGGAGTGGCTGTTGGGGATGGTGGAATAGATTCAACCCCCATCTGGCCTCCCTCGATCTTCGGAGGAGGGAGATTCAGAGACTTCTGAGATAGACCTTCAGGGCTGTTACACCCCGGCCATTTCGAGGACATCCAGGATGCGTTCGTACTTGCCGAATGGGGGGAAAATGTACGCGCCCCGGACCTGCGGAAGGCGACGGGCCTCACGGAGAACCTCGGCGGCAATCTGGAGACCCTCGTTGCGCTGGGCCTCTTTGGTTTGTGCCAGCCGCATCCGCTCGCGAATTTCCTCCGGGACCTGCATCCCGGGGACCTCATTGTGTAAAAACTCCGCGTTCTTATAGCTTGCCAAAGGAAGAATCCCAACGAAAAACGGAATAGCGCGAACGTGAGCAGTCCTTCTGAGGAAATTCTCCAGAAGAGCATTGTCATATACCGGTTGCGAGAACACAAACTCCGCACCGGCCTCCACTTTCTGCTCATATCGGCGGACCTCCCGCTCCAGGTCTGTCGCGCCCGGATTACACCCCACCCCCAGGACGAACGACGTTTGACCGTTCAACGGTCGCCGAGCGAAATCCAGCCCGTGATTTAATAGATTTGTGCAGGTAACCAGGCCGATAGAATCGAGATCGAACACGGCAGTCGAATCGGGATATATGCCCATTTTCGGCGGATCGCCGGTGATAAGCATCAGGTTCTTGAGTCCCAGGGCATTTGCGCTGATCAAATCCATCTGCAATGCGAGCAGGTTCCGATCCCGACAGCAGACATGAATAATGGTTTCAATGGGGACCTCGCGCTTCACCAAAGTCGCCAGCGCAGTCGGCGACATTCGTCCGGTTGCGCGAGGACCATCGGCGATATTCACGGCGTCGATTCCGTGCTCATAAAGAAATTTTGCGCCCTGAACCGCTTTTTCCGCCTCGATGCCTTTCGGGGGATCGAGCTCCACGGAAACCGCAAATTTCTTCCCGAGGATCTTCCCGAACGCCGTCCGTTCCTCCAGGGGAATCGCCGGCATGGATTGGTCCGAGTCCCTGGTCTCCAACATGGTGATGGAGACCGTCTTGCCGGGCTGGACGGATCGCAGGAACGAGCGCATTTCCTTAATCATACGGGGCGTGGTTCCGCAGCATCCGCCGACAATCGCCGCGCCGATCTGCACAAATCGGCGCGTGTACTCCGCCATGTATTCCGGCGAGGCGAGATACAGGGTCCGGCCCTCCACGCTTTTGGGCAGGCCCGCGTTCGGCATGACCGACACTCTTAAATCGGTCCCCGCTTCACCGATCACCAGAGGCAGGATTTCCAGCATTTCCGGCGGGCCACCGCCGCAGTTCAATCCCAGGAACTGTGATCCCCACCCCCGGACTCGTTTCACCAGCTGTGCCGGCGAAACACTTTGGGATTCATCGAATATGCGCAGGGAAACGGACGGAATAATGGGAATCTCATCGTTTGTCGCTCGAACAGCTCGATAAACTTGCTCCAACTGTTCCGGTGAGGTAAATGTCTCCAGAAGGATGAGATCCACCCCGTTTTCAATCAATGCGGAAGATTGTTCCTGAACGGCATCCCGGATGCCTTGTTCATCATTTTCACGGTAGAATTTCTCCAGAATCGGCCCTATGCTTCCGGCGATATACGCGGCATCCCCGGCGGCTTGTTTTGCCAGCTCCACACCGCGCCGGTTGATCTCCACGGTTCGATCCGCAAGGCCGAAGCCGCTCAGGAGGATTCGATTAGCCCCGAATGTGTTGGTTGTGAGAATCTCCGCTCCCGCCTCAACATATTGCTCATGAATCCCAAGGATGGTTTCCGGCGAGGTCAGGTTTAACTCATCATACGAACGATTGACAAAGAAGCCCCGGGCGTAAAGCTCTGTGCCCATCGCTCCATCGGCCAGGAGGACCCGTTCCCGAAGGATTTCACGGAATGGCATTCTCATGGTTATTCTCAATCTCTCTGTGAGTCTGGAGTTGAACAGAGTATACCGACTGGGGAAACGTGCAGAAGGGTTGAAAAGTGTCGCCAAGTCCCCTCTTCCTGTCCTCAAGCCATTGCACCGTCTTTACGGGCCATGGCGAGTGTGTTAGCGTTTGGGAAAACCTGATGAGAGAGGACCTGGAATCATGCGCACATTCCTTTTCGTTTCGATTGTCCTGGCCGCCTGTGGAGCGGCAGTCGGGCAGCAGAATCTTGATCTTGCCCAAATGCACAACTGGACCATTGTGGTGGCGAAAGACGCGATTCCCAGCGAGCAATATGCCGCTGAGGAGTTTCAAGGCCTGTTCCGCCAGGCCGTCGGTCTTGATCTGCCGATTCGTAATGCCGCGCCGAAAAGCACGGGCAACATTTTTATCGGCCCCGGAGCGGAGTTGGCCGCCAGTCCCGTGGCATTGCAGGTTGACGATCTGGGTGAAGAAGGTCTCCGTATCCGCATTCAGGCGGACCATATCGCTATCGCGGGCGGTCGCCCGCGCGGGACCCTCTATGGTGTCTATGAATTCATGGAAAAGTATCTCGGTATTCGATTCCTGACTTTCGATCACACCTATATTCCACAAAAGACCTCATGGAGCATCCCCTGCGGAGACTATCAGTATATCCCACCGTTTTCGTTTCGATGGAGCTACTACAAAGAGAACGCAGACCATCCCGAATTTGCCGCGAAGTTGCGTGTCAACACAACGACTACAGATGAAAAACTCGGCGGCATTACCCGGCAGAACCTGATTAATCATTCGCTTTACCGCTTGCTCCCGGTGGAGCAATTCGGAAAAGACCATCCCGAGTATTTTGCGCTCGTGGATGGGAAACGAGTCCTGGAGATAGGCGGCGGCGGACCGGAGGTCTGTGTAACGAATCCGGAGGTGATCGAGATCGTCGCTCAAAACGTAATTAAAGAACTCGATCAGAATCCCGGCCAGAAGAACATCAGTGTAAGCCAGAACGACAACGATGCCTACTGCCGCTGCGAGCGTTGCGAGGAAATCAACCGGCGGGAAGGCACGCCGATGGGATCTCACCTGGCCTTTGTGAACGCGGTTGCCGAACGGGTCGAGAAGAAATATCCCGATGTAAAAATCGGCACGCTGGCTTACTGGTACACACGCAAAGCGCCGAAAACGATCCAACCCCGAAAGAATGTACAGATTCAATTATGCAGTATTGAATGCTGTACGCTTCACCCGATCAACGATCCCGACTGCTCGCGGAACCGCGAGTTCTGTAAAGATATGGAAGACTGGGGGAAAATCTGTGACGACATCTGGGTGTGGAATTACAACACGAATTTCCGTTGCTACGATCTCCCATTCCCCAATCTGCGCAGCATCGGTCCGAATGTGCAGTACTTTTTGCAGAATCATGTCAAAGGTCTTTTTATGCAGGCCAACGGGAACGGCAACACCGGGGAGATGTGCGACCTTCGCAACTACGTGATTTCCCGGTGCATCTGGGATCCCTCGCGGAACAGCTGGGACCTTGTGCAGGAGTTCTGTCGATTACACTATGCGGACGCCGCCCAGCCGATCATGGATTATCTCACAATGCTGCATGATAACGCGAATGCCTGCGGGATGCATCCGGGTTGTTTCCCCTCCACCGCAGAGGTCGGGCTGACCCCGGAAATCTCGTTGAAGTCCCTCGCGTATTTCGACCGGGCGCTCCACTCGACGAAAGACAAAGCGGTCCGCGCACGTGTGGAAAAAGCCTCGATTTGCGCTCACAAGGCCGTGCTGGAAACCTGTGCGACATTAGAGTACAAGGACGGGGAATACATTGTGGGATTACCGAAGCCGCAGCGGCACGTGATGGACCGATACATTGACCTCTGCAAACGCTACAACATGTCCATGGCCGCCGAGACCCGCCCCGCCGCCGACTACTTCAAGGAGATCACAGAGGCGGTCGGGCGAAGGTATGCCGCCCAGCGGATCGAGAATGCCGTCTGGCAGCTGACCATTATTCCCGAGGACAGCGGCAAAGTAGTCGAAATGATCCACAAGCCATCCGGCAGGAACATGCTCGCCCCGAGAGAAGGTGGCGGACGTCTCGGCGACCCGTTCTGGATCGGAACCATTCGGGAAGTCCGATTGACCGGCGACGGCTGGAAATCCCCCGGACCGTTCCATGCGGTAGCCGATGCGAACGGGTTACAGCTCGCCGGCGATTTTCCCGACGGATCGGTTCTGATTAGACGAATCGGCTTCAGGGCCGATGAGCCGGAGAAAGTCCGATTCGAGACCTTTGTGATTCAAGAAGGCGCTGAACCGCAGGCGTATCAATTCAAGCTGATTCCGCATTTCTGTACCTTCACCAGGAGCGAGGATAGCGCGGTCTTTACCGCTTATGTCAAGACCGACAAGTGGATGCCGTTCAATAAGGACTGGCAAGGAAATAAAGGACCGTTGGAGGATTTGTTGCAGAAGGGAACGGGGCAATGCGCCCTGTTCAATCACGAGGCGAAGTGTGGGATCCTGTTGAAATACAAGCCGGAACAGATCGTCAAAACGGGTTTCTGGTGGGCGCCGCCCTGTCGGCAGGCGAACCTGGAATTGACCACGAAACCTGTCGAACTGAAAACGGGTCAGGTGTTCACGTTCGGGTATTCATTTGAGTATCTCGACAAACCGCCGATGTGATCCGGTAACGGCCCACGGTTGTCGCGGTGGTTGAGATTCGAGTAACAATAGTCGGGCAGAACCTCAGGAATCCCGGATTGATGTTCTCCGTAAGGTAATGAAATCGCTACAGGTAAATGTTCCGTTTCGGGACAGACCGATACGGGCGATGGAGGAATAGAATGCCAAACCGAATTACACGCCGAAGTTTTCTTAATCGGGCAGGGAAAGGAATGGCGGGAGCCCTGGCGTCGGCCTGCCTTACACGGCCCTCACGACCCCAGGCTGGTACCGCGCCGAACGACCGGATCACCCTTGGGTTTATCGGTCTCGGCGGCCAGGGCAATTACCATTTCCGCAAGTTCCTGGACAACTCAGAGGCACAGATTCTCGCGGTTTGCGACGTGTTCCAGGAACATCGGGAAAAAGCCCGGCGGAGAGCCAATGAAAAGTACGGGAATCAGAACTGCGCTTCCTACAACGACTTCCGCGAGCTGCTGGACCGCGACGATATCGATGCGGTAGTCATTGCTACGCCGGATCACTGGCATACCCGAATTGCCGTCTCGGCATGTGAGGCCGGCAAAGATATCTACTGCGAAAAGCCGTTGACGCTGACTATCGGCGAAGGCAAAGCACTAGTGAAAGCCGTTCGCCGGTATAATCGTATTTTCCAGGTCGGAAGCCAGCAGCGCTCCGATTGGCGTTTCCGATTTACCTGCGAACTGGTCCGAAGCGGCAGGATCGGCAGGGTTCATACGGTAAAGGTGTTCTTGCCGAATGGTTCGGCCGGGGGCGAGGCGCCCGACAGCGATCCGCCCGATGGCTTCGATTGGAATATGTATCTCGGTCCCGCGCCGTGGGTTCCCTATAACAAGGACCGGACGTTCTGGAATTTCCGCTGGTTTTTCGACTATTCCGGCGGGCAGATGACAGACTGGGGTGCGCATCATTTCGATATCGCGCAATGGGGCCTTGGCACGGATCTCACCGGCCCGATTTCCGTTGAGGGGACCGGTACACTTCCGAGTGAGGGGCTTTTTGAAACGTATACCGACTTCAGTGTGACTCTGCAATATGCGAATGGAGTTACGATGATCGCTACGAATCCGGAGCACGGAACTCGATTCGAGGGCGCAGATGGGTGGGTACATGTCTGGCGCGGCGGGATGGACAGCGAACCGAAGGATCTGATGTATGAGATTCTGGGTCCGAAAGATGTCCACCTGTATGAAAGCAATGACCATCATGCCGATTGGCTGAACAGCATTCGTGCGCGCAAACGTCCGATATGCGATGTGGAGGTCGGACATCGCTCGGTTTCTGTTGCGCATCTGAGTAATATCGCGCTGCGGCTTGGTCGCAAACTGTACTGGGACCCGGATCGGGAGGAGTTTGTAGATGATCCCGAAGCGAACCGCTGGTTAGTCAAACCGTATCGCGCGCCGTGGTATCTGTGAACGACGAAGGAGACAATCTAATGACGAAATGGCGATATATTACGATTCTTGCTTTCAGCCTGTTCCTATACTCCTGTTCTACGGCTACCGTACACGAATTGAAATCTCCGGGGATAGTCGAGCCGCTCGTGTCGGAATTCGATCGAATGGAGACCGGCGATGCGACAGCGCGCCTCCAGGCGAAACAGGCCGCGGAGCGGATTGTCTACCAGTCTACCAGGCCAGGCGCGCGCGAGGAGCAGGCGGCTGCCGAAGTGTTTCTTCTGGGCGCCGTGAAGGGGGCGCACAAGCGCGAGGTCAAGGATTTCGCATATCGATTGATTTCCCTGGTGGGGGGCAAGGAATCGGTTGCCGTCCTTTCGGAGCGATTAGACGTTCCGGAGGAGCGCGAGATGGCGCGATGGGCGCTGGAGCGGATTCCCGATCCGAGCGCCACGAAGGCCGTTGCCGATGCACTACGCAACGCGAGGGAGCCGGAATGGAAGGCGGCTCTGGTGAAAACATTGGGGGCGCGGAAAGACCCGTCTGTGAGTTCGGCGGTGGTACGAGCGCTCTCCGATGAGAATGAGAGTGTTCGGCTGACGGCGATAGCGGCAGCGGGCCGCCTGGGAGATTCACGGTCTGCAAAAGCCCTATGGCGGATATGGGAACGCGGCTCGGATGCGGAAAAGAAAGCCGCTGCGGATGCGCTTCTGCAGTGGGCGGAGACTGCCAGGGAGCGGGGCAATGGGCGGGGCCCGGAATCCGTGTACCACCGGCTCTGGAACGAGGTGTCCTGTTCGCTAGTCAAAGGCGCAGCCTTATCCGGCCTCGCGCATGCGTGTGGTGAGAAAGCAATGCCGGAGTTGTTGGAGGCGCTGGGAGGCAGCGATCCGGTACTCACTGGGGCCGCGCGGGACCAACTGGCCCTTATGCCGGGCGAGACGGTTACCCGGATTCTTATCAATTCATTAAACAGGTCGAGGGGCGCAGATCGGGCCGCGCTGGTCTCGGTACTGGCGGGGCGAACAGATTCGGCTATCACCGAGGCGACGCCGGTATTGATTACGATCGGGAGGGAAGCCGTTCAGACCAGAGACGAGCGTCTCGTACAAGCCGTTTCCGAGACCCTGGCACAGATCCCCGGGGAGGATACGACACAGGCCGTGATCCGGGCGATGGATGGCGCATCGGCGGAAATGGAGACGGTGTGGGTCGGGATTTTAGGTAGTCGTGCGGATGAGGCGGCGTTGCCGGCTGTCACCAAAGCGGCGGCAAGCGAGAACAAATACCTGCGAATGGCGGCTCTCAAAGCGCTCGGATCGTTCGGTAACGGATCCTCTAAGGACATTCTACAGGCCGCGCTTGAACAAGAGGATCAAGATATCAGGAATGCCGCCGCGGAAGCGGCGATTCGAGTCTCGCTCGACCTTGAGAAGAATCAGCAGAAAGAGGCAGCGATTCGGTTGTGTGCGGCCGCCGCTCAGGCTTCGACAGACAGCACGCTGCGGCTCCCATTAGTCAAACGACTGACGGCGCTGGGTGCGACGGAAGTTCTTTCGGATATGGCCCGGAGGAACGGATGTATTGTACACTGGTGGGCGCTTGGTCCGGTGGGGAGCCGGGCCGAATTGCTACAGGGGGATCTGATTCCTGTGGACAAGCCGATCCGGGTTGCTGTTCCGGTTCAGGTAAAGGATACACAGATATCCTGGAAGAAGATCTCGGTGACGGATCCTCTTGGAATGGTGGATTTGCAGCGGACGCTTGGGACCAATGGGGAGGTCGGGAGTTACCTGTATGCCGAGATTCAAAGCGACGATGAAAGGGACGTCCTATTTAAAATCGGAAGCAATGACGACGTATTTTGCCGGCTGAACGGTCGCCTGGTTCATGAGTACGAGGGAGGGCGGCTTTGGGAGCCGGACCAGGACGAGGTATCCGTTCATCTCGTTAAAGGAAACAATTTTATTCTAATGAAGGTACTGAATGCGGGCGGGGAATGGGCGGGTAGCCTGCGGATTACGGATCGTGACGGCAGGCCGGTCATCCTGAAACAAAGAGAGGAGTAAAGGATATGTGTTGCGGGGTCCGAAAGAGGTAGATCATGGCGAATCGCATTTGTCTTATTCACGTTGTTATTCCGATGACGGAGGCGTTCCGTATCAGTTCAGGCGAGGTGGATGCGAAAGAGTCCATTGTAATTCAAATCGAGCGGGACGGTATTATCGCATTTGGGGAGGCTTCGCCGATGTCGGGCGGTTTTTATTCCGGTGAGACACCGGAATCGACGTGGGATTTTCTTCTGGAGTACGCAATCCCGACTCTTCTGGAACGAAACGATTTTCGGCCGGGCTTTGTTTCGGAGATGCTCGCAGCGGGAATGTCCGAGCCGTTCGCGTGGGCCGGACTGGAGGGCGCCCTGTGGGATTTGATGGTACAGGAGGAGAACAGGTCGTTTACCGATGTATTGGGTGTGGATTTCCATCCCATTGAGTCCGGTTTGGCGGTGGGGATCTGCTCGAGTATCCCTGAACTCGTCAGCGCGTGCAGGCGGTACATGGCGGATGGCTATAAACGGTTGAAAATTAAAATCCGACCGGGCTGGGACATCGAGCCGTTGAGAGTAGTTCATGGGACATTCGCAGGTGTTCCTTTGATGGTAGATGCTAATGCGGCATACGGAGAGGAGGATTTCCCGATCCTCGACGAGATCGACAAAATGGGATTGATAATGATCGAGCAGCCGTTCGCGAAAATGAATTGGGACGGACTCGCGAAATTGCAGTCGCGGATTTCAACGCCGATTTGTATTGATGAAAGTGCCTGTGATGAGGAGGCCGTGCGCCAGTGTATCGACAGGCAGGCCTGTCGGATAGTCAATATCAAAATCCAGCGTGTCGGTGGAATCGGCAGGGCAAAGCGAATCCATGACCTCTGTATGAATCGCGGTATTCCAAACTGGGTGGGCACTATGCCGGAACTCGGGATCGCTGCCGTTCATGCGCTGTATCTGGCCTTATTGCCGAATTGTACTTATCCGACAGATGTGGAGGCCAGTAGCCGATGGTTCGTGGAGGATATCATCTCACCGCCCATCGAGGTTGTAGACGGAATCATCAATGTTCCGCAGGAACATCGCGACAGGCCGAATGTGAATATGGATGCACTGGAACATTATACAATCCGGCGAAGGGACATAAGGATGTGATAAAATATGATATTCGCGAGGAAAAGAATGTAATGTTCCTGGCGGCACGTGTACTGGGGCAGAGTCCGGAGTTAAAGATTGTATGGGGGAACGGCCTCGGTGCGGAAACGACATGGAGGCGTGCGGTTCCTGCCGGTATTCGATCGGAGAGGCGAAGAATGTTACGTTGCGGCGACCATTCGGGTAAGGTTACCTGTCTGGACCCGCATGGGCAGTTGCTGCGGAACAGGGACGGCGGGGAGTCGAAATGTACCGCGTCGGTTCAATTGATGTCCGTGAAAGTGGCGATTGCGGAGATGACAAGGGCGCTCGGAAATCGGCACGAATAGAAGGTGTAGCGGTTTCATGTCTATGTTGCCAGATCTGTTCGGGCTTGTCGGCTATTCCGAAAATGCAGAAAGGCAGGAAGGTCCGGAGAATATAAAGCCTTCAAAGTGAAAGGAGAATACCATGTTTCGGTTTATTGCCTCAATCGGCCTGATTGTTGTGATGAACATGTCCGTTCCTTGCGAGGCGGAGAAGCGTCCTGTTCCGAGGCGGGACGCCTTTTTTGGACTGCATTTCGATTTGCATCCGAATCAGAATGATACGTCTCTCGGGGCCGACATCACGGAAGATATGATAGATCGATTACTCACGAGAGTTCGGCCGGACTATGTGCAATATGACTGCAAGGGACACGCGGGATATACGGGCTATCCGACGGAGATCGGCTGGCCGTCGCCGGGAATCGTGAAGGATTCATTGGCCATCTGGCGGAAAGTAACAAAGGAGCACGGTGTCGGTCTTTATATCCATTACTCCGGTGTGTGGGACAGTGTGGCGGTGGAGCATCATCCTGAATGGGCGCGGCTTGACGCGGAGGGGAAAGTCGATCCGAATGCGACGAGTGTCTTCGGGCGGTACATTGATGAATTATTGATACCGCAGCTGAAGGAGGTGGTATCCAAGTACGATCTCGACGGATTATGGGTAGATGGAGAATGTTGGGCAACCAAGCTGGACTATTCTCCCGCCGCGCTGGAAGCGTGGAAAAAAGAAACGGGTCTCGATATCGCTCCCAAAGACCGTTCCGAGCCGAATTGGCTGGAGTGGAAGATGTTTCATCGGCGGCATTATGAAGACTATCTATGCCGTTGGGTAGATGCACTTCATGCGTTCCGGCCGAATTTGCAGATTACAAGTAACTGGATGTACTCGACCCTGGCTCCCCTGCCGGTCCGCGCCAGATTAGATTACTTGTCCGGGGATTATTCGCCGGGTCTCTCGGTCGATCGCGCCCGGGTTGAGGCGCGATATCTGGCGAGTACAGGAATGCCCTGGGATTTGATGGCGTGGGGGTTTGATAAAGGACAAAAGTTGGATTGGAGCCTGAAAACCCCGGTCCATCTACAGCAGGAATCCGCCGTGGTGTTGATGCAGGGAGGCGGGTTTCAAATCTATAATAATCCGACGCGGTCCGGGTATCTTCCGGATGCTATGATTGAAACACTGGGGCAGGTGTCGGACTTCTGCCGTGAAAGGAAGGAAGCCGGTTTTAAGAGCAGGACAGTCCCACAAGTTGCGGTGCTGCTCTCGGCGGAGACGATATGGGATCGTTCGGATAACGTGTTTTCGCCGTGGGGATGCTATGACGAATTGGAGGGCGCGCTGCACGCGCTATTGGAGTTGCATTATTCTGTTGATGTATTGGCGGAGTACCAATTGGAGCCTCGTTTAAACGAGTTTCCATTAGTAGTCGTTCCGGATTGCTACAAGCTCCCGGAGGATTTCAAGAATACATTACTCCGGTATGTAGAAAATGGGGGGAGTCTTCTGTTGATGGGCGAAAAATGCGCGAGATTATTTGAGCCGCATTTGGGCGTGACTTTCGAGGGAGAGCCGAAAGAGATCCGCGCGGAATTGGCATGTAATGCGGCAATCGGAGGGATTGCGGGGATTGCCAATGCGAACGGGATTTGGCAGAAAGTAGTTCCCACGGAAGCGGTGGCGGTCGGGTATCGCTATCCGACCCGGGATACGCGGAAGGACGGCGAGGTAGCATCAACAGTCGTTCCGTTCGGCAAGGGGAAAATCGGCGCTGTCTATGGTCCTCTGGCGCTTGATTTCTTCCGAAGCCATCATCCATACTTGCGCGAGTGTGTTCGGGAGATAGTCGATCCGCTCTTTCAGAATCCGGCTGTGGAAATTGATGGGCCGCCGTGTATTGATGTGGCTTTGCGGCGGACACGAGACGGGCGATTGAGTGTTCATCTGTTGAACGTGGCGAACGCGCCGCATGTTGACCGGTACGGAATCATCGACTTTATTCCTGAAGTCGGGCCGATCGGTGTAAAGATTCGGACCGAAGAGAAGCCGAAGGCAATTTCATGGGTTCCCGACGGCGGGAAAATCCGATGGACCTGGAAGGATGGAATGGTCACCGCAACAATCCCGAATCTGCATATCCACGGTGTATTGATCGTGGAATGAGTACACGATAGAGGCGGACGGTTCGGAGTGTCTTCGGTGGGATTTATCGAGCAACCTGTTCCAGCACTTCCTCCGCGACAAAGATCGGGACATTCGTGCGAAGGGCGATGGCGATGGCATCGCTCGGACGCGAATCGACATCCACCGGGCCGGTGGGTGTTTCAAAAAAGATCCGCGCATAAAATGTCGATTCGAGGAGTTGATTGATAAGAATCCGGATAATTCGTGCGTTGAGCGCATCAATGATGTTCACGATCAGATCGTGGGTGAGGGGCCGCTGGACCTGCACGTCATTGATTGCCAAATGGATGGATTGAGCCTCGTAATAACCGATCAGGATCGGCATGAGGCGGTCGCCGTCCTTTTCTTTGAGGATGATGATCTGGTCCGCGCCGGTTTCATCCAGGCGCAACTCGAAAAAGGTCATTTCGATCATGGTAAATCCCTGCATCGGGGTGCGTCTTGCGCATTCCTGCGGTGGTCCTAGATTGAACCACGCTTTCAGTTTCACCAGCGGACTGTTTTCGGTCAAGGGCGCAAGAGGGGGAATTGAGAATTGAGGAAATCAGGGGGCGGGGAGAAGATTGGGGGCAAGGGCGGGCGAAGAGGTCGGAACCAGGCGATCGGCAGTAAGAGGCAAAGGCTCCCGTAGGATGGGGATCGGATTGCGTTGTAGAATGCAATTTTGAGCTGCATCGCAATAAGAGTGTTTTCCAGAGGTTTTCCTGTTGAATCGTGCCGTTCATTTTCAAGGTGTGGATGTTCCGGACTATGAAAAGGTCCTGAACTGCATGAGATGTGGGATGTGCCTTCCGCATTGTCCCACGTATTCGCTGACCCGGATTGAGCGGTCCTCGCCCCGTGGACGGATTGCGCTGATCCGCGCGGTGGCGGACGGGCGGCTGGAACTTACGCAAGGGGTGGAGAAGGAGTTGTATTTCTGCCTGGATTGCCGCGCTTGCGAGAGCGCGTGTCCCGCCGGGGTCCATGTCGGGTATCTGATCGAAGCGGGCCGAAGCCAGGCAGAGCGGTGCCGCCCGCATTCGTTTTTGGACCGGGCAATCAAGAACCTGCTTTTCAATTACCTGTTTGTATACACGCCCCGGCTTGAACGCATCGCGTTCCTGATGCGCCTGTATCAGAAAACCGGACTGCGGAAAGTGGTGCAGAAGTCGGGCATTTTGAGCCTGTTCCCCGCTGTTTTCCGGTTTATGGAGGAGTTTACCCCCGATGGCATGGAACTTCCGTTGCGGCGGCTTGTTGCGGAGGAGATTCCGGCTCAGGGTGAGGAAAAGGCGCGGGTCGGCTTTTTCCTGGGATGTATGATGAGCATCTTTTTCGGCAGGTGCTGCCGAGCCACGATAGACCTTCTCACACGCAGTGGCTGCCGGGTTGTGATCCCGAAAGCGGTTCTCTGCTGCGGCGCGCCGCTGGCCTCCGAAGGATATCGTCACCGTGTGCCGGACTTGGCGCGCTTCAATATCGACCTGTTCGAAAAACAGAATGTGGACTACATTGTGACCGACTGCGCCGCCTGCGGGTGTTCACTGAAAGAATACAGGGAACTGCTGAAGGACAATCCCCAGTATGCCGAGCGAGCGGAACATTTCAGCGCGAAAGTTCGGGATATTTCCGAGTTTCTCGCTTCATGGCCGCATTACCCGAAACCTGTCGGCGGACAGATGCCGGAGAAAATGGCCGGTCGAGGATCGGGCGACGGTCGGAATTTGAACCGGCCGCTGCGGATCACCTATGACCAGCCCTGCCACCTTCAGCACGCGCAGGGAATCTCGAAACAACCGCATTCGCTTCTCAAGGCCATTCCGGGCATTGAGTTTGTAGACCTGCCGGAATCCGACTGGTGCTGCGGAAGCGCCGGGGTGTACAACATTACGCATTACGAGACCTCAATGAAGATCCTGGACCGCAAGATGGACAATATCGAGAAAGTCGCGCCGGATTTGCTGGTGACCGCTAATCCCGGATGCCTCTTGCAATTGCAGTACGGAGTAAAGAAACGGAATCTCGACACGCGGGTGTGTCACATTACGGAACTTCTCTCCACCGCGCAGGGAAACACCATCGGCCGGTAGGACAGGCGTCCCCGCCTGTTGAACGCGACGACTACGCCTGTCACTCTGTCATGACAGGCATAGAGGTTTGTCCTGCCACTTTTCCCGGCCATGAAAAAAAAGCCGAGGTCATGTATACCGACACAGCGTCCAACCGGAGCTCTCCACCCTGCATTCTCCTGCGCGAATCCTATTGTGTGGGTAAGAAAGTCATGAAACGAACTCTGCCGACCTCACGGAAAGGAACTTCCGATTACAGATTAGGAATTGAAGAAAAGGACATGGAAGAAGGATGAAAGGAAGAAAAAAAGAGAAGGGGACGGATGTCGGTTGTGGGAAGGAAGATTATGGTATTCTATATAAGGAAATGTGTATGAGATGTCATGGGCGGGTCGGCATAGAAGCGCAAGGAGAGGATGATGTCGCGGGAAGCGATTCCCTATTATCCGGCGCTGCTGGATCTTCGGGGCCGTCCGTGCCTTGTGGTCGGCGGCGGCCCGAAAGCCGAGAACCAGGTCACCGGCCTTCTCGGCAGCGGCGCAACGGTAACTGTGGTGGCAGAGACTCTGACCGAAACGCTGGACGGTATGGCTCAGCTTGCCTCGTTCCGGTGGATCAAAAGGTCCTTTGAAGCGAACGACCTGGAGGGCATGTTCCTCGTGGTCTCCACGGGAGAAACGGGGGATGACGAAAAAGTTTCTGAAGAGGCGCGCAAACGCGGGATTCTCTGCTCGTGCCTGGACTATGTGATACCGGTGTCTATTCAGCGGGGGCATCTGACCGTGGCAGTGTCCACAGCGGGGGTCAGCCGCGCGCTGGAACACCGGATTCAAAGGGAACTCGCCGCCGGATTCGGCTCGGAATATGCGCAGTTTTTGGAGATCGTTCATGGCCTGTCCGCCGAGATTCGTGATACCATTCGTGAGAAAAGTCTGTTGGAACGCCTGGATGCGGAACTGGTAGATTCGCCCATGCTGGCTTTTCTGCGGAACGGAAATAGAGAAGTCGCCGAGCGAATCGCCCGGACCATCCTCCAGGCCGCGAGAGAAATCAGCCCCGCTGAACATAATCGGGAAACGCGCCAATGAAGCGAGACGAGATCAGAAAACAAGTTTTCGGCGGCAAGCCGGTCGCTGTCCGTAAAGGCGATGGCGCTGTGCCGAAAAAGGTCCGCATCGGGGAGATCATCGAATCTTATTGGGATGACAACGAAAAATGCCTTCTGTTCACCATTCAGATCGACAAAAGCGGGCGAAAAGTGGCGGGCAGAATCCACGCCGGTTTCGACCATGAGACCCAAGCGTATGTCCCGGTCTCTGAATTGAAAAAGAAAGCGAAAGCGCTGATCGGCATGGTGGTGTACGATCAGACGGGGAAGATCGATCCTGCAAAGATTACCTATGAAGATCTCCAGAACATTAAATTCAAAATTTCCCTGCGGGATATGAATGTGACCGCGGCGGAAAGCGCTTCCCGTCACAGCTGGAACAGCCTGCTGAGTCGTCTGTAGGAATCAAATTGATGTTGCCGGCGGGCCGGGGAACAAGCGCATTCGAGACATACTGAGAATCCACTTGCATAGTTCAACCGGAGTGACGCAAGAAAATATGCGCTTGGGGATTCCTGCCGGAAAGTTCCCCGATGTAGAGGGCACACATCCTTACGAATGCAGCCGTTCACTCTGTTTTGGCCGATTCCTGTTCCTTCGGAATATCTTTCTCTATCTTGATCGGTTCTTTGTTTGTAACAGAACCGATATGCTCCCGGACAAGCGGCTCCAGCCTGGAACCCCGTGCCAGTGTGTCGATCACTTTCCCATCGGGTCCGATCAGGATACAAGTCGGAACGGCACGGACCTTATACAGGTCGCCGAATTTGCCTTGGTATTCGGCGTCATCCAGAATCTGCCGCCACGGAATTTTGTTTTCTTTGATATGATCCAATGCTCCCTCGGCTTCATCATCCTGGACAAAGCCGATGACCTCGAAACCCTGTTTCCGGTATTTTTCGTGGACTTTCAAAATGATCGGCATCTCGGCCTTGCACGGCGGGCACCAGCTCGCCCAGAACTCCAAAAGAACCAGTTTTCCTTCATACTGTTTGAGAGATATTTTTTTCCCATCGGTGTCCTTTGCCTCAAAGGGGATGGCCTGATCGCCCTTTTCAACCGCCAGCCCCGACGCAGAAAGTCCCAGAAGCGAGACAGCAATCAGTATCCCCCCCACCGCCGTTCCCCATTGAAATCGTTTTCCTGCTTGAGACATCAGCCTCCTCCTTTCTCAATTGGATCATATTTCTATTTTATCGAAGTAAGGCGCTCTGCAAAGGATGATGGTTGGAGGGATTGCCTCCTGGGATGAAACGGGATACCGTTCGCATGTCATGAACAGCAGAGAAACCGTGCGTGTATTAGGGATCGATCCGGGCGTGCGCGCTGTCGGATATGGCGTGATTGACGCGCAGGGCCGGGATTCTCGGCTGGTGGCATCCGGGACCATCGAAACCGATTCGAACGATTCCTTTCCACAGCGGCTCCTGACCATCTATCGCGGGATCGAAGAAATCATTGCGAAGTACAAGCCCCAGCGCATGGCCTGTGAGAAACTGGTTTATCACCGAAATGTCTCGATAGCCCTGGCGATGAGCCAGGCGCGGGGTGCGGCCATTGTCGCGGGAGCGCAGGCCGATTTGCCGATGGACGAATTCAGCCCCACTGAAATCAAGAATGCCGTCGTGGGAAAAGGCCGTGCGAGCAAGAACCAGGTCCAGAAAATGGTGCAGCTGTTGCTCGGACTTCCCGAACCGCCTGAATCGGAACACGCGGCGGATGCGCTGGCAGCCGCGCTGACTTATGTACACAGCCGAATCATGAAAGAAATCCGGTTGCGAGGGAGACAATGATCGCATTTCTCAACGGGGTACTGCGTGAAAAAAGCCCGGATCGCGCCGTCATCGACATCGGGGGTGTGGGATTCGAGGTTGCCATTCCCTATTCGACGTTTGGGAAGCTGCCCACAACGGGGGAAAAAGTTTTCGTCTATACAACTCTGGTGTTCCGAGAGGATGATGTCCGCCTGTTCGGATTTGCCACTTCCCAGGAAAAAGAATTGTTCCAGATCCTGACACAGGTTCCGGGGATCGGATTCAAGACACCGTTGGACATTCTTTCCACCTTCTCGCCGGAGGCATTTGTAGCCGTAATTCAGGCGGGGGATCAGCGTGGCTTGTGCCGTGTGCCGGGCATCGGCAAGAAACGGGCGGAACGCCTGATTTTCGATCTGAAAGATAAAGAGTCGTTGTCGGCGCTGGGAAAAGCGGCTGTCCGTAAAGAAATCGCCGAGGGACCTCCACCGATCTCCGGGGGGGCATTTGAGGAAGCCGTGCAGGCATTGATCGCGCTTGGCTGCAAACCCTCGGTGGCCCATCGCGCGGTCAGTGAAGCCGTGGAAATTGTCGGCAAAGACAGCCCTGTCGAGCCTCTCATCAAGGAAGCGCTCAAGCACCGCTGAGGGCCGAGATAAGCCGCTTTCTCCCCGATCCATCCCATCTATTCACAAATCCGCCGGAATCCCAATCTCCGACAATCCCCGATACCGCTCCCGGTAATCCAGCCCATACCCCACCACAAACTCCCGTGGAATCACAAATCCGAGGAAATCCGGCTTCGGCATCGGTGATGATTCGTATCCCTCTTTGGCCAACAGGACACAGATTCGGAGAGACGCGGGTTTCATTTTCAGGAAATGCCTTCGCGCATATTCCAGGCTCTGGCCCGTATCCAGAATGTCCTCCACCAGAAGCACATGCTGCCCGCGAAGATCCGGCACAGGCAGCGTGTAGAAACCCGGCTTTCCGTGGGGAACTGTCCCGTCGCGATAGCTGGATAGCTGCAAAAAATAAAACTCCGTGCTGGGCGGCAACTGCCGAACCAGATCGGACAGAAAAATCACTGAACCTTTCAGAATGGAAATCAGAATCAGCCGCGTGTCTGCGTACTGCAAGCGGATCTCGCGTGCCAGTTCGCTCACTCGCTGCCGGATTCGTTCTTGACTCAGCAACACCGATCTCAGGGGATCATTCATACCCGGAACCGCCGGCGAGTTCATTGAATTGTTGTCGCTGCGCAACAAGGTCCAGAACCTCCCGAATTTTCGGCTGGTCCGGCTTGATGGCGAGGGAGTTTTGGAGTTCTGTTTCCGCCAATGAGAAACGCCCTTTCCGCGCATACAATGCCGCCAGGAAATTATGCAGCGCAGGCGCCTGTTCCGGCAGCGGTTTCTGTTTTTGCTCTTGCGCAACCAGGGAAAGAATTCGGACCGCCAGGTCTTCCCTTTCTTTTTGCACAAGGGTTTTTGCGTACTCCAGCGCAATCGTGGGCGATCTGTCGCACGAACTCATGGCGCTTTTCAGCGTACGTTCTGCCGACCGCATGTCTCCCGTCGCCTGATATGCCCGCGCGAGCAGCCGCCAGGCATCCTCGTTGCCTCGATCCATTTTTGTCGCTTCGCCGGCATATTGAATGCAGTCTGCCCACTGTTCCCGCTGCGCACAAATCCGGGCCATGGCCAGCTTCGCCCCCGAACTGTTCAGGACTTCTTCAGGCAGTCCGGAGAGAATCTGATCGGCATTTGTCAAGTCCGCCATTCTGCGAACCACCCGGAAAAAAGACTCGGCCGCATCCCGGTTCCCCGGCTCGATCCGCAGCGCCTCTCGAAACTCGCGGAGAACCTCCGCGTCCTCCGACCCGACATCGAACAGTAAATTGCCCAGGATCAAATGATACTCCGCAGTCCGGCGCAGTTTGGAACCGCAACGCTCCATCAGCTGATCGACATCGGCCACCTCACCATAGACCAGAAAAATCCGTGCAATCAGAAAAATCAGGGGATCGTTCTTATCCAGCAGGGGAATCGCTTCTCGGAGAACCTCCAGGCCTTTATCGATGTCCTCCGTTTCCAGATAGGCCCGTCCCAGGTTGACTATTACAATCGGGGATGTTCGAGTGGAATCCATCAGGGGCTGTAAAAGTCGGATAGCCTCATCGGGGTGACCACCTTCCAGTGCGGCAACCGCCAGTCTGTTCGTCTCCAGGAGATCCTTGTCCTCACACCCCGGCAGCAGGAACAAGGCTGCCGATACGGCCAAAACTCGAATTCCCGACTTTTTCAGGTCCATCGTGGCTCTTCCAGGATGATTCTTCGGTCCGCATGGGCAAGATATCGCCCTCAGTATAACACAGGTGGCTATTCAATTTCATTTGGATTCCGTCACTTCTCTTCAAGAATCCAATCCACATTCAGACGCACATGCTTGATGGTTTTCCGCCGGTAGGTATACGTCACATGAATCGTCCCATCCTGCGCCTCGGTCAGGCTGGGGTAAGAATAGGCCCCGCCTTCTGTCTCCAGATCCCGAAAATTGACCCATGTTTTTCCGTCGTCGTTTGAAAGAGCCAGGGTAAGCGGACATCGCTCCACCGTGCTGTTATTGAACGCCAGCACGACATTTCCGCTCTTCAGTTTTAACAGGTCCACAGCCGCATCCGGATTCGGCAGAGAAACCGTAACCGGATGGGTCCAGGTCCGTCCCAGGTCAAACGATTCCGATTGCCAGGTCCGACGGGTTTTTGGCCCGCCCGCCCGCATAAAACACAGAAGGCTTTTATCTGTCCTCTGAATCACAGTCGGCTCGATATTCCCCCAGTGAAATCCGCCGCCGCAGTCGATGCGCTGCCCCGTCGTCCAAGTTGGTTTGCCCTCTTCCGCAATCAAAAACAGCGAAGACCCGTCCCGCTCGTCATGCGCCGGAAGCAGGATATCGCCGTTTTCCAGCTGGATCGGTTTGGAGCGGGTCAAGTAGCCCCATTCCTCGGTGAGTGTGCGGGGAAGACTCCAGGTTCGGCCGTCATCTGCGGATATCCGATAGTGGATCTTGCAACTGGTCCAGCCGGTTCCCTGACGGGTACGGCCTTCCGCCTTGCCGTACATCACATTGTAAAACAGCCATACCGTCTGTTCGCGATCCACAAACAGGACTGGATTTCCATCGGACCGAGTGGGATCGTCGGTCAGCACAAACGGCGCAGACCACTGCCGGTCTTTCGGGGAACGACGAACCCCCAGGATAGCCACATCCGAGGCTTTCTCTGCCGATCCGGCGTACCAGGCTGCCAGAAGGTCCCCGCTGGGAAGCACGGTGATGGTGGACCCGTGAGACTCCGGGTATTGTTCGTTCGCTTCAAAAAGGAAATCCGATTCGTACAACGGGGCCGCCCATAGGGGCAGACAAACCGCAACCCACATGACCCAACCGGCCATCCGGCTTGCCGACCGTTCACGGAATATCTTCATCATGGGAAAACGGGGCTTTCCTTTCAAACCATGGAGGTCAGGCTCGTGCGGTCAGACCCAACTTCTTGAATTGCGCTTTATCGACACCGCACACCGGACAAACCCAGTCCTGCGGCAGTTCCTCAAAATCGGTTCCACCCGGAATGCCGGACTCCGAATCCCCAGTGTCCGGGTCGTATACATACCCACAAACGCTGCATAGATAATCGTTCATTGGCGAAATCCCTCCGATGCGCCCTTCCTCCCTTTCACCGGAGACGGTGATTCCGGATATGGGCGCGATCCGGAGTAGTCTAACCGTTGCACGACCTGCGTCAATAGATCAAATGGTTTCTCAACCCCGGTCTTCCTTGATTCAATCCGAACTTATGTTATAGTAATGTCTTGTAACATTCGCATAAGTGGGCTACGGACCGATTAAAAGTCATGAAACAGACGTATCAACCAAGTGTAATCAAGAAAAAAAGAACTCATGGATTTCGGGCGCGGATGCGCACGCAGGGAGGCCGTGAGGTAATCCGCCGCAGGCGAAAAAAAGGACGATATCGCCTCACCGTGTGATCTGTCTCGACGGATCCGGCTGGAATCCTGTTTCAGAAGAATAGAATAATAAAAACGACGTCGCCACGATTTTTGATGACGCTGGTGTCGGATGTCGGAGTTAGGATGGCCTTTTGCGGGTCTGCGACAACTCCGTTTTTAAGGAGCGCCTATCCCATTATCGGACCGAATCGGAACCCGGTATGCCCTGATGACCGAACCGGTGAAATCTCCCCAGACTCGGCAAACCTTCCGGCGGCATGAACGATTGCGGGGGCGACGTGATTTTGAACGATTGCGGGCTGGACGGAGAATCGATGGGGCTGTTCTGGCTATACGGTGTATGCCAAGCCCCGCTTCTGTTTCCCGTCTCGGAGTCCAGGTCGGAAGAAAGGTCGGATCGGCGGTAGTACGAAACAGAGTAAAAAGACGACTGAGGGAACAATTTCGACAACTGAAACACCGGATCAAAGAGCCGACGGACATCCTGGTGTGGGCCTTTCCTGAAAGTGCGGCGGCTTCCTCGGCTTTGATTCGAAAAGAATTGGAGTCCGCACTGCTCCGAGCGGACCTGCTCATCCCCCCGGTCAACCCAGTAGACCAGCCGATCCCGTGACCTGCATGACAAGTGGAATGCGAACAATCGTTTTGATGTGCCTGCGGGTGTACAAACAGGTTGTGTCTCCCTGTCTGCCTCCCCTCTGCCGCTTCCATCCGACCTGTTCCGTGTATGCGCACGAGGTTATCGAACGATTCGGTCTCGGGCGCGGTCTCCGTCTTGCATTCGTTCGGATTCTGCGATGCCATCCGTGGCATCCCGGAGGCATCGATCTGCCGCCCGAGCGATAGGAAGCCTGCACGGTGTGAGACAAGACGGAATGGAAAAACGAATGGTGTTGGCCATCGTTCTCTCGATGGCTCTGATTTTCATATTCAGTTGGCGCAACAGCCAACGACTGCGGGAAACCCAGCGTCGACGCGCGGCCCAACCGGTCGCCGAGTCTACGCAGCCTGTTCCGTTTTCAGCCACTTCCACACCCACCATTGCCGAAGCGCCAACCGATGTCCGATCGGCGACACAGAATGCCGCACAACCCCCGCCTGTCGATAGCCGTCCCTGGAGCCTTTTGACACAGACCGCACAACAGACCGCCCCGGCCACCTGTGTCGTGACCGGCGACCTCTGGCACGTCGTCCTGACCAATCAGGGAGCCGTCCCCATCTCCTGGCGGTTGCTGAAATACCGGGAAGTATTCTCGGATCCCCGTTACCTGGCTCTTCGCGCCTCCAAACCGGCTCCACCTGCGGTTTCCGCAAGACTCGATGATGACCGTTACCTGGAGGCCTTTCTCCCGCTCGCCGACCTTTACCTGGACCGGCAGGAACTGGAAATATATCGCGAAATGGAACCGTTCCTCCGCAAGAATCCGGACCTTAATGAGGACAACCGGCTGCTCTGCGCGGATGAACTGGTACCCGGCAATTTGATGTATCCCGCTTCTCCCATGCTTTGCCGCTGGGGTTACGACACTTGGGATACCTCCGTCACTTACTCAGGTCCGCAGGGAGTTCTCCGAGTGGACGATCAGCCCGTGGATGTGGTCTATACGGTCGAGCAGGGCGATCTGCGTGTCTCCAAGATTTACCGGTTCACACCGGGCGAATATCGTGTGGACTTCTCTATCCGCATCGAGAACATCGGGAAGGCTCCCCTCCAGTGGGGCAAGGAAAATCAATACGGCCTTACTTGGCAGGGAGGAATTGCGCGTCCTTCCACTCAGCCACAACGCCTGAATTCCGCCCACGTGGCCGGCACGGATGGCGACATGGAAAGCTATCCACAAATGCCCCGCAAAACCGCCCAGTACGCTTCCATCGCCAAGACAGCGATAAAAAAAGGCAGTACCCCGATACCGATCGATGGATTTGAGACGCTATGGATGAACCATGTTCCGAAGAACGGCGTTCGGTGGGTCGGAATCGACACCAAGTATTTCCTCGGCGCGATCCGCCCCCACATGCCGGTTGAAGTCGCCCTGGTCGGGCTGTCGAGAATCCCGGGCGATTCCGTGGACTACATCCGACCCGCCATGGGAATAGAGATCACACTGCAAGACTTGAATCCGGGACAGATCCGCGAAGATGTCTTCGACCTGTATGTCGGTCCGAAAGAAGGTCCCCGCCTTACCGCTGTCGATGAAACCCTGGAAGATCTGATTGAGAATTACTGGCTTTCGTCCATCGTCTCCCCAATCGCCAAGTTGCTTCTGCGCCTGCTTCAGATCTTTTATCGGATCGTCCCAAATTACGGCGTCGGGATCATCCTGCTGACATTCCTGGTGCGCCTGCTGATGTATCCTCTGTATCACAAACAAATGGCTTCCATGAAGAAAATGCAGCAGCTGCAACCACAGGTCGCCGCGCTCCGAGAACGATATAAAGATAATCCCCAGGAACTTCAGCGCAAAACCATGGAGTTCTATCGCGAACATAAAGTCAACCCCATGGCGGGCTGCCTGACCATGCTCCCCACCATCCCGATTTTCATTGCTTTGTGGGGAACGTTCAATCAGGCCATCGAATTGCGGGGAGCGCCGTTCGTCTGGTGGATTCAGGACCTGTCCCAGCCGGATCAGGCATTTTTTCTACCTCTGGCCGGATACATCATTCCAATCAATATCCTGCCGATCATGTATTGCGTTCTCATGTTGTGGAGTCAAGCGCGACAGAAAATCGAAGCGCCGAATGCCGCCATGATGAAGATTCTTCCGGTCGTGTTCACTTTTTTGTTCTGGTCGATCGCGTCAGGCGTGATTCTTTATTTCGTCGTCAGCATGACCGTGGATACGTGTCAGCGAATTATTATAGATAAGTTCGGAGAGAAGGAGACGGCGACGCGGGTATCGGAGGTCCCGGCGCTCGAACGGGTCCGCGCATCAGGCGGACGAAGCCAGTCTCGGAGGAAACAACGGTAATGGAAGAGACAATCGGAACAGGAAAAACCATTGAAGAGGCCATCGAAAACGGCCTGCGCTCTCTCGGCGCTGAACGGGATGAGGTCGAAGTGGAACCGCTGGACACCGGAAGGCGGGGATTTCTCGGCCTTTTCGGACGAAGAAATGCCAGGGTTCGTGTCCTGATTCGTCAGGACGACCGAATCCGCACACGTGTTCTCATGCGGAATATCCTTCGACATCTCGGCGTGGAAGCCACGCCTGATGTCCAGGAGGAGGACGGGGAAATCCTTGTCTCGCTCGGCAATGAGGCCTCTGTGCTGGTCGGCCAACACGGCCAGACTCTTGACGCCTTGCAGTATCTGGCCTCCCGGATCATTAACAACGACCGGGAGAAATGGAAGAAAATCGTTATCGACGTCAACAATTACCGCGACAAGCGGGAGGAAAATCTGCACAGCCTCTCGGAACAATTGGCCAACCAGGCCATCGCGGAAGGCCGCGACCAGCGAACCGATCCCCTCAGCGCTCCAGAACGCCGCATCATTCACATGGCGCTTCGCGATCATCCCAAGGTCACCACGTTCAGCGTGGGGGAGGGAAGCTATCGCCGTGTGATTGTCGCGCTCCGGGAAGGGATTGCCGAGCGACGGGAGCGACCGGCGCGCGAATCCCGCCCCCCGCGTGAGTCACAGCGCGGACGGGATCGACGAGAAGGCGGTGCGGGAAATGGCGGCAGCGGACAGGGCGGTGGAGGCGGACGCGGCAGAAGCGGCGGGAGTGGGCGTGGCGGAGGCGGACAGGGGCCGCGTTCCGGTAACAACCGACAACGATTTCAGCGCAAAGGACGCGGGGGCGGAGGCGGACGACGACCAAGTCCCTCCGGCGAGGCCAAACACGAACAGGCCTGAACACCGCATCGGCCCACATCCGCCCCAGCGCCGTCGAGAACACGCCTCTGTGATATACTAACCATCATGAGGAACAACCACAGGCTGCAAGAGTGTGCCCGCCGTCTTGTCGGTGGACACCGAATTCCGGTCTTCACCGAATGGCGGCAAACACTTCTCCCCGTGGGAAATGTTCCGTTCTCCCTCTCCCGCTGGGAGAAGGGCGGGGTGAGAGGATAGAAGAGGAAATTCTTGGAAGGCAGTCAATGATGACAAGACATCCGTTCCGACGATTGACATTTACAGGCGCTTGCTTTTTGCTTCTGTTCATCCAATCGACTTGGGCGGTGGACGGCAGCACAGAAGACCCCCGATTCCAAATCAATCTTCGGGAATATGACATCGGCCAAAAAAACTTCAACCGGATCGTCCATTGCATCCGGGATCGCTATGAAAGCGAACAGGTCGATCTTAAGAAGGTTTTTGCTCACGCGCTCTACTCCGCCGAGCAGGTCGTTCGTGAGGTGGAGGGGGCCGGCGCCGTCATTGTCTTGGCCACATCCGAGCCTCCTTATTCTCTCCAGGAATTGGAATACGTTCAGCGCCTCGGGAATCTGATTGCCGGACGAATCCGGAGCGCGTCCGCAACGGTGGCCAGTGTGACCCAGCTGTGGAATGCCGCCTTGACCTCGATGGTCAATGCCCTGGAGGATCCTTATTCACAATATCTTCCCCCGCAGAGTTATGGCGATCTCCAGCAATTCCTGTCCGGCGAAGGAATTCCCGAGAATCGATTTTTTGGTGTCGGCATTCGAATCGAATGGGATGTCACAAACAATGCGGGACTGTTTGTTCGCTCCCCCATTCCGGGGACCCCGGCGGCCATCAGTGGGATCAAGACCGGCGATATCATCGTCGCCGTGGACGGGATTCCGCTCAGCGCTACCGGAACACCTGTGGAAAACCTTAATGCCGCCGTCGAGCGGATCAAAGGCCCCGAAGGAACCAAAGTCAAACTGACGGTTATCCGTCCCGGCTCCGGACCGTTCCCCCTCCACTTCGAATTGACCCGGGAACCCATGCGCACCGATCAGTTGATCTGGGCCGAGATGCTCGGTGAAGAAACGGGGCATCTCACCTTGTTGAGTTTCTATCAGCGCTGCTCTGAGGATGTCGAAAAAAACCTCCTGAAACTCCGGCAACAGGGAATGAAAAAACTGATTCTCGATCTTCGCTCCAATCCCGGCGGATTCCTGGATGAGGCCATCAAGGTTGCGGATATCTTTCTCCCGCAGGGAACCCTCATCACTTACACCCAGGGCCGAACCGAGGACACCCGCAAGGACTTCTTCGATCAGCGGACCGGCGATGAGAATTTCACGCAAATCCCCATTGTGATTCTCGTGGATTCACGTTCCGCCAGCGCTTCCGAGGTGGTTACCGGAGCGTTGAAAGACCAGGGACGTGCCCAAGTTGTCGGCGTGAAGACATTCGGGAAAGGCTCGGTTCAGGAACTGTTTCCCCTGGAAGGGGATGCCGGGCTGCGTCTCACCGTCGCCAAGTACTACACTCCCAACGGAAGGTGCATTCATAATCAGGGCATCGAGCCGGATGTTGCCGTAGAATACGAGCCGCCTCAAATCGCCTTGCCCGATGAGAATTCGGAGTCTCGCAAGGATACCGGCCCAAAACCCGTCACCGCTTCCAGTCTGCTGGAAAAACAACTTGCCACCGACAACCAACTTCGCGCTGCCTACCAGCTCCTGAACCGCAACGCCATCTCCACAAAATAGGCGATAGAGAGAGTCTGCGTTATGAAGCGGGGTGAGATGTTTCTTTTTTTATTTCGGCCGCAATACTTGTAGATGTATATCTGCAATGCAGAAGGAAGGAACCGCGAACGCCATCTGAGAGCCTGCCCGACGCGGGCCGTACTTTGTGTTCTCCTGTCAGGAGGTCGGGAAAAACTGTCAGATCCACTCACCGGAATTTTCCTTCCTATCTACGCCGGCACGATAGCGAATATTCATTCTTTCTGCGATCACCTCCATTCCGCTCTTCAACCTTCCTTGCCCCTCTGCCCGAACTCACATAGACTCCTGGAAGAGTATTGCTGGAATCCAACAAGAGCCTGATTGGAGTGCAAGCCGATGCCGGTGGACAAAGTCACCATCAAAATCCCCCGTCCGCTCTATGAGAAAATCCGGAAAGTTATTGAAGGCGCCGGATTTGACTCCCCAACGGATTTCATCGTCTATGTCCTTCGGGATCTGGTCGGCACGTGCGAAATCGGGCAGTCGGAAACCCCATTCAGCGAAAAGGAGATAGATGCGATCCGCCGGAGACTAAAAAGCCTGGGGTATCTCTAGTATTGTGTAAATGAATAGTCTTGACCATATCGTCATTGCGAGCGAAGCGTGGCAATCTCGCCGTTCGAACACGCAAGCCTGAGATCGCCACGTCGCCGCTCTCCGCAGACTCCGGGCGGCTCCTCGCGATGACGGGTCGGCCCTGCAAAGGCAATTCGGCTACACGACACCAGGTCTTCATTTCCTGCCTGGAGAGTAATCTTGTCCCTCTCCGGGAGAGGGTTGGGGTGAGGGAAATCCGCAGACCCCCGGATCGCTTCCAATGCCGAAACATGCCGAAACTCGTTGTCCTTGGTCTTGATTGCGCGCCGCCGGAACTCGTTTTCGATGCCTGGAAAGCGGACCTCCCAAACCTCCGCAGCCTCATGGAACAGGGAATTCACGCCCCCCTGGTATCCACCATCCCCCCGATCACTGTTCCGGCCTGGACCTCGATGATGACCTCGCAGGACCCCGGTATGCTGGGCTTCTACGGATTCCGAAACCGTCAGGACTATTCCTACGATAAGCTGTATTTCGCCAATGCCGGCTATGTCAAAGCGAAAACAGTCTGGAATCACTTGTCACGTAACCGCCTTCGGTCGCTCGTTCTCGGCGTTCCTCAAACTTACCCGCCGAAACCGCTGAACGGCGTGCTGGTCGCCTGTTTTCTCACGCCGGACAAGTCGGTCCAATACACCTGCCCGGATGAAATCAAAGCCGAACTGGACCGCATCGCCGATGGGGATTACATCATTGATGTCAAAGATTTTCGAACCGACAATAAGGATGAACTGCTGAAAGCAATCTATGTCATGACCGAACGTCGGTTCAAGGTGTTCCGTCACCTGATCTGTCACGACCATTTCGATTTCGCCATGATGGTCGAAATGGGGCCGGACCGTATCCACCACGGTTTCTGGCGATTTCACGATAAAACCCATCGTCTCTACGAACCCGGAAATCCCTACGAACACGCGATCCATGATTACTATGTCGAACTGGACCGGGAGGTCGGCCGCACGCTGGAAACTCTCGATGATGATACCTCGGTGATGGTAGTCTCCGACCATGGCGCGAAGGGCATGATCGGCGCGATTTGTGTGAATGAGTTTCTTCAGCGCGAGGGCTACCTGACTCTAAAACAACAACCGGAAAAGCGGACCCGCCTGGATATGGAGATGATCGACTGGTCCAAAACAAAAGTGTGGGGAGAGGGCGGCTATTACTCCCGCATTTTTTTCAATGTCGCCGGACGGGAACCGGAAGGGCAAATTCCGGCAGACCGGTACGAATCCTTCCGGGACGAGGTGAAAGCCAAACTCGAGGCCATTGCCGATGAGAACGGAACGAATATCGGCACACGCGTTTTCAAACCGCAAGAGATTTATCGCGAATGCAATGGTATCCCGCCGGACCTGATTGTTTATTTCGGTGATTTGAACTGGCGCTCGGCAGGATCGGTCGGTGTCGGCTCGATTTATCTGTATGAAAACGACACCGGTCCCGATGATGCCAACCATGCCCAGAACGGGATTTTTATTATGAGGCCGCCAAGGGACTGTGCGGTCCGCAAGGCGGAGACTTACTCGATCTACGATATTGCGCCCACGATCCTGACCGTGTTCGGGATTCCTCCTGCGCAAGAAATGATCGGCCATTCGATACTTACATCCGAGGAGATGGAATGATGACACAAGGATTTACGCTGTGGTTTACCGGCTTGTCCGGTTCCGGCAAGACAACATTGTCCAGGGAAATGGAAGGGGTCCTGCTGGAGCGGGGAATGAAAGTGGAACTGCTTGATGGCGATGTGGTTCGCACGAACCTGAGCAAGGGTCTCGGATTCTCAAAAGGGGATCGGGATACCAACATTCTTCGGATCGGTTTTGTCTGCAACCTGCTGACCCGAAATGATGTGGTGGCGATAGCGGCGGCCATTTCTCCTTATGAGGAAATCCGTCAGAAGAATCGTCAACTGATCGGACGGTATGTGGAGGTGTACTGCAAATGCCCGCTCGATATCCTGGAGGAGCGCGATGTGAAAGGCTTATACAAGAAAGCCCGCCTTGGTGAAATCAAGAATTTCACAGGGGTCTCCGATCCATACGAGGAACCCTCGAACCCGGAAGTGATTGTCGAGACAGATAAAGAGACGGTTGAGCAATGTGTGGCGAAGATCACCCGGACGCTGGAGCTGCTGGGCTATATCCCGGTAATCGGCAATGGGGCCGAATATTCTGCCGAAGAGGAAGAGGAAATCAAGAGGCGACTCAAGGCTCTGGGCTATATCTGAACATGATCCCTACCCCGAATCTCGGGGGAGGTGAGGTGGGGGTTGATTACTCCGAAAGGTCGGGCGGGGTTTGACCGAACAGCACACAACCGCCCCAAAACCGAGTCCTTCTTGACTGGGGGCCAAAAGCCGACAAGACTCTACGAAGTTCAGTCGTTAATTTCACCAAAATGAGGGCGGTCGGATGCTGGGATTTCTCAGAAAACCGAAAAAGCGGATATGCGTAATCGGGCTGGATGGTGTTCCATACAGCCTTTTGCGGGTGTTGGCCGCAGACGGCACAATGCCCGCCATGGCGGAACTCTGCGCCCAGGGGCATCTTCAACCGATGAAAGTCACCCTGCCGGAAATCTCGGCAGTCAGTTGGACCAGTTTCATGACCGGCGCCGGACCGGGGACACATGGGATATTCGGATTCATCGACCTCAAGCCCGGCTCCAAAGAGACGCGGTTCCCCTCGTTTCGGGATGTGCAAGTTCCGACCCTGTGGGATCGGCTGGGGCAGAAGTCCAAAAAATCCGTTGTGATCAACCAGCCTTCGACTTACCCCGCGCGACCCATTCAGGGGGTACTTGTTTCGGGCTTTGTGGCTCTGGACCTGCGCAAAGCGGTGTTTCCCGCGCGCCTTCTTCCCGATCTGAAACGGTTAAACTATGAAACCGATATCGACACCCAGCGCGCGCGGGAGGACCATGATTATCTGATACAATCTCTTCATTCGACCCTTGAGGGACAGCGTTCCCTTGTGGATCTTTTATGGGACAGGGAGGAATGGGATTATTTCCAGGTTGTGACTACCGGAACAGATCGCGTTCAGCATTATTTATGGAACGCGATTGCGGACACAACTCACCCGTATCACACCGTGGTCCGGCAATACTATCGGGCGGTGGACCGTTTTATTGCAGAGATTGTGGAACGATATCGGCAGAAGGCAGGCAGGGAGCAGGGCCTGACCGGCCTGTTTCTTCTTTCCGATCATGGGTTTACTGCAATCAAGCGCGAATTTAACCTGAATGCTTGGCTTCGGCAGGAGGGATATCAACGGTTGGAACAGGCGACGGAACCGACATTGCAGAACCTTTCGCCTGACTCAAGGGCCTTTGCGTTGGATCCCAGCCGGATTTATTTCAACCGGAAAGACCGCTTCCGGGATGGATGTGTGGAAACAGCGGAGGTCGGGAATCTGACCGAGGAAATGTCGAGTCAGTTGCTTGCATTACGGAATGAGGGCGAGCCGGTCGTTCGAGAAGTGTTTCGATGCGCAGACATTTATTCGGGACCGTGTGTTCCCCACGGACCGGACCTGATTGTTTTGACCTATTCCGGCTATGATACAAAAGGAAATCTGGTGAAGAATGACCTATTCACAGAAACCGACTTACAGGGAATGCACACATGGGATGATGCGTTCTTCTGGGCCGGTGAATCGGTTGATGGCGATCTGATGATTACCGATCTCGCGACCCGATTCGAGCGATTTCTGTCGTAGGAGTCCCTTGGAGTGCGGGAGCGCAGCTCCCGCCTTCTCCATCGAGGGGGGCGGGCGATTAGTTCAGGGCTGCCCCAGCTACCCGGCCACGACATTATGGGGGCAGGCCCCTGTGCCTGCCCTGATGGCCACCGGACAGATTGATGGATCGATGATATTTGTAACATTCTTAACTGTTTTCTTACTTTCCGGGATACTGTTCCCCGGCATGGCCTTCGCGTACATCGGCCCCGGAGCCGGATTCGCGTTTGTCTCTTCTTTTTTTATTCTCTTTATTACTTTTTTCCTGGCATTTCTCACGTTAATTACCTGGCCGATTCGCTGGATGTTTCGCCTGTTTCGCGGACGAAAGGCGCTGGCCGGGAGTCGGATCAAACGAGTAGTCATTGTCGGGTTTGATGGCCAGGACCCGGACCTGACCGAACAGTGGATGCAGGAGGGTATCCTTCCCAATTATGCGAAATTGCGGGATCAGGGAACGTTCAGCCGTCTGCGGACCACATTCCCGGCGGTATCGCCGGTCGCCTGGTCTTCCTTTCAAACATGCTGTAATCCCGGCAAACACCGGATATTCGATTTTCTCGAACCGAACCGCAAATCGTATTTGCCGCAGCTCTCCTCGGCCCAGATCGGCACATCGACACGCGGGATTTCTATCGGAAAGTACAGAATCCCGATCGGAAAACCGCTTATGCAGCTCCGTCGAAAAAGTCAGCCGTTCTGGAAAGTCCTCGGCGACCATGGTGTGTTCAGTACCATCCTGCGCGTGCCGATTTCCTTTCCGCCTGAGAAATTTCACGGCGTGTCGTTATCGGCGATGTGTGTACCGGACCTGAAAGGAAGCCAGGGAACATTCTCTTATTACAGCAGCGCCCCCGAAGAATGCAGTAGATACACCGGTGGGATGCAGATTCCGGTTGAGATATCGAATGGCGTTGTGCGAAGTTATCTCTCCGGCCCGATGAATTCGCTCAAGAAAAACGGCGGCGAGATTTGTGTCCCGTTCGAGGTGCGGCTCAATGGTAATGGAACAGCGGAGATGATTCTGGCGAAGAAAAAATATCCGTTGAAACTAAATGAATATACGCCCTGGATTTCTGTAGAGTTCCCAGCCGCATTGGGAATGAAAGCGCGCGGGATTTGCCGATTCTACCTGCTCGAGACGTCTCCGCACTTCAAACTGTATGTGACTCCCATCCATATCGATCCGGATAAACCGTCCCTCCCGATCTCTCATCCCTTTACCTACGCAATCTACCTTGCGAAAACTCTGGGGTCTTATGCTACCCTCGGCCTTGCAGAGGACACCTGGGGACTCAACGAACGGGTACTCAATGAGGACGCTTTTCTGAAGCAGGTCTATCTGATTCACGAGGAGCGCGAGAAGATGTTTTTTGATGCGCTCGAGAAAACCCGTCGCGGTGTTGTGGCCTGTGTGTTCGATGCCACCGACCGAATCCAGCACATGTTCTGGCGATATTTGAATGCCGACCATCCGGCTAACCGTGGGAAGGATATCGAACAATACCGCAACACCATTAAGGACTTGTACCGAAGAATAGATGACTTGCTGGGTCGCATCCTTTTGAATATCGACGAAGATACGGTTCTAATGATCCTGTCCGACCATGGATTTAAAGAATTCAAACGCGGTGTCAATCTCAATACGTGGCTTTATCAGAATGGCTACCTTTCCTTGAAATCTCAGCCGACCGCCGCGGAATGGCTTCAGGATGTGGACTGGGAACGTACGAAGGCGTATGCCGTGGGCTTGGGCGGGATCTACCTGAACCTGCGGGGTCGTGAATCGCGAGGGATCGTGGAGAAAGCGGACGCCGAGCAGTTGAAACAAGAGATTTCAGAGAAGCTGAAACAATTGCGCGACGAGAGTGAAAATAGCCCGGCTGTGCGCGAGGTATATTTGTCGAACGAACTCTACCAGGGGCCTTATGTGAACGAGGCGCCGGATCTGATCGTGGGGTTCCAACCCGGATATCGCACCTCCTGGAGCTGCGCCACGGGTGTCATTTCGAACGATAAGATTGAGGACAATGAGAAAAACTGGAGCGGTGACCACTGCGTAAATCCGGTCGATGTCCCCGGTATCTTTTTCTGTAACCGAAAGATCGAGAATCCGCACCCGAGCATCATGGACATCGGCGCGACGGCTATGGACCTGTTCGGTGTGCCCATTCCCGCCTATTGCGACGGGAAATCCCTGCTGCCGCAGAATAGGAAATGGGGGCAGACAACGTCATGAGGAGAACCGCTATCGTAATAGGCTCGGGATTGCTCGGACATGCAGAAATGGAGAAATACCGTGGATAGAAGAGAATGTCTTGGGCTGATTTCCTGTGCCATCGGTGGGGCCTCGGTAGGCTTGTCGGGGGGGTCACCCATGGCGGCCCAGGGAAAGGCCGTGGCGGGAAATTATCGCCGTTATTCCGCCCGGGGAAAGAGTGGAAAAAAAGTTATTATCCTGGGCATCGACGGCATGGACCCGAATTTGTTAAAGAAATATGTAGATGAAGGCGTTATGCCGAATTTCCAGCGCCTGATCTCCGAGGGAGACTTCAAACCGCTTCAAACCACTCAGCCGCCGCAAAGTCCGGTGGCCTGGTCGACATTTATTACCGGCATGGATCCCGGCGGCCACGGCATCTATGATTTTATTCATCGGGATCTGAGCGCTTTTCAGGTTCCCGGAGAGGCCGGCGTGTATTCTTCCATGTCGCGCAGTGAAGGTCCGGAGAAGACTGTCGCCGTGGGAAAGTGGGTTATTCCGCTATCCGGAGGGAAGATTGAGCAGCTGCGCCGGGGTAAAGCATTCTGGCAGATATTGGAAGAACATGGCATTCCCACAACGATTTACAAAATGCCGGCAAATTATCCGCCGGTCCCATCCTCGGGGAGGTCGCTCTCCGGCCTGGGCACACCGGACATGCGCGGCACGATGGGGAAGTATTCGTATTATACGGAAATCATCCCGCCCAACGCCGACGACATTGACCGAGGCGGCGGCGAGGTCCATAAGGTACAGATACAGAATCATCGAATTAAGGCCCGGATTAACGGCCCGGACAATACCTTTCAGCGTATCAAGAAAGCCGCCTCGCGTCGGAGCGCGAAAAAGAAAAAACAGGAGTACCTGACCCCGAAATGCAGTATTGATTTCGAGATATTGATCGACCCGGAGATACCCGTTGCGAAATTCGTCATGCAGGACGATGAGTTCATCCTTCAGGAAGGCGAGTGGAGCGACTGGATTCGGCTGGATTTTGAGGCGGTTCCGTACCTGGTGAATATCAGCGCGATCGCGCGCTTTTACCTGAAGAAAGTCCGGCCCGCATTTGAATTGTATATGACACCGCTACAGATTAACCCCGAAGATCCCGCCTTGCCGATTTCTACGCCGGAGGATTGGTCGCGGGAATTGTTCGAATCACTGGGGTATTTTTACACAAAGGGGCTGCCGGCGGATACAAAAGCGTTCAGCGAGGGCGTATTCACCGGACGCGATTTCTGGGATCAGTCGGAAATGATTTTCCAGGAGACGCGGAAGGCGCTGGATTACTTCATGGAAACATTTGACGATGGATTGTTATTCTTCTATTTTTCCAGTCTGGACCAGGGCTCGCACATGCTGTGGCGGTACATGGACCCGGAGCATCCCTGTCATGTACACGATGAGTTCCTCTCGGACGGGATTCGGAGGATTTACCTGGAAATGGACGAAGCCCTGGGGAGGGTACAAAACACTATAGACGACAATACAACCCTGATTGTCATGTCGGACCATGGATTCTGCCCTTTTTACTACGGAGTCAATCTCAATTCATGGCTGGTAGAGATGGGCTACTTGAAATTGATTCGACCGGCGGAGCAGGCCATGCACCGCTATTTTGGGAATATCGATTGGCCGGAAACGAAAGCATACGGCCTCGGAATTAACGGTTTGTACCTCAATGTAAAGGGAAGGGAAAAGCAGGGAATTGTGCTGCCCGGCGCCGAGTACGAGGAACTGTTGAACGAGCTGGAGGCCGATCTGCTCGCGATGGAGGACCCGCGGAACGGGCAGCGCCCGATCAGCCTGGTGACCCGGACGCATCGGGATTTCCATGGTCCCTGCACAGAGTGGGGGCCGGATCTGATTATCGGCTACAACCGCGGTTATCGCTGTTCCTGGGAGAGTCCGCTCGGCCAGTTTCCGTTGGAATTGTTTCCGGTCAACGAGGACCCATGGAGCGGGGATCATTGCATGGATCACCGTGTCATCCCGGGAGTGCTGCTGACGAATCGGAAGATTATATTAGAGACCCCGGCGTTGTATGATTTGACCGTCGCCGTATTGGCCGAATTCGGAGTTGAACCGCTGCCGGAGATGATCGGGAAAAACTGCCTGGAGCCGACGACAAACGCAGCGACCCACGTCACGATGGAAAACGGCTGAGTCGCCGTGAGAGAGGAAAGAAACATGTTCGGACACAAGGTGAAATTGGATAACGATCTGTACCGGAAAGTAAAGCAATACAGCGAGATGGCCGGGTATTCTTCTGTAGACGAATTCGTGACTCACGCGCTGGAGAGGGAAATGGCGCAGCTGGAGGAGGCCGACAGCGAAGAGGATGTCCGGAAGAAACTCCAGGGGCTTGGATATATCTCATGAATTGGGCCGGCTTCCGTCATTCCGGCGAAAGCCGGAATCCGGGAAAAAGAAGGGAGGCACAGGCTTCGAGCCTGTGGGTAAGAGACGAGGGAGCCATCGGTATTGACAACAGCAAATAGATGATCATGGACGGACTGGAATGGTCGTTGCAATCGGTTTATTGAACGGGATTCTGACAACAGTGTTTGAAATGGTCCTCTGGCCGTTCTATTCGGTTGATCCGATATGGGGCATAATCTTTATTTCTTTACTGACAGGGGCGATTATGGTGTGGATATTCGGTAAGGTTTCGAATCAGGACCGGGTCAGGGAAATCAGAAACCGTATTCGCGGCAATCTGATTGCCGTTCGGCTATTCCAATATGATTTGGGAGTGGTCTTTTCTCTTCAAGGAAGAATCCTGAGGGATACGTTGACTTATATGCAGTATTCGTTGGTTCCGATGCTGATTCTGATTGTCCCGGTGACCTTCATTATTATTCAATTAAATCTTCATTTCTCCGTGCGTCCGATGAGGGTCGGCGAGCGGGCGATTGTCACGGCGACTATGCGGGATCCGGCGGCATTAAAGCGGAATCCTGTGATGGAGGCGCCGGAAGCAATTCGAGTGGAAACGCCAGGTGTGCGTGTGGAATCGGCGCGGGAGATATCCTGGCGAATTATTTGCGCAAGGGACGGGAAATATCCTTTACGAGTGCGGGTGGGGGATGAGGTAGTTGAAAAGGAAATTCGTGTCGGCATGGATTGGGGACGGGTTTCGGAAATCCGAGTCGGTTCGAGCGTCCTGGATATGCTGCTGTATCCGGGGGAACCTTCCATCCCTGCGTCTTCCCCAGTCGAATCGATTCGGGTGAAATACAGGCCGCTGGAATTAGCCGTATTCGGATGGCATATCCATTGGCTGATTCTCTTCTTCGTACTCTCGATTGTATTCGGATTCGCTCTGAAAGGCGTCATGGGTGTCGAAGTCTAGTACCGGGCGGCCCGGGCTTCCAGCCAGTGGTAGATGGTTATATTCACGGCCTTTTACCGAGCATTTCCTGCGCGGACTTTCTGGGAAAATAATAGAAGAATCCATCTTCGGCGCCGACCAGCAAATCGCGAATCCCGTCTCGATTCCAATCGACCGTTGTCGGACACGTGTCGTGGCCCTGGAGCTGGACGGAGGTAATGTCGCCGTTGTAGCGGAACACAAATGCATCTTCTTTACCGAGATTTTCGTAAAGCGCGATATTCCGGGTCTCCTTGGGGGATTCCTTGGGGCTGTTAATCAACAGATCGAGGTCGCCGTCGTTGTCCCAATCGACCAGGTCGATCTTGCGCCGTCCGCTGGCCCCGGCCTTGCCGTCAGTCAGGCGGAGAGGAGAAAGGTCTTCGTTCAAAAACATCCTCCGGCCCGGTAGAAGAATCAGTTTGTCTCCTTTACGCTGTCGTTCAAAGAAACAGAGATAGCCCTCGTGGTCGATGGAAATCAGGTCGTTCAGGCCATCGTGCTGGAGATCCCATACGATCGGCCGTGAGCGCCACTGAACGACCAATTCTTTCGGGGCGGGATTCCACCAGTTCCAGGCGGGCTTCGGCGGTGTTCCGTTCCACTCCACTTCGACCGGCGGCATGGCGGCCAGGCGGGGTGCGGTTCGCGTACCGATGTTGTGGAACCAGACAATTTTGCCCACAATGGTATTCATTACAATGTCGGGAAGGCCGTCCATATCCCAATCGGCTACATAGGGGACTGTGTATCCCCATTTGGCTTCGCAGGGTCCCTGGATGGAGAGATGTGGCCCGGCCATAATCCGGATCACCTGGCCGTCCGCAGTTAGACGTTGGGGCGCCGCCCACTTGGGGGGATTTCCATTATCGAGATTCTCGATGTATTCAAGAAATCCTGCCGTATTCCCGCAAAGGATATCCTCATCTCCATCGCCGTCCCAATCCACGCTGCACGGTGTTGTCAGCGCGCCGCACTTGACGTCCTGGGCCTGCTGCCGAAAATAGCGGGGCGGGGCAAGCACGGGGAGGTTATTCTCCATGCTGCCGGTGTTCTCAATCAGTACGACACGGCCGTCTTCTTTGCCGACAATGATGTCGGGGTCCCCATCCTTATCCCAATCGAATACGACGACCTGCAGCATTTCCAGTTCGAGGTGAAGGGTCTCCCCGTTGATTTCAAGAAATCTCCCTTCGGCGTATTCGGGTTTCGTGCGCGATCCGACGTTCTCAAAGAAAGAGATACGATCCAGAAACTCTCCGCAGATCAGGTCGAGATCGCCGTCGCCATCCCAATCGACCAGGTTGGGAGAGGGGCAGCCGTAGACATCCAGCGGTTTCCCACCGGCCTGAATCTGTACCGCCGAGCCGTACTCGGGCTTCTCATCGGAACCGTTATTCTTTACCCAGTAGACATATCCGTGCAGGGGTCCATGTGTCCAATTGCCCTCGGAATCGAATGCGTTGTCCCAGCCATACTCGCGCCAGTCACTGACGCCGATCAGTAAATCAATGATCCCGTCGCCGTCATAATCGGCGAATTTCCATTGGTTATCTCGGCCTGCGAAGAACTCCTGCTTGTATGGAATCTCTACCGGATTTGCATAAAACGTATTCCGGTAGTCGGGATATACTTTTCCGGGGGTGCAGAAAGTCGGCTGGCCGTTGGGATAGGAAATAGTGGCGTTGGGTTTGGCTTCCGAAAGACGTTTGCCGGGCCGAAACACGCCGGACCCGTCATTCTCAAAGAAGTAAACTCCGTTGTAGGGTGTGTCTGCGGAGGCGGCCAGAAGATCATTGTCGCCATCCCCGTCCCAGTCCATGGGAAACGGATTTGCCCACAGGCCCACTCCCAGGTCGACTACGAGGCCGGGATTGTTGTAGGCGAGTCGGACTTTCTGTGTTCCGGGGGCCTCTGCCGCTTCTGTGGAACAGGGCGGAAGAACTCCGATCAGGAGTGTAACGATCATTACGACGCTGCAGGCAATCGAAATTCCAGGGTTGAAAGGGTCGTGCGCTGCCTTCACAGTCATCCTCCGTGCTTTCGGGATGTGAGTCTTCCGAGATATTGAATCATAACGGATCATGTGTGAAGGTCAATTGATGGGATCGGGGGTATGGCCGGAAATATTGCCGAAAGAGGTCCAAACGACGGTTCGCGGGATTACGGGATAACCTTGATGGAGAATCAAGATATTCCTTGAATCAAGCGAATCGCGGTTCAGACAATTCACCCGCAACGTAGCGGTGTCGCCCGAAAGAATCCCACCATATATCGACCTGTGCGCTGCGTTTACCCCCTCCCTTTGTCCGCCGGATCCACGACGGCCCCATTGCCGCGCGGCTTTTCTCCCCCTCTGCATCCATGGGGGAAATCAAAGGGGTATACGCCCCGCTCTCCCTGTCTGCAAATCTTTTTTTTGAGATTGTTATTGCTTAATTTGTAATGTTTAATTCTTAGCCCCGCGGAGTCGGTACGGCAACCGGTGTTTCGGGGATGGCGGTGGGGGATTCGGCTAATGGGATTTCATCTTGGGTTTCTCCATAAACGTAAGGATCCATGCCCTCCCGCGTGCGTTTCGCTCGTATACCAGCCCGATTATCCCAGTAGTTCCATCCCTTTGGAATAGTGGGATAGAGATCGCGCTCGGTCATGTCCGCGATATTGAGAACAGCGGATTCTACAACGAAATCGGTATAATCATCCCCATGGGACGGACTCTGAATGAATTGCCATAGCAAGTCGGGACCGATATTCGGATTCTCCCTTTCCTCCTCAGAACGAGCCGAACGAAAAATCCGAATCCGTTTCGGAAACAAAGGCACGCCTGAAATGTCCTGAAAGGACCCCTCGCTGTGAATGTTGGCAATCGATCGGCCGTCGTCTGAATACTGTGCATTTCGGAAACCGATGAAACCTTCAGAAAAAAGGTCCGCTTGCGCAACAAAACGCCCTTCGCGCAGGATTCGAACTGCGTGTTTTGAGGCATCGACAGGCGAGGATACGAATTCATGGCTTGCCCCATCCCAATCGCTTGAGGTCAGGAAAAACGCAGGCACATTCATGAGCAATTTGGGATGGGGATACACATCGTAGAGTAACGACTTGAAAGATTGTAGATCGTAAATGGATACGCCTTTTGCCAGACGGTCGATGAGAATATATTTATTCGCATCCCAGATCTGGGAAAAATCGCATCCGTGAGGATAGAACAACCCGGGGTCGGTTTTTGTGTCACAGCGATATACATCACCACAGAACGATAGAGTTGTTTCGTACGTCTGCGAATACGGTTTCCGCCGAGACTCGATCCATTCCTGAATCGCTTCCGCGGTATAGGGAACACGATAACGGCGCACGGAAGAACTGATATCAACCCTTGCGCTTTCTTCCGGGTACATATCGGCTCGATGATGGCTCGTCTCTATGCAGCGGATAACACCGTTGGATAACCGGGTGTATTGAGCAAGATTTTTATCGAGTATTGCTTGCGGATCAACTGCTTCCACAGATTTCTCTGCCGTACCCTTCTCCTCTTCCCGCTGTGCATTCGGCAAGCCCGGAAGCAGGAAGATTGCCACTGCCACCACCGCTAACAATCCCACAAACGACAGCCTGCCCGACCGCCGAATGGTTCCGTCCATGATCCGGCGAAGGCGGTTCGCCAATGGGTGAAGACGCTCCGCAAATCCCAGCACCGCACTCAGCGGCATGGGGGCCGACAACTCCGCGGCGGCACGAAGCAGGGTCTCACAGTACGCATCCGGCGTGGTCAATTTCCGCGACAACACCAGGTCGTCGCAGCAATCTTCGCGTGTCCGCCGCAGCGCGCGGCTCAACAGCCACACCACCGGGTTGAACCACCATACGGCGATCAGAACGAGCTGTGTCCAGTTCACCTAGATATCCCCGCGCCGGTGGTGCGCCAACTCATGTGTCAATATGGTATCCGCCTGCGCGGGTGCAAGTTCCTCCGCGACCGATTTCGGAACCATCACGGTCGGACGGAACAGGCCGAATGCCATGGGAGCCTGCTGCTCCGCTGAAATCAGCAGGTCGTATCCTTTGCCGCAATCCGATCTGCCTGCACAGGGAGAGAAATCGTTCGTAGAGATCGCCTTCTGTAACCGTCTGCGCTCGACGCGCCGCTTTCATCAACAGAATCCACTGCATAGCAATCCACGCAACAAGCAGCAGAAATCCCGCTGCATGAGCCGCAAGCAGCCAGGTTCTCCAGCCGGGCAGAATCAGCGCCGGTTGAGACGGGGCAGGCGTCTCTATCTGGCTTGTCACGAGATCATCATTAGGATCTTCAGCAGCGGGAGCCGACGAGAGATCCGCCTGCAGGGAAATAGACGGCTCAACAATAACGGGCGGCTCCAATGACATCTGCTCAGGGATGACAGGCAACATTATGGATATTGTCGGTGGAGTGGCTGGAACCACCGGACCGGCGAAACGAAAGACCCCGACCGGCAGCGACAGAAACGGCGGAAATAAAAACTTTGCCAGCGCTACCAGAAGCAGCCAATACCGCAGCGGTGCGGGCAGACGTTTCCCCAGGTATACGGCGGCCAGCGCCAGCAGCCCCACCAGTGCGCCCTGCCAGGTCGCATGAAACACGTAGGTCCATCACACCGATGCTACCTGATCGACTCCCAATACCCACTCGTTCATTTCTCGGCCCCTTTCCGATTCTTTTGCTGACGGAGCTGCTCGAATAGCTTCTGGAGCTGCCGTAATTCCTCTGCGGATGGCGGCCTTGTCTCGAATAACGAAGCCGCCAGCGCCACACGGTCACCACCGAAAATACGTTGGGAAATGTTCTTAAGCAAACTGCGATAAGTCGGCCCTGGACCATGAGTTGCCTGGTATAGAAACGCCTTCCCAACCGGGGCTTTCTTCTTGGTCACCAGGGACTTGGATTCAAGGCGTTTCAGAAGCGTGGCGACGGACCCATGCGCCATGGGACGGTATCCGATCATCATCTCCCGGATCTCCCGCGCAGTGCATTTCCCCTGCCGCCACAGGCACGCCAGGACTTCCAATTCCGCATCCGGCAGCTCCGGGATGGTTTCTTCATTGGTGTTCACGATGACTTACCTCGCATGTAGAACGATTGACTTCAACCAAAGTATATAGACTCCCGTCTATTTTGTCAAGAACAAATATAGACGGGAGTCTACATTTTTTCAAAATGCCTGGATTCCGGCTTTCGCCGGAATGACGGGGCCTGTGCGTTTCGCATCCGCAATCCCCAATCCGCAATCCCAAATCGGAAGATATTGACCTTCGTCCCGGCATGGCATAGATTCAACTCCAGTCAGTTCATTCATTCCATGTCAAACACGAGGAGAATCCAAATGCGCAAACGAGCCAGGCTTTTAAACATATTGCTGAGTGTCCTGTTCCCGGTGTGGGTGGTTTGCCCGTATGCAACCGGTGAGGAAGGCGGGCCGGATGTTGTCGTTGTCGCCGAGGCGGAGAATCCTCAGCCGGAAACTCTGCCGACGATCCGTGTCGTCAAAGAAAAACTTTGGGGTAAATACTATCCCATGGTTTCGATGACATTTCCGAATGTGCCGGGTTTCCAATGCGATGCCTGGTGCTATGAATCGGCGGTGGATTTTCTGGATGCCCGCGCAATAGCCGAAGGCGCGGTGGAAGTACGTCACCGCGATCAGAACAATCCGCAGGCGCTGATTCTTACCACAATCACCCCCAAACCCGGCGCGGTTCATATTGAGGCGCGTTTGGCGCTGGACCGCGATGGGTATCCCGATTCGACTTTGCCCGGTACACCGCCCGGCCTGAATCTCTGCTGGCAGCTGCGCCACGCCCCCGGTTTCGCAAGCGCCCCGGATCCGTATCCCGAATTTATACGGCGCTGTTTTATTTTCACGGATCGCGGCCCGACATTTCTCCTGGATACGGAACGAACAAAAATTCCCGTGCAAAAGCCTGAGCATGAATACAACAATCCACCGTGGGTGCAAATGTATGTCAAATCGTCGCGGGCAATTCCGGTAACGCCCCCGAATTCCTGGGCGGGCTACAGCCCGGATCGGTATCTCACGCCGGTGATTGGAGCGGTATCGCGCGATGGGCGCTACTTGGCGGCGTTGGCCAATGATTCAGCGGATACAATGTGCCAGGCTTGGCATGACTGTATGCACAATAATCCCAAGTGGCTGCCGGAGAAGGTTCCTATGGAGGAGCAACGTTGGCGTTTGGCGATCTATGCCATGGAGAACGATCCGAAGGCTCTGCTGGAAAAGGTTGCCCAGGATTTCCCGAAAGAGCGACGGCCCGTCGCCTCGGCGGTGGTTCCCACAGCCCCGGACGGCTGGAAACCCGTTGCCACTCGCGCCGGGTGGATCCAGGTGGAGAAGCGGGTCCGATGGATGAAAAGTCTGCCGTTGGGACCATTTGTGCGGCTCCCCGATGGCGGCGTCCTCGGTCTGAGTGATACCGAGACACTGGTGAGCCGCGATGAGGGTGTCACATGGGAGTCCCATCCTCTATTCGGGCCGGACCGGAAACTTGAGGCTTCCGGGGAACGCGCGCTTCTGCGGACGAAGAGCGGCACGATCATCCTTTTATTTCTGAATATGGCGGAGGCGGTATGGGGATGGGATGCGGAGCGCAGTCTGCCCAAACCGGGGACGCGCCTGCCTGTCTGGTCCATTCGAGGCACGGATGATGGGCAGACATGGACCGATGCACAAATCATCTATGAGGGATACAGCGGCGATATCCACCATTTCATTCAGACACGAAACGGCCGCGTTGTCGCGCCGGTGCAGGAACTGATGTACGAGGACGGGCGTCACGCGATCCGCGCCCGTTATTCCGACGATGAGGGCAAGACATGGCGGCGGTCCAACCTCCTCGATATCGGTGGACGGGGGCACCATGATGGATTGATCGAACCGACCATCGCGCAACTCCCGGACGGACGGTTGTGGATGTTGTGCCGAACCAACTTGGGGCGTTTCTGGTCGGCCTTTTCGGACAATGATGGCGAGGACTGGCGAATTCTTCAGCCCTCGGATATCCCGGCGAGCAGCGCACCCGGCACATTCACACGCCTTGCAAGCGGGCGCTTAATGCTTACATGGAACCGTCCTCTGCCGGAAGGAGCAACGGAAGTTCCCGCTGAGGCCATGGAGGGTGGCGACAGGCAGTGGTCCGATGAACGGGTCAGCAATTTCCGCGCGGAGTTGTCGGTCGCTCTGTCTTCGGATGATGGAAAGACTTGGTCGAAACCGGTTGTTGTTGCCCGTCGCCCAGATTCACCCGGAGCCTCATTCGCCTATTCTTACGTGTTTGAACGGGAACCTGGTGAACTGTGGTTGACGACCATACAAGGCGATCTGCGGCTGGCCTTTCGGGAGAAGGATCTGCCGGAAGAATGAAAATCGTAACCCAACGGCCGATTCTGGAGCGGCGCCCGCCTGGAGGTTCTCCGCGACGCCATCGAGGATTACGACCACCTCGCAACCCTTGCGACACCTGCAAAATACGCGATTCGGTGAGGGACATCGCCCTGCCGGAACCGCCCAAATTATTGTTGAATATCGGAGCGCCGATTGTCTGGGACTTGACAAAACACACGGAATATCCCCGGATATTCTGGATCGGAGAGATCAAATCGCACGACAGATTGTCCGAAATCGGCGCAGGATTAAACGATAAACGGAAATAGGAACCGAATCTATTACATCTCACATAGGAGAATCGACCATGATGGAACGACTACTATTCTGTGCGGCTGTGATTTCGCTTGCGTTTCCCGCACTAAGCGAGGAACCCGGTTGGCGATACTTGTTTAACGGCAAGGACCTGCAAGGCTGGAAACAGATAGGAAACCAGGACTGGAGTGTCCGGGATGGAAGCATTATAGCCAAGGCGAAGGAAGACGATTCCGGTTGGCTGATTACCGAAGGGGAGTTCACCGATTTTATCCTTCGTCTCCGGTTTCGATGGGATGGCGGCGACAGCGGCATTCAATTCCGTAGCCGTCTGGAGGACGGTAACATGGCCGGTTACCAGGGCAATCTCGACGCCAATCGCATGTTTGCCACCGGCTCTCTGCTGGAGCTTGAGGGCAGGCAGGTCGTCCGGGATTCGCTATATGATGTTGCCCGTCTTGTCGAACGTGGAAAATGGACCGAGTATGAGATATCCGCCATTGGTAATCATATCGAAATCCGTGTGAACGGCTGGAAAACCGTAGACCTCGATGACCCGGAAGGCCCGAAAAAAGGATTCATCGCCCTGCAGATGGGGGATCCCGGCGAGGCCACCATTGAGTGGACCGACATCCGCATCCTCGAGATACCCGACCAGCGCCCCTGGCAACCCATGTTTAACGGCAAGGATCTGACCGGTTGGCACGCGCTCGGCGATGCCCAATGGACCGTACAGGATGGGGCCATTATCGGACGATCTCCCTCCGACAAGGCCGGCTACGGCTGGCTCGTTTCCGACACAGAGTACCGGGATTTCCACCTCGCGTTACGATTTCGGATGCCTAAAGGCAATTCCGGAATTCAGTTCCGCAGTTGGCAGGTTGACAACATGATTCACGGCTACCAGGCTGACTTGGCCTCCGACAGTGACTGGATCAGCGGCCATCTGTACGATCAGAATGAGCGCGGAGTCTATGTCAAAACGGATAAAGACTTCACGAATCTCATCGACTGGAACGGCTGGAACACTTACGAAATTACCGCGATCGGTCCCCGAATCCAGCTCTTTATTAACGGTATTCAATCCATCGATCATAAGGACACGGAGCGTTTGAGGAAGGGCGTATTCGCGTTTCAGGTTCACGCCGGTATCTTGATGATTACTGAATGGAAGGATATACGAATTATTTCATTCGACTGACCTTTACAAGGGAGCGAATAAAATGGTTCCGATGTGGCGTTCGGCTATCCTGTTATTGTTCCTGGCTGTCCCTTTGTTCCCGAAAAACCTCATCGCGGAGTCCCATCCCCGCGGCGCTGGGTAACGCTTCAGGCTTTCGAATCCGGCAACGGGCATGAAGTTCGCCGGCGCGCATCAGCCGCACCATGTCCTTACGTCCGTAGCCCGCGCCGAACATGAATCGCGCCACACTCGTCATTCCGGCGAAAGCCGGAACCCGGCATGAATGATTACCACTAGCGGATGACAATCATCCGATGAAATCTCAAGTTGTCTACTGCAAATGCACTCCAGTCATCGTCGCGTGCTATCTTGGCCTGGCCTCTTCCCTCGAACACATCCATAGTGTACACATCCTGCGGGTTGCGCTGTTCGCCCAGATTCAACCGAACCGTGCATTGTGTAATCGGTTCCGGCGGCGCGCTTTCGTTCGGCTCCCAGGGGGAAACGCAGTAATTTACAAAATGAATCGTCATGAGACCGTCGGGCCTGTAATAAACATGAATGCGAACCTCCGGCGGCAGGTCGGTTGTGAGATACATGCGCTCATAACGTTCGATAAATGCCGACCAATACGGGTGCATATAGGAATCGGTTGCAGCCGATTGCTTTTGGAGCTGTTCAACGGTCGGTTCGACATCCTCGAGAATATCGGTGAACATTTCAACATCCATGGAGGTCGGTTTAACAAGCCGTGCCAGGTCCTTTACGTAGGTGATCCGACCTTTACCGACGGCGCAGTCATTTTCGGTCATCCCGCGAATGATCCAGGGATGGAGTCCCCAGGCTTGACGTTTGCGTTCGCGGTTCAGTTCGTCGTGGGTCGCCGTTTCGCCCGTGGCGAGTATGCGTCCGCCATCTTCTACATACTGCTTAACTGCCGCGCAGGCGGCGTCCGATAACCGGCTGACATTCGGAAGAATAATGGTGTCATATTGCCGGACGCGGTCGGTCGGCAGATCTTTCTTGAGAAGAACATCGAATTGCACATGGGCGTCCAACAGGGCGCGTCCCATCCGCATGGCGTCGGAAATATGCGCGTCGTGTCCGTAATGGCATTCGTCGGTATCGTACAGAAGTCCCACCTGGCTCCAGGGCCGCATGGCCGAAAGGAACTCTACATTCGTTCGAAAAAAGGAGCCGTAGGCTTTCCGTAAATCCTCCAGGCCAAGTGTGGATTCAATAAACGCGCCGCCGCCGCCCGCTGTCACCTCCGCGTAGGCTAACTCCGCCGGGTATCGTCCCCGCACGTACGGCAGAAGGCCGGGCTGGACGCCCAGGGCAAGACATTGCTTGTATTGAAGGGCATAGCCGGCAATGGAGTCGGGGGCCATGCGACCGGGGCCGAAATTCTCCTCCAGCATAATCAGCCGTGCCACGCGGCTCCAGGATTCGAGCGACTTCCCTGTAGTTTCTCTACCGATCAAACCCAGCGGTCGCGAAATGGATCCCCAGTTGGGCAGCACAAAAAAGTTCGGTTCGTGTTTCCGTCCCGCATCGCGAAGAAGATCGAGGAGTTCGGTTACACTGTCATGCCAATAGCGAACGGTTTCGGCATAAAGCAGTCCCTGACCCGGGTAGCCGAGCTGGAGCGGCCCTGTCAGGACTTGCGAGGAAGGTCGGGCCGCCACGTAGTTGGCGAAACGCTCCTGATCCACTTGGGACCGGCTTTCCATAATGCAGTCATCCACGAATGTGCCGTCATAACCGCAGGCGGCAAGCTCCTCGACACACCGCTCTAAAAAATGCCGCCAGTCGGGGTCCGCGGCGCTGGGTTCATATCGCCATTCCGGGTATTCGGGATATGGTTTCCATGGATCGAGCGACCGCCGGGGGACACCGCACCAGAGAACCGGATCCCGTGCAGGTTTCGGGCCGAGTAGCCATTCCACCCGATCCCAGTGATCGTACATGTCCCAGAATCCGCTTCGGCGCTCCGGATCGCCAAGCATAATGCAGGAATTAACGTAGGGAATAATCCACCGGACACCACAGGTCCGCAATTCCTTTACATACGCCTTGGTTTGCTCGACTCGTTCTTTGTATTCCTCTTGCGAAAGAAATGTGTTCTCAAAATTGTCTCTTCCCCAAAAGCCCTTAGTAAAGATCAGATTGCAATTGACCGGAACGGGCTGATTGATATGGAGCAAATCCGGCGGCGCTTCCTTCAAGGATTGCATGGAGGCTTTATCCGACAGCCAATCATGGTAGCCGATGACATAAGTAAACGGAACTGTCGTGACATAACGATGTTCTTCGGTTGCCGGTCCGTTCCATTGATCTCGCAAGTCCGGCGCGGCAAGTCCGGTCAGCAAAAATGAAACAACAAAAAAACTGTGGGTAGACATGGACAACTCCTGATTCGTAAAAACTTTCTCTTTGTTCCCTAGACAATAATCTGCTCGGATTTCCCGGCAGCCTTTTCCCCGAGCGCGGCACGCATCGCTTCGATATCCTCGACAATTCCGCGTGTAACAAAAGCGATATCGGCATGTTGAATATGCAGATTGATTCCCATGTTCAGCCAGTCGATCGCAAGGGAAACCGGGCCGCATCCCATGAAATGAATACCCGCAATCCGGCCATGTTCACGGGTTTTGGTAACGATGGTTCGAATGGCCGCGATAAAGTGCGGGTGCTGGTATTGTTCCGGGATGGCAAGGCTGCATGAGAGATCATGCGGGCCGATCACAATGCCGTCCAGGTCGGGAACGGACAGGATCGCATCCAGATTCTCCATCGCCGGAATGCTCTCGATATTCACCAGGAGCAGGTTGTTCCGGTTGCGCTCCGTGATATATCGCTCAAGCTCCGGTTCCATTTCTTCCTGGCCGTTCAGGATACGTTCCAGGCGGCGGCCTTTGATCGGTTTGAGTTTCACCGCGCCACGAAGGCTTTTTACCTGCTCGACTGTCTCCACATAAGGAGCGAGAATCCCTGCCGCGCCGCCATCGAGAGCCTGACATGCGGCAAACGGGTCCGGTGAGGGGATTCGTACAATCGGCGCAAGGCCCACCGCCTCATAGGTTCGGCACATCCAGGAAAGGCTTTCCCGGTCAAGAACAATATGCTCCGTGTCAAGAAAGACAAAATCCAATCCGGTATTCTTCAAATGATTTGGCCAGTGCGCCGATGTGGATTCCACCAGTGTCCCAAACACCTTCCGGCCGTCGCGAATCGCGTTCTTCAATTGTATGACATTCATAGCAGGTCTCCTGTGAAGATATGACAGCGGATGGTAACACGGGGGAAGGGAATCGTGGAACCGCGCCTGCCATGGAGATGGGGTGCGCCTCAGCCACGTTGAATCATCGCGAGGGCATCGGCTTTCGACGCGACCACCGGAATCATATCGCCCACGCCGGTGATTCCAAAAATCTCTTTGGCGGTTTCTTTCAAGCCGAACAAGACCAGGCTTCCCCCGCGAATCAGAAGTTTCCTGTGCGCCGACAGGAAAACCCGGATGCCGAATGTGTTGATATATTCCAAATCCGACAGATCTCCCACCAGCCACATCTCCCCGCTGTCCACCCAGGAATCCAGCTGACTGGAGACACGTTCGCAGGTGTCGGAATCCAGCCGCCCCTCGATACGGAAAACCAGCACATCTCGATCGTTATATCCGACAATGTTCATTTCGGGAAACTCCTTCTGCGCGAGGCGAACCGGATACCCTGTTGCCGAACTGATCTTCCCTCCTCGAACGGGACCCTTCTTCCCCCTGCTCCGTCCATCCTGTCCACACCGTCCGCCATGTCTGCTTTTTACATTGTCTGTGGCGGCAGGGATTCCTCACCGTCCGGACCCATGTATTGCAGCGCCATCATGGTGATATCGTCCGATTGAACGGCATCCCCGGTAAACCGGCTCACTTCCGCTTTCACTTTTGCGACGGCCTCCTCCACAGAACAGAAATCCATCTCCTTCAGACAGGTTTCCAGACGGTTCATGCCGAAAAACGAACCCGAACCGTCCTCGGCTTCATTTACCCCATCCGTGTATAGAAAAACCGCATCCCCTTTCTTCAATTTCAACGAACTGGTCCCATAGGTCGTGTCATCCATAATGCCTAAAATCAAACCGTGCGCATCACTCAGACATTCCAAATCGCCGTTCTTCCTCTTGATGTACGGGAGATTGTGTCCTCCATTCGCATACTGGAGATCGCCCGTGTGTACATTGATAGTCCCATAGAAAAGCGTGACAAACATGGTGGATTCATTGTCGGCAATCAACAGGTGATTGACTTTCTCAAGACATTCGCCGGGCGGAAAGCCGCGAAGAGCGGTCGCTTTCAACAGGGTCCGGCTTACCGCCATATAAAGCGCTGCCGGAACTCCTTTCCCCGAAACATCGGCAATCACAAAACCAAGGGTCCGGTCATCTACATAAAAGAAATCGTAAAAATCTCCGCCAACCTCTTTTGCGGAGATATTGACCGCATAAACATCGAACTCGTTCTGTTCGGGGAACGGTGGGAAGGTTCTCGGAAGAATGGAACGCTGAATATCCCGCGCAATTTTCAGCTCGCTCTCGATACGCTCCTTTTCGGAGACGGTGCGCGCAAGATCGTTCATGTACTGCTTGAGATCCCGCATCATTTTTCCGAAGGCCATGGAAAGATCATGGATTTCATCCTCAAACCGGGTCGCGGGTAGCGGCTGGTCCAGATCGCCATCCGCAATCCGTCTGGCCGTGCCGACAAACGCTTCGAGAGGCCGGGTGATCGTCCGGGCCAGGACCGTGATGATTCCGAAAATCACCAACAGCCCCAACGCCCCGATCCCAAACATGCGTCGTTGCAGGGCAATAACACTGGAAAGGATTTCTTTGACAGGATAGACCACCGCGAACGACCAGCCGCTGGATCGAATCGGGGTGAAAAGAATCCAGGCTTCCTGGCCGGTAACCGGGTCGTCAAATGGTTCAATCCCTTCCTGGCCGGAGGTCATTCGAGCGGCAATCCGCTTATCGTATTCCTCTAACCCGCTCTGCATGACCTTTTCCGGCTTGGGGAACGTGACAAATTTACCTTCCCGGCTCAGGATAAACGCATAGCCGGTTTGCCCAACCTGCAATCTGCGAACCTTCTCCATGAGATCCCCCAGGGAAATATCAATCGTGGCGATTCCCCAGAAACGACCGTTCTTATGGAATGGAACCGAATAAGTGGTCATGATCACTTCGCCGCCGCCGATGTCGCGATACGGCTCGGTCCAGTACGGTTCATCCGCTTCTTTCGGCAGGCGGTACCAGTCCCACTTGAAATAGTCGTATTCCTCATTGCCCAGCTGCACAAATGTCAGTTTTTCCCCGTTTTGATAATAATAGGGCGAGTGATAGTACCGTTCCGGAATAAAACTGTTCGGCTCGAATGCGACAGCGGACCCGTAAACTTCGGGATTCCGCCGAAGAGTTTCCTGCATCAGGCTTCGAAGATCGTCGTCGGTTATGTTGGGATGCGTCTCCAGGTAGACGCCCAGCATGGTGGGAACCTTGGCCGTTTTCTGAAAGGTGACCTCGAACAATTCCGCGTAACTGCGCGCCAAATTCTTCGCTCCGGATTCCACCTCACGCAAGGTCTCGATGCGCCCGTAATAATACGTGATCCCCATAATGATGGCCACTATCAGGAGTGTGCCGCCCAGGATACCCACCGCCAATCGTCTTCGAATACTGATCTTCATGAACACACCTTGTGTCCGATAGTCCTCGGCATGAACCGTATGATTCTGATACGGGACGGCGCAGGGATCAAGTAGGGGTGTGGCCGATGCGGGCGGTAGTCTTCAGGCCCCCCTATTCTTCGCAGGATCTCAAAGTCCTCTCTCCCCCGGGAGAGAGCCGGGGTGAGGGTTCTTCTCATCCTTCCAACAACCGGAAATACTCGTCTCTGGAGATGCCGGCGGCTTTCAAATTATTGCGAATGATCGCCACCGGTACTTCCGTATAGACAGGAATGATAGTCTGATTATACCCTGCTTCGTGCAGGCTGGGTGACTTCCCTCCTGTCGAACGAATCGAAATCCGGCATTCAGGAATACCCTTTCAAGAACCCTCCAATGGACCGGGGCAATTTTCGGCATACTCAGGCGCCAACAGCGGTCGAGCGCCTCTCAACCGTAACCAATGCAGGCTCCACCCAAATTCCATCCCGGAATTCGTATCCCGCTTCCTGGAGAATCTCGTCCAATGTTCCCATCTCCATCGCCGTCCGAAGAAACAGGTGCAGAGCTTCATCCAGGGCTTCTTTTGCCTCCTCCGGTGTGAGGCCGGAACTCATCACATCCAGCGGAACGGCGTGGGCAATGAATTGGTCGCCTTCCTTCCGTATTTCGGCCGTATATTCCGGACTGGGCATGGGAGGCACAGGATTCACAATGATCTCCTTTCAGACATTTCCAACCGCCATTCCCTCCAGCATCAGTATAATCGTCATCAAAACAAACGCAATCATTCCGGCGTGAAGCAGCGATATCGGAAGAGTGGATATCATGGACCGTCCAAGCAGACGAGACAGCATTCCGGTATGCAGAAAAAACTCCAGGCCACAGAACAGCGCCCACGGAACCGGCGGCAAGAGGCGCTGAAAGAAAACCACTGTTTCGATCATTACCCAGGCGACCGATGTCCCCACCAGGCAGCGACGATCAAACAGGCCGCGTTCCGTGGCCGCCCCCGAAAACAGCGACAACCCCGCTGTGATCAGCGCAATCGCGCCCACAGAAAGCGCCAGCCGCAGAATCAGCACAATCTCCAGCTCAAACATCACCCATCGGTCGCCCGTTGACAGGGAAACCTTGGGAGAGCGTTCTTCTCCCTCTGTCTGTGGGAAGATTCGGGTGAGGGTCCACCCTAGTGGGACAGGCATCTCTGTCTGTTGATTGATAACTCACAGGACACCGGGTGGTGTGACCGAGCTCAAGTGAGGCTTCCTCCACTCGCAGCGGGACCTCGTCTTTCACCTCCATCATCGCGCGATAAAGTCCCTCATCCTCCAGAATGGCAATCATTTTCTTGTATTCCTCCCAATCCAGAACGACCTTGATAATTCGCCCGTTGGCGTCGGTGATATACTCTTTCGCAGGAAGATGAGAGATGGACATGACCGAACGACCCTCCGTTCTTGCCCGGACGTGGCTCTGCTGGGATTATAGTTCAAACCGGTCGAAGATCCAAATACCCGCTTCCTTCCTGCAAGAGAAAAGGATGAGAGAATCTGCAATCGACAAGACATAGAACGAACGGACTTCATTCCATGAACATCTTTCAACAACACCCGACACCCGATATCGAACGATTCATCCAAACGATTCGCGGGGAGATCATCCCAGACCGTCCTCCGATGGTGGAATACCTGGTGGATGAGGTCCTCATGCGTGAGGTCGTGACCGACATCCTGGGGCGGCCATGGGCTGAGGCGGGTTGGGAAGAGCTTTCTATTTCTACGTTGTATCTCGACAACCTTGCCGCGTTCTGGCGTGCCGCCGGGTATGACTATGTCCGCTTGGAACTCACGGCCGGATTCACCGGAACGGGGCTTTCCGCGCCGGATACCGGAACGAAGGGCCGCACCATGCGAAACTGGGTGAACCTCCACAAGGGCGAAATCGGGACATGGCAGGAATTTGAGTCTTACCCCTGGCCCGATACTCCATCCGAGGCGCACCTGGAGGCGCTGGTTTATGTTGCGGAACACCTGCCGGAGGGCATGGGAATGATTACCTGTCATGCGGGCGGGATCTATGAAACGGTCAGCAACCTGATGTCCTACGAGGGGCTTTGCTTCGCTCTTCACGATAGCCCGGATCTGGTTGCGGCGGTCACCGAACGTGCCGGACGGTGCATTGAAAAGTATTACGAAGCGTTCCTGGAACTGGATGGCCTCTGCATGGTATTGCAGGGGGAAGACCTCGGACACCGTACGGGGCTACTGATCTCCGAGGGACATTTGAAACAGTACTTTCTGCCGTGGCACAAACGGTTCGCCGAAATGACCCACGCTCGCGGCCTGCCGTATTGTCTGCATTCCTGCGGCTGCATGTTTCAGCTGATGCCCGCCTTTATAGACGATGTCGGTATTGATGGGAAACATTCTTTTGAGGATGTCATCCTTCCTGCGAGTCGATTCCACGACCTGTATGGGGATCGAATCGCGACCATGGGCGGTGTGGATATCAATATCTTGGCGGCGGGGACATCGGAAGACGTTCGTTCGGCCACCCGGAAACTGATCGAGCATTGTGCTCCCAGGGGGCGCTTTGCAGTCGGCTCCGGCAACTCCATTCCCAGCTATATTCCGATGGAGAATTACATGGCGCTCTTAGAAGAAGCGCGGCGGTAATTGTGTGAAGGGAGGGCGAGGCTCCTGCCGAGCCGATTAACCTCCTGAGATTCCTCACGTTCGTTCGGAATGACAGCGGTCCTGTTGTCATTTCGACCGAAGGGAGAAATCTCGTCGAAAAGTCGGAAGCACGACGTTCATTGTTTGATGATCTTGGATGGGATAAATCCTATTTCACCACCAGCGCCAGCAGCTGTTTCCGTTGCTCATGCCATCTTGAGGGAGGGCAGGGAACAGCCGTCCGCACAAAATCCTGAACCGCCTGTGCCCCCTTTCGCTCGGAGGCCAACTCCAGCCATTCATACTCCTGCAAGCCGCGGCGCAATGCTTTCAGCCTCATGCTGACGATCGGTTCACCCGAACCGAACTCTGTCCCCGGATAAAACAGCGGCGAGGACTCCCCGTTTATCCGGCTTACCGCGTTTCGAAAACAAAGCCCCCGGATGTTCCGCTGCCGGGCGATCCACGGATAGTCATGAATATCCTGAAACGATTCCCCGACCCCGCGGCCTGAACACCGCAGCCAGAACTCCAAATCTTTCTTCGCGCCGGTCTTCTCGAAACTGTCCCATCCCTTCTCCGCACGCATGGCAAATACGTCAAATGACTCCCGCAATTTCTCCAGGGACACCCCGGCATTCTCTCGCACTGCGAAGTCCACCCACAGGACCCCATGAACTCCTGGATGGCTGTGCAAAGGCGTGCGCATCATCGCGGCGAGAGAAAGAAGCGCTTCAATATCGGCCTCGTCAACCGGGTCCTCCAGATCCAACGGATAAAAACCGTACCGTTTCGCACTTTGGTAACGAATGACGAAAGTCGGCTCGATCCATCCTTTTTGCGCAATATGGTAAATGAACTCAGTCAGAATCGTTCGATTCTCCAACTCGTATTGGTCCGTACCCCAATGCCGGAACGAGGATGGATAGTCCAATCCGAACGGCAGGAAGAACCGGTTCACCGGCAACGAACCGCGCGGAAGATCGTGAAATGCGGAACCGTCCAGGATCGGCCCGAACCGTTCATCCCATGAAGTCCATGAGGCTACGGATATCCGGTCGCCAACCCCACGGAGCGTCGGCGATGCTCCTTGAAGCAGAGACCCGTCCGGCAGGAACGGATAGATGGCGAATGAGGTTCGATGGGCGTGCGCAGCCCGGTAATACTCCCGTTCGACCGATGGATGTGCCCTCAGAGGACCGTCACTCAGCAGAACCGCATCCAAACTCAGCGAATCCGGTAGTATCGGCTCCAAAACCTCCATCTGTACTGTAATCTCCGACAGCCGATATCCGCCCCGATGGGAAATACGAAACACTGACTTATACACTCCCGGCGGTATAGCCTTTGGGATATAAACGTCCACCCAGAGCGCTATCGTTCCCATCCTCCCTCCAGTAGGACAGGCCTCCGTGCCTGTCACGCCTGTCGTGCCTGTCGTGCCTGTCATGCCTGTCGTGCCTGTCACGCCTGTCGTGCCTGTCACGCCTGTCGTGCCTGTCACGCCTGTCGTGCCTGTCGTGCCTGTCACGCCTGTCGTGCCTGTCATGCCTGTCACGCCTGTCATGCCTGTCATGCCTGTCGTGCCTGTCGTGCCTGTCATGCCTGTCGTGCCTGTCATGCCTGTCATGCCTGTCATGCCTGTCATGCCTGTCGTGCCTGTCATGCCTGTCATGCCTGTCATCGGAACCAGGAACGGGGTTCCCTCATCCACAGGTAGATAAATCTCCCGGAAAAACTGCACACACCGGGCTGCATCCAGACGGGCAGGTCCCTCGAAATCCTGCGCACTCACAAAGATATCTCCGCTGCCCGATTCAAGGGCCTCCATCACAATCTGGAAAGACAGAAACTCGTTCCGTGCGCCTTTCAGAGCAACCCGCGCTTGACCGCCATCCCAGATCTCATTCGACTGCCTCAACCTTTCGCCCGGAATGTCCGATTCCAACACTCTACCGGTGGGCGGGTCGATTCGTGCCCAGTCGCCCACACACCAGATCATTGCGGATTCCGATCTCGAACTCATGCCTGTTGCCCTCTCCGCCATCCGATGACCCCCGCGATCAGACTAATCCCCGCTCGGCCAATTCCTTTGCAGCCTGCTCGAATTTATCTTCCGGTGTCGTATCTTTTGCCCATTCGATAAACTCACGCAGCCCTTCTTCAAATGTCACCTTCGGTTCATATCCCAATTCCGTGCGAATCTTGGTGATATCCGCTGTGCAATGACGGGTATCTCCTTTGCGGTACTTGTAAAGAATTTCCGGCTCAATGGGATTGGAGGTAAGTCTGGCGAGAGTCCGCGCGACCTCCAGAATTGTTGTGGGTTTGCCGGAACCGACATTGTAGGCCTGGTAGTTTGCCGCCGGGTTCTCAAGCGCCAGCATACTGGCCTGAACCACATTGTGGACGGAAACAAAATCCCGCGTTTGCAGCCCATCTTCATAGATCACCGGCGGCTTTCCGTTTGCCAGGCGACTCAGGAATATCGCCATCACACCGGTATACGGATTGGACAGGCTCTGACGGGGGCCGAACACATTGAAGAACCGTAGAGCGACAGCCGGTATGTTATAGGTTGTCCCGATGGTCAGCGCCATGTCTTCCTGCTGACGTTTTGTCTGGGCATAGATCGTCGAACATTTCATCGCCGCCGTTTCCGGCGTCGGAATCGGTGACAGTTCCGCGCCGCATTCGGGGCACAGGTGTTCCCAGATACCTTTCGCCAACTGTTCTTCGGAACGGGACCACGAGCGCACATTGCCATGATTCGGACAGTGATAACATCCTTCGCCGTACCCCGTTTGCGAAACCGCCACAATCACCTTCTTGACAGAGGTCTTCTCATTGACCAGCAAGTCCAACAGGTTCGCCGTTCCCCCGATGTTGACATCCACATAATGTTTGATCTTGTATTGTGATTGAGCCACTCCGACCGCAGCGGCGTAGTGGAACACAGCCTCCTGACCCTTGAGAGCGCGCCGAAGCGCATCGATATCCCGAATGTCGCCTTTCACAAACTCGACGTCTTTGCTGAGATATTTGGGCTTACTTCCATCCGGGTGGACCTGCGGATCGAGGACGTCGAAAACCCGAACCTGGTGGCCCGCCGCGAGAAGCGCATCCGTAAGATGGGAGCCGATGAACCCGGCTCCTCCCGTAACCAGCGCTTTCATCCTTTGCCTCCATAAACAGTGCAATGATCCTTCGGATAGATGAAGGTCTTTGCGGTCTCTGGTCCCGATTCCGGTAACCACGCAATCACCCAACGCCCAGAACGATAGAAGACGCAGATGGCGGAATCAAGAGAGTCTTTGTGAACCCCAGATGGCATCTCAGGGAACGTAAAGGGGCTTTTCCTCTCGCATCCACACAGGCTTTGAGAGAATCTCACAAAGAATAATCCCGTTGACAATCGGGTTGGGATGTATCTTCCCCAGGAATTCGACCGATGATTTCCGCACCGTCACGGCATACTGCGGGGAGGTTACGGAAACCGCCGGGGGATGGGAAGGCTTCTGCGGGGTGGCTTGGGGTGTCTTGGGGATCTCGGCCGGTTGTTTTTCGGCTGATGCAAACTTGGGAGTCGCCGGCGATTCGGGGGCCATTTCCTCCCATGGCGTTTCCATCGTCTCCAAATCAAAAGCCTCTTCCAGGCGTTTGCTCCATTCCCGAATGATATCCTTTGTCCGCCTTGTGCTCTCTTCGGCCGGCTGCGCTGTTTCATCAGAAATCGGTCGGCTCGCTTCCATCCATCGGGGCTGTACAGGGCGTTTCGGTCGGATTGTCGGCTTGGGCTTTGCCGTTTCCAGGACCGGCTTCCCCGTGGGCGCTTCCGGTGTCTTTGGAGGTGTCTTCGCAATGCGACGATCACGTTTCTGTTGCGCTTTCGCTTTCTGCGACAGGCTGACCAGGAAATTCACGAGGATGATCACAAAGAATATAAGTAGACCGACATAATCTTCCATTGCGTACTCCATCGCCTTCGTTTGGACGCTTCAACAAGTCTAACTCTCCCCATTCCCGGCGGCAAGCGTTATGGGAGGAGGTCGTTCCGACCCCGAATCCTCCCCTCCACATCCTTTTGAAACATCCCATGCTCCAGGTAGGATCTCGTCCATGGAGATTTTTTCTTCCCCCCTGGTCAAGTCTGTGCTGATCGTGACTGGAGGACTTGTCTACCTCGCGATTCTGGCATTATGCGCATGGTGGTTCGCCCGCCGACCCGCCGATGCCATGTCGCTCATGATGGCCGTGGCCCCGTTGGAGGTTATCTCCGTCTACAAAGGCATCACCCTCAAGCCGTTTCTCCTTCTTTTTCCTGCCGTTGTTGCCGGGATTGCCTGGCATGACCGGGATCGCCTTCTTCGCCGACCTGAATGGACATCCTGGGACTGGTGCATCTTGTCCTGCATGGGCGCGATGGTCCTTTCGTGCCTGTTTGCCTACAGCCCGATGCAGGCTGTCCGGATGACTGTCCAACTCGGTATTGTCTTTGCCGTGTGTATCGGCACAACCCGCCTGATTTCGGATCGCAAGGAACTGGAGCGATACCTGAAGTTTTTCACGTGGTCCGCTGTGGCGGTCTGCGGCTATGCGTTCTGGCAGGCCGCGGGGTATTTCCTGGGGTTTCCCTCCCAGCCCCTGCTCGCGCTTGCCCGGCGGAATCCGACTCTTCCACGGATGCTGGTCGAGCCGGGAGCCATCGTTTTTTCCCAGGGCATGAGTGTGGTCCGGGTCTCCGGCACATTCTTCGACTGGAATATCTTTTCCGCCTATCTGGTGATTGTTCTGTCGTTGTTTCTGGTTTATGCCTGGCGTGGTTTGTTGCGCGGAAATCTGTCCGGCAAGGTGTATTGGGGATGGATCGGGCTGGTAGCGATCTGGCTGCTTACTTTTTCCAGAAGCGGTTGGCTCGGAGGAGTCGCGGCCGTGGTGGCGCTGGTCGGGTTTGGATTCCCGATCGGCCGATTGGCCCGCAAATATCTTGTTTTTATTGGGGTTGTCGCGGTAATCTGTATCGTTGCGCAAATCAATCCGATCGGCATGGTGGCGCGGCGGGTGAAGCAGAGCCTTACCGGAGAACGCTCTGTGGTGGAACATGCTTATTACGGCCTGGCCGCGCTGGAGATGCTTCGGAACCATCCCCTGACCGGTGTCGGAATCCATAATTACTCTTCGGTTTATCAGGCGCAATTTAATCCGAACCTTCCCGGCGCAACGGCCCATTCCGGATTCCTGTCGATTTTCGCGGAAATGGGACTCATCGGCGGTGTGATTTTCGTATTTACTTACCTGGTGGTTCTGCATCGCCTGTGGACCGCTCAACGGGGGTTGGCAGTCCATGACCCCGATGGTTTGCTGTTGCGAGGGATACTGGCGGCCACAGTCGGCTTGGGCGTCTGCAACCTTTTCTATCATTTCTGGACCCAGCTGTTTCTCTGGTGCTTTTTCGCTTTTGCAGTTGCCGCTGCCAATGTCATTGAAGGATCGACCGTCAGAAACCTGTCCGGCAAAACAGACAAGATTGCCTTACAAGGCGATGATGAATCGAGAACACTGTCCCCGGAGATCGGGGGAGCCACTGGGGGATGAATAGGACACCTTGTATCTCTGGCGGTGAGGATCAAGGGCCACCACGGGAGGTCAAATCTTTTGGTATAAATCCCGTTGGCAAGTCGTGAAATCCGTGATTGAATTGGGCAATTCCCAATGGGAGGAGCGGATTTACCCGCCGCTCTGGTTTGGGGAATGTGCGAAGTGTGGGTCGAGATATCGCACAAAGGTACGATACGGATGAGGAATCCTTCGGCATCAAGCGGAGTGTTGCTGGTTCTTGCCGTGGTTCTTGCTCTGGTCGGCTGTGCGCAGCCGAAACGGGAGATGCCCGGCACGGCGGAATCTCTCCCACGTCCGAAAATCCGGGTCCCGAAGGAATCTGTTGCCGTCTCGCGCCTTCCCTCCCGGCCGGTGGAGACTGCCCCGCCGCCACCTTCTATGGTTCCCATGCCGGAATTGCCCGTGCCGGTTGTTCCTCTGCCGGAGCCATCTATTACTGCTCCCCCGCCTGAACCCGAACTCGGCGCATGGCATGTCAATATCCTGGCAACCTGCTTCGATCTGTCCGATTCCCGCCGACCCCGCACAGCCTGGAACTCAATTGACCCCCTTATGGAAAACCCCTTTCACGTCGCACTGCCCTTCAATGACCGGGTCCCCGGATTCGAAGAATACGGTCCCTGCAAGAATCGCTGGGTGGAAATAGTCAATACAACAACCGGGGAACGGGCTTTCGCACAATGGGAGGATGTCGGACCCTGGTTTGCCAATGATGCCGAGTATGTATTTGATGAGACCGGTACGGTGCGTCCCCATGCGGAACTCCAGGAAGGAAAGCGACTCAACGTTTTCCGCAGCACAAATGGAACCTATCGGCGCCCCATCCGTCGAATTAAAAACGGGGCCGGAATCGACCTCTCTCCCGATCTCTGCAAAATCCTGAATATCGACGGGCAAGGCTTGGTCAATTGGCGTTTTGTAGATGAGGACTATGTGCCGGATGGCCCGTGGAAAATTCGCGTGTCAACCCACCCCTGATTGTTTGAACCCTGATTCGCCTGATTAACGGATTACCCTGATTCCTTTTTCTTCATCCTGTTCATCCCATAATCATGCGAATCAAGGTTCTGACTTCTTCAATTTCTCTTCCCAAACGTTCCCGCCAGATGCTCCAGATTCTCAACAATATAGTCCGCTCCGGCCTCCTCAAGATTCCGACGTCCCAGTACCCCCGCTGCTCCCGATAAAACCGCCACCGTGGGGCAGCCGATCTTCTTCCCCGCCCAGATATCCGCCACGCTGTCCCCGACAACCGCAAACCGAGTATGCACACCGGCATCGTATTTTCCATTGTGCAAAACCATGGGCGGTAGATGAGGATGAATCGCGCGAAGAAACAGATATGGATGCGGCTTGGAAAGAGAGTCCGTGATTCGGTTGGTCCTCAACACACGTTCTGCCTTTTCGATTTCATCGTGTGTCGCAATCCGTTCCCGATCGAAGAACCGATCGAATCCCCATCGCTGAAGTGGTGACAGGATTTCCAGGTACGGTCGTCCTGTAGCGATTCCCAGGGTGAATCCGCTGTCCCGCAGAGAGGACAAAGCGGCGCGGGTTCGGTCTTCCGGAAGAAGCGGTTCTTCCTGGTGAATCAGGCCCGGTTTCGGCCAGGCGTTGACCGATTTCCCTGTCTGTTTCGCATACAGATCCTCTCCCAGGTACCATTCCTGAAAGAGATTCTGCAGGTCGTTCCAGAGAAGCGTATTTCGACCGAACAGACCCGCGAATTCCTTGCTGTACCCCGGAACTGATTCATGGATTTTGTCCAGGAGATCCAGCCCACGGGTTTGCGGATGAAAGTCGTCGAATAGCTTAAGTTCGATACCCTTTTGAGGAGCCATTTCAATACCGCGTGAGCGGAAAAATCGACCCCATTCCGCAAAATCCGACACGCGCAGAAGAGTTGACCAGTCTTTGCGCCGGATCACCCGCCGATAGCCTTCCGCCAACCCCCCCAGGCTCTCCCGAATCTCCTTTTCCATAAACCGCTGCTTTGCCGGAAGATCGAATCCCTCCGCTCGTTCCCATTCAACCGGCTCCTCTGTCGATTCCTCTTCCCCTTTCCGTTCCGAAATCGCCGTGAGCGATTCCACAAACAATGGCGCCATATAGAGACCCGCCGCCAGGTACGCCAAATCCCAATTCGTGCTGATTCCGCGGCCCTTGCAGCGGATAATCAGCTCCGTCGGCAGGTACTTGCGCCATTCCATGCGCGAGGCGGCGGCCATCTGACGATAAAACACTTCCGGGATGGAAGTGTAATTCGGCGGACTCAGTCCCAGATACAGCGGGCTTTCCAGGACCTCGCGGATCGTCAGCCCCGCCGCGTCAAAATAACTTTCCTCGGATGTGACTACCCCGTCCATATCGAGAATCAGGGTGTTCACATTCCAAAAACACTCCGGCAATTCCGGGTTTCGATGTGGGGTCAAAAGCCGCGCTCCCGATTCGTGATCAGCCTGGACTGCTGCGCCGCTCGTAGAGGCTGGTTCGTTCCACCGGCTCCAGGCCGGTTTCCGAGATCAAATGACGAATCCGGTCTACTGTCAATGCTTGTGGAGAGGATGCCCCTGCCGCATGAGAGATCCGTTCCTCAATCACCGTCCCATCCAGGTCGTCCGCTCCGAAATGCAGCGCCACTTGGGCCAGTTTCACATCCAGCATCACCCAGTACGCTTTGATATGCGGAATGTTGTCAAGCATCAGGCGAGCGGTGGCGATGACCCGCAGGCTTTTCAGTCCGGTTGGTTTTGTTCCTCCCAGACAGTTGTTGTCCGGGTGATATGCCAGCGGAATAAACGCTTGAAATCCCCCAGTCTCATCCTGGAGCTCGCGCAATCGGCAAAGATGATCGATAATCTCTTCATCGGTTTCAATGTGGCCGTACAGCATTGTTGCGTTGGATGGCAGTCCGCATCGGTGCGCAACACGATGAATCTCCAGCCACCGGTTCGCCGAGATCTTATTGGGAAACAACCGCTGTCGGATTCGCTCTGAGAAAATCTCCGCCCCGCCGCCCGGAATGGAGCCTAATCCTGCCTTCTTCAGACGCTCAAGAACGGACTCCGCGCTCAACCCCGCATTCTGTGCAACCCCATCGATCTCGGCAGCCGTAAAACATTTCAAATGCAGGGATGGATATCGCGAGGAGATGCGGGCAAGCATCTCCTCGAAAAACTCCAGCGGCAAGCTGGGGTGAACGCCGCCTACGATGTGCAGCTCCGAGGCCCCCTCTCGGTCCGCCTCCGCTGCTTTCTCCAATATTTCGTCCAGGGTCAGCTCGAATGCGCCTGCCTCTCCGGCTCTCCGGCTGAACGAGCAAAAACGGCAACCGCACCGGCAGATATTACTGTAATCGATATGACGGTTTATATTGTAATAGCAGATAGTTTTGTGAAGACGTTCTTTGGCGCGAGTCGCCATGCGACTCAGATCGTGAACAGGTGTTCGAGTCAGCAGATGAAGCCCCTGCTCAGCGTTTAGTCGCTCGTCATCCTTCGCCACCTTCATCGGATACCATGTCCAATCGTCGGGTTATTTCAGATCCACCGCCGAGGTTACGCTTGAATACCGCATGGAAGAACCCTCATCGCCCTCCTGAGAAAGCTCGGTCACAACGCCGAGGAGTCTTGCGATATCCGGTCAACCCCCACCTGACCTCCCCCGATCTTCGGGGGAGGAACCTCTCCCCCAAAGTCCGGGGGAGACAGAGAGGAGGTTGTGCGTATCTTCACTCCTTCGCCTGCTCCGCGATCTCTTCACTGCTTGGAGGGTGTCTTCGGGAACTGTCCCTCAATCGACCCGATCCGGTCCGAATTAACATCGCCGAATTCCCCCAATCGCCCGCCCCTGTTTGCGCAAATCTTCTTTTTCGGCTTAAGATAACAACTCTTCGGATGTCCGCGCCCGACATTCTCTACAAGCACATTGCCACGAGCGACTTCGACCGTACTGACATCCGGCTCCAGCTTCACGGCGAAACAGGTTCCCGTTACTTTCAATCGGGCCTCCGGCGTGGTGACCGTGAATCCCTCGCGGACATCCCCCCGCACATCGAGCCACACCTCTCCCCGCCGAAGCCTGACCCATCGGTCATCGCCGTGTTTCTGGTATGCTTCCACAGAGAACACCGCTCCAGGTTGCGCAAAAATAAGGCTCCCGTCCGGCAACTCGTACATTTGCCCGTTCGGATTCTCACAAATCACGCTTTGCGAAAGGCTTACCTCGAAGGTTTTATTTCCCCAGGCGTTGATCTTCACCCGGTAATCGTATTCCAGGTGGTTCAGCCAGATGGAAGAAAGAGTTCCGATTACAAACAGAACCAATGCGCCTGCCGTAACGGGGTGCTGACGAATCAACCGTTTCAGACCTTCGCGGCTGGAAAACTCTCGGATGGCAAGGCGGAACTTCCAATGCCACGGAAGCGAAATCATACTGGGAAGGCTGGACATCACCTTTTGGGTGAAATCCTCCGGCAGCGGATTCTCCGATGCCGTGGCCCGGAAATGCCGGTCGATGGAGCGCTCAATCGGACCCATATCCGCCAGGAATGCCCGGCATCGTCGGCAGGTCTGAACATGACGTTCCACTCGAAGCCGATCCGACTCGCCGAGCTCTCCGTCCAGGTATTGCAGGATTTCGGCTTCCCATTCCTGGAAACAGCCTTCAGAAATCATCACGTGTCCTCACCAGATATGCGATTCGTTCCCGAAGCATTCGCCGCCCCTCAAACAGTCTCGATTTCACAGTAACCTCCGGCAAGTCCAACATCTCCGCCACCCGCTGATAGGAATACCCGCCGAGATATTTCAGCCGAAGCAAAACCTGGTACTTCTCCGGAAGGTCCTGGATTCCCTGGAGCATCAGAGCCTCTCGGTCGTCCGGGATGTCTTCCACCGGCCGGGTGGCAAGAAACTCGACCTCTTCAATCGGGACTTGCTCGCCGATCACCCTCCGCTTCCGCAGGGTCACATAGCAAATGTGGCGCACAGTCCCGAACAGCCACCCTCCGAACTTTCCAGGGTCCTTCAGCTTCGGCAAACGTCGGTATGCCGCAAAGAACGCCTCCTGCGATACATCCTGGGCATCCTGCCAACTGCCCAAAATCGAATACGCCAAGTGATATACCCGGTGCTGGTAACGGCTCACCAGAACCCCGTATGCCGCTCGATCTCCCGACAAAACCCGCAAAACCAGATCAACTTCGTCGCTCGATTTGGGACTCTCGTCTTCCGTTTGCGCCGGCTCCGGAGTCAACCATCGTGACGGATCCATCCTGACCGTCCTCCTCTATTGGATGTGTCCAAACGGGCCTGAAAGTTGGATATCCAATGATGTCTCGGTCCACTCAACAGATTTATTATACCGAAATACCGCAAAGAGAGTTATTTAGACGCCTTCTTCTTGTCTTCAGTTCCGTCCGGCTGAAATTTGAACCGGCGATGAAATCCGACTTTCTGATGAGATTTCTCCCTTCCGGTCGCTTCCAGGCAGGGACGCCTGGCCTACTTAGCTTCCAGGCAGGGACGCCTGGCCTACTTAGCTGCCAGGCAGGGACGCCTGGCCTACTTAGCTGCCAGGCAGGGACGCCTGGCCTACTTAGCTGCCAGGCAGAGACGCCTGGCCTACTTAGCTGCCAGGCAGGGACGCCTGGCC
>JAKQSI010000065.1 GCA_029570205.1 Candidatus Omnitrophota bacterium | reverse complement strand
GGCTGTCTTCTGATTTCGTGTCAGGGGGCAGTGACTCCCAAAATCGTGCAACGGACGTGCAATCTGGGGGTGTTTTGAGGGTATTTTGAGGGGGTTGTCAACGTGGGGACAAGGTGATAACCTCTTGTAAATGCTTGATTTGCGGAAACTTACAAAACGCTCCGAAGAGACTACGGATCAGAAGGTTGGGGGTTCGATTCCCTCTCGGCGCGGGTTGAAAACACTGGACTTATGAACATAACAGTTTTGCTCAGGAATCCCTGAAGTAACCAGGAAGTAACCGGGAGAGAACGTATTCCATTCGATTCGGTTCGTGATCTTTCGCCCGTCCGCCCAGATGTCCCTGTCCCCCCAAATGGCCCCAAGCCGGCTCTTCTCACACCGCCTCAAGTTCCTCCGGCCCACACCCTTTCCGGTACGCTCTCGCCCCCCGATACTGACCCGCCACATGCGCCAGGGAACGAACGGGAACACGAAGCACATCCCGAAATCGGGCGGAAACACTCCCCTCCATCCGCAACAGGTCCCGCAAATCCCCCATAGTCTGCCGAACCACAGCCCCCGGAATGTGCCACACCGAGGGAACCGTCTCCAGACCGAACAATTCGCACAGACGGTAATGATCCACCGTCATCCGCTGATACTGATACCGGATCGGCCGATCATGGGAGTGGTACACCGCCGCGTCGGGCTGATAGGTGACGGCATACCCGCAGCGAAGCACCCGATACCCCCATTCGATATCCTCGCCGAACAGGACATCCGGGAACGGGATCCTTTCCCAAACCGAACGCCGGATAGCGGAACAAACATTGTCAAACGCACAAAGGAGATACTGTTCGATGGCGGGTAACTCCTCAAATTGATTCTGACTGGTGATTCGCGAGACGCGACTTTGCAAAGATCCAAGAATCCAGCGACCGACATCCCGCACAGTCAACGGAGAGGCATCCGGTCTGGGGATCTGCCGCCCGACCACTCCGGCAACATCTTGATTCGAAAACTGTTGAGTGAGGTTCGCTAGAAACCGGCTGTCTGTCGGCAGTGCATCCTGGGTCAGAAGGCATACTATCTCTCCATTAGTCAGGGAGATACCGAGATTCCGCGTCCGCCCATGCCTGAACTGTTCAGGCGGAATGGACTCCACACGCACGGGATACCGCCGGCAAATCTCCAGCGTGATATCCTTCGAGCCGGAATCCACCACCAGAACTTCCACATTGCTCTTAACCTCCTGATGGCAAAGTAATTCCAGAAGGTGTTCGAAGTCCGGCCCGGCATTCTTAGTGGGGATCACAACGGAAATACGGGAAGGCATAGCCCTAAAAGTCTTTTCAGAGATTGTAAGGGCACGGCATGCCGTGCCCCTACACGTGAACAGTCACATTTCGTGCAGATTCCAGCGGTGGCACGGCGTGCCGCGCTCCCTGCGATTCTTCTCAATACACCGTCCAATCCCTTACCGGAACCGCATTCGGACTTTTGTTCTTGAATAACGTAACGATGTTGTTGCCCTTCGACAGTACGGCGATATCCATGGCGCCATCACCGTCCCAGTCACCCAACGCCAAACCATAAGGTTCCTCACCGACGGATGCGGTAATTACGCGGGTGAAAGTTCCGGTCCCGTCATTCTCGAAAACAGTCACAGCGGGATTGGCGGGATTCCCTTCGACAATATCCATGCCGCTGTTGGTCAAAACAAAATCCTGGTCACCGTCATTATCCAAATCGGCAGCCTTAATCATCGTTGGAACGCCCTGTTCCCTGACATAGACTTCGTTTGAAAAACTCATGTTGCCGCTCCCCCACCAATATCCGATCCCCGCTGTGTCGGCCACTACCCCCATGAGGGTTGCGATTCCCTGTTCGGCGGCGATGATATCCATATCCCCATCGCCGTCGAAGTCACGTGCCGTGGCTGAGAACGGAAAGGTGCTGCACGTCAGCTCCTGAACGATCAGAAAACTGCCCTGCCCATTGTTCTCCATGATGGTGATGTTGTAGCCTTCCAGTTGACCTGTCCAGGCATTCAATCCTCCCTGATTGGTGGCAAGAACGTCCATGTCGGCATCCCCGTCGAGATCGAGGAGTTCAATCGGCGAAACAGAACCTTCTGTCTCAAAAAGATAATGGTTCGAAAACGTGCCGTCTCCCTCATTAAAAAGCATATCCACCCCGGCCCCTTCCACACTGACATTGAAGATATTGGTGAAATCAAAATACCCCAAGTTGGCCATCGCGATGTCCTTCGAGCCGTTTCCGTCGAGATCCACGGGGATCAGAAGACCGGGGGTCCCATCCACCGGATAGAATGTCTCATGGTAGTTCCCTTGCGAGTCCGCCAGATAAATAAACACTCCCGGATCGATAAACTGACGAGTCATAGCGTCGATTTCCGAGAGAATCCCCACGGCAATATCGATCAGCCCGTCGTTATTGAAATCATCGGCGGCGATGGTCACTGGAGCGCGCTGTCCTTCGGGCAGAGCAATCTCCCGTTTGTTGGCGAAACCGCCCTGGCCATTGTTGTAAAGGATCGTGAAGGAATCTCCAGACTGATTTGCCGTGAGAAGGTCGAGATCACCATCTCCATCGATGTCTGCTACGGCAATATCTGCCGGTTCCTGGCCCACCCCGATCGTGGCGGAATGCTCGAACACAATCTGAGCGAAAGCGGGGCCGTTTACGCCAAGCAGGAGCGCAAAAAGAACCAGTGGTGCCATGCCGGTTGACCTGAAGTTTCTCACGTTGAACGTACCTCCGAAATTCCTTTCAATTTGCAACATTGTAGCGTGACATGAAAAGAATGTCACTTTTTATTGTCGCATTGCGAAAATTATCCTACAATAGAGGTAGAAACAAAGCCTATATGACCGGAGAAATCCTGAAAGATCCGTCCGATGACATGCAACCGTGGTTTTACGCTCATTGAGCTCTTGATCGTTGTTGCCATAATCGGAATCCTTGCCGCAATTGCCGTCCCGAACTTCATGAATGCCCGTGTGAAAAGCCAGGTTGCCCGTGCGCAGGCGGATTTGAACGCACTCAATACGGCGCTTTCCATGTATCGTTTGGATCAGAACGGGATTCCACCACGCGGAGCTGGAGGTGGAGCCATAACCTTAATCTCTCCGGTGCACCTGTCTGTCATGGCCCCGCTTACAACGCCGATCAACTATATCGGGTCCGGAACGGACAGTCCGTTCTCGAAGTCCCACGGGTATTACTATCACAATTTCGATTATTTCAAGATCCACGGCGGAGAATACCCGACATTTTGGTTCAATAACCCGGACAATGCCGAAAAGATGGCCTGGATGTTATTTACCCTTGGCCCTGATGCTAAAACCTACCCCTATGAAGAGATTCAGCAGGGAGATGTCTTGATGATGTGGTACGATTACAATCCGAGCAACGGCGTCGTGAGTCCGGGCGTCATTCAACGGCACGGACTTTGATGTGCCTGCCTCTCCTCGCCGAGGCAATTCGGCAATTCCGGCTTGTGGATCGATCCCTCTGGGATACAATGTAATTGATGGGTCAATGAACATGCGCCGGTCGAGGGCTTTTACCTTAATCGAACTGCTGATTGTTGTGGCGATTATCGCCATTCTGGCGGCGATTGCCGTGCCGAATTTCCAGCGTGCTCAAGTTAAGGCCAAGGTGGCGCGTGTGGAGGCGGAATTTAAAACCGTGGCAACCGGACTCGCATTATACCAGGCCGACTGGCGGAAGTTCCCGTTTGGTTTGACTGATCTGGTTCCCCTGGACTTGGTCGCCCTGACTACGCCGGTTGCTTATCTGACCACTGTCGATCTGAAAGACGTTTTCATGCCGAAACGGTTGCTGCGTTCCGGTGGGGAGAACGGCAACAGCCCGCGCGGATATCTCTATTTCAACCTGAAAGGGGACTGGGCCATCGGCCGTGGCGTACCGATTCCCGCCCGAACGGAGACCTATATCCTGGAAAGCCAGGGGCCGGACCGGACCCAGGATTATATTCCTCAATTCGCGACCGGCCTGGAGGGATTTGGTCCGGAACAGGTGTACGACTCCAGCAATGGGATCATCAGTTTGGGAGACCTTGCCCGAATGGGCGGTCAGCTGCCTCACAACCCCCTGGCACATCCGCTGATTCATTGATCGCGTCGTATTTTCCGAGTCAACCCTTCGCGAATCAGCCTCAATCCCGCTCGAATCCCCCGGATTTCCACTGCCGGAGGCGGCCCAGTGAATAAGACAACTCCTTTGCCTGCATCGCCTGCACGGACGGGCGTCTCTGCCCACTCGAGAAGAGGCTTGGCGGTGGCCTTGTATGTGAACCTCTCCTCAAATAAGCGCCTGGCTCTTTGAGCCATTTCCTGCAAGTCGTGCGGATGGTCCGCCGCACAGAGGATTCTCTGGCTCAAAGCCTCGAAATCCCCAATCGGAGCGCCCAGGCCGCAGGTGTTCTCCTGGAGAATCCAACTGATCTCGGTTCCCAAAGTCGAAAGAACCGGTATTCCTCGAACCATCATCTCGGTGATCCGGTTTCGTGCCCCGATCAATGTCTCGTAACAAAAGCGATCTACATTGATGAAAAGGTCTGCCTGTTCCTGAATGCCGGGAAGATCCTCGCTGGGAACCCACCCTCGAAGGTCAAAGCGGTCCCGGAAGGCAGACACTTCTACCAATCGTTGAAACTCAGGGTATGTCGTCTCGTCATGGCCATCGATAGCCCCTCCCGTGGAGAGAAAACGAATCCGGGAGTCTTTTCTCATGGCCGATTCCAGTCCGTGGAAAAGAGTTTGCACATCACACCAGGTGTTGAATCCGCCGGAATAGAACACGGTGAACGGGGCTTCCAGCTTTCGCAGAGCCTTTTCCCGCATCGGCAGTGTAGCCCAACCGATGGGAATTGTATGAATCATGTCCTCCCCGAAGGTATGACGGTTCAGCCTGCCGATTGCGCCTAACTCACCGATCACAGCATAACGGTGAGGCTCGCTGGTTGTGGAAAAGCGGTCACCACGCTCGAGAGCCGGACGATAACGATCCCAGAAATGGAATCGAAATCCGTCTTCCTTATCGCGAAACGCCTTTACCTGCGCTTCCCCCATCTGATATCCGTGCAAATCTACCCAGAGAGGCAGATCACCTGCAATAACTGCCGCGCGTGCCGCCGGGTACGCACAGGCTCCCACCAGAATGTCGGGACGAGTTTCCTCCACAAACCGTCGAAGGAATGAGTCATTTGCAAAGTGCGTGACCTCATCGACACTTACATAGACGAGGTCTTCTTTCTCTATGCGCTCGATCTGCCTGTTCGACACCCCACCGGCGGTTACCCGCATACACAGCATAGTGACCTGATGGCCCGCGCCACGAAGCGCATCCGCCAGATGCCAGGCACGGTTCCCACCGGCCTGGAACAGACGTGACTTTTCCAGCGGGATCGGACCGAGACCAAGAATCAGGATATGCGCCATGGAACACCTCACGGTTCGGATTGACCGTTGAGCGGAACCGCGATCTGCTGCAACACCCTCAGCGCGCGCGACCGCCGGCCGACATGATAGCCGATGTGTTCATCCAGGAACAGAAGCATGTCTTTGACGTCCTGTTCTCCGAAAGACAGGGCAGAGAGTTTTTCGCCGGAAGTAAGTCGTGCCATGGTACTGACTGCCCCGCCGGAAAGGGCCAGACGTTCCGTCCGATGGCAGCCGGGACAGAGTATGGCGCCCCGTTCGGGACTGTAATACCACTCGGAACGCTCCTGAACCCCACACTTGGCGCAGGCGGCCAGATGAGGCTCAAATCCGGTCTCCTTGAGAATCCGCAGCGCGAAAGCGGCCAACTGCGCCTCTGTTGCCTCATTCTCTTCCCAGAAATCCAGCAATTTTGTCAGAAGAGACCAGATCATCCGGTTCGGTTCGCCCTCGCCCGTGCAAAAGTCGATCAATTCGGCGGCACAGGCGGCCAGCGTCAGGCTTTTCAGATCGCCTTGAAGATGGGGATAGCGCCGGACCAGCGAGACTTGCGTTACACTTAAAATGTCCTGATCTTCCTGCTTCTGATACAGGATCACATGAGTTCGGTTATGCAGCTGAAGCATCCCGGCAATGCGGCTCGTGCTCTTGGCCACACCCCGGGCCTTCGCGGTGATTTTCCCCAGGGATTCCGTGAACAGGAGATACAGGGCATCCGCTTCTTGCGTCCGCCACCGACGTAGAGTTACTGCCTCGGTTGCATGGTAGGACATGGTTTTCCGGCCCTTGATTGTAAATCTCGTCGTCTTATCCTTTTTGAAGGAGGATACAATAGGAGATCGTGAATCGAGAAGACTGGAAAACAAAGTGGAAGCGGTTCACCTCCAAGGTGCGCTCCGTTCTGCACGAAGATGCCTTTTTGTGCGACACCTGCAAGTGGAATTATGGGAGTATCTGCGCCCGCCCGGAACGCCCCAATGCAACCATCTGCCCGGAATATGTCTCCAAATCGGTGTGACGCATATTGTCATTCCGAGCATCCCTTCGGCGGGGCCGGTGATTAGGTGAAGAAAGCGTGTTTTCCACCTTTCTCTGCCAGGCAGAGACGCCTGGCCCACTGGTGGGACAGGCCTCCGTGCCTGTCGATAAGCGAACTTTCTTAGGAACACATGGGAGGAATCTTACCCGGCCTTTCGACGAGATTTCTCCCTTCACATGAAAATCGACGAATTCCTGAAAATAATCCTTGATTCTGCCAAGAAAGTTGTATATATTCCTTATCAACGCAGAAAGGAGGTGGTCCACTTATGATCGATGACTGTAGTTGTACGGTACGCGTAGGTGACTGCGGAGGTGGTGAGGGTTAGGTCCTTCATCCGACAGGAACTGCGTAGAGGGTGAGGAGACTCTCCCCTCCCTCTCCAATCCCAACAGATCACCGACAGGGGCGGCATGGGTTTGTGTCGCCCCTGTTTTCGTTTCTGAGGACACACGGACGAGGCACGGACATGGAAATTCACCGGCAAGATGCCGGCGCCACCCGAAGGGTTGCCACCCACAGAGAAATCTGGAAAAAGAACGAGGGCAGGCGAACAAAGTTGGCCTGCCCAGGATCTTGATAGTTCGAAAACCGCCCGCAAACGGACCCGGAACCTGTTAAAGGTTCGAGGATATGCGGAGGCGGTTTTTCTTGAGGCGCTTGATGGCTTTCAAATGTTTCTTTCGTTTCCGGACACTCGGCTTTTCATAATAAGCGTTTTTCCGGAGGTCTTGGGGGATACTCTCTTTGATGCACTTTCGCTTGAATCGTTTCAGAGCTCCCTGGATGTCTTCATCCTCTCGTAACTCGACGAGTACCACATTGATCACAACCTTTACGACAGAATTTGCCGGCTCGCGATCTCAACAGCCCTACGATTCAGGACTGGCGGTAGCGCCTCACATCCGCCTGAACTTAAAATCCGGAAACCTTCCAGCTGAGAAGAACAAAGAGCCGTGATGACGGGTATCACCCAGTTGAAAAATTATACCTTTAAACCGTCGTTTTTGTCAATCAATGGGCGCAGGAAATCGCGATTTTCACGATTTTTGAGTGGATGTTACAATTTATTACGGCAGCCGTGCGATAAATAACAATATGGCATAAGTATTTCATATTATGAGGCAGATCGTTTCTGCATCAGTCAGATAATGGCAGATGAAAATGTGAAGAAAGAAGCACAATTGTGGAAAAAAGGGTATAATTTCAGGTGAAAATCATCTTGACATTTGCCTGCTTTTCTTTAGGCTATTATTGAGAAACGTTTTGCGCCACTGGTGATCCACCGGAACCACAGGTTTTGTCAACCCTGTGTGCAGGCAATGCCAAGTTTCCATGTCACCGAAGAGTCGTTCTTCGAGCAGAATCAGGACAGGTCCGATTGAATGTCCTGTTTTTGTGCGAATAGGGGAATGACTCTTGTGGAGACATACCAGATCAAGATTCCGATCCGTCCTGTGAGCTTGGGAACCAGGCTCCGGACCCCGAGCAAGAGGAGGCAAGCGACGATGGCCATCCTGAGCATTCGTGGCCTTTCCAAGACGTACAGCACGGGATTTTGGGGCAAGCCGGTTCTGGCCCTGGATAACCTGAATCTGGAGGTTGAGCAGGGCGAGATCTTCGGTTTCCTGGGTCCCAACGGTGCGGGGAAAACCACCACGATCAAGATTCTCCTTCGGATCATATACCCCACGAAAGGAACGGCGTTTCTGTTGGGGCGGGAGCTGGGAGAGGCGATCCAGCACCGTCAAATCGGATATATGCCGGAAAACCCCTATTTTTACCGATTTCTGACCGGATATGAGTTTCTTTTGTTTTACGGTCGGCTGTCGGGGCTCCACTATCGAGAGCGGAGACAACGGGCGGAAGAATTACTGGATATGGTGGGAATGAGGCATGCGCGGGACATTCGCCTGGGGAATTACTCCAAGGGAATGGTAACCCGGATCGGTCTGGCGCAGGCCTTGTTGACGAATCCGCAACTTCTGCTGATGGATGAGCCGATGTCCGGTCTGGATCCGATCGGGCGGCGGGAGATCCGGAATATCATCATGCATCTGAAAGAAGAAAATCGCACGATCTTTTTCTGCTCTCATATTCTTGCGGATGTGGAATTGATCTGCGACCGGGTGATGATTCTCAACAAGGGGAAAGTGATTCGTACCGGAACTGTCGGGGAGATTTTGCGGGAAGAAACCACGGCGGTTCGAGTTTCAGTAAGCAAGTATACGCCGGCCCTGATGGAACAGTTGAAAGCCATGGCTGTGGACGCCCGCGAGAGTGGCGGATTGCTCCATCTGAGGGCAAAAGATGCGGAGGCAGCCAACCATATTCTCAGCGCCTGTATCCAGGGAGGTGGGGCTATTCACGAGGTGACGGCGGAACGGGGAAATCTCGAAGACTATTTCGTACGGGAGGTATCCAGCGTTGAATGAAATCCTGACTATTGCACTCAACACGCATAAAGAAGCCATTCGAAACAAAGTGTTCTACATCATTCTTCTGTTCGTATTGCTTCTGCTGGCGTCCTCCATTCTCTTGGCGACATTGGCATTGGGAGAACAAGACCGGATTGTAAAACACCTGGGTCTTTCGGCGATCAACGTATTCGGTCTCCTTCTGGCCGCCTTTGTCGGCGTCAGCCTGGTGCATGAAGAACTGGAAAAACGAACTATCTACACGATTATCGCAACCGGGGTGAGTCGCACTCAGTTCATTCTGGGCAAGTTCTTCGGACTGTTGCTGACCGTTGTGACCAATGTGGTGGTGATGGGAATCATCCTGTGCATTCTGCTGGTGGTCATGCCGGGTTGCTCTCTCAAGCCGTCCGTAATCTATGCCATCTTTCTGTTTCTGTTCGAGATGATGGTCATCACGGCGATTGCCGTTCTGTTTTCATCATTCTCGACGCCGGTATTGTCGGCGGCGTTGACACTGATGTGCTATGTGATCGGGCATCTTTCGGAAGATTTGCTGGAGTTTGCCAAAAGAGTGGCGGAACAAGGCAATGTGATTTTGTCCTATGTGCTGACAGGGGTCTATTACATTCTTCCGAATTTGGAAATCTATAACATCAAAAATCAGGTAGTTTATCAGGAGAGCATTGCCCCGTTCCTCACCTGGAAATATCCGGCCCTGGCGATTCTCTATTCGGGGATATTGTTATTCATCACAGCGTTTTCATTTTCACGACGAGACTTCAAGTGATTGAGACGGGTGAACCATGAAAAAGGCAGGAACCATCGTTCTCTTTTTGCTGTTTATTGCGGCTTTTCTAGCGGTGCAGGACAGTGTTGTAAAGTACCGTCAGAATCAGCGTGTGGAAGAGAAGATCCTCCTGGTGACCGGCAATCCGAAGGTGGCGAAGATCACCGCGCTCGGATTCGACAATCTGCTGGCGGATTTGGATTGGATTCGGGCCATCCAGTTTTTCGGCGGGAATTTCACCACGTTGCACAATCCCAAGAAACGAGATGGATTTATGCTGTTGTTGAATACACTCGTAACCCTGGACGAGCGGTTTGTCTCTGCCTGGAAGTTCGGGGGATTTGCGATTAATGAATCGGTGAAAGACGCGACGGCTGCGGTTGAGTTTCTGGCCCGCGGCGCGGAGATCAATCCGAACGCCTGGGAGCTGTCGTTTGATGCGGGATTCATCAGTTACTATCAATTGGGAAATACCAGTGAGGCAAAGAAATACTTTGAGCGGGCCTACTCGCCGAGCCGCTTTCGGAACGGTCGTCTGGCCAGCCTGCAATTCAGCGCCGTTTCCGATCAAAAAGGAACGATTACCCTGATTCCGAATCCTGAACCGGGACCGCTTGGGGAGATTTCCGGACTGGTCGGAATCATCCCCCATGAATTGGCCACAGCGGCGCCGGTCGAGGAGTCTACCGCAACAGTAATCTATGGAGTTCTTCAGCAGAGCGGGTCCGATGCGACCCTCGACATTCATGTTGCGAACAACAGCCAGAATATCGCATCCTTCGACCTGCGGGTCCAATACGATCCGTCATCCTACAAATACCGGAGCGCTGTTGCCTCCGAAGAACTGCGTAACGGAACATTCACGGTTGAGCCTGTTGGAGAGGGACTATTAGCCGTACGAGGGGACTATATTGACCCGCGATGCCCTTCCTATGTTCCTCGCATGGCTATCGAGATGGACTATGCAGCGGGCCAGTTCCTTTCGGCGTGGGAGCAATATGTGCGGTATTACAATTCCGCCGTTCTTCGGGGCGACGAGATCAGCGCCACCATTGCAAGCGACAAACTCGACACCATTTACAGTAAACGATGCAAAGAAATCCTCCTGCGTGCGGTCGAGGCCTACTACGCAGAAAAAGGCGTTTATCCGTCTACCCGGATGAGGGAATTGCTGGATTCCGGGATTCTGATGCAAACTGTTCAGAAAATCCTGGAAGAAGATCCCAGGCAGGCGGACGTTCTCCGAGTCCTGATCTACCCGAACGGGATCGAGCAGTTGCTTTGGGAGCGCCCGAAGCCGGACGTGCAGTTGGAGCCGCATATCCTCATTTTGCGGGAAGAAGGCGGGCAGACGGTTCCGGTTGTTGAGAACCGCCTGGATTTGCTCAAAGAGCAAAAGAGTCTCATGGAAGGGCTGCAATATGCTGTAAAGGCGTTTGAGAGAGAGTATGGGCGTCCTCCGTCTTCCCTCGATGAACTGATGGAGAAGATTCCCCAGCTCAAGCGAACATACCCGAACGGCATGCCCCAAGATCCATTGGGTGGAGAGTTCTATGTGGATTCTGAGGGAAAAGTTCAGGTGAGGAATATGAAGTTTTAAAAAGAGCGGGAGCGGTAGCAAGTGTGCCAAATTCGTGAATATCCGTGCCAAAAACGAAAAGAAATTCGAACACTGGGAAGAATTGCCTGGCGGAGGACCTCGCTATCGGCAGGAAGTTGCAGGCCAGACAGGGTGGAAAGCCATCTACCTCAAAGAAGTGGATGATCGGGAAACCACGGTGAGTTTTTGGCAGGAAATCAACGATGATGAAGGCCGTCTGGTTGAAATTCACGAGAAGTATCCAGTGGACCGTGGCCATCGCGAGGTGTAGAATGAAAGCATGTTAATCACAAAGCATACAGCCGCCGAGCAGATTGCCGCGTATTTGCACCACGAAATTACGCTTCACCAACTGGTGGACTGGGCGGAGAACGCCATGCTGGATGGAGATTTCAGCGATCAGGATGCACCTGTTTTACGGGATGTTATTTCGCAGCTGGGGGTAGCCGATGTGAAGGCTTTCGGCCTGACATGGAAGGATTGTGAGTCGCTGCTGAATCGACTCGGATACACCGCTCACGTGGAAGTCGTGGCGGGATGAAGGCTCATCCCAAGCGGGGCCACCAGCGGGGGGTCCTGTTTCGGTATTGCTCGTATTCCTCACCAAAACGACGCTGAAGGTCCCGCTCCTCGTAGAACACAATGAACAGGTGCGCCGCCAGCCAAAAGAACAGCGCATAGATCAGCAGCGCCAGAGAATTGAAATAAAGCGAGTAGCCCAACAGGGCAAGCACATTCCCCAAAACCATTGGATTCCTTATCCACCGATACGGCCCCACGGGAACAAACCTCTGCGGAGGATCGAAGGGTGCGGGCGTTCCTTTCCCTCGCACGGCCAGCAATCCGACGCATACCAGGGACAACAGCAAACCGCCTGCAAAAAGAATCACTCCGCACAACTGACGGGCCGCTTCCCAAAGGCCCTGAAACTGCGGCGATTCACCTGCATAGTAAACCAGCCAGGGAATCCCGACGAGAAACACCGCGATCCAAACCAAAGCGAATAGAATGCTTTTCACAGTAGGACTCATGAACATTCCTCCGTCCTGTACGGATTTTATATGGATAAGATAATCCGAATGTTGAAGAATACCCATTCGGAATTCAATCGGAATCCCATCGTGTGAGTGAACGATACACCCGTTCCATCTCCAGGCCATCCTTCTCTATGCTCTTCACACTGGAGGGATCGGGGCGCAGCCGGATCACGAGATCGGGGTCGTCCAGGAATGCTTGCAGACAGCGCCGGAGGTCTTCGGCGTTCCCGACCTCAAACAGCAAGCCGTTCACACCATCCTCCACCAAGTCAGCCATCCCGCCGAACCGGGATGTGACTACCGGGACCTGTGCCAAAAAAGCCTCATGGATGGTGATCGGCGAATTTTCATACCAGATGGAAGGCACAACAAGAACATCCGTCTCACCCAGAATTTGGGCAATCTCGTTGTTTTCAAATCGTCCGCACAACTCAATAGAAGGATTCCGAACCAGGCTTCTCAGTAATCCCACATAGTCCACAAACTCATCCGTCGGCCCGTGGATCCGCAAATAGGCTCGTTCAGGGTCCAGGTCGTTGAATGCGCGAATCAGGACATGTACGCCCTTATGACGAACCAGCGAACCGATGTATGTGAACCGGATGGGGTATCGGACCACGCCCCCTGGGACCAACTTTCCGATCGGTCGGATACCGTAATCGGAGAAGATTAATTTCTCTTCCGGGAAGCCATGGTCGAGAAAAGAGGTTCTCAAAAACGGTGACGGGCAGAGAAATCGGTCTACGTATCGAGTCAGGTCCAATGCGGCCTGTCTGCGTTTGCGGGCCTCGTGTCGGTATTGTTTTCCAAAGACACGATAGAGCAGGTTCCGGCCTGCGGATTTGGAGCGGGAGAGGACTGTCTGGCTGTCCTTTGGGACGCCGAGGCTGCTCACAACGCGAGGATGCCCCCAAGCCGCCGCACAGAAATCGCGGTTGCCCGAAGGGCCGGGTTGGGTCTCCAAAGTGAGCCGCGTTTTATCGGAACAAACCGGAAGGTCCACGCTTCCCGGATGCCAGCCCCGGTCCTTCGAATGGCGCTTCGGGTCCAGGTAGCGCTCCCAAAGAACCTCATCATTGAACAGGACGCGGAAGCGAACCCCGTCCCCTTCTTTTTCATACGTGGAGGGAACCATCGCATACGTGAATAGAAGAGAGGATTCCACCGAAGCGGGAAGATCATAAGCGATTTTGGAAGGTGGATGGGCAAGAATGGCGGGACAGTCGATCCCGCCAATGGAAAGATGCGTGGCCTGCACATAAGCCGGGTCCGCTGTCTCAATATGAGCCTGGGCGAGAGTTTCCCGCAAATCCAATTCCGCCGATGCCTTTTTGTGGACCAGGAATTGTTTCGCCCATCGCGCCAATGTTTTGCCTGTTAAACCGCATTCTGCCACGCAAACTGCACATTCTGAGGGATCGATCCGTTCGCAGACTCTCCCATCGTCTTGAAACCGCTGCCCACCGCCACGAAGGCACAGCAGCCAGTAATCATGAAGGGTGAAAACTACCGCCGCCCCAGCCTCTTTGGCCAGGCGCGGACAGCCAAAAGAAAGCCCGAGGAGGTGATGAAAGTGGACCACATCCGGTCGCCAGGATTCCACAACCTCCCCGAACATTTTCTCGACCGCAGGATTGCGATAGGTTTCTTCAAATGTGCGATAATGAAAATGCTGGACAATCTCGGTCACAGGGAGATTGTCGAACATTCGCTCGCGAACAGTATATACGGCAGTCCGGTGGTCGGTCTCGGTACAAAGCACGCGCACCTCATGGCCAAGTCGCTGCATCTCTTTGCAGAGGTAATAACAATACAGTTCCGAACCGGCCTGGTGACGGGGAAGGAAATCGTGAATCACGGCCAGAATTTTCATTTGGCTGAATCGGAAGGCTCCGGCGAGGCCGGGGCGGTCCGTTTTCCTCCTCCTACCTTCGCAAGGATTCGGTATGCCAACCCGGCCTGAATGGTTCTCAGTTCCTCCTGCAACCGACTCTCGGATTCCTGCAAGCGACGCACAGACTCCTCCAACTGATTGGCGGTCTCCCGGAGATGCGCCAATTGCGACTCCTTGTCCTGAAGAATTTTTTCCAGGTTGCCGGAATGTTCCAACAGGGATGTGACTTGCTTCTGACTCTGCTCCAGGAGTTTTTCCTGATTGGCACAGTGATCCAGAAGCGAGGCAATCCGCTCGTCCTTTTCGCGGAGTAAATGCTCCAGGTTATTCGCATGAGCCAGTAATCCCGCCAGGCGTTCATCAAAACGCGCGAAGCGGTCATGAACCTGTACCGAGAGCGCCTCGGCGGCCTTGTTCTGTTCACCGATCAGACTTTCGAGACGTGTTCGTTCGGTTGAGGCGGATTCCAGTTGCGCCGTCAGGTTGGCGACATGACGGTTCAGTTCCCCGATTCGTTCCTCTTTCTGGTTGAGCAGATTGGCGAGATTGTCCGCATGTTGGCGGAGTTTGTCACGTTCGGCCTGTTCGTTGGTAAGAAGATTGGTGACATTGTCCGCGTGACGGGCGCTTTCGGTGCGGGCCTTTTCCAAAGCCTGTGCATGGGCCAGTAGTTCCCGGATATGCCGATCCCGATGACGGATCTCTTGAGAACGTTCGCGGAGAAAGTCGATATTGAACAGTTCCGTGAGAAAGGCTGCAAAACTCCAGGGGACGGAACAGGGAGTACCCTGTCCCAGAAGGTGAACCAGGCTCTTTTGCTTCGCGGAATCCAACTTGCGGAATGTGGCCAGGACAAGAGTTCGGTAGGATGGCGAGTCATTGTCGTGGCGGTAGTAATTCTGGTTGTAGAGACGATTGATTTCCCGTTTGAGCGGAAGGAGTTCGGCCACACTCTCCAGGTAGGCCATGCAGAACTGCATGGGAAGCCATCGTTCCAGAAGTCCGCTGGGCAAAGCCAGGCTGTGCCACCCGTCTTCGGAAAGGCTCTCGGAAACGGCGTCCACATCGGGAAGACCGTGCTCTTCATGCTCCATGAGGAAACGGTTGTCCCGCCCGAATCGGCCGATCAGGAATCGCCGCAGCAGCGAATCCGCCATGCGAACATCTTCCCGATCCGTGGGACCCATGAGTATTGCGCCGTATCGTGCCACACGTCGCAGTTCTGTCAGAACCCCCTTGCGTCGCTGCGGCGGAACATGTTCCAGAAAGTCACAACCCACAGCAAAGTCAAAACTGAGATCGCGATACGGCAATTGCGCGGCATCGCAGGCCAGGAACTGCGGACGATCTTCCCAGATCAAGTCGGTTACCGTCACCGCATCCCCTTTCAAAAAATCCGGCAGCGGGCTGCCGAACCCGCCGACCTCCAGAATGCGAATCTCGGAAGATTCACTACGCAGAATGTCAATCACTTCCGCCACAAGCCGGTATCTCTGGTACAGGTCGAACGGGAGTTCCTCAAGGTACTGAGAGGTATCGAGCGGCTCGAATCGAATTCCGATCTTATCGGCGGCAAGCGCATTTCCCTCCCCCACGGAGAGATAAAGAACCTGCCCGCCGACCGGCAGATCGAACGGTTCCCATTCATGGCAGGTCACATCATCCTGCGCGGGGAGATGCCGAAGGCGCTGCTCGCCGAGGGTTGCCGTGGGATGACTGTCGGTTCGTCCTCGGATGGAAAGCCTGCACCGAACAGGCTGCCGCCCGGCATTCAACAGATAGAGCGCACTGGTTTTTCCGATCCATCGGAACGCTCCCCGTTCGTCTTTCTCCAAATTACCCCATCCGAGACGAGGCGCGACAAACACATCCCCCTGTCGGGGGGGAGGGAAAATATCATCCGGTGTCCGGCCGGTGAATTCCGGCAGATCGAAGGTTCCGATGGATTCGCTCTTACGGGCGCAAATTTCACATTCAAAAAACTCGCCGCCGAATCGGATCACGGGGTCCAGTCCCAGCCGACACAGACAATTGACCCAGAATGCAGGCGGCCGCTCAAAGAGATGCGTCGGCTCATCGCGCTGGAAATAACAGGGGTCCGGCGTGGTCAGAAAGAGAAGCCCATCCGGTCGAAGGATGCGTTTCCATTCCTGAATGGCCTCGACCGGGTTCTCCAGATGCTCCACCAGATCGAATACCGAGACAACATCCAAAGAAGCATCAGGGAACGGAAGCGTCTCGGCTTGCGCCTGGACCAGGCGACCGCGCACAGGGGCGTGTTGCCGAAGTGCATACGCGCTGATATCGGCTCCGACCGCGCGGATACCAAGTTCTTCGGCTTCTTCGATTAAATATCCATAGGCGCAGCCGACATCCAACCACTGAAGATTCGCGCCGAGGGCTGTCTGTGCGGCATGAAGGTAGAACCGCCGGGATGGATGCGCCGTGGCATAGCCTTCCCGTGGGTATCCACTGTTTTCCCCGTGGAAATATCCTTTCCCGTAACGATTGGAGAGCATTTTCGATTGGGCTGTGCGGCTCATGGCCGGTCCTCCCGTGTCCAGATCAGTCAAAGTGACTTTTTACACAGAGAATGTGTCCGGGTAAAGCGCCGTGCGGGTGTCATTTAATCCATCGGCGGACGGTATGCACAACCGTGGGTGCAAAGGTGACAGTCTTGTTTGAAATCCACAAATCTGTGGTATTGAGAGGAAGTCAGATAGGCAGAGAGTCCCTGATCGATGTGGCCTAATGGTTCGGAGAACAGGCATCCCCGAATGAATCCCCTGGAATCGACAAACAGGAAATCATCCGCCCGGCAGCGAACCCGCAACGACGGCCGGTCGGCAAAAAAAGTGTACAGGTTTCGGAAGTATTCCTCCGCATGAGGAAAAAGTTGACTTCCATTTCGTTTCGCGTCGATCACCTGTTCGATCAGATCAGACAAACGCTGCAGAAACGTTTCATCGTAATCCGGGCAGGCGGGCCACTCGGCTCTTTCCGCCCGGTAGATCGTGTCGTATTCGTGATAAGCCTGGAGGGTGATACTGTCCACGCCGATTGCCCGGCAGCGATCCAAGATGGCCGGGATTTCATGGATATTATCGCGTTCAATAATCGTGGCAACGACGACACGAGTTCGCGCTCCGCGCCGATTCCGCTCCGAAACAAGATTCTCCAGGTTCGGCCAGAGCCGCCTTACTGTGCTGCATCCCGTCAGTTTTTCGAGTAATTCATTGCTCAGCGCATCCAGGGACACTTGAAGAAAATCCACTTCGGTCTCCAGAACGCGGTCGATATTGGGCTGATCCAGGAAAAAGCCGCTCGTGCCGACAAATACCTCCGAGAAGTACTCCCTGGCCGACTCCAGTACATCGAAAAGCCTTCGATACAGGAACGGTTCCCCGCCGGTAATCACCACTTTCCTGACCCCGATTTCGGCGGCGGGGAAAAATACCTTATCCTGGATTTCTTGCGGCGTGAGCTCACTTTTAGGCGAAGTGGAGTTCAGTTCCGGCAGGTAGCATTTTGGACAGGCGAAGTTGCACCGTTCGGTAACCTGCAAATGAAGGATTTCCGGCGGCTGAATAAGAGGGATGGCGGTTGCCGGCTGTCCGATAGCATCCTCCGCCAAGGGATACGGTTTGGAAGAGTCCTCCGAGTTCGACAAAATCATGGGTTGATACCGCCGATTTTCCTGTCCATTGTTGCCGGGGGCAGCGGGCGGCGGCTTCCGCTCGAGAATCCGCGCCCTCTCACGCTTTTCCGGCAAATTTGTTGTAGAACACTCCAAGAAGCCAGCCGCTGACAAAACCGTGCACAAAACCATACGCCAACCCGATAAACGCGCCGGGGACACTGGGCGTATACCCCAGATACACTCGGCCCAACTTGGCGGTTGTTTCCATCGTTTCGCCATGAACCAGAACAAAGAAGGTCAGGAGAAAGATGGACAAGCCCCACAAAACCCCTGCCGCGAGTCCCAACGCCACCGGTTTCAAACGAGCGTCCATATTCGGCACCTTTCGTATGTCTGTGATGATTGGAGCAGTATACCATGCTCAAAAAAATAAGCGAATCAAAGTTTCATATTTCTTCCGCAGAAGATTCTTTTTTCGGAGCGGAAGGTTCCGCCTGTTCCCGGAAATCCCACACGGTCTCCAGAGAAATCAACCCGTGTTGATATCCGACGTCTTCTTCAATGATGAAATGCTCCGCGCGTTCCCAGTGGTCCACGGCCTGTGGAAATGCGTCGTAATTGGCATAGCACAGAGCGGAGATGCTGTAGGGGCCCGGCAGCAACGGCAGACGAGGGATTCGGCAGATGGCGGTTCCGCGTTCGCCTGCTTCAGGAAATCGCAAACGAATCTGCTGCGGATGCCAGAAATGGTTGGAGCCGTGGATATACGCGCCTTCCCGGCTGTAGATTCCCACTCCGAATACGGCCCCATCGATGGGCTTCAACACTTCGAATTCCAGATGAATCTCACAGGCGCAACCGCTTCTCAGTCGGTATTTTTCCTTTCCATTGGAGTAAACTCTGCACCGCTCAATACGGATCTCACCGGAACCCCAGTGGACTCCCTGTTGATGCGGGGTGAATTCTGCCGGTTTTTCCCGTTTTTTGTGGACCATTTTGAGATAGGTATCCAGAATCTCATCGGGATACCCGCGCTCTACAATCCGCCCCTCATCCAGCAGAAGGACATGAGAGCAGAAATGCCGGACCGTGGCGAGATCATGGGAAACGAGAATGATGGTTTTTCCGCGACGTTTGTAATCATTCATCCGATCGAGGCATTGATCGCGAAACGAGGCATCCCCGACGGCCAGAGCCTCATCGACCACAAGGATATCGGGATCGACCGCTGTCGCAATCGAAAAGGCCAGTCGCAGCACCATCCCGCTGGAAAATGTCTTGAGGGGACGATGAATCACCGCCGCCAGACCGGAAAAGTCGAGGATTTCCGGCAAGAGCAATTCGATCTCTTTCCGGGACAGTCCCTGGAGGGCACAGTTCAGATAGATATTACTCCAGCCGGAAAATTCCGGGTGAAAGCCTGTTCCCAGTTCCAGGATACCGGAGACCCGCCCGGTGGTTTCGAGATACCCGGTCGTGGGCAAAGTTACTCCGGACAGGACACGCAGCAAAGTGGATTTCCCCGCACCGTTCGGCCCGACGATTCCCAATGTCTGGCCCGGAAACACGTCGAACGACAAATCCTGCAACGCCCAGACATCCGTGCGGAGCGGATGGGCGCGATTGAGCAACCGTTCCACAAACCGGTCGAGCGGACGCCGGTACAGGTGGTAGCATTTACCCAGCCCCGATGCGATGACAGCGGCAACCATGGGAACTCTCTTCCTCTTGGTATCAACCTATACTCCGCACTCCTATTCCGTCACCCTAACCTCTCCCGGAGGGAGAGGCAACCGATCTTATCATCGCTCAATGTAGCATGAGTTCCGCGAGGAATCATGGCAGTTCCCTGCTCCCCATGATACCCTTTCGGCAATGATCTATCGGATGAAAACATGAACGAGCGAATCACCGGAGGAAATCGAATAGAAGAAGGCGAAGAGATCTTTCAGGCGACACTTCGTCCAAGGACCCTGGATGAGTTTATCGGCCAGGAACAGATCAAGAAAACGCTGAGCATCTGTATTGAGGCTGCCCGTGCGCGCGGAGACGCGCTGGATCATGTGTTGGTCGCCGGTCCCCCCGGGTTGGGAAAAACCACGCTGGCTCATATTATCGCGGCTCAGATGGGAGTCGGGTTGCGTACCACCTCCGGTCCCGTTTTGGAACGAAAGGATGATCTGGCCGCGCTGCTGACGGCGGACCTTGCGAAGGGCGATGTTCTTTTTATCGACGAAATCCATCGCTTGAACCGCGTCGTAGAGGAATGCCTTTATCCGGCGATGGAGGATTTCTTCATTGATATTGTCCTGGGGGAAGGCCCGCACGCAAAGACGATTCAAATTGATGTGCATCCGTTTACATTAGTCGGCGCGACCACGCGATCCGGGCTGCTCACCGGCCCGTTGCGTGACCGCTTCGGTATCCAACTTCGCCTGGGATTCTATAACGAGAAGGAAATCGCGCAGATTCTTCGGCGCTCCGCCCGTATCCTGGAAGTGGAGTGCGAAGAGGAAGGGATTCAGGAACTGGCTCGTCGATCCCGTGGAACCCCGCGCGTCGCCAACCGGCTCCTCAAGCGGGTGCGCGATTATGCACAGGTCCGACGTGATGGCGTGATCACCGCCGAGGTTGCCCGCGAGGCACTGGATCTGCTGGAAGTGGACAACATGGGTCTCGATCACACGGACCATCTGATCTTGAGGACTCTCATCGAGAAGTTCGGCGGGGGACCGGTGGGAATCAAAACAATATGCGCCGCGCTGGGGGAGGATGAGCGGACTCTCGAAGAGGTTTACGAGCCGTACCTGATCCAGATCGGTTTTCTGAACCGGACTCCGGCGGGACGGGTCGCCACAGCCCACGCCTATGCCCATCTGGGTATTTCCCTGCGTGGGCATGTCAGCCCCCAGTCGGATTTGCTGTCGGAACTTTGAGACAGGAATTCTCACCCCCGGCTTCTCTCTCCAGGGGTGGAGAGAGGAGCATCCCGTGCCATCATTCCGTTTCGGCGAAGATGGAGATTTTCAGCGTCTCCGGGTCGATGCTGATTTCAACAACTACATCCCGCCCGCAATTGCTGCACGTCACAACGGTCTGCTGATATTCGCCTTCCTCCGGATCGACAGAAATTCGATTCTTTGCGGTGCAGCCGGGGCATTCAAAAGCGGCGTTTCGCATCACTTGCTCCCTTGGATTCCTGTGGCGAATTGTTTCGACGGTAGTGTGCGCCATTGCGAAGAATTATTCAATCACAGTAAGCCCTTCATCAACGCAAACTTGCGTTTACAATATCGATTCATACTGAACTCATGGAACAGAATCTTCTCTCCCTTCACCGTATATCGAAATCCTTTCCCGGTGTGCAGGCATTACGGGAAGTGGACCTGGACCTCCGACCGGGGGAAGTACATGCACTGGTCGGGGAGAATGGCGCAGGAAAATCTACGTTGATTAAAATCCTGGCCGGAGTTCATTCTCCCGATTCCGGTGAGATTTTTCAGAACGGAAATCCGGTGCGAATCACAGACCCCATTCGATCCCGGTCGCTCGGGATCGCGGTGATTCACCAGGAACTGGACTTGTTCCCGGACCTGTCTATCACAGAGAACCTTTTCCTGGGACGGGGACTCCTGAAAGGTCCCGGCCCGATCCTTCGCTGGAAAGAGAATCATAAACGAGCCGGGGATCTTTTTCAGCAATTGGGTGAAAAACTCCCGCCGGAAACTCCTGGCCGCGCCCTCTCCGCCGCGCAGCGGCAAATGGTGGAGATTGCTGCTGCACTCGCCCAGCAGGCAAGAATCATCGTCATGGACGAACCGACCGCCTCGCTTACAGAACGGGAGGTCCGCATCCTGTTTGAGCAGGTCGAGAATCTCAAACGCTCGGGCGCGGCAATTCTCTATGTCACCCACCGAATGAATGAGGTGTTTGCGATTGCCGACAGGGTAACCGTTTTGCGGGACGGGCAGCGGGTTCTTTCTGTTCCGACGCATGAAACGAATCGCGACGAGATCATCCGTGCGATGGTGGGACGTGAGGTTTCAGCGTTCTTCCCGAAAGAAGAGACCCAAGCGGGAGATCCGGCCCTGCAAGTTCGAGATTTCACAGACCCAAACGGCGCTTTTCACGGCATTCATCTCACCCTTCATCGCGGGGAAATCGTCGGGCTGTATGGGCTGGTTGGGGCGGGACGTTCCGAGTTGGCACAGGCGATCGTCGGCCTGCGGAAATCCGCAGGCGAAATCGAACTGGATGGTATTCGTCGCATGTTCCGCTCGCCGGGCGATGCGCTCGAGGCCGGAGTGGTGTATGTACCGGAGGACCGCCTCGTACAGGGACTTTTTCATGGCCTGACGGTTCGCGACAACATGACCATTGCGATTCTCCGGGAAATCTCGCACTATGGCCTTGTTGACCGGAGCGAAGAGCGAAGGCGGGTAACCGAGCAAATTGCATCACTGGATATCCGCACACGGGGGCCGGAACAGGTTGTGTCTACACTCTCAGGGGGCAACCAGCAAAAGGTAGTGCTGGGGCGATGGCTACTCACAAAACCCCGTATTCTGATCCTTGATGAACCGACTCGTGGAGTCGACGTCGGAGCCAAAGCGGAAATCCATCGGTTGATGGGTCACCTGGCCTCCGAAGGCATGGCTATTCTCCTCATCTCCTCGGAACTGCCGGAAGTTCTCGGAATGAGCGACCGAATTGGGGTAATGCGTGAAGGAAGGCTGGTCGCGCAGTTCCAGCGCGGCGAGACGAATGAGGAACAAGTCGGCCGCAGCGCATTCCCAGAGGATCGTGTACCTGAAATCTCTACCAGAGATATCGAAAGACCTTCCGTTACGGAACAGAAAGGCACAATCCGATTCTTGAGAACGCTGAGCCATCGGCGTGAGACCATCTTGACCCTGTTCCTGCTGGCGGTGGTTCCCATCCTGGCCCGGCTGACACCGGGATTCGCCACAGTCCAGAACGCGCGGGACATTCTGACCAATATCAGTGTGCTCTCTATTGCCGCTACCGGGATGACATTGGTAATTGTTGCGGGCGGCATCGATATCTCGGTGGGGGCGATTCTGGCGGCATCGGCTACCTGCGCGGCGCTGCTCGCGAAAAGCGGCTGGGAGTTCGTTCCTGTCTTGTTTGCAGCCTGTCTTGCGGGGGGCGTGCTGGGATTTATCAACGGCAGCGTGAGCGTATCCGGCAGAGTTCATCCGATCATCGTGACACTTGGAACCATGGGGATCTATCGCGGGATGATAGTGCTTTGGACACGGGGGCGTTGGGTAATGAATGTCCCGGAGACACTCACCGATTTCGGGCAGGGGGATTTTCTGGCGATCCCGATTCCGGTATGGACAGCGGGAATCGTAGTGATCCTGTTCGGACTGGCCTTGCGATACCTGGAATCGGGGCGGATGGTGTATGCTTCCGGCAGTAATCCTCGCGTGGCGCGCCTGATCGGGATTCATACCGGTAAGGTATTGATTCGGACCTTTACTCTTTGCGGCGTCTTGACCGGCTTGGGCGGTGTGATTTACGCGGGACGGTATGGCGAAGTACAAACCAATACCGGTATCGGGTTTGAATTGAAAGTCATCGCGGCGACCGTGATCGGCGGTACGAATATCATGGGCGGCAGCGGTTCGGTGTTCGGCTCGCTGCTCGGCTCGCTGCTGCTGGGCATTTTGTCGAACGCAATGGTCCTTTTGCATATATCTACTTACTGGGAAGGAGTGGCGGTTGGAGTATTCATTCTGGGCGCGGTAGTCGTGGATACGGCACGCTGCCAAAGGGGGACCGGATTGTGACCCTCTCGGAAATCGGACGCCTTGTGGTGTGGATTGTTCTGATCGTGGCGCTGAGCATACTGTCGCCGCGCTTTATGGATGTAGACAACTTGCGGGAGGCCAGCCGATACCTGGTAACAACCGGAGTTATGTCCGCCGCGATGACGGCGGTGATTATTACCGGAGGGATTGATCTGTCCGTCGGTTCGATCCTGGGCATGTCCGGGATTGTGCTGGGGTTCACCTGGCAGGCAGGATTTCCGCTGCCGTTAGCGGTTCTGATTGGTGTTTTATCGGGAGCCTTAGCCGGATTGCTGAATGGGATCTGTATTGTATATGGCCGAATTCCGCCGCTGATTGCAACACTGGCGACGCTGGCGCTGTATCGGGGCATTGCGCTCGCGATCAGTCAAGCCGCCTCGGTGACGAATTTTCCCCAGTGGTTTCAGTTTTTCGGACAGCGGAACTTTGCCGGAATTCCTGCGCAAATGCCGTTATTGATCGCTGTGCTGGTAATCGCATACATCCTTCTTCATCGGAGCCGATTCGGCAGGATGATCTACGCGATCGGCGATAATGAGACAGCGGCACGGTTTGCGGCGGTTCCGGTAGACAAGGTAAAATTGTGGTTATATGCGATTAGCGGACTCTCGGCGGGTCTCGCAGGCGTGGCGCTTACCGCCCATGCCAACACCGCAAAGGCCGATGCCGGGACGGGATATGAACTGGATGTCATCACCTGCGTGGTGCTCGGCGGTACCCAGATCACCGGCGGCAAGGGAACCATTCTGGGAACCATCCTGGGGCTGCTGATTGTAAGGACCATGATCTATGGAATGCATCTGCTTGCGGTGAAAACCGTGGTTCAGACCATTGTGGTCGGCGTGGTCCTGATTGCCACGGCTGTTCTCAATCAATATATCGAATTATGGAGAGAACGAACGCGATCCCAATCGGCGGGTCATTCTGTCGCCGGTTCCCCTGCCGGCTCTTCTTGAATCCGACGGCGATTTGCCCTAAAAATAATGTGCATTGTGAAATCCGAACCGGAGGTATTTCGATGAAACAACGGCATCGATTTGTTTTTCTATGGAGTTGGATATTCCTGTGTGTATTCGTTTTGACGGCGAAGGCTGCGGAATTGGCGATTACAGAGGGGTTAATGGATTTTCAGGTTCTGCAACGTGGCGCGGATAACACCGCATCTGTGCAGGTCTCAGGCACATCCGAAAAGGACGCTGTTGTTGAGTTTACAGTTCTCAAGGACAACGAAAACGTTAATGGACTTCAATGGCAAACACTTGCGGAGTGCAAAGACACTATCTGGCATGGAACAATCGAAAAGATTCCGGTCGGCGGTCCGTATACCATTCAAATCCGTCTGAAGAAAAGTGAATCCGAGCCGTTAGCCATAAAGGACATCCTGGTCGGCGACTTGTGGATTTTGGCCGGGCAATCGAATATGCAGGGATACGGCAACCTGGCAAATGCGGAGGAACCCTCGCCACTGGTTCACAATTACGAGTATGCGGAACGATGGACCATCGCGAAGGAGCCGCTTCACGCTCTGCTGGAATCCATCGACCCGGTACACTGGGGAAAACTAACCGATGAAGCAAAACGAAAACAAGAGGCGGAAAAATGGCGAAACGCCACAAAGAAAGGGGCCGGGCCGGCGCTTCCGTTCGCTAAAGAAATGGTGGCGCGGACCGGAATTCCGATTGGTCTTGTGCCCTGTGCACACGGTGGAACCTCGATGGATCAATGGCATTTCGGCAAGAAATTCGAGGGGGGCGCTTCTCTGTACGGCTCCATGGTTCGGCGCTTCCAGGTTGTGGGAGGGAAAGTAAAGGGTATCCTGTGGTATCAGGGGGAATCGGATGCAAGCCCGACCATCGCTCCCGAGTACGAGAAGAAATTCCGAGAGTTTATCACGGCCGTGCGACAGGATTTCAACGAACCCGATCTGCCGTTCTATTATGTACAGATCGGCCGGTTTATCCATTACAAGGTTTCCATTAACGATTGGAATATCGTTCAGGATGCCCAGCGTCGTCTGGCCGGTGAGATTCCTCACTGCGGGGTAGTACCCGCGATGGATCTGGAACTGGACGATCCGATCCATGTCGGGACGGAAGGGCACAAACGACTCGGCAAACGGCTGGCGAACCTGGCCTGTCGCGACCTGTTCGGGCAGACGGATATCCTCATCGGACCGTCCGATCCGGCAGCGAAATATGTGAACGATGGCGGACACAAGGTAATCGTGACATTCCAGAATGTGAACGGAAAACTGACCGGGCCGGGACGAGTAAACGGGTTCTCCATTCGGAATCAAGACCGGGCTGATTTGTACCTGATTTACGATCAGCGTTTGGAGGAAAGTACCCCGAATGCTGTCATATTGGATCTTGCGGCCGAAGCCCCGGCGGATTCGATTCTTTACTACGGCTGGGGCGCGGATACGTATTGCACTGTTGTCGACGAAAAGGACATGGCGGTCCCGGCTTTCGGCCCGATTCCGGTAGAACGGTAACGTAGAGGCACGTTGCCACGTGCCCCTACCGGACTTCCGGAGACGGTTGGGGTGAGGGAATGTTATGCAGGAGAAACAAATGTCCCGATATTTACATGGATCGATTTTCACAATGGCACTGTTGTTTGGCGCGTGTGCTTCCGCGCCACGGCACGGGGCCGTAACCTGCAAATATGCAACACCCGCCCTCTACCGGACCGCTGAGGACGGCTGGATCGAACTGTTCAACGGTAAAGATTTGACCGGCTGGAAATTGGCTCATCGCCATGGTGTAGATAGTTGGAGCGTTCAAGATGGGGCGATGGTGAACACGACTCCAACCGGGGCCTTTCCTCTGGATCATGGAACCGATCTGGTAACGACAGCAGAATTCGGCAGCGTAGAATTGTATCTCGAATTCAACATGCCGAAAAACAGCAACAGCGGTATCTTTCTCAAAGGGCAGTATGAGATTCAACTACTGGATTCGTTCGGACGGCCTCCCGGAATGGGGGAAAACGGATCTCTCTACGGGCGGGTGGCCCCGTTAGTCAATGCCTCCAAGCCCGCCGGGGAATGGCAGAGTTTCGATATCGTGTTCCACGCGCCGACTGTTGCCTCTTCCGGCAAAATGACCAAAAAGGCACGACTGACCGTCTATCACAACGGCACAAAGATCCTCGAGGATATCGATGTGTGCGGCGCAACCGGCGGCCCGTATGTGCATGAAAAGGAACGGGCAACCGGGCCGATCGTATTGCAGGGCGATCATGGGAGCGTCTCGTTCCGAAATATCCGCATCCGGCCGCTGGAGTGAATTCGATCTATTTCCTCACCCCCTGCCCCCCTCTCCAAGGGTGGAGAGGGAGAGGAGCGTCATTCCGGCGAAAGCCGGAATCCAGGCCGCTCTTCCCTTCTCCATACGTGGGGAAGGGGATTGGGGGAAGGGAAGTCAATTCAAATAAACACCCCTGTCAAGGCATTTTCCCAGGTGTCACGCATTACAAGAACCGGCAGCGTACAGATGTCTTTCCTGTCGGTCCAGGTTACGGATAGCCGACGAGTATCGGTTACACGACCGATTGTATGAATGTCTACCTGATATTCCTGGAACAGGCTCTTCACGGCGGCGACATCCTCATCCCGAACCTCCAATACAAACCCGCTGGATTCGCTGAACAGAAAATAGTCGGGACGAAGATCGGTCTTTATTTCTCCCAGGTCGATCTGTAATCCAAAATTACCGGAGCGGTGAGCGGTTAGAATCATTTCCGCCAGGGAAATCAACAGCCCTCCGTTCGAGATGTCATGCGCAGCGCAAATAAGGCCGCGGTGAATAGCCTCCACGGTTCCGTAAATGAGTCCGCGTTCCAGCTCGTAGCGAACGATGGGGATCTCCCGACTGACCGGCAATCCCAGAATCTGTTCGTAGGCGGACCCGCCCAATTCCGCAAAGCGGTCACCGGCTAACAGAATGCGATTGCCGCTCCGTTTGAGACCCTGCGTGATGGCTTTGGAATAATCGTCCAAAACCCCCACACAGCAAATAATCGGCGAGGGAGGAACCGAGACGCCGGTCACCGAGCGGTTGTAAAGAGACACATTGCCGGAGACAAACGGAATCGCTTCGGGAACACCCTTGGGATCGTACAGATTCCGCGCGGCATCGGAGATTCCCTTGATTCCCTCTTCCAGCGCCCAGAAATCTTCGGGGACTTCAGGATTCCCGTAATTGAGACAGTCGGTCAGACCGTAAGGCCGCGCTCCAACGGCGGCGACATTGCGCATTGCCTCGGCTACCGCCGTGGCCCCGCCCCAATATGGAGAAATTTTACCGTAAGACGGATTCCCGTCTACCGAAAGCGCCATACCTGCAGAACATCCATCCAGCGGAGCGATTACCCCCGCATCCGCCTCGCCGGGACGGAGAATTGCATTGCCCTGAATTTCGGTATCATAATGATGATAGACGGGATGCTTCGATCCGATATTCGGGCTTCCCAGAAGCCGTAATGTGATCTCTCCGATATCCGAAGGTCTGGGAATAGATGCAGGAGGGAACTCTACGACAGGCTTGCGACTCTCCCGATTATACGCAATACCCTCTACTACAAAATCAATGGGCAGATCGCAGACTACCTCGCCGCCCCGAAGGACGCGCATCACCGGCTCTTTGAGGGCCGTCCCAATCCGGGACGCCCCCGCACCGGAGCAGATGCGCGGAAGGTCCCAGTCCTCATTGTAGATTTTCAGCACTTCCGGCGTGAACTCCGGCGGTACAGCAAACAGATACCGTTCCTGTGTCTCGGCGCAAAGAATGACCTGGCTGGGGATATCCGGGAACGCGACATGGATACGGTCCAGATTGATCTCCACGCCGAATCCGGCAGATGCGCCCATTTCCGAGGAGGCACAGGCAATTCCGCCCGCGCCAAGATCTTTCATACCGATTTCAAGGCCAAGTTCCCGTGCCCGGCGCCAGACCGCCTCGTTCGCCTTCCGGTGAAGAAGCACATTTTTCAGGAACGGGTCGGGAACCTGTACCGCGCCCTTATTGGCCTCGTCGGCGTTCTGGTCCAACGTGCCGGATGCGAACGATGCGCCGCCCAGGCCGGTGTAATCGGTCGGTTTACCGACCAGGATCAGGTCATAGCCGACCCCACACGCGGGCACGCGGCTATGGATAATTTCGTTCTCTTTAACCAGGCCCACCGCCACGACATTTACCAGGCAGTTGTCATCATAGCCGGAATCGAACACAACATCCCCGCCCAGATTGGGAATCCCCAGCGCGTTTCCGTAATGCCAGATTCCCTCAATGACACCCTGGGCGATGGCGCGTGTGCGCTCGGCGTGTTTGCCGTTGGGATCGCCGAACCGCAGCGGGTCCGCGGAGCCGATCACCTGTGCCCCCATACAGTCCACATCCCGCACAATCCCGCCGATACCGGTCGCCGCTCCCTCGAACGGAAGCACCTGCGAGGGGTGGTTGTGGCTTTCATGGGCGATCACAATGCCGTACCGGTCGCCGTTGAATTCAGTCAATTCCAGGATACCGGCGTCCTCTTCGGGGCCTTGGATGACCTTGCTGCCGGTGGTCGGGAGGTATTTCTTGAGAAGCGCTTTGCTGCTTTTATACGAACAGTGTTCGCTCCATTCGATATCGAAAATAAACAGTTCCGGCAATGTGGGCGGACGGTTCAGGCGTTGCCGGATGCGCTGCGCCTCCGCCGGAGTCAATGCGAGTCCATAAGATCGGAGGGTTTCCGCCAGCCGTTTTTCATTGTCGAAGATTTCTTGTGCCAAGGTGTCCATATTCAGTTCCCGGTCGTTCAGAAAGATGCAAAGAACATACCTTCGGAAAACAAAAGTGCAAGGCTTTTCGGGGACCCCTGTGTCAGGACCATTCGTTTACACGACACGAAGGGCCTTCTGATCTTGCGCGGATCCTTCGGGGGGCGGCTCACGGCCTCCCGCGTGGGCCGGGAACAGTACCTGTTGATTCGAACTCACGTCTTCAGCGGATCTTTCCAGACTCCCGGAATGGCCGTGGCGCACTTGGGGCACTTTCCGTTAACCAGTTGATTGCTGTTGATCTGGTATCCGGTACGATTGATTAAAACCTCGCGGCAGTTCGGGCAGCAGGTGTCTTCTCCCGGATGTCCCGGCAGATTCCCCAGGTAGACATATTTCAGCCCGGCATCCAGCGCGTGATTTCGAATCCGCTCTAATGTGGCAACAGGGGTGGGCGGGATATCCCGGATTTTGTATGTGGGATGATATCGAGAAAAATGGACCGGCACGCTGTCGCCGAGATTGTCGTGAATCCATTTCGCCATCTGCTTGTTTTCCTCGTCGCTGTCGTTGAGGGTCGGAACAATTAGAACAACTAATTCAAACCAGATTCTTTCTTCTTTAAGGATCTCCAGGGTTCGCAATACCGGTTTCAGTTCGCCGCTGCATGTCTCTCGGTAAAACTTCTCGGTAAACGCTTTAAAATCGATCTTAATTGCAGTCAGGACTTTGCAGAGCTCGCGAAGCGGTTGTTCCTGAATGTAGCCGTTGGAGATCGCTACGCTGCCGATACCGAGTTTGCGACCCTCTACCGCGGCATCGTACATGTATTCATAAAACACTACCGGTTCCGAATAAGTGTACGCGATAGTCGGGCAAGCCTGTTGTTTTGCAATCTCCGCCGTCATCGTGTGGTTCATATCATAAGCTGCAACCTGCTCGGGACGAAATTGGGAGATTTCATAATTCTGACAGAACTTGCATTCCATGTTGCAGCCCGCTGTCGCAACGGAAAAAGCGTTTGTGCCGGGCAGATAATGAAACAGGGGTTTCTTTTCAATGGGATCGACATTCAGGGAGCAAACCCGTCCGTAGACCAGGGTGTAATAGGTCCCATCCCGGTTCTCGCGGACACCGCAATACCCTCGTTCCTTGTCTGCCACACGACACTGTTTCGGGCACAGAAGGCATTGGACTTTTGTATCCTCAAGACGGGAAAAATGACGGGCCTCATGGACAAACACCTCGTCCGGCTCGCCTGGCTCAACACGTCTTTGCGCTTGCGCATTCGGGACGACAATGCCGGACAGAGAGGCACAAGCGGTAGTGCAAAGAAACGCGCGACGTGAGAATCTGTTCATATCAGCCTCCCATGAGATGTCTTGTCAGGTCACCTCAATCGTCTCGATCTTTGCCGAATCGGCAAATCCAAGCCCTTTTTCCTCTGCGATTTGCAGGTATTCGGGAGCGCGGCCGGATTCTTTCAGAGAGGGAAGCCCCGCCTCTTTCCGCCGCGCCTCAATCACATCCCATCCGACACGATCCACCGCAACCAAATCCAGGCCCAACAGGATGCCCTCAAACGGCCACGTGTATTCTGCCTTGTAAGCGGGGCCATTGTGGTACTGCGCAGTCAGAGCGTCAATCACGTTCAATCGCAGTTTCTGACGAAGCGGAGGGTGCATTGCCAAATCGGGCAGATACGGGTCCTTATGCACATCGAAATGATACCGATTCGGATTATGAATCACGCCGAACAGGTTTTTCATGGCAATGGAAATCCCGGAAAGATCATGGTCTTTAAGAACACCCATGTTGATCAGCGCCGTGCATTGTTTGGACAGAATGTTGGAGAAGCAGGACCCGATGCTTCCTGAACTCTCCGTTTGACGTCGATACGCCCGGTCTCCGAGCGCATCGCTTCCATAACAACGTGGACGGTCCCCCTCCGTAACAATTTCAAACCCGGCTCGCTGCATCTCCTGGGAAAGCCGGTCCCACACGATAATCTGCTGCGGCGGAACGCCTGCCGCCTGAAGCGCTTCACAGACCGCCCGGACCGTCTCCGGCCGGTTGGCGATCCCCTTTCCTCCCAAGGTGTTGATCTTGACTCCCACAACATCCTCCGGGGAAAAGAGTTTCTTCCATGCGGCGCCGCAATCTTTCTCATCCAGAAGGGCGCAGATTCCCCGGCCCAGCAAATCGGAAATCTCCGGCGGATTCGGTTTTCCGTCAACAAGCAATTTCCCCGGACGGCGCGCTACAATAATTCGCGATTTCCCGCCGGTCGAAATCGCCGCCGATTCACCGAACGCTTTCCGCCGCGCGGAACCGGCGCCCAGCGCCAACACAAGCCCAGCCGATGAGATCCTTTTGAGAAACCGACGACGTTTCATGGTGGTTCCGTCTCCATCCGGTCGAAATGGACCCTGACTGCCCGATACACCTATTTTGACATTCCCTCCGGTTCTGCGAAACCCCTCATTCATCCCTCGACAGACCCGCGTGGACAAGGCAGCATAGACCAAGCAGTTGCGCTCATCCGATCAACGTGGAGAAGGACATGCCTCGGAATATCCGGCATTCACGGGAATTTAAGACGCTCAACCGGATCATCGAAACGACACTCGGTGTCCATCCGTCCAAAGCCGTTTCGGAAGAAGAATATCGGGAACGTCACCGAAGAGTTCACGAGGCGCTGCAGGATGACGCCCTCGAAGTTGGCTTCGTTTTTTTCCGAGGACCAATTTCGGGTTCATTCCGTTCTCGGGAACACCAATGAAATTAACCGAGGATATCATAAACAATTTGAGAATACGCGATGCTGAAACGAGATCATCTGTTCGTGCCCGGAAAACTAGCCTATGTTAAAGGAGACCGTCCGAAAGTGGATTGCATTCTCTGTTCGGTGATTCGGCGTGAGGAAGTCGTTGAGCGATTGGAGGTGTATCGTGATGACTCCTTCATTGTCATGGTCAATCTGTACCCTTACAATCCCGGCCATGTGATGATTGTCCCGATCCGCCATATATGCGATCCGCGCGATCTAACCGGGGAAGAGGCGGCACACCTCCACGTTCTGCAAACCCGGTGCCTGAACATTCTGGAGAAAGAATACAATCCGCACGGATTCAACATCGGCTACAACCTCGGCCCGTTCGGCGGCGCGAGCATCGAACATCTCCATTTGCATATCGTTCCACGGTATAAGAATGAGTTGGGATTTCTGGATATCATTGCCGGTGTGCGAACCTTCGTCGCCGAGCCTCGCGCGATGGCGGAGAGAATTGCGCGGGCGTTTATGGAAAGCAAGTAGACAAATCAAACTTAATCGGCGATTCGCGGGTCGATGGCGTCCCGAAGGGCATCGCCGACCAGATTGTAGCTCAGCACGGCAAGAAATATCGCGACACAGGGCGGGTAGACCAGATGCGGCGCAGACCGCAAATGGTCGTATGCGTCACGAAGGATATTGCCCCAGGACGGGTCCGGTTGCTGGACCCCAAATCCGAGCCAGGATAATCCTGCCTCTGCCAGAATCGCCGACGCGACTCCGAAAGTAACGGTCACCAGTACCGGCGCAATCGCATTCGGAAGAAGATGACGGAACATGATCCGTAACGGACGGCAACCCAGCGCACGGGATGCGAGTACATATTCCTGCGACTGTAACCGAATAAATTCCCCACGAGTGTATCGCGCGATAGACGTCCAGCTGGTCAGCCCGATCACGACCATGACATTGATGATACTCGGATCCAGCCAGGCCAGAACGGCAAGAATCAGAAAAAACGTCGGGAAACATTGGATAATTTCAATAAACCGTGAAATGACTATATCGACCCAACCTCCCAGATATCCCGCCAGCGCCCCCAGGAAGATGCCGATCAACGTGGCAATTCCCATCGACACCATCCCCACCTGAATGGAGACAATTGTTCCGTAGACGATCCGCGCCGCGAGGTCCCTGCCATTTTGATCGGTCCCAAGGAGATGCTCCCGGCCCGGCGGCTCGAATGTGTCCGCCGATGTGTCGCGGGGACCGTACGGGATCGGCGGCCAGATGGCGAAGTCCTGATTCGACAGCTCCCGTTTCGCATGAAACGTAGCCATACCGAACGGAGGCGATTTCTTAACCATGCGATCCATGAAAGGAATATGGTGAACCACATCGACCATCCCCGGAAAGTACCAATTCCCGCGATATTTACAAACAATCGGTTGACGGTTTGCAATGAGCGGACTGAAAAACGCAATGAGTACCAGCAGGACAACTACATAGAAACCGGCCATCCCTCGCGGATTGCGACGAAATCGGTCCCACGTAAGACGCGACAGCGAACGGCTCTTTGCTGTGATGTTTGACTCAGTCATAGCGTACCCGCGGATCGACAACCGCATAGGCCAGATCGGCAAGCAACGTGCCCAGCAGCACAAGCCCCGCGCTGATCACCGACAGGGCCATTACCGTCGGATAGTCACGCTGCAGAATACTCTCGAAAAACAGCCTCCCGATACCCGGCCAGTTAAACATTACCTCCAATATGACAGACCCGCCCAGAATCTGCGGGAAGGTCAAACCGAACAGAGTTACAAGAGGAATCAGGGTATTTCGAAAGGCATGTTTCAATACTACGGTGAATTCCGACAGACCTTTTGCCCGCGCTGTCAAAATATACTCCTGGCGGAATACCTCCAGTAGATTCTGCCGGACGAATCGCGATTGATAGGCCAGCGCGCCATACGTGAAACAAAATGTGATTAGAATGAAATGTTTTACCAAGTCAACGATTTGTCCGGTGGGGGTCAATTGCGCAACATTGTCGGATCGCATTCCCTGAAAGGGAAGCAGGTCCAGTTCAATACTGACCCAGAGGATCAGCGGAATCGCCATGACGTAACTCGGAATCGCATAAAGAATATAGAGGATGGTACTGGAAACGGTATCAAACCAGCCGTTCCGACGCGCTCCCGACAGAATCCCGATGGGGATAGCGAGTGCGAAACCGATCCCAAGTGATAAAACGGAAAGTGAGATCGTAGCCGGCAAGCGCTCCATGATTTTGACCGACACCCGTCGTGAATCAGGGGTCATGGAATTGCCGAAATCGAACGTACCAATTCGTTTCAGCCATTCGAGGTAGCGGATAACGATCGGTCGGTCCAGGCCGTAGTATTCGCGAAGCTGCTCATAAACACGATTGGAGATTCTTGGGTCCATTACCTCCTGGGCCTGCAATGCCGCGGGGTCGCCGGGAGCGAGGTTGATGATAAAAAATGTCACCAGCGTAATTCCCAGCAGCGTCGGGATGGCAAGAATGATTCGATGAAGAGTATAGGACAGCATGTTTCTCCGTTCCCCGGATGTCTACCTGTTATTGTGCCCGCATCGTCTGGCGGCCCTCCCCCGCCCTCGTCCACCAGGCATGGATGGACGGGTCGAAATTGAATATTCCGCGCGGGCTGGTCTGAATTCCGTGGATCCGCTTCTGAATCCCGTACAGGCTCTGTCGATACGTAATAAAGGTATACGGTTGATCCTCGTAAATAATTTTGTGGATCTCCCGGTAAATCTGTTTTCGTTTCTCGAAATCGAATTCTTTTCTCCCAAGTTCAAACAGCTCATCTACACGAGGATTCGAGTAACCGCCGTAGTTTCGGCCGGTCTCATACTCTTCTGTCCGCCAGAGATTCCATCCCGTATCCGGGTCCGTACCGGTCCCCCAGGCGGCGATGTTCGCCTGAAATTCGTGCTTTCGGCTCATTTCCATGAAAGTTGCCCACTCAATCGTCCGTGTTTTCATGTCCACACCAATGCTGCGAAGGTCCTCCTGGAAGAAGTTCGCGAGTTTTAAGGATGCCGCCGCGCCCTGCGGGATCTGTAAAGTGAACTCAAACTTGACGCGGTTTCCGTCGACTGTTTTGTAGCGCCATCCGTCCTGCGGATCGACTACCCATCCCGCCTCATCCAACAGGGCCGCCGCCCGGTTCAAATCAAACGGAATCGGTTGAATATCCGGACAAAACATCCAGGAATCCGGGTGATAAATCCCGAGACAAGGCTCAGCGAGATTGTAGTACACTTTCTCAATAATCAGCGGAACATTCAGCGAATGCGCCATCGCCGTTCGAACCCGGCGATCGGTGAAAAACGGGTTACTTCCGTCCATGTTCCAGCCGATATAGCCGAAGGCCCATTCGGGGGAAGCGAGTTTATAGCCGGTCTGGGAAAAGCGCGGCGAATTGGTCTGCTTTGCAAACTGCTCTCCACTGAGAACAATACAGTCGAGGTCGCCCTTTTCAAATGTCAACAACCTTGCGTTTTCATCCGGAATGAGGCGAAAAATAAGTGTAGCATAGTTCGGTTTGTCCCCTGGATATTCCTCCCAGCGACGAAGTGTGATTCGATCATTCGGGATCCATTCTTCGATAATGTAAGGGCCGGAGCCGACCGGGTTGCGATTCAGCTGCGAATAATAGTCTCCCGTTTTCAGGTCAGGGTACTGTTCCTGTTGTGTTTCATACAGGTGTTTTGGGATAATCGGAAAGCTGACATTCCACTTTGTTGTGGAGACCGCGGCCTTGTGGACATAGCGAACGGTCAAGTCATCCAGGGCGATACAGTCAATAATGTCGATCGTCCCGGTTTTAACCGCCGGGCAGGGAACGCGGTCGTCAATAATTGCTTTCCACGAATAAACAATATCGTGCGCGGTAATTGGTGCGCCGTCATGCCACTTAAGCCCCGGTTTCAACTTAAGTACTGCTGAGAGATGATCTTCGGCTTCCTGGTAGTCTGCAACCCAGTCAGGATCCGTTTTCCATTCCATATTGCGGTCAAAAGTAAACGGGCCGCCGAATAGCTGCTCGGCAACCATGAATTCATACATTGAGGAGGCGAAAATCGGATTCAGATTCTGCGGGCTTCCATCGAGGTTGATATAAAGCGTATCGTTCGTATCGATCCGGCTTTTGTCTTCCGGCTCCGGTTCCATGAGCGAAGAAACATTCACCAGGGGATCCTTTTTCGGATCGTAGGACTGCTGCGCTTTCCCGCATCCCATACCCACGCAGAAACATGAGAAGGAAAGAAGGATCCGAAGGAACCGGTCAGCCGGTATGTTTCCGAATAGCCAATTCACTGTTCTGAATAGTAAATGATCTCGCATAAGCGTTTCTCCTCAAAATGCGTTGTCCGTCAGTCTCTGTCGGATGTTGTCGGCCATTCGGCGGAATGATTCTTGAGATCAATTTGAATACGATCCACCTGCTTTGGGGGAATGTGGACGGCCAGAGTTGCAGTACCATCATTGTCTTGATCCAATACGAGCCGAGAGTCGGAGGGGAACGAATCCCGATACGGCAACAAGAGGTAAGCAAAAACCGCAGGAACATTTCCGGTAAACTCATAACAGGCCACGGGTGCGGGCTTCCGGCCTTCTTCGCTGGGAAGATACCATCCCTGTATGGACGGTGTTTCCCTGCCTTTGATAATCGAAACCTCCAGACCGGGGGTGTTTGCCGGAATAACCGCACAATTCGGTCCCGTTTCCTGTTGTGTATATACGGAAAGATTATCCCGTCTCTTCAGCTCGAATTCCGGGCCGAAATGAAATAGAGATTCCATGCGGCGCTTTCCTTCGCCCACAATCTCATCCAGAAGAATCCAATACTCATTCTTTTTGAAGAAGATATGACGTTTGTGGATGACCGGTATTGAATCTACCCCGTATCCGCAGTCATAACTTGCCATTGTATAGTCAAATAGATCATTCGATTGCCAGACAGGTGTCGGATTTTGTGGGGCCTCATGCTCTGTGGAAAAATAAAGGCGGTTCTGACCGAAGCCGTCGATCATAACCGTAGAGTGAGCTTGTGTACTGACGGCATACGAACGCCAGGAGTTCAAGACATACCGGTACGGTCCAGGATCGATAATGAAATTCTTTCCGTAAGCAGAGAGTTCGAATGAGAGTTTATCGTCATGCTGGTGATTTGTGCCGAGAGGGCCGCCATCGAAGCAAAGGTACAGGGCCTCTTCATCCCATCCGCTTCGCATGACGGCATTTCCGGCATACGGTAGATAGTGCGACGTTTCCGCGGGAGGTGTCCCATCCTTGCCGCTTGTGGCGACATATCGGAAATCCGGACGATTGAATCGCTCCGCGCCTTGCTGGAGTACGGCTAGAACAGACGGGCTTGTGGAGTCGCTGAAAGCCGGGACCGTGCCGTCGGGTTTGCAGATCCACATCAGGTAGTCGTACATGGACTGGAGACGTTTACCGAAATCGCCCGGAATCGGCACGCCGGTTTCGAGGGCCAGATCATAGGCACGGTGAAATCGGTCAAGGCAATAGAGATGGTACGAGGGAGCGAGTTCCCACTGCGCTCCATCGGGGTAAACCTGCATTTGCAATTGTTTCGCCAGACGTTCGTACCCGGCCCGTTTCCACTGTTCCGCGTCGCGGAATTCGGGGAAATACACGGCTATTGCCGCAAGGCCCGTGGAATCGACTACGCTCCAGTTGCTGGGACGGCGCCATCCGGCGGGATATTTCAGGATATAGTCCCCATGGCTCCAAATCGATCCGAGCATCAGCTGGATAACTTGAGGTGTAAACGCATCGGAACACAGGAATCCATAGAAGGTGATCGGAAGCGCATTGACACCGCGATTCCCCGCCTCCAGGTTCCGCCAGGCGGCTACTCGCGTTAATGTGTACGGAGGAGCGGGATTCCGGATAATCCAATCCGTAATCTGAGCAACAAACTCGGCCGCATATTTTTCATTCGAGGTGTCCAGGTAGCCGTTCAGTAATACAATCAGGTGTGTCAAGTTATTTAAAGACCAGAGCCATTCTGCCGGTACGGTATGATAACAGGACCAGTCAATTTGCGCTCCAAATTGATACAAAGTTCCCTGGATATTGAATTCATGGCGGCAAATCGCCTCGGCGGTTTCCGTTGTAGCCGACTGGGGAGTGGCGGTGGGTTTTCGGATGAGCGCCGCCGGGGTAGTTTTATTCCGAAAGTACTCGGAGAGTTCGTAGACCGCAAGGGTTTTCTTATTTGCGCGGTATGCATCGCGGACACGTTCCAGGCCGGGCCGGTTCAAATCCAGCATTTCCTCAAAGAACCGGCGTTGAAAATGCTCCTGGTACAGGACCATATTCTCAACAGAGAGAAAACTCGCATAGACTGTCCGGTCTTCGTTACCGACGATCGGGAATCGTTCCACTTGAACCTTCCCGCTCCGAATATCCGCCGTTGCCCGGATGTCGACAACATTAGTATTGCCCGGATGCTCCAGGCATAGAACCGAGGGAGTCGCGGAATCGACAAAGAAACGGACTTTCTGCGCCGTGGGAACCTGTTCGGGTTCCTGTTCGAACTGCGCCCAGCCATACCGCCGGATTGCCTGGGCAAGACTGCCGGTGTGGGGCAAAAGAAAGTCGAGAGTGGCGGCAGAGATCATTTCCCGAATCAGCGTGTCGGAAATGTCGGTCGGTCGCGGTTCACCAGAAATCTGCCGGGCCATGCGCGCGGCCCAATCGCCGCCGACAATCCGGCTGGGACCCTCCTCGAAAAGGATCTCCGCGCCCCACACGACAGTCGTGGAGAAAGGAACGAGGAAGCCGATAACAAGAAAAAATCTCGCGTTCGCCATGCGTGAATTCAAAAAGGATGTTAAAACTGAACTTTGTGAAAACATACCTTCGAGACTGTAGTAAACCTGTGCCGTCGTTTGAAGGCCAGCTATTCTCTGCGGTTCGGGGATGAGTTCTTTGAAATTCAGGAAGTCTTTCGGCCCAAGGCCAAAAGCCGTTTTCCAAGCCTGGATTGACAAGAAAAGGCGGCGCGGTATGTTGTATGTGGAATGCGGAACTTGCCTCGTTCCTGAACCGCATGTTCCATTTTTCCGGGGCACTAGCTCAGCTGGGAGAGCGCTGCTTTCGCAAGGCAGAGGTCGTGGGTTCGAATCCCATGTGCTCCATTCTCCCGATTTATTTTTCACTCCGCCTTCTTAAATCGCTGTCAGGAAGGCGCATCGGCTTTCTTGTCCGCTGGAGGTGGCGGAACCTCCAGAACCCGAATGATCCCGTTTTCGGTCTCGAAAACCTGTTTAAGAAAATCTTTTTCCATCAGAGGAACCAGTCGTGCCAGCTCGCGGCCATCCGGCCAGCCCAGTGGCAGAAATCCCCGCATGAGACGATTCATTTCCGACTGATTGAACAGAATATGCGTCACCCCCAGTTCCCAAAGTCGGTGCAACGCCTGTTCGGTTGTCTGCGAGATGGCGTTGCCGAACGGATCATGTGGAATCCAGGGATGCACATTGAACACAACGGGCACAATGGCCTCACAGCGTAGCCCGTACGCCTGTGCCTCTCCGACAAACATTGTCCGCACAGGCCGCTGTTGCGCCGTCTCGTTCAGGAAACGAATGGCTCGCGTATGCGGCAGAAGCCGCTCGTAATACTGGTCCTCCGTTTCCCCCAGCACAAGATATTTCAGACCTCCATCCAGGGAGAGAGTCATCAACAGCAGGTAAAGAGAATAGGATGCCACGAAAACCACGGCCCATCGGACGGTTTTCTGGATTCGAACTTCGGGTGCGATACCCCAGGCAGCAATCAGAGCCAGCGGCGGGGCGACGGTCACAAGAAATCGATGATTGCGCTGTGTAAAAACAAACCAGAATGCGAAAGCCACCAGGGAATAAATCCACAGAATACACAGGTCACGATTGCCGTTCCGACGGATCAAAGCCAACGCTGCACCGGCCAATATCAGGGGAGAGAAAACCGTGAGATTCAGGATGGTCAAATCCAGCGGCGCTCGAATCAGCTCGATCAAATGCCCTGATAGTCCCAAAGCCTTGGGAGAATGCGCGGCCTGGAAGAAAGCGGCAGCAGCATCGGTCCAATTCTCCCCACCAAACCAGGAATACAGGAGGGGAAACACCGGATTGCCAACCATGCACACATTTCTCACCAGCCAGGGCGCAAGGAGACACAGCGGCAGGAATGCCATCCACAAGAAGCCCCGCAGGCGCGGCCCGGACGGCCCGAATCGCAAGACCAGAACCAGCATGGGAATCCAAACGGAAATGACCGCGATATATTTGCAGCCGAGCGCAAGTCCCACAAAAACCGATGACAGAATGACTGCCGAGGGCCGTGCGCTCTCCGTCCAGCGAAGAAACATCATCAGGGCGAGCAGGGCATAAAAACAAACACCCAAGTCGATATCCGCCTGTATGGCGAGCCGAATAATGAGACCGCTCGACACAAACAGGACCGCAGCCGGCCAACAGGATAATAGCCCGCTTTTTCGGGTCTCAATGCAAAGAATCCCTACTGTGCAGGCCACTGCGAAAAGAAAATGTACCACCACGGCGGATGCAGTCTCTCCCAAGATGAGCGCCCACGAATAGAGAATCTCCACATTCATGGGAAACCAGGCATAAATGTTCAGCGGGAATGCCACCCAGCCATGGTGTCGAATCCAGACCTCCGGAACCGCCAAATGGTATTCGAGGGCGTCATAATTCAGCGGCGGGAGCAGGGAACACCCAAGCCCCAAAATCCCGGCGAGAACCAGGAAAAAAATCCAGAGATTGTTCTCCCGCAGTTCTGTGTGACTTTTAGCGCCGGCAGCAAAGAGGGTGCGGAGAAGATCCACCCAGATTTTCCAGGTAAGCAGGATTGACAGGCCGACCAGAACCGGAATCAACTCGGCGTAGAATAAGCGCAGGGTCAGCAACAGAAAGGTGAATCCGAATAGAATCCCGTGTCCGAGTCCGAGAGATAAAATGATTCGCTCCGTCTTCGTCAAGGATTCTTCTCGACGAAGGATCAACCACCCCAGAGGCCAACCGATCACAAATGGAATCACACCCGCGAGGAACTCCCTCAGTCGCCAGGCAACAACAAGAACCGGCGAGGAATGATACACACCAACAAAAACGGCGGTGATCAGGACAAGGACCAGCGCCGGTTGCCGATAAAAATCGCCCCTTCTCCCCTTGGGAGAGGATTGCGGCGAGGGTGCATGATCCGTTTCAGCATTCACGGGATGTCATTCTGCCGGAGATATTCCAGGTAGCCTTCGAGAATCCATGCTGCGGCGCACTGGTCGATCACATCCCGGCGGTCCCTGCGACGGACACCGGATTCGATCAGATGACGCTCGGAACCGACTGTAGAGAGACGCTCATCCCAAAGAATCACAGGCATGGAAAGGCTTTTTTGCAGTCGGTCGGCGATCTTGCGGGCCGCGGCGGCAGACTCTCTCTCCTGCCCATCCAGTGTGCGCGGCAGCCCCACCACAACCGCAGAAACCTCATGCTTTCGTATCAACTCGGTCACATCTTTCACGAGCGCAGAGGCGCGGTTGCTCTTCATGGTGACCAGGGGCTGAGCAATTGTTCGAAGTTCATCCGAGAGCGCAATGCCGATTCGCTTTTCTCCCAGGTCGATAGCAAGAATCCGCCCTTCCCTGGGAACGGCAGTCAACGGCCTGACTCTTCTCGGTTGGGACAAATGAATTGGGGGCAGGCACGTCGGTGGCGGTGTTTCCGTGGGGACTGTCGGCATACCGACAGGGGCCGGTTCTTGAGATTGTCGAAAGGTCGGCTCTTCCGTAAGTTCAGGAACCGGCCTGGTTCTATCGGAATCCAGCCTTTTCAAAGCGTTTTGGGCTGCCGCCTTCTCGGCCTTTTTCTTGCTTTTTCCGGCCCCTTCAGAAAGGATGGTCTCTCCAATCAAGACCTGAACAACAAATTCGCGGTCGTGGTCCGGTCCGGTCGAATGCACCAGACGGTAGATCGGGAGGACTCCGAATTCCTTCTGTGTCCGTTCCTGCAAGTCGGATTTATAGTCGATGATGCTTTCCCCGACAGCGGCGCGGTGAAGCTCCTCACCGACCTGATTCAGCACAAACTGCTTCGCCGTTTCAATCCCTTCCGACAGATAAATTGCGCCCACCACACTCTCGAAAAGATTCCCCAGGATCGAAAACCGACGTCGGCCTCCGGTTTGCTCTTCTCCTTTGCCGAGCAGAAGATAGTCACCAAGTCCCAGTTCCTCCGTTCGTTCGGAAAGAATGCGCTTGGATACGATGATCGATTTGATCTTGGAGAGATCCCCTTCTCTCATTTCGGGGAATTCCAGGTAGAGGGCTTCGGTCACTGCCAGGCCGACAACCGAATCTCCCAGAAACTCCAGGCGTTCGTTGCCGTACGTGGAGCAATTCGCATTCTCATTGGCGAAAGAGCTGTGGCAGAGAGCCTCATGCAACAAACCGAGATCGACATGGGGCACCCCCAACCGTCGCGCCAATTCCCGCAGACTTGCTTGCCGTTCTGATGTGACGTCCACGAAATCCGATTATCCCGCATATCCGTCTGTCCCATGATCCCCGAAACACGGGGACAAGGCTACTTGATCACATTCACTTTTGCCATATCGGGAACCAGACGGGAGTCCAAATCGCGCTGACGCAGGTTTTGTTCGTAGCGCTTTTTTCGTTCGTAATTTGCAATAGCCTGTTTCTGACTCTGTGTCAGGTTGCTCTGCTCCATGCCGAAGAACCGGGTGCTGTATTTACGGGTATCGTCCGCCATATTGGATCCGACCCCCTTGACCCGACTCGTCGTTCCTTTCACGACATTGGTTACCGGCGAAACGGCCTTCCCGCCCACCTCACCAACCTTCTTGCTCACACCGGAGCAGCCGAGACAAAGACCGACACACAAAAGCACAATAAACGGAGCAATGTGCAATGTTGGACGCATTTAAAGACTCCATCGAACCCAGTTTCGTTCCCCCTCCTGACGAATCCCCGGACAGTCCAGGGGCATTCATCGACCCGATCGTTCTGAAGTATATCACCGATACGATGTCTCGACAGGTGACCCGACAGGAATATTGTCAACTCAGGCGACGAGCGGAAGGGCCGGCTCTTGATCTTGTCGAAAACTCAGCCGATTGAAAAGTTCAGGAACCAGCCCGGCAAGGATTCTCCCGCCCTCCCACACCGCCTTGGACGAGGAATCTTCAGAAATCCAGGTCACCGACCCTGGCGTGACTGATCGCGATGGTCCCGGATATCAAATGAGCAAACTTGGAATAGGGGAAATACAAGAACCACATCCGCGCTGATGTGGATAGGTAAATTCCTCTGGGCGTCGATAAAGCGCCCGGAAAACCGCGCAATCAAGCGAAGTGTTACAACCTGAGGGGGATGATATCCCGTTTCATCATCTCCCACTCCCCGGTGTTCGGATCGACGCGGCAGTTTACGAAACATTTCCAATTCTGCTCATCGAGCGCCGGTTTATCCGCACGGAAATAATATCCCGGCCAACGGGTTTCTTCGCGGAACAGGACAGCACGTACATGAGCCTCCGCCTGCCACATGCGCTGCACATTCTCCCAGCAACGCAGGAGCTCGTGCAGGTCTTTTGCCGCAAGATTAGCCGAGTCTTCTTTGAGATATGCCAGAAGTTCCAATCCTTTCTTGAGCAGGGACTCGTTTGTGGTGAACTGCGCCGAGACACCGCCCGCATATTCGTCCATGATCTTCTGGAGACGGAACATGAACATTTTGGGTTTAATATAATTCGGGTTGATTTCCGGATCGCTGGTTTCGTTCTTATGTTGCCGGTAGAGATCGAGGGGCCTCAATATCGTCTCCTTCAGCTTCGCGACCTGCGCCATATCGACTTTCGGCTGCTGTGGATTCTCTACAATGTAGCGAACGGCAGACTTCCCTGCAATTCTTCCTTCAGCATGAGAGCCGGAGGAGAACTTGTGGCTGGATGCGCCGGAGGCATCGCCCGCACAGAAAATCCCCTTGACGGTAGCCATGTTGACATAACCCCACCGGTATTCCGGGGGAGCAACGTCTTCTGGGCCGCTGACCCAGGCTCCGGAGGCGCCGGAGTGTGAGCCGATAAAGTACGGTTCCGCGGCAGCGATTTCCGACGATTTCTCTTCGGGCTGTACATTGGTAGCGGCCCACAAAATCGCCTGGGAAATCGTCATGTCCAGGAAATCCTCCCAGGCTTCGGATTCGAGAGCCTTCCACTTCTTCTGCGCGGCTCTCCCGTCCGATTCCGCCGAAGCAATCCTCCGGATGGCCTCCTCCGTTCTCATGGAGATGGGACCTTTACCTTGCATGACATCCAGCATGACAAGCCGGTTGCGAAGGTTAGTCGGAATCGGCTTGACGCTGCCGTACTCACCCCACTTTTGGAGCTCGTCCTTGTGTTCGACCACGTAGTCGCCGCCCATGGCGTTGGTTGCACGCGATTTGAACAAAAGAAACCACGCTCCGACCGGTCCGTAGCCGTCTTTGAATCGGACCGGGATAAAACGCACTTCCTGGCATGTCATTTCTGCGCCCGCCCTCAGGGTGAAATAGGCGCTGGAACCGGAATTCCACGGCGGATACCAGGCTCGTCCAAGGCCCTCACCGATAGACCGGGGCCGGAAGATATGCACCGCCCCGCCCATGGCAACAACAACCGCCTTGGCCTTGAATACGTAAAACTTGTTCTCGCGCACACTGAATCCGACAGCGCCGGCGACCCGATCCCCATCCATTAACGGTTCTACAATGAATACTCTCTCGTAAATATTCTCCATTCCGAGAGCATTCCTGGCCGCTTCCGCTACAATAACCTTGTAGGATTCACCGTTAATCATCAGCTGCCATCGTCCCTCGTGAATATAGGCTCCCTTTTTATCTTTCCAGATCGGAAGGCCCCATTTTTCGAATAGATGAACCGATGAATCCACGTGACGCGCAACATTAAACACAAGGTCCTCACGAGTAATGCCCATCAGATCCTTCCGGACGTAATCGACATAATCCCAGACCGTGTTTTGCCCATCCCGCAGTCCGATGTATTGATTGATTGCAGATAACCCCATAGCCACCGCGCCGCTGCGCTCCATCACGGCTTTGTCTACCAGAGTTACTTTCAGGCCGTTCTTCTTCGCCCAATACGCCGCCTCCACGGCGGCGCCACAGGCAGACATACCCCCACCGACGATCAACAGATCGGTCGTAACTTCTACGGTTTCGAAATCGACCACAGTACCGCCTCCTTATCTTTTGACCGTCTCAACTTCCGCGAGTCCCAACGAAGCCGGTTCGGTGAAAAGCGTTGCGCTTGTGAGATCATCCGATCCTGTACCGAATCCGCCGTCCGGAACCGCAGAACCTTCCGCTGTTGTGCGGGTCGGGAACTTGAACCGCTTCACGTGGCCGTTGCGGAACTTCACGGTCCATAAAATGGAATCTGCGTTCCGCATCGGGGTCACCACGGCGCCCATCGGGACAAAATCCGCATACCCCCGGACTTCGATCGCCCGCTTCGGACACATCTTCACGCAATTGTAGCATTCCCAGCACATCTCCGGCTCACTGTTGTAAGCCTTCATACAGGACTTGTCCAGAACCATCAGGTCGTTCGGACAGATATGCCGACACGCTGTCTTGTCCAGTCCTTTGCAGCCATCGCACTTTTCTACAATAACATAACTTGGCATAGCCTTCTTCACCTTGTGCGTTAGCGTCTTGGCCGCGGAAAGCCGATTCACACAATAATTCTCCGCGAGTATCAGTATAAGTGTCTCACCTCCCCCCGGTCCTTGCCTCTTCTGTCAGGATTGTACAAGGACCACTATAATAAGAAACATTATTTTCTTTCTTTCCCACAGGCTCGTCAAGATATCCCAAGCCGGTGAATCTTTCTTGAATACTTCTTCCATTTCTTGTACTCCCTGTTTTTGTCCGATGAATCGATTACCGCAAATACTCATGCGAGGGCCAAAGAAGCCTGTTGCGCACCTCCTTTTTCACTGTCACACTGATGCGGTGTTACCTGCGATATGCTTGTCGGCTTTCTATGCGGGCGCTGCATTCCGTTGCGCTGAAAGTCTATCTGGTAGTGGACAGCCACCCTGTTTATCTTTCGCAGACTGTGGACAACCGAATGAGCTTGGGTCCGCATGGTGGCAGAGGGGTCGGAATTCCCGGTCCGGCATGATAGGATTGTTCATTATGCAATATCATTGAAAGGATATCGGGATCTGATGGCGACCCACACTTCGGAAAAAGGCAATACCCGGATCATTCTCCTGGAAGAGGAAATCGGGATGCGCGATTCGCTTGAATTCGCACGAGAGATGAAAACCTCCGCCGCCGGGCCATGGAAAATCCTCGTCGTGGTGCTGAAATGCACTGCGATCAACAGTCACTGCCTGGGGACGCTGCTGGCGACCTATAACACGGTCCACCCCGAAGGCCGGACACTCCGCCTGGTGGCCAATGATGCGGCTATTGTGAAATCACTTGCCGCGTTTCGGATTGTGCCCATGGTCCCGCTGTTCGATAGCGTGGAAAACGCCATCGCCGAAAAAGATCAGACGGCAGGTTCGACACCCCAAAAAACGAAATAACCGCCGCCCGGGACTATACTTGGGAAACGGAATCAGGCGAATCCGATCCGCATATTTCTTCACGCAGTTGTCCACCGTCCGGGAAACACGGACGGAGTTATTTCACCCCATTCAGCCGAAATGTGCAGGCATGAAGACAGGGAACTTCCTCCACCGACAGGGAAGGAACCTCGATTTTCATCTTCCCGTTCTCATCGGTCCACGATAAGTTTTGCGAATATCCCAGCAGGGAGACTGTGGTATTCTTATTGAAATTCGGAGTCTCCAGGACCAGCGATTTTCCGGGCCATTTCAGACAGATTGCGTAAACCGTGTCCCCTTTTTGCGTGTAGCGGACCGATTCGCCTTCGCTTGTTACACGCCATCGTCGGGTTCCGTAAATGGCCTCTCCATTGACCGCGAGCCATTCCCCGATCTGGATCAGACGTTCTTCCATAATTACCGGAATGCGGCCGTCCCCGGTCGGCCCGATATCGAGTAAGAGGTTCCCGCCGTTACATACTGTTTGGATCAATATGTGAATCAATTCAGTTGCGCTTTTGTACTCCGCAAAATCCTCATTCCGATTCAAGCCGAACGAGGCCCCCATCCCCCGGCATTCTTCCCAGCTGTGATGGTAGCCGGTAACCGTTTCATCGCTATAGACCTTGGAGTATTCTGTCGTGTAGTAGCCGCCATGTACTCCGCGTGCCTCTTTCCCCCAGCGGTCGTTGACGGCTACATATTCCCGGCAAGGCGACTCGTTAAACAGCCATGCAAGAAGTTCGGTGCTTCGCCAAACCTCGCTGGGATGTTCCCACTCACCGTCTCCCCAGAGAATGTCCGGTTGGTAACGTTCCACGAGATCCTTTACTTGCGGAAGCATGTGTTGATCGACATAGCGCGGAAGATCCTGCTTGTAAAGCGGGTGATACCACTCATAGAGGGAATAATAGAATCCCATGCGGAGACCTTCCTCCCGCACGGCTTTTACCAGGTCCCCTGCCAGGTCCCGATGCGGGCCGGTATCCACGCTGTTCCAGTTCCAACTTTCGGCGCTCGGCCAGAGGCAATATCCGTCGTGATGTTTCGATGTCAGTACAATATATTTAGCGCCGGATTTCCGGAAAATTGCGGCCCACTGCGCCGGATCATAGAGCTCCGCCTTGAACTGAGACGCAAAGTCCTGGTATTGAAAATCCTTGCCGTACACGCGCGCATGAAATTCCGCCGTCTCTTTTGAGTGGCTCATGTCATGCCAATACCATTCCGCATATCGTCCCTTCGCGCTCCACGCGGGCACGGAATAGACACCCCAGTGGATAAAAATCCCGAACTTGGCATCGTCAAACCAGGGCGGTGTCGGACGGCTGTCGATGGATTCCCAGTGGGCCTCGTATTTCTGCGCAGAGGCCGTTATGGGAGGGGTGAGGCACGGAATAGCGAGAGAGAGGAGCAGAACGTTTCTCATTGCGGAATCTCCTGGAATATATGTCCTGTCAATTGTAATCACGGAATGGCGAACCCAATCCGAAGTCGCCACCATACACAATCTGCAAATAGTATCATAGGATTCGCCCAATATGAAACCGGTCGGCATGATAGTTCCCGATATTTTGAGTTTCTTGCCGGCAACGGAAAGGATGACATCATGATTCCGGAAAACACCCATCACCGAACCCTCTTGATTGCGGCGGCAGGCGTTTTTGCTGCCGACGACCGCATCCGTATCGGTGTGATCGCGGGCGGCGGCAGAGGCAACAGCCTGTGCCGGGATATCGCGAAAAATCGAAGCGAAGTCGGAACCAGGCGGTGAAGCCACATCCCGCATCCACAGGCTGCCGACCGGAAAGAACAATCTCATGTTTTGACCGAGACGAACAGTCAATCTGCCGGTCAATTGTGCTATCGTATCGAATAAATGTTGCCCCGACACGGAGAGTCGATAGATGAATGAATTCTTTCTGACCAATTTCAGCATACAGGACTGGCTCATTGTTGCGATGTACCTGGTGGGTGTAGCCCTGGCCGGTATATTGGCCCATCGGTATATCAGCAATGTTTCCGATTACATGGTGGGCGGACGGGGATCCGGCACAGCGTTGAATATCGCAAATTATATCGCCACCGGCCTGTGCCTGGTGACCATCATGTACGCCTCAATTGAATCGTTCCGCAAGGGATTTTCGTATATGATGATCGGGCTTCTTTGTGTACCCGTAGGGCTTTTTGTCGGCATCACGGGCTTTGTGGTTCGCCCGTTGCGATCTCTTCAGCTGTTGACCATCCCGGAATTTTTTGAGAAACGTTTCGATAAACAGACCAGGGTTGTTGCCGGGGCGATTTGCGCCCTGGCGGGGATTCTAAATATGGGGCTTTTCCCGAAAATGGGAGCGACCTTTATCACCTATGCCACAGGGCTTGGGGCAACCGGCAACGCGGAAATGGTAAACTGGGTAACTTCGCTGATGATTGTGCTGGTGCTGATTTACACTGCCATGGGGGGGATGGTATCCGTGATCGTTACCGATTTTATTCAGTTTTTCATCCTGGGGATTGGGATGGGAGTGGGAATGCTTTTCTGCCTGACACACCCGGATTTGGGATGGACCCGGATCATTACTGCGTTGAGCGAGCATCGGGGGGAAATGGCATTCAACCCATTTCACCCCGATTCGTATGGTTGGCTTTACATGGCCTGGATGGCGGTGGTAACCGTGGGAGCAACGGTCTGTTGGGGGCCGGAGGCAAGCCGTGCGCTGACCACAAAGGACGAGAAGACTACAAAACGCACGTTCCTTTACTCGGCCCCGTCGGCTCTGGCCCGTACGGGCATTCCGGCCTTCTGGGCCATTGCCGCTTTCTGTTTTTATTCACAGCATGAGGAAATGGCACGATACTTTTTTCCGGATGGGCTTTCGGGGACCCCTGTTCATGCGGAGCAGGCCATGCCGTTATTTATGGGTAAGATTGTGCCTGTGGGTCTTTTGGGAGTGTTGACCGCCGGCATGATGGCTGCCTTCATGTCTACACACAGCAGTTATTTTCTTTGCTGGTCATCGGTCATTGTCCGAGATGTCATCGGACCGCTTCGACGGCGCCCGTTGTCCGATAAAGCCCAGATCCTTATTACACGCTTTAATATTACCTGGATCGCGATTTTTCTCCTGGTATGGGGAATCTGGTACAAACTCCCCGACAGTGTGTGGACCTACATGGCGGTTACCGGAAATATCTATTTGAGCGGTTCCGCAACGATTCTCATCGGCGGAATCTATTGGAAACGCGCGTCGAAGGCAGGGGCGCTGGCAGCCCTCGGCGCAGGGCTTCTCTCGATCGCCGGTGTATTTCTCGAACCGATTCAACGAATCGTTCCCTGGCTGTCCACTGAACTGCTCGGCTTGGGGAATTACGCCCTCTGTGCCCTGTTATTCATTGTCGTTTCCCTTTTTTTTCCGGACCGAAAACAATCCGAGTTACAGGAGAATCAGCTGTGAAGTATTGGATTATCTTTTGGACAGTAACGTTTTTCCTCAGTCTGGGCATATTTTACCTCACGGTCCTTTTGATTATCCCGTTCGGCATTCGCGATCTCTGGTGGCTGTTCAAGTTATTGAATGACAGAAAAACGGCTGCTGAAACGAAAGAGCCGAAACAAAGCGATTCCTCGATCGACCGGGATAACGGACAGTAAAACGAATACGCACGGCGACAGCATGAGGGGTGGGATTCCGTTCATGGCGAGGTCTCTTTCCACCCCGGCGATTTGGTCGGGCATTCTATTCTCCCCGGGCGATGCAGCATGATCTCTCAACGGAAAATGTACCATAGAGTAATCAAAATCAGGACCAGAACAACCGAAAATAGGAGATTCAGTCGATCCCATCTATATTGACTCTCCGGTGAAGCAGCCTCCGCCCGCTTGACCGTTGTGCCTGCTTCCAGCGTCCGGAAGGTCAATCCACGAATCTTCTCACGAGACGGTTCCTGTGTGAGGGCGCTGACCAGAAAAAGCACCACGGTCGACACAGCAAATAGCAGAACCGCGAAATGCAGAAAATTAACTGTGGCAAGCCATTCGGGCGGACCGGACAGTTCCATCCCGTTCTTGTGTAACAGTTCCAGGATTAGACGCGCCGCACCCAGGATGAATCCTGTGAGAAGAGAGACGATCGCGCCGGCGGCATTTAATCGTCCGGACAATACGCCGAATAGGAAGCAGGCTGTAATCGGCGGGCTGATGTAGGCGGACACACTTTGCAGGTAAACAAACAGCTGTGAACTGATTTCTTTAATATACGGGACCCACACAATTCCGAGAACAACCAGCACACCGGTGGAAATCCGCCCCACCAGTACTAATTCTCGCTCGGTCGGGTTCTCTCTTAGTTTTTTGTAAATGTCCATGGTGATCAGCGAGGAACAGGAGTTGAATACGGAGGCAAGAGAAGACATGATCGCCGCAAGAAGCCCCGCAATGACAATTCCCTTGAGTCCGGACGGCAGCAACCGGGAAACAATTGCCGGATAGGCATTGTCCCCGTTCACATCCGCATATAATGCGGCCGCGACCAGCCCCGGCAAAACCATGATGAATACCGGAAGGATTTTCAAAAATCCGGCGCAGATCGCGCCGCTTCGCGCATTCGGCTCATTCTTTGCGCTCAGTACACGTTGAACGATAAACTGATCCGTGCACCAGTACCAGATTCCCAGAATGGGAGCGCCGAATACAATACCGGTCCAGGGAAAATCGGGATGGTCCATGGGCCGGAACATGCTGAAATAGCTGGGGTCCAATTTCGCGGTCAATGCCGACCAGCCCCCGACCTCCCGCAGACCCATCACGGTAAGCAGCGTTGCGCCGCCGGTGAGTACGATGGTCTGAACTACCTCCGTGTAAATCACAGCGGAGAGGCCGCCCGCGATCGTATACACGCCGGTGGATACGACCAGCACAATCGAGGAGGTTATGAAATCCCACCCGACGACTTCCTCCAGCAAGAGGCTGCCCGCGACCAGTGTAACGGAGATTTTTGTGAGTACGTAGCTGATAATCGAAACGATCGTCAGATACCACCGCGAGGCGGGACCGTACCGCCTTTCCAGAAACTCCGGCATGGTGAACACGCCGGATCGAAGATAAAACGGCACAAACAGCCAGCCCAAGGTCAGACAACAAAAACAGGCCAGCCATTCAAAATTCCCGACCGCAAATCCGCCAGCCGCGCCGGACCCGGCCAGTCCGATAAAATGCTCGCTGGAGATATTCGACGCAAACAGGGATGCTCCGATGGCCCACCAGGCGACTTGGCGGCCCGCCAGAAAGTACTCTGTGCTGGTGCGCTCCCGACGCGAAAAATAGAGGCCCACGCCCAACACGGCGGCGAAATACACTCCGATGATTACAAGATCAAGGACGCTGAGGGTTCCGGTCATTGCCCGTTCTTTCTAAACAATGGAATTGAGACGGTGTTTCAGGGAAATCTATTTATTCGCATCGGACGGGGAGGTCGCGGGCGCCGCAGTCACCTCGCCGGTGGCCGCCCATTCGCACGCGCGCCGCAGGAGATCCCGGACAGCCGGTGTTGAAAAGGTCCGCACATCGTGACCCAATGGTGTGTGGAACACCCGCCCTTTCCCATACTGAAGTACAAATCCCATTGCTTCGTCCCGGTCGGTCACTTTTGAATGTGCCGTTAATAATATCTGAATCTCCGGCGTCCCTTTCAGGCAAAAATAGAGTTCGTCCGTTACCTCAAAATCGCTCATTCCACGTGGAATGGGGTGATTGGTATCCGCAACATGGACGGTAAAAGCGCCAAGGGGATCATGTGTCTTGTCCCGATCCCAGACACGACCGATAATGTGAACATATTCCGGCCACTCCGGGAACGCGCCGCAAGCGAAATGAAGCGCGACCACGCCAAGCCCTTGCCGAACCGAATTTGCAAATCCGTCCAGCACGGCCTGCCGGGGCATCGGCTGTTCCCAATTGCAGTAATGAAGCACCATTACGTCGTACCGCTCGTGAATGGAAGTGGCCATGATCTCCGGGTCTTCGCAGACAAACACCTGGAAGCGCGGGTTCTCCTCCAGTGCCCGGCGCACCTCCGGTGTTGTTTCCCGCCAATGGTGTCCCGGATAGTCGCAGCCGGTTACGATCAGTACACGAATCGGCTCCTGGGCTACAGCAGTCAAGCAGAAACACGTCGACAAAACAATCAGATAGTTCGCTGTTCGCATGGCGTTGCCCTCCGTGGTTGAGAGGATATGTGGCCTTAAATGCGGGCCATCGACCGGCGAAGCATAGCACGGATACGATGAAACCGCGAGGAAGATCCTGGACAAATAAGAACCCCAGGCGATAGAATTCGATTCGTCAGAAATTCACACAATGGAGTCGTGAACAATGAAGAATCCCCCAATCACCTGGCTTTCGATCCTCCTCGTTTTCACTGCGGCCTGTTCCCATTGTCCCTGGTGCAAAAAAGATAACAAACCACCGAAGGGATTTACGGCGCTGTTCAATGGAAAGGACCTGACCGGCTGGAAGGGCCTGGTGGCCGATCCGGTGAAACGCGCGAAGATGACCCCGCGGGAACTGGCCCAGGCGCAAAAAGAGGCCGATGAGAAAATGCGCGCTCACTGGAATGTTGAGGACGGCGTGCTGGTGTTCGACGGCAAGGGCGACAACCTTTGCACCGCGAAAGACTATGGGGATTTTGAGCTTCTGGTGGATTGGAAAATCAAGGAAAACGGCGACAGCGGCATCTATCTTCGTGGCTCACCCCAAGTCCAGATCTGGGACCCGGCCCGTGAACACATCGGTTCAGGCGGTATTTACAACAACCAAATCCACCCCTCGAAGCCCCTCTGTCAGGCGGATAATCCCATCGGCGAATGGAATACTTTCCGCATTATCATGGTCGGTGAAACAGTGACCGTATATCTGAATGATAAACTCGTCGTCGATCACGTCGTGATGGAAAATTACTGGGAGCGCGATAAGCCGATTTATCCGACCGGCCAGATCGAATTACAGAATCACGGAAACACGCTGTATTTCAAGAATATCTACATTCGTGAAATACCGCGCTGATCAGCGATACAGTAGCGAGGTGTTTCGCACAGAAAAGAAATCCGCTTTTTCAATCTGTACCTCCGACAGGATCTGACGCCAGTCGGTCCGGTCTTTCAATTGTTCTCGAAGACGTTCGCTTCCCCAGAGGAAATCCAGGTATTTTGTGCATTCGAACCGATCGGGGCACAGTTCTTTTGCGCTCCAGAGCATGGCTACTCCGGCAGAAACCGCCTGGAAGGATTTTCGATCTGTAATGGAGACCTGAACGCCGTTACACAATTGATCCCTGTATTTCGGATTCGGCGCTTTTTCGGGAAGATGGATCGGGGTGAATGTCGTGGCGGAGAACACCACGCCGGGTAACTGGAACCGATTCAGCATGTCCGCCCATTTCGCACCGTCGATCCAGGGCGTACCGACTACCTCAAATGGTCGTTCCGTGCCCCGCCCTTCGGAGATATTTGTGCCCTCGAAAAGGCCTGTTCCGGGGTACACGGATGCCGTATCGCAAGTCGGCATGTTGGGCGAAGGGGGGATCCACGGCAGTCCTGTCCGGTCATACCAGAGAGTTCGGGACCAGCCCTTCATTGGAATTACTTGTACATGCGCTCCGATTCGATGTGCCAGAAAATAGCCGGAATTAAACAGCAAGGCTAATTCTCCCACGGTCATTCCATGCCGGATACAGATCGGTGCGATTCCGACAAAACTCAATGAACCGGGATGCGCCACAGGTCCCTCGACGACCTCACCCGTAATTGGGTTGGGTCGGTCCAAAACCAGCAGGGGTATTCCGTTTCGCGCACATGACTGCATCGTAAGATACAAAGTAGAAATGTATGTATAAAACCGCGTTCCGATATCCTGTATATCGAACACAACCATCTCCGCCGCTTTGAGCATCTCCCGGGTCGGCGACCGAAACTCTCCGTAGAGACTGAAAACGGGAAATCCTTCGAATTGCTCACTCGGGTCAGGAAACAATTCACCCGCCGGATGATCCCCTGAAAATCCATGTTCCGGTCCGAGAATCGCGGTTATGCTTGCATGAGGCAACAGCAGCGAAACCAGATGCTGCCTCTCTGCATTCCGGCTTGTGTGATTGCACACGACCGCAATCCGTTTCCCCTTAATCATCTCCAGGCGCTCTGTCAGCAGAACCTCCAGGCCGGTCAGGACCCGCCCTGTGGCGTTCTCAATCACCGGTCCCGGCTGCGCCTGTGGAATCTGGGTAGCAATGCCACACAGAATGACCGCCCATATCGCCTTGTACATCCTTGCCGATCACACCTCCCAACTGTGAAATTCCTTCGCGACTTCGCAGAAACAATATCATGTTCGACACCCGCCGCGAAGTTTTGAATGTCCCGCCCGATGAATATTTGAAAATGCTTGCGTTTCGACGTCGACGGGTTTACACTTGCGGCAAAACCACAGTGTCTGAGGAGTTTCTGTGATGGGAAAGGCCCACGAAAAGATCCGACGAATGCGTCATGCCTTGTCTCATAAAGAAGGAGATCGTGTCCCCGCCGGGGAATTCTTCTGGACCCAATTCCTCAACCGCTGTAAAGAAAAATGGGGAGAGGGATTCGATCCCTATCGCGAGTTCGATCTGGACTATGTGGTCATCAATCCGAACATGGACCCGAAAATCCAGCCGTTCAAAATCATCGAGCAGACGGGTGAAGACATTGTCATTCAAACGGGATTCGGCGCAACCATTCGTCGTCGCGGGATTGTCCCCATGCCCATGTTTGAGGACTTTTCCATCAAAGAACCCGGTGACATGGCCCGGTTCGAGTTCGACGATCCGGCAGATTCGCGCAGATTTTTCCAAGGCGGGGACGATCAGATTAACTGTGTCGGAGACACGCTGGTCCGCGACATTCCGTCCTGGAAAGACCGCCTTGAGCCGTTTCTGGAAGATTTCGCTGTGTTCGGTTCCATCTGCGAACCGTTTGAATTTCTCTGGCGAATCATCGGCACAGAGAATGCGTTGATCTGGATGGCGAGTGAAACCGAACTGCTCATCGACTTTGTAGATCGCATCGGGGAATTTCTATTCTCCCTGGCAAAAGCGGAAATCGAGGCCGGGAAAGGACGACTTTCGGGGATGTACATTTGGGGCGATGTCGCCTATCGAAACGGAATGCTGTTCGGCCCGACATACTGGCGGAAGATATTCAAACCGCATGTAAAGAACCTGATCGAATTATTCCATGAAAATGATCTGATGGTAGTTTATCATGGCTGTGGAAATGCCCGGGCTGTTTTTGACGATTTCGTTGAAATGGGTCTGGACGCCTATAATCCGCTGGAAGCGAAAGCGGATTTGGATGCGGTTGAATTGAAAAAGGAGTATGCCGGGAAACTCGCTTTCGCGGGCAATATCGATGTTCGCGTGCTGGAGAGCGGGGATTTCAATAGGATCGAACAGGAAATCCAATACAAGCTTCAGGCGGCGCGCGGCGGAGGTTGGGTATTCCAATCCGATCATTCGGTCAGCAGCGAAGTGGACCCTGACTCGTATCGATTTGCTGTTGACACTCTGCGAAAATATGGCTATTTTCCATTGAACTTGTAACGGAACCGGAAAGGAGATTCCCGATGCAGCGATATGGAATGGTAGTTAAAATCCGACCTGATTTCCTGGACGAGTATGTGCGCCTTCACGCAAACGTGTGGCCGAAGGTACTGGAAAAAATTACGGATTGCAATATCCGCAACTATTCCATTTATCATTATGGGGATTTACTGTTCAGCTATTATGAATACATTGGAGACGATTACGAGGCGGATATGAAAAAGATGGCCGACGATCCCACAACGCAGGAATGGTGGAAAGTCTGCACCCCCGGTTTCATTCCCGTCGAGCAGAAAGGCCCGAACGCGTGGTGGACCGAGATGAGAGAGATTTTCCACTGGGATTAGTGTTCCCTTTCCCACGGGAGGTATTTCTCTTCTGTCTCTGGCGCCGGGAGAAACTTCGGGTGAGAGGATATTCCGGTTCTTTCTCACAAATGACGCATGTAGTTGCACCGCAAGGGTATAGGGTTGTGCGCCCCTGGAGCCGGTTCACTACCACCGGAACTCCCCCCAGCGTATCCTATTTGCATTCTCACATGGAAATCGCAATCCGATATGTTTAAAGGAATATAACTATGGCAAAGAACAGGCTCAAAGTTGGCGTGATCGGTGTGGGGGCCATTGCGCATGACCGCCACCTTCCCTATTGGAAGGAACTGGAGGCGGAAGGGCGTGTGGAGGTGATCGGGGTGTGCGATATTCTCCCGGAACGGGTGGAAATGATCGGCAGGAAATTCGAGGTGGAGAAGCGATATCGCAGCGCAGCGGTGATGTTGCGAAGCGCCGATTACGATATCATCGATATTTGCGCCCAGAATCGCGGCCATGCGCCGCTGACCATCCAAGCCCTCGAAGCGGGCGCAAATGTGCTTGTGGAAAAGCCCATGGCAATGAACGTTAAAGAATGCCGTGAAATGATCCAGGCCGCCAAAAAAGCAAACCGGAAACTCATGGTTGCCCAGCATCAGCGGTTTGAGGCTCGCTCCGAACAGATCAAAGAGGCAATCCGGCGCGGCGATCTCGGAGAAATCTATTACGCGCACGGGCAGGCGCTGCGGCGGCGAGGGATTCCCGGCTGGTCAAAGTTCCATATCAAGAAGGAATCGCGCGGCGGCCCGGTAATCGATATCGGTGTGCATGTTATCGACCTGGCGGTCTGGCTGATGGGATGCCCGAAACCCATGGCGGCATCGGGCAAGGTGTACCGGATGTTCGGCGATCGCGACGACCTCTGCAATGCCGAATGGGGCGAAAACTATGTAAGAAAAGAATTCGATGTAGAGGATTTCGCCGCCGCGTTTATCCGCTTCCGGAACAACATCACCATGTCGGTACAGGTTTCCTGGGCGGCAAACATTCCCGAAAGTGTCGAATCCCTTACCATTCTCGGTGATAAAGCCGGCGCAACGACGGTTCCTCCGGCAATATACGGCTATGGTCGCAATGCGCTGACCAGTACTCGATTCGACTGGCTGCCGGAGCAGGAAGGTCACCGGATGGAAATTCGCCACTTCACAGAATGTGTTGAGAAAAACAAACCCGTCCTCGTGAAGCCCGAAGAATCTCTGGAGATTCAGAAGATCATCGACGCCATCTATGAATCGTCCCAGAAAAATCGGGAGGTACTGATCCGATAGATGCAGGGAACGGTTTTCCACCCTTTTTTCTTCTTGGAGTGAGGACGGTGCGTCGGTTGGACAGACTGGGGTCACGCGGGTATGCACGACAAAGTACCGGTCAACGCGGCTGCCATATTCGCTTAAACATTCGTTAGTCGAATTGGGGTGTCGCGGATAGGATTTAGTCATTGGAAAACAGGAGAAAATGATTAGCGTGTAATTTCATCCGGCTCGGAGGAGATCGACCATGCCGAACATCTCACCGACTCAATTAAGAGCGGTCGTTACGGAGATTGTGGAAAGAACGCCGATTGTCGATATCCACACGCATTTGTATTCCCCCGCGTTCGGGGATCTTCTGCTCTGGGGCGTGGATGAACTCCTGACCTACCATTACCTAGTGGCGGAAATAATGCGCCGTTCCCCTGTCGGGTATGATGAGTTCTGGGCGTTGTCCACCCGCGAGAAAGCGAATCATATCTGGGAATATCTGTATCGGCGGTCATCCCCCATTTCCGAGGCGGCACGGGGCGTTCTCACCGCCTTGCAGACTGTGGGGATAGACATTTCCCGCGCCGATCTGGAAGAAATTCGTCAACACTTCAAACAATGGACTGTCCAGGAATATGCAGATCTTGTTTTCCAAAAGGCGAATGTCGAATTTGTAGTAATGACCAACGATCCGTTCGATTCGAGGGAACGGGCAGTCTGGGAGCGTGAAATCCCTCCGAATCCTCAATTCCGGGCTGCATTGCGGATCGATCCGCTGCTGACCGACCTTCCGCGCGCCTGTTCCATTCTGTCGGAATTGGGGTATGCGGTTTCCACACATTTGGACGATGTCACGTGTGCCCAGATTCGACGGTTCTTGCGTGTATGGATCGATCGGATGGACCCGCTCTATATGGCGGTTTCACTGCCGCCCACTTTCTGTTTCCCCACGGAGGATCCGGTGCGACGGATGCTCGATTCCTGCATTCTACCGGTTGCGCTCGATCGGGAAGTGCCGCTGGCATTGATGATCGGTGTCAAAAGACAGGTGAATCCGCACCTGCAACTAGCCGGAGACAGTGTCGGCAAGGCGGGCACACAGGCGATTGAAAACCTTTGCGTCGCTTATCCCGACAATCGCTTTCTGGTCACCATGCTTTCGCGCGAAGACCAGCATCTATTGTGCGTTACCGCTCGGAAATTTCGAAACCTGATGCCGTTCGGTTGCTGGTGGTTTCTCAATGTGCCCAGCCTGATCCGCGAAGTTACAATGGTACGGCTGGAGTTATTAGGCTTCAGCTTTATCCCACAGCACTCTGATGCACGGATTCTCGATCAACTCCTGTACAAATGGGCACATTCACGGAAAGTCATCGCCGAGGTCCTTGTTGAAAAATACACCGATTTACAGCGGACCGGCTGGTCCATAACGGAGGAGGCCGTGACGCGGGATGTCCGGGATCTTTTTCGGGACAATTTTCTGCGGTTTGCGGGGAGGTTGTAAAAAAAGAAAACGCAGGGGAAAACAGGCAGAAGAAAGCGCCCAGGCTATTAAAAATCCCTCCCCCGAAGATCGGGCAAGGTCACAGCCAAAATTCCTCCCCCGAAGATCGGGGGAGGTAAGGTGGGGGTTGATTGGCGAGAAAGGTGAGGTGGGGGTTGAGCCTGTTGCACTGACCAATTCGATATAGATTACTTCAAAAACACTCAATGTCTACACCGAAACGAAATGTTGTTGCCGAGCTGAAGAAACTGGGGCTTTCGGATGACTTGGCCTTTGCCGCTTACACCGCTTTCGGGCGAAAAGCAGTGGACAAAATCACCCGAAATCCCTATTCGCTCATTGCCAAATACGAGGAGGACATTGACTGGAAAGCGCTCGACCGTTTTGCTGTAAAGCGGGGGCTGGAAAGCACGGGAATTGAGCGGCTCACCGGGGGAGTGCTGTATGCCCTGAGACGAGCGGCCGCATCCGGGCATGTCTACTATCCACGAATTCCGCTGCTCGCGGAGAGCGCACAAATCCTGGGAATCGAAGACCTGATTCTTGTGCAGAGTGGGCTGGAAAGTCTTCGTGAAAGCGGTTTGGTGGTCCAGGAACAGCCGCTCGATCCGCAGGAGGGCAGGAGGGATTGGGTTTATCTGATAAATCTTCACACCGCCGAATCGGGAATCTCCCATTACATGGGACTTCTCGCGCATAGTCCCTCCAATACTCATCGCCGGAAAAATCAGGAGATCAATTTCGAGGAGATCGAACAGTCTCTTGGCATTTGCCTGGCGGAGACACAACGCGAAGCGATCCGTCTTTCCATGGACGACAAAATCCTGGTCATTACCGGCGGCCCCGGAACCGGTAAAACCACCATCCTGAAAGCGACTGTTGCCCTCTGGGCCAAAATGGGCAAACGGATCAAACTGGCCGCGCCCACCGGACGGGCGGCCAAACGACTGTCCGAAAGCGCCGCCCGGGATGCATCCACCATCCATCGTCTCCTGGAATACAATCCCGAACAGAGGAGTTTCAATCGCAATGGCTACCGGCCCCTCAAAGTCGACCTCATGGTTGTTGATGAGGCCTCGATGATCGACACCACCCTTATGGCGGCCTTGTTGGAAGCTTTGCCGCCGAGCGCTCATTTGCTCCTGGTCGGCGATGTGGACCAACTCCCTTCAGTTGGACCGGGATTTGTGTTACGAGACATTATCCGAAGTGGCCTGGTTTCCGTGATTACCCTGAGTGAGATCTTTCGTCAGCGCCCCGGCAGCCTGATCAGCGATAACGCCGCTCGCATCAACCGCGGCGAATTGCCGGTTCTTGACAGCGGCGGTGTCGAGGAAGGCCAGGACTTTTTCTTCATTCGAAAACCCACCTTGCAATCCACGCTCGAAACGGTTGTGGAAATGGTCACCAGGCGGATTCCGGATCAATTTGGATTCACGCCCATGGAGGAGATCCAGGTTCTCGCGCCGATGATAAAGGGGGATGTAGGCGTGGAGAATCTGAATATGGTTCTGCAACGGGAACTCAATCCTCAAAAGGAGGGAGTGGAGCAGTTTGGATACCGAATCTGCACCGGCGACAAGGTCATGCAGATCCGGAACGATTACGACAAAGACGTTTTCAACGGAGATGTCGGTATTGTAACTCACGTAAAATCCGATCCGGTCCTTGTGGAGGTCGATTTCGGCGACAAGAAAACTGCGTATGACCGTGGGGACTTGAGCGATCTTACCCTGGCTTATGCCATCACTATCCACAAATCCCAGGGAAGCGAATACCCGGCTGTGGTCATTCCCCTTGTCACGAAACACTTTCCACTCCTTCAGCGGAATGTGCTTTATACGGCGGTGAGCCGGGGACGGAACCTGGTTGTCCTGGTCGGCACAACACGTGCGATGGAAATCGCTATCGCCAACAATAAAATCCGCTCGCGGTATACCGGCTTGACCCAACGCCTGATCCGGGTGTGGGAGAAACGTCGGCGGGAGAACTGAGGCTGCAAAAAGGAACAGGACAAATGGGATCCACAGGATGAATGGGATTCAATGGGATCATCCCGGTATCGCCGCAAACCTTGTTCCATACCGAATTGAATGGTATGAAGTCTTTCTCTGGTCCGTTGTCGGCACGGAGAACGGAATCAGTTTGTATAGATCACCAAACAATGAGGTCGCCAATGAAGACATACAAAATTGCCGTATTGCCCGGGGATGGAACCGGGCCGGAGGTTATTGCCGAGGGATTGAAAGCGCTGAACGCCGTCAAGAACAAGGTCGGAATTCAATTCGATTTCCACCGTTATGATTTCGGAGGCAACCGGTTTCTGGCGACGGGCGAAGTGCTCCCGGACGGCGCCATTGAGGAATTGAGGGGCTATGACTCCATTTTCCTGGGTGCAATCGGGCATCCGGATGTCAAACCCGGAATCCTCGAAAAGGGAATTCTCCTCCGCCTGCGATTTGAATTGGACCAATACATCAATCTCCGTCCGGTCAAACTCTATCCCGGAGTCTGGACCCCCATTAAGGACAAAGGCCCGGAAGAGATTGACTTCGTTGTCGTGCGCGAAAACTGCGCCGGGCTGTATACCGGTGGCGGTCAGATCATCAAGAAAGGCAGACCGCAGGAAGTAGCCATTCAGGAGATGGTGTACACGCGGTTCGATGTCGATCGTTGCCTGCGATATGCCTTTGAGTACACCAGACGGCGCAACAAGAAGAATACCCTCACTCTCTGCGGCAAAACGAATGTTTTAACCTTCGTGTACGACCTGTGGGAACGCGCCTTCCACGAAATGGGGAAGAAAGATTACCCGGAAATCAAACGGGAATACGCCCACGTGGATGCGATCACGATGTGGATGGTCAAAAACCCGGAATGGTTCGATGTGATCGTTACCGGCAACATGTTCGGTGACATCATTACAGATTTAGGCGCGATGGTTCAGGGTGGGATGGGGGTTGCCGCCGGTGGAAACATTAACCCGGAAGGGACCTCTATGTTCGAGCCGATCGGCGGGTCCGCCCCCAAATACACCGGCAAAAATGTAATCAATCCCATAGCCTGTATCTGCGCCGCCCAGATGATGCTGGACCATCTGGGTGAGCATAAGGCCGCGGAGATTCTGGACCGCGCCATCGCGGATTTTCTCGGATCGGGTATTCTGCCGGGATTGTCGGTCGCGGAAATTCAGAAGGCGGGAATGTCTACAAGCAAGATCGGCGATGCCATTGCGCAACGCGTAGCCGATAGGAGTTGACTTTCCCAGGCAGGAACAGGAAGGTCCCCGAAAGACGATTCGGGCAATCGCTCTTCTTTTTCGGGTCGATGGAAGTCCGTTCCACTTGTACAGATGTGGATCGGATTGTTTGTGAAAAGTAAACAAATTAGATACCGAAAGGAATCGGGAGAAAACAATATGGAATCAACACTGGGCGGGTTGGATGGCGTCATCCTGATTGCTTATGCGATTTTGATGGCCGGGACAGGTATCTATTCCATGAGGAAAACGCGGACCGCCGAGGAATATATGGTTGCGGGGCGCAGCATTCCTGCCTGGGCCGCCGGATTGGCGATCTTCGGCGCCTATACCAGCAGCATCTCTTACATCGCAACGCCGGGTAAAGCCTTTGATACCAACTGGCACCCGTTCATTTTCTCGTTGACTATTTTTCCGATTGCATGGATCGCGTGTAAATATGTGATTCCCCAGTACCGGAATTCCGGCTTGATCTCCGTCTACGCTTTTTTGGAGGACCGGCTGGGGTCGTGGGCGCGGTTTTATTCCTCGCTGTCTTTTCTTCTTTACGAAACCAGCCGCACTGCCGTCATCCTGTACTTGAGCGGTTTGCTGGTGAGTCATTACCTGCCGTTGAGCATCGGCTGGATCATTATTCTGGTGGGCTTTATCACCATTTTCTACACGTTGCTGGGTGGCATGGAAGCGGTAATCTGGACGGATGTGGTTCAATCCGCCGTGATGATTGTGGGAATACTATGTTGTGTATATCTGTTGACTGTTGCAGTCTTTTCCCCGCCGGACTATCTGATCCGAACGGCTATCGAGAAAGGGAAATTCAGTTGGGGCAGTTGGGATTTTACTCTCTCTTCACAGGCCGGTACGCGGACCATTTGGGTGATGATTATTTATGGTGTGGTGGAGAATCTGCGCAGTCTGATTGCCGATCAAAATTATGTCCAGAAGTACGTCTCGGTCGCCACCGAGAAGGAAGCCCGGCATTCCGTCTGGATCGGCATGTGGGTGTACATTCCGCTTACTGCGCTTTTCCTCTACCTCGGAACGGCTCTTTACGCTTTTTATTCCGGCGGGGGGCATACTCTTCCGGACTCCATCACGAAGGGAGATCAGGTATTTCCCTATTTTATCGCCACGGAATTACCTGTCGGACTGAAAGGGTTAATTGTTGCAGCAATCCTGGCTGCGGCGATGAGTACAATATCTTCCTCATTGAACTGCGCCGCGACAATTACGATGATTGATTTCTGGAAAAAGTATGTCAATCCGGCAATGGGCGAAAAGGACAGCATGCGGTTCCTCCGAAGAATGACTTTGTTTTGGGGTGTCCTGGGTGCGGGGTTCGCCCTGTTGATGATCAAGGCCGCCAGCGCGTTGGATATCTGGTGGACTTTTGCAGGAATTTTCGGCGGAGGAATGCTGGGATTGTTTCTGCTGGCGTTGTTTCATGTTCCGTTGCGGGTATGGCAGGGAATCACCATTATTACCGTCAGTATTCTTGTCATCATCTGGGGAACATTTTCACACAATTTGCCCTCTCATCTCCAATGGTTGGCGCTGAATGTAGATGATATCATCCTTGGACCGATGGGAACCGTTGCCATGTTGGCGCTTGCTTTTCTGTTCGGGTGGGCGAATCGACGAATGGTACGACCGTAATCGGCCCGGATCGGTTTTTGTCCCGGTTCGGCCACAAGAATCCGGGGCCGGTCATTCTTCTGACAGGCCCCGGAAATTTGCGTCAATCCCAAGAAATACGCCCTCTCCAGAATGGGAAAACTCTATACGCGAATGCTCTCTTTCTTCGCGTCAAATCGGGCAACCCCCTCTTCGCGGTAGGCCAACATGCCCATCTGCAGAGCAGTCTGGACAGCATACGCCAGGCTCATCGTGCTGACCGTATCTTTTTGACGTTTTCGACAGCAATCGAAGAATGTTATCCAAAATCGGGCGAAATCTTCCTTCCGTTCAATGGGGAACTGTTTTGCCTCTTTTTTCGAACCCTCGGCAGGGGTGAAAACGACTTCATTGCCTTGAACCGTGACCGTTCCCTCCCAACCCTGAACAACGGGAATTCGGGAGCCGGATCCCCGCGACCCGGTTGCACAGTAGTTGTTCCCCTGCGTCCCCAGAACGGCCACGGTGACCTTTTCGGGATAACTGATCAGCATATTGAATGAATCGGGGACCTCCCGTTCCTGGTAGCGGAATTTCCCGCCGGATGCCACAACGGAAGTCGGCATGTCTACGCCAAGAATGCTCACCACCGGTGTCAGGGAATGCGGAAACAGGTCCGTGACAGGTCCCCCCGCGTAATCTTCGTACATCCGCCAGCGGAAGAAACGACTCACATCGAAACGCCGTTTGGGGGAATCCCCCAGAAAAGCCTTCCAATTCAGGTCCGGGCCTGGTTGGGCATTGGGGTCGTCAATCGGCATTCCCCGCTCACCCCAGTCGCCGACTCGAAAATATCCGCATTCGGCATGGATGGGCTGACCGATCAGGCCGTCCCGAACCAGTTGCCTCATCAAGGCCCAGGCATCGTCCGACATCCCCTGGGTCCCAAGTTGAAATACCCGGTCGCTGTTCTCAACCTCGCGGGCAAGGCGCTTGGTGAGCTTGAACTGTCTCCAATGCGTGACCGGCTTTTCACAGTATATATCCTTCCCGGCTGCAATAGCGTCAAGCGCCTGGTACCCGTGAATATGATCCGGCGTCGCAATGCTGACCACATCGACCTTCGGATCGGCGAGAAGTTCGTGATGGTCCATGTAGATTTGCGATACCTTGTACTTTTCCGCCGCTTTCTGCGCACGTGGCCGGTAGACATCGCACACAGCGACCACATCCACATTTGCCTCGTCTTGGATCTTGCGGACCACGGACAAGTGAGAGTTCCCCCGACCGCCCGTACCAATCACACCCACTCCAATGCGCTCATTGGCTCCCAGCACACGTGTCGATGAGAGTGCGGTGAAGGTCGCTGCGGCAGAGACCACGGCAGTGGTTCCAAGGAAATCTCGGCGGGTAAGACCGGAATGGCGGGGCGTTGATTCTGTATTACCTGACATGATGTTCTCCTTTTTTGGACACACCCATGCTTGATATCCGCCTTGAAGACAACCCGTATGGGCAGACTTGGTCGGATGGCGATTCTCAAGCATTTGAACGAGGGGAATGTTACTCCGGTTTTCCAGGCGGGTCAATCATTCGAATCCCTGTTCAAAAACATTTTTAGGGAAGGCAACAGGCTGCACATAAGGTGTTATTCATTCATACTACGCACCGACCCAAACGGGGATTCTTAACACGGGCGGCAACCCTGTTGCGAACGACTTGTCTTTACGACGCCTCCCTGTGCCGATATTCCATGATTCGCTTGATTATGGGATTACCATGATTTTTTATTGTGCAAATCCTTTAATTCTGCGAATCAAGGTTCAAATGTCTTCTTCATAATATGTTTCGCTGTGGCGTTGCGGTGTTACTAAATCCAGTAAATTCAACCCACTGCGTATCTTTCCCGTTTTGGGAGAGACGTTTCTATAAAAATTTTTCAAAAAAAGATCGAAGTTCGCTTGATATACCATGGCGATAGTACTATACTGATAGTAGATTCAATGAAATCTTGATGAGGAGACTGCCGAATGCAACGCAGAAAACAAACAACGCTTCAGGGCGAATTGGAGACGATGGTGATGAAAGAGGTGTGGCGGCGGGGGCGGGCGACGGTTCATGAGGTCCGTGACAGCCTGTCCAGCCATAGAAAACCGGCTTATACCACCATACTGACCACGCTGCGGAATCTGGAACGTAAGGGGTTCCTGGATCACGAGTTAGAGGGTCGGAGTTATGTTTACATTCCGAAGGTAGACCAGGAGACGGTCGCGCGATCATTAGTGCGGGATCTGCTCAATCGCCTTTTTGAAGGGTCGCCTGCGCGCATGGTCAATGCGCTGTTCGAGGAGGAGGGAATGTCTATGGAGCAATTTGAGACACTTCGCCGGGAGATTCTGGATTGGCGTAAACAGGAGAAAAAAGATGGCTGATTGGGTGGATCGGTTGTCAGAGTTTCTGGTGCTTTCCTCATTGCAGTTATTGGTCCTGGGAATGGTTGCCGGCGGGATTGTTGCGCTGGCGCGTGTGCGCGGACGGGCGGCGTATTGGATGTTCGGCCTGGTGCTTCTGTTGCCGCTGCTGTTCCCGGTCGGGCCTTTCCTGCCGATGAATATCCCGGTTGCCCTGCCGCCTGCCGGAGTGGACTCGGAGCCTGTGGAGGTCGGCGATTCGAATGCCGGGTATGTCTCGGCAGAGAAAGCGATTTTCCTTCCTGATGAGCCGCGTTCGGAATCCGCTGCGGCTGTTCCTGCTGCGCCTTCCGATCCCGAGCCGCCTCAAAGGCTGCCCGTGTTCCGTGTGCCGGACTGGAAATCGCTGTTCGTGTGCCTGTGGCTGGCGGGGGTGGCCGTGCTGTTTGCCAGGCTTCTATGGGGGATGTGGCGGGTGCGCGGCACACTTCGCCGGTCAAGCGATGTTCTCAACCCGGAGGTGCTGACTCTTGTGCGGGAATGTGCCGGACAGATCGGCCTTCGGGCGTTGCCGCGCCTGGCTGTGGGAGAGGACCTGGGCGTTCCGGTTGCGATTGGATTCTTCCGCCCAACCGTCCTTGTACCGGGCCATCTAGTTCACATGGAACACCGCGAGGGGCTACGGTTTACCCTGTTGCACGAAATGGCCCACCTGAAACGTCTTGACAGCTGGTGGCTCCTGCTGGAATTGCTCCTGAAAGCCGTCTATTTCTTCCATCCGGTAGTGCATTGGGTACTGCGGAAAATCCGTGAGGAACGGGAGATCCTGTGTGATTTTCAGGTAACGCAAATCACGAAGGCGAAAGCATCTTACGCCGAGTTTCTGCTGAAACAAATTTGGATTTCGGGGAACGGGAAGGGGAGAGCATTTGCGGTTCCATTCGGTGAAAAACGATCCTCTGTCGCACGTCGGGTGCGTCACATTCTGTCGGACAGGAGGCAAGACATGTTTGGCAAAATTCGTGATGGTATGGCTATCGGGCTGGTCGTAATCGTTGGCGCAACTCTTCTGTCGCTCTCGCCGGGGCCGGCGCAGAGCGGGGGGGGGGAAGAGAAAACTGCGAAATCGGAAAACTACAACGGCGTTCTCTGGGAGAGTGTATTTGTCTTTGACACGCCAATTCAGCCGGGCGATGTGTGGGTAGAGATCGACCGCAAGAAAATGAAAGAGGGGGAAGACTACACGGTGGACTATCAAAACGGCAAGGTTATTGTAACAAATCCTGCCATAAAAAGGCCCCAGGCCGAATATCTGGTACAGGCGGGGAATCGGGCGTTCGGTAACACAAGCGGGATACCGCGCAATCGGAACATCGCGGACTCCACGGACTACGATCCAAACGTCGACTACTCCCAATCCGTCGTAATAAAGCCAAGAGCGACATCGGACCGAACGGTGTATCCGCTGTACCGGCTTCTCCAGACCAGGGGGCTTCTTGTTTGCATCGGCAAACAGGGAGATCCGAATTACCTGCGATGGCTAAAACGAGATCGTGATTATATTTATTCGGAAGAGACAGCCCAAATCACCCTTCTTGAAAACATGGTGCCGCTCAAAGAGGAAACCGGTGAATATGTTCTTGTCGAGGGCATCCCTCGTCGGGATCTATTCCTGTTCAAAATAGGACCGATCAAACCAGGTAATGTGCGGGTGGTGGTCAATGGGCAGGAGATGAAAGAGGGTAAAGATTATTTTGTGGATTATCAAAACGGAAGAGTTCATGTGACCAATCCTGTAATCCTGGAGAAAGATGCCGACTACCAAGTTACTGTCGGACATTGGCTGATCGGTCACGCACAGGCCCATGAATCACATCGAGAATTACTCCCAGCGCGACGGGGCCTTGCGTTTTCTGCCTGTGAGGATTACGACCCGACGATCCCGGAAGAGTTGTTTATAGAAGAGTCTCCGCCTCCTTACAGAGATAACCCGATGGTCTACAGAGTCCGACTATACAGCAAGGGCTTCATGCTGGGAGTTTGCGACCGGTCGCTGGGTGTTGATGTTCTTCAGTGGCTCAAGAAAGATCGGGACTATACATACAACGAAGACACCGGGGAGATTCGACTGCTCGGAGAGAAATGGCCGTTCCAACAGGATAAGAGGCTATATCTCCTTGCCAAGGGCGTTCCCCGTCGGGATCTTTTTCAATTCCACGGCACATTGGAAAAGGGATCTGTTCAAGTGATTGTCAACGGAAGAATGCTGACCGAAGGGGAGGGTTACGTAGTCGATTACGAGAATCGTTGTGTGAGGATTCTTGATCCAGCCGTTAATGATTATCGTGTGAGGTATAAAGTGAGTGGGCCGGGGCAGGAATATATCGACCGATGGACGGTCGATGAAAATACGCCGCGCGAGGTGGATCCCGGCGCCGGCGGTCCTCCGTCTTCTGAAACGCCGAATTCCAAACCGGATTCCTCAACACCTGGCGCTCCGGAAGGGGCGGGGCGGTCGGCGGATTAAGGGGCGGAATGCGGCGATAGGAAAATGATCCATGGATGCAGGGGCGACTTGTGCGTCGCCCCTGCGTTTGTTTATTACCTCCGGGGGCAAGATGCCGCCACTCCCCTGTCTGCTCCATGTACTTATTGAGATTCCTCATGTTTGTTCGGAGGGACAATAGGCTTCTCCTAAGAAAGCTCGCCTGCAACCGTCATTGCGAGCCTCCCTCCGGCGGGGCCGGTGATTGGGGTGAAGAAAGCATGGCCACGCACACCGTAGGCGAAGGAGTGAAGATACGCACAACCCCCTCTCTGTCTCCCCCAAACTTTGGGGGAGAGGTTCCTCCCCCGAAGATCGGGGGAGGTCAGGTGGGGGTTGACCGGATAGCACCAGACTCCTTGGACGGCTGCAAGCGAGCTTTCTTAGGAGCGAAGCGTGGCAATCTTGCCGTTCGAACGCGACGTCCCGGCCCTTCGATCCTTCGGCAAGCTCAGGACAGGCAGGCTCAGGAACCGGGACTCAGGCTGAGATCGCCACGTCGCAGCCCTTCGCAGACTCCGGGCTGCTCCTCCTAAGAAAGCTCGTCCATCGACAGGCAGGGACGCCTGTCCCACCAGTAGGCCAGGCGTCTCTGCCTGGCAACAAAGGGTGGAAAGTGCGCTTTCTTAGCCCCATCACCGGCCCCGCCGGAGTCATGCTCGGAATGACATCTACCCTGTCATTTCGACCGAAGGGAGAAATCTCATCGGTTGGTGGGCTAGCCCGCCGACAGGCTCGAAGCCGACCCTGCTGATACCGATGTGGAAGGCGACATTCGGCATTCGGCACGGTGAAGTTGCACATACCGGAAATGATACACAACCACCGCGGTGATCAGGAAAAGCAATATGTAATAAATGCCGAATACCACCTCATTCCAATTCGTAAGCGGCCCGGTGACCAGCTGCGCAATGATGTTTTGAACAATCAGGACAATCCAGATCAGCCAGAACGAATGGGGAAACAGGTCACCCTCGTAGCCTTTCGGAAGACGTTTCTTTTTGTAAATATAGATCGCCAGCCCAATCAGGCATACCAGGATGAGAGGAGTAAAGATTTTCCAGAGTAATGCCTCCCAATAGCGCTCATTGCCGATGTAGATATTGGCCCAGCCTTTCAATCCATATTGGATAGACCTCCCCAGCCCCCAGACCAGACCGACATAGGCGGCAAACCGCTCGATATTCGGATACGGATTGACCGGTCGAGCGGCGATTTCCTCTTCGGACATTCTTCGATTTACCAGGAAATAGGCGATTCCGTATGCGATCCCAATACTGATCCCGCCGGACGACTCCCAGCAACGCCAAAAGTTGAAATTGACGCCGGGCCAGAGTACGGCGGCCCATTTCCAGTTCTGGAGCGCGGCCCATCCGATTCCATTCACCAGACCGACCGTGGAGATCAAAGTGACATTTTTCCAGTCTCTGCGCCCGATTTCGTACGCCAGGAACCCGAGGAAAAGACCGAGATGAAAAATGGCGGCTCCGCAATCCCTCACAAGCCTTCGGAGATTGGGGTTCGCGTCAAGATTCTGATATTGCGCTTCCATGGAACTGTAGAGCGGAAGGAAAAACTGGGGATAGGCCCTGTAAATATACCGAGCCAGATAGGCCATTCCGATTCCGCAGGCGATGCGGATGGCCCAGTGCCAGATTTTTGTCGTGCGTTTGGAGCCGCACCAGGCGAGCAGGCAGGCGCCCAGACCGGCCCACGGCACACCGGCGATAAACAGCCACAAGAATCCATAAGCCCGCGATATGGGCACAAATTTCCCGGCGGAATAGTCCAACTGAAGACGTCCCTCAAAGAAGCTTGGCCATTGCATCCAGCCCCTGCCGCCGGAATAACTGATCCCGGCCGCCAGCGCGAGGATGATCCACCCTGAAGAGTATCGTCGCGACTGCGCTGCCCCGGCATCGTGCGCGATAAACCACCACGCCGCGCCCCAGGTCACCCCCGCAAAAAGGCATCCATCCGATCCGCCGAATCCCGAACACCCGCGAATCGCCCATGTCATCGCTCCCAGGGCCGCGAAGAGTATCGTGGGAAGGACCAGGTCGTGCATCACGTCGCTTTTTCTGTTGTTGCTCATGCCGGTCTCCTGTCTGAATGCGAGTAGTTGAGGCAGCCACGGGAAAGTTGCCCCGATCTATTTATATGTATGACGAATCATTAAGGCAAGAATAGGGGGGTGTCTGTGCGCACTAAAATGCGGGGTACAAGCCATCCACCGCACGGTTCCATGATCCGCAATCCGCAATTATGCCATGCGGGCGTATTGCGATTGGCCTTCTTTGAAAAGGTCCGCGCCGTACATATCGTACACCACAACCGCCGAGAAATCCTCAACAACCAGTCGGCGTACCGCTTCCGGGCCGAGGTCCTCGTAAGCGATTATTTCAGCCTGTTTGATCCGTTTGCCGATCAGCGCCCCCGCTCCGCCGATGGCGCTCAGGTAGATTCCCCGGTATTTCACCAGGGCATCTCGAACGTCCCGGCCCATGAATCCCTTGCCGATCATTCCTTTCAGTCCTTTGGAAAGCAGGATGGGAGCGTAAGGGTCCATGCGATAGGACGAGGTCGGACCGGCAGAGCCGATCACCTGCCCCGGCTTGGGGGGAGTCGGTCCGACGTAATAGATCAGCTGGCCCTGCGGGTCAAACGGAAGATTCTCGCCGCGTTCGATGGCCTCGCTCATGCGCTTGTGCGCGGCATCACGGCCCGTATAGATGACACCATTGATGAGAACCCGGTCGCCTGCGCGCAGTCCCGCGATATCCTCATCGGTCAACGGCGGTGTGATTCGTCTGGCCTGCCACATGGTTTGTATTTCTCGTGCGTGGAACAATCCGGTCTTTGTGGAATCCGAAGTTATGGTAGCACATTCTTCATTCGAATGAACCGGATGGGATTTTCGACAGGGCATGTTTAAAAAGCGAACCTGTCGCATTATTCTTAGAGCCATGAAACGGCATCAGAGTATCCTGGACGAAATAGTAGCGCACAAAGAGCAGGAACTGAAGGAGCGAATGGCCTCCTGTCCGCTCACTATGTTGCAAGCCAAAGTGGAATGCGGCCTGCCTCCGCGTGATTTCCTGACCGCGCTGCGACGGGGACCCGGAGAGCCGGTGCGGGTGTTGGCGGAAATCAAATCGGCCTCGCCCTCACGCGGGACCATTCAAGGGGAGATCGACCCTGCCGCGATTGCGCGAGATTATGAATCATCGGGCGCATCGGCTCTGTCCGTCCTGACCGACTGGAAATACTTCTCCGGCACGGATGCGCATCTGATTCAGGCACGCGCCGCGACGACTCTTCCGACACTGCGCAAGGATTTCACCATTCACGAATATCAGGTTTGGGAGGCCCGCGCAATCGGCGCGGATGCGGTTCTATTGATGGCGCAGATTTTGGAGCAGGAGGAAATCGAGAAATACCTGTCTCTGGCTCACGAGTTGGGTATGACTGCGCTGGTGGAGGGGCACGAACCGGAAGAAATCGAACTAATCCTGAGAACCGGAGCGCGACTGATCGGTATCAACAACCGTGATTTTCGAACGATGAAAACGGATCTGGAAACAACCCTTCGGCTGCGGCAACGTATTCCGGGCGACCGGATTGTAGTGAGCCAGAGTGGGATCAGAAAGCCGTCAGAGGTCAGACGGCTTTCTGAGGTCGGTGTGGACGCCATTCAGGTCGGGACCTCGCTGATGGAGGGTGGAGATCCGGCCGGAAGGCTTACTGCGCTACGGGGGTCGGTTCGGGATATACGTCCTCGGGGCGGATGAGGATTTCAATGGTGGCTTTTTGGCGGGCTTCGTTCATCCATTGGGCGAAGGCTTCGATGACCATTTGATCCTCGATTTGCTTTCTTGCTTCATCGAAATCCTGTTCGTCATCGGTGACCATGAAAATCCAATATCCCATGGTGGTTTGAAGAACCGGGCTGATTTCGCCTTTCTTCAGGCTGAAGATCGAATCGGCGACCCCGGCGGGAAACGATTCCTGTGCGGCGGCAAATGAGATGAAACCCAAATCGCCGCCGTTGGGGGCGGTCGGAGTATCTTCGGAGATTTCCCTGGCGGTTGTAGCGAATATTTCTTCATCCGCGCCGGTCAGGGTTTGTCGAACATGCTCAGCTTTTTCCTTGATGGCGACGCGCTGTTCCGGCGAGGCCCCATGGGGGACTCCAAAGAGGATCGTTCGAATCCGGAGCACGTTCGGGGCGCGAAACTGCTCCCGATGCTGCTCATACCACTGGCGAACCGCCTCTTCCGAGAGGTTCTTGCGCGCCTCTTCCAGTTTCCGGAGCTGAAACCGTTCCGCCAGAAGTTTGTTTTTGAAAATCAGGCGGTATTCGGGAACAGGCAGGCCGGTCAATTCCACGAATTTTTCATATTCTTTTGCATCCGGGAATTCGTTTTTGAACGCTTCGATGGCCCGGTCGATCTCCTCTTCAGAAGGTTCCGGTTCGGTGGCCTGGGCGGACTGTTGGATCAGATAGAGGCGAATCAGGGAATCGTACATGTTGTTAACATGTGCTTTCAGGTATCGGCGTCCCTCCTCCGTACCGGGTTGGATACCGGCTTTGACCAGGACATTGCGGCCCAGGAGATCCAATTCGCTTTTATGGACTTTCTCTCCGTTGATTTTCATAATTACAGGGTCTTTTGTTCTATCTCCGCAGCCGACCAGGAATCCCGCCAACATAAATGCTGAGAAATAGACGCCGATTGCTCGAACTGTTCGATTCACCTATGATTCCTCCGTCGGAACAGATTTCTAAGAATACTATACAGGATGAAAAGGGTGTGGGCACAGTGGACAGGGTGGACAGGGCTGACAGAGTGAACATGGGTTCGCGGAAAATCCTTGTTTTTTTGCCGACATACAACGAGAAAGGGAATCTGGACCGATTGGGAGAGCAGATTCTTTCGATGGGGCCGGAGTATTCGCTGCTGATCGTGGATGACCAGTCGCCGGATGGGACCGGGGAGATTGCCGATCAACTGGCGAAAGAGCATCCGGGCCGGGTGGAGGTTATTCATCGTGCGCCGCCTCGCGGGCGTGGCCTGGCGGGTCGGGATGGCCTTCGGCGGGCCTCGGAGACGGACTGCGACATTATCGTGGAAATGGATGCGGATTTTTCGCACCGTCCGGAGGATATTCCGAAGCTCATTGAGGCGATCCACGATGCTGATGTGGTACTGGGGTCCCGGTATAGGCCGGGCGGCGGGACGGAAGGATTTGGCCCCCGGCGTCGTTTGAACAGTCGAGTTGCCGGGTTGTTGTCCAGATTGGCGCTGGGACTGCGGTATTCGGATCCGACGTCGGGGTTTCGGGCATTTCGTCGTGAGGCGCTGGCCTCGCTTCCCTGGGACCGATTCCTTTCCGATGGTCCCTCCATCGTCGGCGAAACACTGTACGCTCTCCGTAAAAGAGGATACCGTATCGCCGAGGTTCCGATAATCTTTGTGGAGCGGCGTGTCGGAGAGTCGAAGATATCTCCAAAGTTGATTCTGAAATGGATTTTCAATCTCATTCGAATTCGGTTGAACCGTCATTGTCTGTAGGACCGGAGAGCCATGCAGTCCCCCCATTTCCGGCGGGTCGTGGTGAGTCCGAGTTCTTGCCGAGGTTACTGAAGGTCCTGGTTACGGGAGGATTCCTGCTCTATGCGGGATTGTTCGGTTACCACGCTTATGTGTTGCTGATGTTTCCCTACGACGTGGACAACAGCGAGGGATTTTTGATTTACGGGGGTCACCGTCTGGCATCAGGCGGCGGCCTGTATCGGACACTGGATGAGCCACCGTACCTGGTGGACAACTATCCCCCCGTTTACCCGGTTTTACTGGCTGTCGGCGACCGTGTTCTGGGAACCGGTTTCCTGTGGGGCAGGGGGGTTTGTGTGGCGGCGACGTTCGGCATCGCGGGTCTGATTTATTTGTGGATGAGGGGGCTTGCGGGGCGTCGTTGGCCCGCATTTCTTTCGGCATTATGTTTCTTATCGTTTTATCATGTTTACGACTGGGGCGCGCTGGCGCGGGTGGATATGCCGGCCATTTTTTTCTCGGTCCTGGGCCTGGTACTGGTGGAACGGGGAAAGTCGGTGGGGTTGGCGGCGGCCTGTTTCGTTGCAGCTCTGTGTACGAAACAAACCATGTTTGCCGGGCCGATTGCCGCATTTCTGTTTTTGTATTACCGGGAAGAAAGACGCGCGGCTTTTACGCTGTTGATCTCGGTCGGTGTGGCGACCTGTGTTTTGTATGGTCTGATTCAACTCCTTTCGGGAGGGACTTTTTTTCTGCATGTCTTTCTTTACAACGTCAATGAGTACCGCCTTGAGGATTTGCTGATCTATTTCCGTCACTGGTGGGTGACCTATTCGGTCCTGGGCGGAATGGCGGTGTTTTTCTTTGTTCATCGCTGGATTCACAGGCGCAGAGACCTTGTGGTTTATTATTTGCTGATGTCGTGGATTTCAGCGCTTCTGTGCGGCAAAATCGGTTCTGCGCCGAATTACCTGTTGGAGATGGTGGTGGCCACTTCGCTTTCGCTGGGATTTTTGCTGGCGGAGGTGGATGTGGCGGAACGTCCCACCCGCGCCGTGCTGAATCTCCTGTTGCCCATATTGTTGCTGGCCCAGCTGCTGGGAACGATGCACTGGCCGTACCGGTGGGATTTTGCTTATACGCCGACACGGGAGGACCTCCATGAGGCGCGGAATGTAGAGCGGATTGTAAAGAATTCACCGGGGCCGGTCCTGGCGGAACGCGCAGGGCTTCCACTTCTGGCGGGGCATGATCCGGTTTATGAGCCGTTTATGTGCACACAGCTGGTTCGGCAGGGATTGTGGGACGAGACCCCTCTGCTGGAACGGATTGCCGCGAAAGAATTTGCCCTGATTCTGCTGTCGAAGGATTTGTCTAAGGAGCCTGTGGACCGCGAGCGATTCACGGAGAGATTCGTTGCCAGGATAAAAGAATCTTACGAAATCGAACAGGCATTTCGGCGATATGTCTTGTATCGACCGAAATCCGCATCGGGGACTCATCGTTCCGGCGCGGCTGCATTGTCGGGTCCTCGTGAGCCGTCCTACGAGCCTGCGCTGAAAACGGATACCATCTCCGGAGAGTCGACAAACACGAAGGAAATCCCGGAGCCGATCAATGGAACCACCGAAATTCCCATCCGAACTGCGCCGTGACCCGCACCACGGGGGATGGTGTGTGATCACCCATCATCCGGAACGGGAGGCGACGCTGAATATCCCGCTGGCAGATGATCCGGACAGCGTTCCATGCGCTTTTTGCGAGGGATATGAGAACTATACTCCACCGGAGATTGTCGCGGTGTCTTCGGACAGCCGGCGGAAACCGGACAGTTCGGGTTGGCAGATCCGCGTGGTTCCGAACCGTCTTCCCATTCTCACGGTGGAAGGCGGGGAAGAACGGGAGGGAGTCGGGATGTTTGATCGGATGCGGGGGGTCGGCGCGCATGAAATCGTGATCGAAAGCCCGCGTCACAATGACCGGTTTTCCTCTTTTTCGATAGACCGCCTTTCGAATATCCTGTCTGTGATTCAGGGCCGACTTCTTGATCTTCGGAAGGACATTCGAATGCGGTATATCTCCGCATGTCGTCTGGAGTCTCCCGATTCGCGGGGACATCTGGCGCATCCCCACAGCCAGGTGATCGGTTCCGGGGCGACACCACCGTCCCTGAAAATCGAGCTGGCCTCGGCGAGAGAGTATTACAACTACAAGGAGCGCTGCCTGTTTTGCGATATCCTTCGAGAAGAGGAACGATTCACAGATCGCCTGGTGGCCTCCGGCGATGCCTGCCTGACCGTTGCTCCCTTCGCGAGCCGATTTCCATTCGAGGTCCATGTTTTACCTCGTCGTCATTTGCATGATTTCGGCCTGGTCCCCATTGAGGACCTGCCGGGTATAGCGGAAAGCCTTTTGGATACATTCCGTCGGCTGGACGTTGTACTTCCCGGTTGGGGACGCGGGCTGTCGCTCCACACCAGTCCGAACACGGTTCCCCGGCATGAATACTGGAAGACCATTCAGATGGATTATCATTGGCACATTGAAATCATGCCGATTCCACCGCGTCGGCAGGACTGGGCGGAATTGATCGGGTTGCGGCTCTGCTCGGTTGCGCCGGAACGGGCAGCCTCCGCACTGCGGAATGCCCCCGGTTTATCGTAGGGATGCTTACCAGGCGCCGAATTCTTCTTGTTGTCCTTTACCTGTCAACCGTCACGCTTTGTTTCCTGTTGGGACATTGGGACCGTATCGGGGCCGACTGCTATTACTTCGAGCGTCTCATCGCCGAACCCACCATCCGATGTTTCTATCGATCCTGCCTGACGGTTTTTATTCACCAGGCGATCTACAGGATTCTTCGTCCGCTTGATGTGATCCCCTGGTATGCCATCGCGATTTCCAGCAGTCTGGCCGGCGCCGGATACCTGTTTGTCTTGTGGCGATTCTCCACTTCTCCGCTGTTTTGGGTTTTGAATGTTTCCGCCGGGTGTGTCTGGGTGTTTTTCGGTCATGTGGAAAACTATGCCTGGGTGAATTTTTTTCTGATTCTATCGCTGTATGAATTGCGCGAATATCACCGGGGTCGACAGCCGCTTTGGAAAGCCTCCGCTGCGTATTTCGCTGCCGTTGCATCGCATCTTCTCGCGGTTTTCTACTTGCCGGGATATCTCTATTACCTTCGTGGACGTTCTCTGGACGATCGGGACCGTATCGGCATTTCCCTGCCCTTGATTGTTACATCCCTGTTTCTCGTGGTCACCCCGTTAGCGCTGAGAACGGAAGGGGTCGATGTGGGATTCGACCGATTGGTTCCCTGGATCAGTCTCTGGGCGAAGAATCACTATTTTCTGATCTTTTCGGTGGACCATTTGCGGATGCTCTCTTTCTTTCATGGAATTGCCGCCCCGTTTGGCGTGCCGTTCTTGTCGCTGCTGCTGATTCTGCTTTATTCGTGGCATTTGCGGGACCGGTATCTTGGCGCGCTTGCCGTTATGGTCGGTTGTGGTGTGCTGTGGATGACCTTCTGGCACCCGGACTGGGGATATCGGGACTGGGACCTTTTCAGCCAGTTCGGTCTGCTTGCGAATTTACTTGCCGGTCTGGTTCTCACACGGGAGGGGGAGGAGAACTAAAAATTAAAAATAAATTATTCTGATTCGGGGTGGCTCCAGTATCCTTTTCGCTGTTTTTGAGCGGATTTGTGGGTTTTTTCGAATAGAGTTCGGTATTTGAGTGATGCGGATTTCTCCTCCGGCAACGCCAAACCGTTTTCAAGCAGAACCCGGTTAATGAATGTTCCATCCTTGAGAAAAAGATAGACCGGAATTCGCCCGTCTATCGGGCGGGAATCGACATCATATTCCACAATTACCGTTTCACGTTCGACCAGACTTTTCACAAGGATATAGGCAAGATGTCCGTACTCCGCGACCGAAGGATCTTCCTCGCGTTTTGAAAAACCCTGCACGCCAAGCAAAGAGAATTGCTTCGTCTTCGGTCCGTCGATCCGCTCTGTGTCCCAGACTTTTGCGATATGGACGATTTCGGTTGTGCCGGGAGGAAAAGGCGCAACGGCTTCGGGGGTAATAGATTTGACCGTTTGGGATGGCGCGGGAGCGGGACGAGAAGGTCGTTCCGGACGACCCGGCGGGCCGGGCCGAATCTCGATATGACGGTCGGATTGAGGAGTCGAGCTGGAGAGATCTTTTCCATCGGCGCTCTGTACGAGAAAACAAAGCGCGACCAGCAACACAAGCCGGAACATGATTCGGGTCCGTAAAGCCTTTCAGATTCTGTTTCTTGAGGATACGGTTAATTCCCGCCGACATCAAGATTGAAAACAAGGTGGAGTGCAGACCCTCCGTCAAAAAGACGGTAGGATACGGAACCATGACTGCCGGTCCAGATGGTCTCATTATGAAACACCTGTTGATTGCGTTCGGCGTGGCGGTTCTGATCACGCTGGCGGCGATACTGTTTGCCGCTCGATCATCGCACTGGTCTATCTTGATGGAAGGCGGAACCCGGACAGAAGCGACTCCGGCGACAGGGGGGGCGGCGCCTAACTTGAGCGATTTGTCGAATACATCACGATTTTTCGGGGAGCTGAGCCGGATTGACCCCGATTTGCGCCATCGGAATGTTGCGGCCGGCGCGGAGTTTCGAATGGGTGAACTCCTTGAAAAAACGGAGCCGGAAGAGGCTCTGAAGCATTACAAGGCTTGCACAGACCTTCTGGAGAATTATCTGCACGGGTGGCCCTGGTTCCGTATGGGGCAGATTCGAATCGCCCGGGGACAAGCGGTTGAAGCGGACAGGGATTTCGACCGAACCATGCAGATCGACGATGGGAGACTTGCTCTTCGGGCGGCCTACGAACGCGGCAAAATCGCATTGAACAACAATAACATTGAGCAGGCTTGGGAGTTTTTCTATGAGTTTCTGCGATTCTCGCCTGAGCCTCTTGCGGACTATCATTTTCTGAACATGCTAAGGAACGATGTGCAACCATCGGGGCTTGGATTATACGTTGTCGGCAGAGCATTGTTGGGAATCGGGCGGATTGAACAGGCCAGGGATTTGCTCGGCAAGTATGTCTCTCTTTATCCGAACGATCTCAGCGGGCGATTTTATGCAATGCAAGCGGGAGTTCCGGTGTCTCCCCCTGTTTATTCTCCCCCGGATGTTCTGCAAGGCGATACCAGGCAGTCGTCCGGTTTGCATAAGAACAGCACGGGATTGATTTTTTACTCCGATGGTCGCCTGATGGCGGATCTCTATTTGAATGAGCAGAACCTTCCGGGAGGTTTGCGAGTTGTGCTTCAACCGATGATAAAGGAATTCCGGGGGCGGTGGTCGGTTTTGCTGAACGGCGAGTCGGTTGACGATTTTGAGATCACACCCGATCTCCGGATGGAATGGAAACACGAAATCCCGTTTCAACCGGGGCGGAACCTGATGGAGATTGCCTTTCAGAACACGGGACCACGGGGAGATTCCGGCGCTCCGATTGTTCGAATTCAATCCATGATCCTGGAATCCGGCGGGGCTGTTTGATGAGACGGATCGTTCGCAACACGATATTCATGTCTCTTTTCGGGATCATCGCTCGTGGCGCGGGTCTGATCCGCTATGTATTTCTGGTAACCTTTCTCTCGAATGAGGCGTTCGGCATTCTGAAGTTGGCGACGGATATCGGGGGGGTGGCACGCGCGTTTATGGATGGCGGGGTGGACCAGCTGGTTTCGCGGGATGGCGCTCGTGATCCGAACCGGTTGCCGCGTTTTTTTTGGACGGCCTGTTTCCTGAAGATTCTGTTGGCGATCCTGTTTTTCGCGATAGCCCCGTTTTTATTGCTTCGATTCATGTCGCCCTCCTCGGTCCAGGTAGCCATGATTTATTCGGGATTCACGGTTGCGTTGTGTCTTACAGGAGTGGCGCGTTCGGTGTTTACGGCATTGGAGAGGATGGAGTACATCTTCTACACGAACATGCCCAGTCGGATTATCGGGTTGGCCGTGACCTTTGTTTGTCTTCTGGTGGGAGCGCCATTGGGAATTGTCGCATCGGGGATGGGACTGGAGAATGTACTTTGGCTGATCCTCCTGATGGTCTACATGGTGCGTTTCGTTCCCCTGGCCCGTCCTCGATTCAACTTGCGCGAGGCCGGATGGATGTTGTCGGAATCCTGGCCGATGGCGTTATATGGATTCTTCACGACGCTGTATCTTCGGTTGGATACCCTGATGCTGAAGTGGCTTCTGCCCCAGGGAACGGCATTGGAGGACATCGGTATTTACGGAAAAGCCCAGTATCCGGTGGAGGGTCTCAGTCTTCTTCTGACAGGATATATCATCGCGGTTTTCCCGGTGTTTTCCCGTCTTCAGGTGGAGGACCGCCAGGCGTTCGCTTCTCTGTTTCGGCGGTCCACGGTGTTGTTGATGGGGATCACGATTCCGGTGTCGATCATGATGGGGGGATGGGCGGACGGATGGTTGTCGCTGTTTCCGAACAAGGCGGAAGGATCGGTCCCCATTCTTGGGATTTTAGGGATGACCCTCAATTTTTCTTTGCTGAATGTTTTCATTATTACCGTATTTACAGCCTGCGACCGTCAGCGATGGCTTGTGCTTTTCACCTGTCTCACGGTAGCGGTTTCTTTTATCAGCAATTACATTATGATCCCCATCCTGGGGAACTTGGGGGCGGCGTTTGCCTCGCTCGGTTCGCAGATTTTTCTTTTTGCGGTGATGCTGACCATCTTGTGGTCGGAGGTCGGCATTACTCCCCCGCTGGGTCGGTGGCTGGGGTTGTTGGTTTCCGGGGACCTTGCGGGGCTGTTTTGCAATTGGCTATTGCCGCCCGGATGGGTTTTGCTGCTTCCTTTTCCCTACCTGGGATCGTTTTTCCTGATTGCGTTTCTATTGCGGGTTATCCGTCGGGAGGATATCGAGTGGCTCCGACGGACCATCCACAAAGCATGATATTCCGCTTGTGCATTTCTTGGACTCGGAACGGCAACCTGGATCACCTTCCTGACATCGGGTAGATTGAAATGTGTGTGGAGGGTGAAATGTCGAGCGACAGACTGGCTTCCGAAAATCCTGATCTGGATCTGAAACGTCTCCGTGAGGAGTTCGACAAGATCATTCTGCCCAGCAAAGCCAAAGAGCTGGGCGTGAATGATGATGAACTCGTTGTGACTGTCCGTGGCGGGAAACGAGTTTTTACGACTCGGCAGAAAGTGAACCTGGATCTTCAGCGCAGCCGGACATTCACCACTGCTCCAAAGAAACAGGAAGCGATGAAACGGGCCATCCGGGACGGCGAGAACAGCGTGATTGGGGATATCGAATCGCGCCTGGAAGATTGTTTCCGGCTGGTGGAAGCGCTCAAGCAATCCGAGCAGATGAACTCCCTGGAAGAACGCGATACAAAAGTTCTTTTGAAATCCGCCGCAGATAACGCCCTTCGATTCGGTACGGAGCTGCAGCGGATCGAGGAGGAGATTGAAAAGAAGAAGGAAGCGGATCCCCTTCTCAGCCGGCTGGATCAACTGGCCCGCACTCTTCAGGCCGCCAAGGAGCGAGGCGATACGGAGGCTGCGGCCAAACTGCTGGAAGAGAATCGAGAGGCCTTGGCGCAATATGAGTCCAGACGACGTGCGCTGGACCCGGACATCCAAAGCGCCCTTCATGCACGGCTCGGTATTTTGCGGGAACAACGTCGCGTGATGAAAACCCAACTCCAGCTTTATGTCGAATGGTCTCAGGTTTTGTGCAAACAAGCCAAGGAGGTAGTTAGCGACTCCACGCCCCGCGAACAGAGAATGAAAATTATGACCTGTGCCCAGACTCTGAGGACAGAATGCAGAAGGGCTGAGGAACTTGTTATGAGTAAGGCGCCGGGGGAGTTGTCCTCGGATAAGAGCATCCGGGACCGGAATGCTGTTATGGAGCAAGAGACCCGCCATTTCGATGCGGCGATCCGAAACATGGGGGAAAACACGCGACACTTGGAAGAACTGTTGAGTCAGACTGTATCGGAAACCAAGAGCGCCCACCGAATGGTGGTTCGAGAACGGGACCAGTGAAAGCCTGCAGCGACAGGCACAGAGGCCTGTCCCACCAGTAGGCCAGGCGTCCCTGCCTGGCAAAGAAAGGCCGGCACAAGAACCTGCCTTTCAATATCCCCCGCTTCGCCGTCATGATATTTTCACCGCTGGGCTTAATGAAATTCCTCCCAGAACACGAGAGGGGAGAGGAGAAACAGCAATGGCGCGAATCGAGCAAATCGAGATTATCCCCGTCCGATATCCGACGGTCGGATTTTTTAAATTCTTGAAAGAAGGACGACCTGCGGTAATTGTCAAAATCACGGCGGACGATGGAACCGTGGGCTGGGGGCAGAGCGTTCCGATTCCAACCTGGAGCTATGAGACGTTGGAATCCTGTGTGACCGCGCTGAAGCAATACATCGTCCCAGCTATAATCGGCCTGGACCCGTTCGATCTCGACAGCGCTCATCGTGCGATGGACGCGGCTATTTCTCCCTCGTTCTCCACGGGGATGCCGATTGCCAAGGCGGGAGTGGACATTGCTTTGCATGATCTGGCGGGAAAACTCCTTGGAGTGAATCCGGCACAGCGTTGGGGCAGGCGAAGCGGCGGGAAGATCCGGCTCAGCTGGACGCTGAATCCGCGAACACTCGATGAAATCGAGCCTCTCATTGACGAAGGCCGGCAGAGGGGGTACCGGGATTTCAATGTCAAAGTCTCACCTGATCCGATGTTCGATCTTGAATTGTGCAGACAGGTGAAAAGGTGTGCGCCGGATGGTTTTCTCTGGGCAGATGCAAACGGTGGATACGATCCGGCGACGGCACTGCGGGTGGCTCCGAAACTGGCCGACATCGGTGTATCGGCGCTGGAACAGCCTGTCAAAGCGAACCGCCTGGCCGCATACCGTGATTTGAAACGGCAGGGCGCTCTTCCGATTATCCTGGATGAGGGAGTGGTTTCCCCATCGGATTTGATCGAGTTTCTGCGCCTTGATATCCTGGACGGTGTGGCGATGAAACCGGCGCGATGCGGAGGACTGCTTTCGGCTCGACGGCAGGTGGAAATCCTTCTGGATGCCGGGCTGATGTTTCTCGGCAGCGGTTTGACAGACCCCGACATTTCTCTTGCGGCGAGTGTGGCCCTGTATGCTGCCTATGAATTAAAATTCCCGGCGGCGCTGAACGGGCCGCAGTTTCTGGGGCATTCGGTTTTGGCCTCACCCGGCCTGCAGCCGATAGACGGAAAACTCTCCGCACAAACCGGCCCCGGCCTGGGGATTGAGGTGGACGAGAGCCGAATTGAGGCGATTCGGGTCTGAGCCGGCAATGGAGATATCCTTGCCGAGGCTTTATCGGTGGAGTAGATTACTATCCGGCATTTTAAAGGAATTCTTCCGCATCGCGCGGAGATAAGAAATCGACATAGACAAATCGGAGGATTGCAAAAAATGTACAGAAAATGGATGACAAACCCGGTTATGGTATTGGTGGCCTGCGGGCTGCTCGGACTGGGAATGGGGTGCACATCGGCATCAAAGACCAAATGCTGTGCGGCAATAGAAAAGACATGCCCGATGCAGACGGTGGTTCGGCATGTGGTCTGCTTCAAGTATAAGAGTACCGCCACCCCGGAGGACATCGAGAAAATCAACCAGGCATTCGCAAATCTCAAGAATGAAATGCCGTTTATTATCGGGATCGAAATGGGACCGAATATCAGCCCGGAAGGGTTAAGCAGGGGATTCACGCATTGCTATATAGTGACATTCAAGGATCGACAAGGGCGTGATGAGTACCTGCCGCACCCGGCACACAAAGCCCTTGTAGAGAAGTTGGGGCCGATACTGGAAGAGACTTTTGTAGTGGATTACGAATCCGTTCCGGTGTGCTGCTGTAATTGTCAATGTGGTAAATAGTGTGCCGAATGCATGAAGTGCGCCAAGTGCCCGAAGAAGTAGAGATCGGGAACGGGAGTATTGGGACGGGACATTGGAGTGGTATGCCATAGAATCGGGGAGGGCGAGGGGTATCACGCGGTCAGGAGAAAAGCGATGTTGAGCACATATACCGCGAAATACACAAAGATCAGTCGTGGCTATATGGGCCAGCTGATCGAATGGCCTGAAGTCATTACGGAAGGTGCGACTCTGGAGGAATGCCGGGAAATGCTGCAGGATGCTTTACGGGAGATGATCCTTGCATATCAACAACTGGAGAAGGAGATCCCGGTTGGGGGATCTCTGATTGAGCAATTGCCGGTCGAGGTCTGAGCATGTCCGTTAAAAGGCGTGACCTCATTCGGTACCTGGAGAAAAATGGTTTTTATCTGCTTCGCGAAGGCGGGAATCATTCCATTTACACAAACGGTTTTAAGGCGGTTCCCGTCAAGAGACACAGAGAAATCGATCGAATTACGGCAGATGCGGTCTGTGAGCAGGCTGGATTGAAGCGGAATTTCTGAACTCTGAGACAAAATCTTGTCAATGATTCCTGAAGGAGATCCCCTTATGCCCCATCGAGTCTTTCCCATCCTGATCCTGCAATCCCTCCTCCTCATCGGATTCCTTCCCGGATCTGAAGCGGATACCGCATCTCCCTGCTTCCGAGTTGTCTCCGATCTGGAACCGGCGGATTACCTTTCTCTGGAAATCCCGGTGCAAGTACCGCTGAAGCCGGAATCCATGCAAGCGGAAGGTAAGCCGATGGCGCTGGTTTACTCCTGGCCAGAGGGGAAATTATACACTCGGCCGGTCCAGAAAGTCGGTGACCGATGGATCGCGCTGCTTACCGGCGAGGCGTTCGCGAGAGAATGCCGACTGGAGGCTGTGCCGCAATCTGCCGAAAGTCGATTCCGTTTCGAAGACCGCAACGGGACAACACTCGACATTTTCGAAGGGGAGAATCCGGTTCTCGGTTACAACTACGGGGATATACTGCCCGAAGGTGTCCCGGAAGACCGTCGCCGATCCTGCTATGTGCATCCGATCATGGGGCTGGACGGGGAAACGGTTTCGGGTGATTTCCCGAAGGATCATTATCATCATCGTGGCCTGTTCTGGGCCTGGCAGCGTGTCACCATCGGCGATAAGACTTATGATCCGTGGACTCTGGCGGGGATGAAAAGCCGCTTCGAGAAATGGGAGATTCGAGAAACCGGCCCGGTCTGCGCGGTCCTGGGGATTCGGACGGGCTGGTACATTCTGGAATCGGGAGTGAAAGCGGTGGATGAGCGTGCACAAATCACGGTTTATCCTGCCGGGAAAGTGGGGAGGATTGTGGATGTCGATCTGACCCTGGAGGCGCTCGGACAACCGGCCCGGATCGCGGGTGAGATCAAGAAAGGGTATAGTGGATTCAATTTCCGTGCCGCGCCGCGTTTGGAGCAGGTCATTACAACAGTGAACGGCGTGGTTTCGGAAAACAGCAACATGGTTCCGTCTCCCTGGGGCGATTTCTCCGCACAGTTCGGAAATGGGGAACGCTGGTCCGGGGTGTCCATTTTTCAGAATGAGAAAAATCCCTTGTTTCCGTCCGGCTGGTGTTTGCGTCCGTACGGTTTTCTGGGTGTGGATTTTCCCGGCACAGAGTTTTTTGAATTGAAACCGGGCGAGCCGGTTCACTTGGGATATCGAATATGGATTCATCGCGGCCAGACGGAGCCGGGCAAGGTCAGCGCGGCCTGCGCAGCCTATCTGAGTCCGCCGAGACTGGAGCCGTCCGGCTCGACAGGGGGGAAGTGAACGGAACCTGAAATTGGGAGGTTACTCTTTCAGCGAGATTTCAATGTACTGATCCAGATGGCTTTTCGTGAAAAGGCGGGCAAGGGATTCATTCACCAGAACGCGGAACTTCCCGTGTTTCCGGTCAACTTTGGACTGGGTCTGAACCACCGCTCCGATACCGAAACTGTCCATGTACCTTACCCCCGTAATGTCGAGGACAATGGTCTGTGCGCCGCTTTCCAGCACCTCATCTAAGTGACGCTCCAACCCCTTGGCATTGGAGACAAGGACATCTCCCAGCACGGAAACCGTGCAGTGGTCATCCTCATGGTGCACCTTCACAACAAGACCTTCGATTGACATTGGCTGCCTTCGCTTCAGGAACAATCGAGCTGGATGACCCCGATTATCCACATCCGGCTACCCCGTGTCAAACAAAATGTATTGCTCCCGCTGAGATTCTTTTATCGGATTTCCGGCGGATAGGTTAGCTGCCAGGCAGAGACGCCTGGCCTACTGGGTAACTGCCAGGCAGGGACGCCTGGCCTACTTAGCTGCCAGGCAGAGACGCCTGGCCTACTGGGTAACTGCCAGGCAGGGACGCCTGGCCTACTTAGCTGCCAGACAGGGACGCCTGGCCTACTTAGCTGCCAGGCAGAGACGCCTGGCCTACTTAGCTGCCAGGCAGGGACGCCTGGCCTACTTAGCTGCCAGGCAGAGACGCCTGGCCTACTTAGCTGCCAGGCAGAGACGCCTGGCCTACTTAGCTGCCAGGCAGAGACGCCTGGCCTACTTAGCTGCCAGGCAGGGACGCCTGGCCTACTGGTGGGACAGGCCTCCGTGCCTGTCGATGGGCGTCGCAGCCCTTCGCAGACTCCGGGCTGCTCCTCGCGATGACGGGTTGGGCGCCACCGCGAGACCTAGCTTTCTTTTTCCAAATCACCGGCCCCGCTGGAGTCGTGCTCGCCGGAAAAGCCGCCAAATGTAAAAAGTTGTCACATTTTCCAACTTCTATTCGGTCTTTGCTACTTAAGAAGCAGGGAGGAACAGGCAAGGTTTGTCGGTTCATAGAACGGGGGTCCTCCCGGGGAGGTTCAAAAATGTCCTTTGAAGGGATCAATTTCAAACGGTTGCTTCATGGCGCAAATGATACTCCGCTCACGGTGGAAGAAGAGCGGAAATTGATTCGTCGGTACCGTCGAGGCAGCAAGAAGGCCCGGGATCGGCTGATCGAGAGCAACCAGCGATTCATTATCCGTCTCGCGCTCCGGATGCGCGGCCAGGGATTGCCGCTGGTTGACCTGATCCAGGAGGGCAACCTGGGGCTGATCGAGGCGCTGGAGCGGTTCGATCCGGGTCGCAACTGCCGGTTGATCTCGTACGCGAGCTGGTGGATACGGCTCTACATGCAGCGGGGAATCGAATACAAATCGCGACCGGTCAATATCCCGGTCAACAAGATTTCCCTATTGAAGAAAATCAAAAGTTTCGAACACACGTTTTCGAAAAGCAACGGACGACTGCCGACGCTGGAGGAAATCTCCGCAGAGATAGGAATACCGGAGAACAAAGCCGAATCCATTCTGGCGTTATCCGGCACATTTCTTTCGATTGACTGCGCCGATGAGGAAGGCACATCGCTTGAGGACCTGCTGCATTTTCATATCAAAGGCGCGATTCATCGGAAGGTCTGGCTCGAGGAGCTACGGGATCGGATTTTCCGGGTGCTGGAATGCCTGACTCCGAAGGAACGCGCGGTGATTCTGCACCGGTTCGGGTTGAGCGGACTGGTAGAGCCGACCAGTTTGCGCCAGGTGGGGCTGCGACTCGGTCTTTCCGCAGAGGGAGTCCGCCAGATTCAGCAGCAGGCGCTGCAGAAACTTCGCACAGCAGATGATATCTACCTGCTGGAGGGATTCCTCAGCGTGGCGTGAGGTCATATTTCATCCCCGGAAGTCCTTCTTCCTCCCCCGAAGATCGGGGGAGGTGAGGTGGGGGTTGATTCCTCAGAAAGCCCAGGCTGGGGTTGATGCGGAAATCCTGCAATCTCGAATCACCCCCCCCTCGTATTCCGCAGAACTTGGGGGAAGCAGAAGAAGCCCAGCGGATCATCTGTCACTCGCATGGTTGGGCCGATGCTGCAACTATTTTCGGCAGCTCATACCGGCAAAATCCTTTCTTTCCCCATGTACCCCTGCAATGCCCGAGGGATCAGGATGGAGCCGTCTTTCTGCTGGTAGTTTTCCATCACCGCGATGATCGCCCGGCTGGTAGCGACAGCGGTTCCGTTTAATGTATGAACCAGCCGGGGTTTGCCGCCTGCGGGACGGTAACGGATATTCAATCGTCGAGACTGGTAGTCGGTACAATTGGAGGCGCTGGTTACTTCACCCCACTCGCCGCCATCCCCGCGACCCGGCATCCAGGCCTCCAGGTCAAACTTCCGGTATGCAGGACCGCCCAAGTCCCCGGTACAGCAATCGACTACCCGATATGGGATTCCCAAACCGGAGAAAATCTTTTCTTCTAACGCTACCATGTGCGGATGCTGATTGTCGGAATCTTCGGGCGTGCAGTAAATAAACATCTCTACTTTGTTGAATTGGTGAACCCGGTACAGCCCCCGCGAGGCCCGTCCGTGCGCACCGGCCTCCGTCCGGAAACAATGCGATACCCCTGCCAGTTTCATGGGCAGATGATCCTCTGGGACGATTTCGTTCGAGTACATTCCGCCCAGTGTAATCTCGGCGGTTGCGATCAGGCACAAACTATGGTCGGACAGGGAGTAAATCTGGGTTTCCGCCCCGCGCGGGATATAGCCGGTTCCTTCCAGGATTTCCGGTCGCGCCAGATCGGGCGTGATATGCGGAACAAATCCATCCTCGATCAGAATGTGGAGCGCATATTGCGCCAGCGCAAAATCCAACAGAACCGCATCCCGCTTGAGAAAATAGAAGTTCTGGCCGGTCACTTTCGCCCCGGCATCGAAATCGATGAGGTCCAGTTCTTCTCCGAGGATTACATGATCTTTCGGTTTGAAATCGAATTGCGGTATATCGCCGACAATTCGGCATTCGCGATTCTGCTCGTCACTCTCACCGGCAGGCGCATCGGGGTGTGTGAGATTGGGGATTTTGCCTTGTTCCTCGCGGATTGCCGATTCGATTTCGCGCAGTTCGGTTTCCAGCGCGGAGACTTTCGGCTTCAGTTCCCTGGCTTCCTCAGAGAGATGCTGACGTTGTTCCGGCTCCATTTTCTGCCGAAACAGTTCGGCGATTTCGTTTTGTCGTCGCCGGATATTGTCAACCTCTTGGATGAGCGCAGACCGTCGCGCGGCCAGCTGTTCGAGCCGGTCAAAGTCGGCAGACATTTTCCGGTTCCGTGTGTTCTCTTCGACTAGCGCGCGATTTTCCAGGATAAAACGAAGGTCCAGCATGATTCTCAGTCACACCTGTACATGAAAGGGCAACCACGGGGGGTTGCCCCTGCGATTTGATTACGACACCGTAGAGGCAGGCGCCCTCACGCTCTTCTCCCTCTCTCTTCGGCAGAAAGTTGGGGTGAGGGAGAAAAGCAGTTCAGCATACCATCCGAACATAAATCTCCCTATGAATCCTCCTCTTCCCTGTCCAGCAGCGGGAACTCAGCCTCCGGGATCTGTGGAAAATCGACCGGATGCGTCTCGAATTTCGAAAACAACTGCTCCTTGCGCAGCGCAGGCGGCTCGAGAATCATCTGTCGAGCCGTCTCCAGGTATTCCGGTCGGATCTCATAGCCCACGCCGTTCCGCCCCAGGTATCGCGCCACTTTCAGTGTCGTGCCGATTCCCAGAAACGGGTCCAGGATCGTATCGCCGGGATAGGAATAGAGATTGATCAGCCGAAACGGGATCTCTTCCGGGAACGGGCAGGGATGCGGCAGGTGATTCGGCGGTACGGGTGGGATATGCCAGACCGTATTTGCAATCTCTCTCTTGAACAGATCATCAATGGGTTGTTGTGCCTTTGCTCGAACCTCTTCATCCACCTGTCTGTAAATCGCCTCGCCCTCTTTGCTGAAAATTAAGATATACTCCGTCATGATGTTCGGATAAAAATATCCCGGAAGCTGTTTTTGAATAAACACCCCGGCACGTTTGACTCCGCCGGTGACTTTGTACCACACGATATCCTGGTGAAACCGCCAACCCAGCCGGACCATGCGGCCGGTGAAATCAAACGGGAGCGGATAATGACGACCCTCCAGCAACACCGTCCCGATCACCACCGCGCAGAACCCGCCGGGTTTCGTCACCCGCAGGACCTCGGCAAAGCAGCGATCCAAGAAGTGGAGGTAATCCTCGTAGGGAGATTCATCCCTTGTTCGGTACCATTGACTGGGATCGAGGCTGTGCTGTTCGTAGTCGATAGCATTCCAATACGGCGGACTGGTCACAGTAAGCGCAATTTCCTCGCTCAGCTCGACGATATGTTCGCAGGTATGCGCGAAAAGTCGGAGACTCGGCCCTTTCATCATCCTCTCCATTTTCCTACCCTCTCGCTCCCCATCTCTGTCCGCTCCTTTCAATCCGCACCCCCCAATTCTTCCTTATCCGGCAAATCCTTCCTGGCAGATTCCCTTATCTATTTCGTCTGATCTCGTAAGAGATTCTATCTCAAGAACTTATGAAATCGAGTTCAGGGTAGATCTTGTGGCATCGACTTTGCTTCTCTCTCGAAGAAACTGCTTCTTTGGCAGGTTGGGAATTGCATCTCGGCGATTCCCTGCGGTTCAGGATTTGAGGCGATTTCTATCTGAGGGACAAGGACTATGACTGCGTACGAACGAGATTTGTTGTGCCGTCGCGAGGCGTATATCATGGCGAAGCGGTCGCCATGGCATCTTTGGTCAGTCCAGGCCCTGCGGGCCGGGTATATTCCACCGCTGATCCCCGGCACGATCCCGCCGGACATTCCGCGCATCTTGCCGGTCGGTTTTCCTTTTAACTCCATGGATTCTTTGCCGGCTATGGACATGCCGAGATTGGCCCCGACGCCTGCCGGTCGTATGGCGGTTTTGGGCAGGGCGGTTCTGAGGATTGTTTTGTCGGTGGCGGTTTGCGTGATGGCAGGCTTGGTGGCGTATTCGTTTATGACGGGCAGCGAGTTCCAGATTGCCATGCTCAGCCAGTTCGGGCGCTGATCGAGGATTGCCCTCTGTAAGCCCTATGTTGTGTGGGGTGTCGGTTCGATGTATTTCACCAGGCGGAGCAGGTTTCCCCGTTCCGGGACGTGGTTGTAAATCACTTCATCCATACAGGTTTTGATGATCTGGAGACCGTAGCCGGATGTTTTCATACTGGCGATCAGGTCTTGCAGTGGAGTTTCACTCTGGAGATTCCGGGAGAAATCGCGACCGTTATCATATACGGTGATGGCGATACTTCGGCAATCGTATTCGACATCCAGCAGGAGATGTGTCACGGGGGATTCGCCTTCGATCTTGCGGATGGCGCGGATGGAATTGGAACAGGCTTCGTCCAGCGCCAGTTCAATCTTCGCGACATCCGCCTTGGAGAATCCGATGTGGCCTGCCAGGCTGGAAATAAACTGGCGGACAAGCACAAGATAGTGGGTCGCAGCGGGCAGCTCCACACGAACCGATTTGGCCGACAGTTCCATTCGGGAACCTCCACGCCGGAAAAGGTGTTTCCGGCAGACCCGAAATCCGCCCTCGAACGCCGCTCCTGGTCGTGCCGCCTTTTAGAAGGGCAGAACGCTCAGCTCCTGAACATAAAAATCCCGATCCGTCTCTCCTTTCTCTCTACTTGTAATACGTTTCCACGCTCGTTTTTATTTTCTTTTTCTGTCCGATCAGACCTTTTTTCAAAATCCTGACCGAACTTAATAGCTGTCCTCCGGAGATTCGCCGCCCTTCCCGGACTCCGACATTTCCTTGCCGAATGCCTCCAAAGCCTCCTCTATCGTGCCGTGAATTCTCACCAGACGGGAAAATCCGAGCATATCGAACAGATTCCGAATCTTATCGGACATGTTGGCGATTTTCAGGTCCCCGTTATGCTCTCGGACCTCTTGCAGCATTCCCATCAGTACCCCGAGACCTGCGCTGGAGATGTAGTTTAAATGCCGGAGATCCACAATAAACCGATAATTCTTCTGGCCGATCAAGCCCGAAAGACGTTCCTGCAAGTGGGGAAACGTACTGGAGTCGAGGTATCCGTCCACGCGAACAATCTGGATGGGTTTCCCCCCGATTTCTCGGCTGTCCGTCGATATGTCGAATTTCTTCCACATGGAGTCCTCCGAATGGGGGGTGGTTACATTTTCATCTGGGGGTATCATACCACAAAGTCTCCTCAACACAGAGCGATTTTTCGTTTTTTTTGTGTCAGGCGGCGGAGACCTCCTGCAAGCGTCTCGGTCCGACTTTGAGAACCAGCAACGTAAGATCGTCATGCTGGGGTACACCCGATGCAAATCTCGCCAAGTCCTTGTTGACCGCCTGGATCAGCCCGGTGGGATCTTCATGCCGCATTTGAATGATATTCCCGATGAATCGTTTCAATGAGTATTCCTGACCGTCGGGATTCATGGCCTCGGTAATTCCATCCGTGTAGAAAACCACAATATCGCCGCTTTCCAGGTCGATGATCTCTTCCTTGGTGTAGTCTGCGAATGTCTGTCCGCCCACAAGACCCAGCACGATACCGTCCGGCTGGATCAAATGGGGCTGTTTTTCGCCCTCTCGGAGCAAAATGAGCGGATCATGGCCGGCGCGGGCGATTTCCAACTGACCGGTCTCCGTATTCAGGACGGCGATCATCATGCTGATAAACATGTCCCGCCGGATATCGTGAGCGATGAATTCATTGAGGCGGATCAACAGGTCCCGCGCGCCATCCGCGTGCCGGGACAGCGCCCGCAACGCGCTGCGAACCATCGCCATGGTCAGCGCCCCCGGTACGCCTTTTCCCGAAACATCCGCAACCACCAGCGCCAGACGCACATCGTCCACCCAGATAAAATCATAGTAATCCCCACCCACCTGTCGCGCCGCCAGCCCGTACGCTCCGAATGAGAATCCGGGGATGTCCGGTGTGGTGGCCGGGAGAAGCAGACGCTGGACTTCGCTCGCCAGCTCCATCTCTCGCTCCAGCCGTTCTTTTTCCTGCAACTCGCGGTGCATCACAGCGCTCCCGATGGTGATCGCCGCCTGTTCCGCCATGGCTTCCAGAAGAACACGATCTTCGTCGGTGAACATTCCCGATTTGGGGTTGATTACCGAGACCGCCCCGACAATTTCCTCGCGGACTTTCAGCGGAACCACCAGAAGACTTCGGATTTTCAAAAAATCCTCCGATTGCTGAAGAATGGTCGGATCGTTGATCGCATCCGGGATAAACAAAGTCTCCCCGGTTCCAATCGCCCGGCCGACCAGGCTGCCCTGTACCGGAACGCGCTCCGATAAGACCAGTTCGTTCAGGTATCGCTGACGCATGGCAACATGCTGAAGCCTGGAAACATCCGTCACGGGCGGATATGGACCTTCCACAACCCGTGCCCGGATATGGGTATCCCCGTGAGAATGATCCTCTTCACCGGGATGGTACTTCTGTAACAGAAAAATGGCTCCCGCAGAGGCTTCGGTCAGACCCAGTGAGAAATTCAGTGTCGTTTCAAGTACGCGATCCAGGTTCAAACTGCCGGACCAGCGGTCTCCTTCCGGAGCCTCCTCGATCAGGCTTTCATCCGCTCCGGTCACTTTCTGGAGAAATGAAATCATCACCTCGACTTCCCGCCGGAATGATTCCCCGCGCTGTTGTGTATCCTCCGTGTGCAGAAAACAGGCTTTTTGGAAAAAGTAAACAAGAGAGATCAGCAGCAGCGTCTCGAACTGCCATAGGTTTGTCCACGCGAATACGCTGAAAAGCGCCCAGAGAACCAGCGTGATGATGACGGATCCCCGCAATGTATTCTCGCTGTATCGAAGATTGTAATAGGTATACGCCAGCATGAACAACTGCCACAACGTGAGAAAAACCAGACAGCCGGTGTGCGGCCGGCCCGGAAACAGCCCAATTACGAATGCGCCCCCCAGAACCCACAGCCCCACTCGTTGAAGCAGATCGATATGGCGGAAACTTGGCGCGCTTCTACCCTCACGGATGGGGAATGCTGCGAAATACATCAGGCCAAGCGCGATGAACATGGTCGCGGCGGTGAAAATCAGCGCGAAAAACAGTTCCAGCAACCGGGTGAAGAACGGATAGGAAACCTTCCATTGGATCAATCGCATCACCAGGGAGACTCCCCACAGGAGAAGCCCGATCAGCAACATGCGAAATTGATCCGGCGTTAATAGCGGTGGAAAAACCGAGCGGCGGGCGGGATACTGTTGATGTTGAAACCGGCGCAGATGCCGCAAGAACAGCAGAATTACAAGGACCAATACAAGGTTTGCTACCAGAAAAGGCATAATTCACCCGGGGAATCGCATCGCCGCAAGGTCCGGTACATGGGCGGACCCTGACTCATCGGATCGGTATTTTATGGCTCAGATCGCTTGGATCGTCTTTCTGTCTTGATTTATATTATAGAATCAATCACACTTGCATCCTAGCGGTGCCGAACATGCTAGCCTGACTGGGTACGGTAAAAAGTATGCCTTCCTCTTCTTCGCCACTTCTGATCGCCATGAATCGAATGGAGGGTTATGAGATTGTCGCTGTTACTCGCAAGAATCAGCTGACGGATCTCCTGGTCCAGGAAAACCTCCCGACCGGAGGCAGCACAGCAGGAAATATATACAAGGGTATTGTGAACGCGGTTGTGCCGCATCTGCAGGCAGCCTTTCTCGATATCGGCGTGCTGAAGAACGGATTCCTGTCCATCGACAACCTGGTGTATCGCCTTGTAGACCGGGAGGGCCATCGGGGAGGTCGGCGAACAATCGAGAGCCTGCTGCGCGAAGGGGACCAGTTGATGGTTCAGGTGGAAAAGGAAGCCCTCGGCGAGAAAGGACCGTCTTTGACAACCAAGATTTCTCTTCCGGGGCGGTATGTGGTTTATATGCCGTACGGGCGCGGAGTCCATATTTCCCGCCAGATTACCCAGGAAAAGGAACGGAAGCGCCTGCATGAGATTGCCGAGGAGGTTTTTCAGAAAGAGGGCGGGTATATCATTCGCACCGCCGCTTCCGGGCGCAGCAAGAGCGATCTGAAAGGGGATGCGGAATACGTTCACCGCCTATGGAAACGGATCCAGCGGGAATACGAGAGAACCGAAGGTATCCGACTGCTTCACAAGGAGTTAGGCGTGGTCGAACGTGCCCTGCGGGACCACTATCAAAAGGAGGTCAGTGCCATCCTGGTCGGGTGTGAGGAACACCGTAACAGGGTCTGCCAGTTCTTGCGGGTCATCGCTCCACGCACCGATGTGGATCGCCTGGTTCAGAAGATCGATCCCAAGGAAGTCTGGCGAAAGTCCGGTGTCCTGGAACGACTCAAGGAAATCTTCAGCAATCGAGTCCGGTTGGAATCGGGGGGAACGCTCATTATTGAGGAAATGGAGGCCCTGACCGCTATTGACGTCAACAGCGGGAAATTCAGCGGTGGTTCGGGTTTGGATGAGACCATCTATAAGACCAACATGGAGGCGGCCGTCGAGATCCCCAAACAGCTCCGGCTTCGACAGATCGGCGGAATCATCGTGATCGACTTCATTGATATGCGGCTCAAACGTCACCGTGACAATGTGTACCGTGCCCTGGAACGGGAGATGGCTCATGACCGCACACCGTCCGATACCCTGCAATTCACGGAAATCGGTCTTGTCCAGATTACACGGCAGCGCACCGGAAGAAGCCTTCGGCAGCGACTTTCCTCTCCCTGCCCTCACTGCAAAGGCGCGGGGTTCATTCCACTGCTTCAATTCGAGTGAAGGTCATAAACAAGGGGAAGAATCTTTTCTCCCTCCCCTGTTTATGGACGGACAGGGGGAAGTTTTGTATCTCTCCCAGGGAGAGAGGGAATAAGGTGGAACTGTAAGGAAGATGGGACAAACAGGACCAACGGGAATACTCAAGTCCCTGCCGAGCTGCCGATACTGGAGAAGGGATGTTCATTGAATGTACCATGAAGGGGTCGAGGAACGATTATGGTTTTCAATTCACTGCCCCCGGATTTTCAGACGCCTTTTTCGAGGATTCTGGAACTCAATTTGTCCAGAATCGCCGAAGGGCGACCGATCAGCGGCCAGGTGATTGCCGATGAGGGCGGGGGTCGAGCGACGGTGATGTTGGCGGGACGTCAGTTCACCGTGAACCTCGGAACCGCCCAAGTGTCCGTGGGACAATCGTTTACGGCCCAACTGATCGGGGGGAAACTGCAAATCCAGTTCGGTAATCAGAGTGCGTCCGTGCCTGTGGAAAGCCTGATCGGGCAATCCACACCCAGGTCGCTGGTTTCTGTGCTGGCCAACCTGGGCGCTCCTGCAAACGCGGCGGCTCAGGTGGTGGCACATTCTCTCCTGAACTCGCAGATCCCCCTCTCTGCCGAAGCGATTCGAACCCTTGCCGCCCTGTTGCCTCAACTGTCCGCAACGGACGTATCCACACTGTCCTTTCTTATCAACAAAGGAATGCCGATCAGCGCTTCCATGATAGAGTCTGTGCAAAGAGTCTTGGATAATCGAACGAAAATCGGCGAGAAGCTGGCCGAGCTGGACGAAGGATTGGGAAAGTTGGAACGACAGCTCGATGCTATTCAAGACCGCGTTGTTGCCATCCAACGTCGGGATGAACTGGCGGAACGGCGGCGGAACCTGAGACAGGAGTTTGTCAACCTGAAGGACGGGGACTCGGAAAAGGACCGGGATGACCTGGCAGAGAAACTCGAGAAATCCGTTCGGGGGCAGTCTACCAGCCCTGAAGCGGTCCTGTTGTCCGGGGCGCACGGCTCGCGGCTGGGGATTTCTCTTTACGATTTGTATTTGTATCTTTTGCAACTTCAGCAGATGCAGATTCTCGGCGATGAGGTTCCTTTCTCGTTATTGCTTCAGCAAGTAAACAATTTATATGAATCCCTTGCCGGGCAGAACCTGCACAATCTCCCGGATGAAGACCCTGAGTGCCCGCCTGTGTATTTTTTTCAGATCCCCGTTACGCTGGAGCGTGAGAATCGAACGCTTGAACTGCTGTATCGTCAGCACTCGAAGAATCGAGAAGATGGCGGTGTGCTGTCCGTTCGCCTGGATCTCTCCCAGTTCGGGCCGATCAGGATCGATTTCAATCTCCGGGAAGGAATGTTGAGCGTCACCATTACCGTTTCCAGCGCGGAATTGAAAAAACAGGTCGAGCCGGAAATGGACACGTTGAAGAAGGCTTTAGCCGACGCGGGATTTCGGGTTGCTTCCGTGGGGGTGGTTCATGGTATTGTGCCTTCGACCTTGCGCCAGATAGCCCCCGAGACCACGGCGCCTGCCCACAAACCAAGAGGATTGGATTTGAAGGTGTGAAAATTGGCGGTTCTGTAGAAGAGAACGGAACGAATAAGACCAATATTGTCACACATCGGGACTATAGCCTGCCGAATTCATGCCACGGATCTTGTTCAGGTCCTTTCCGGACACGGTTAACAGCCGTCGATTGCCGATTTCGCGAATCCGAAAGACCTGCTCGATTTCGCTGGGGATTTTTGGCAGGAAGCTGAGGCGGACTTTGAACTCGCCGCAAATCTCTACAATGAGACGGATCTCCTCCGTTGTGCAGGAAGCATCTACAAGTACAACCTCATCGATTTTGCGCGCGGCGACAATCTTTCTCAATTCATTGAGGTTTCCCAGGTCCGGCAGGGTCTCTTCCGAATGGTCGCCCTCGGTTGAGAAATGAATGCGCCCCAGAGGGATTTGACCGAAAGCGGGCTGTTTCAATAAGGGCGAGGCAAAGGCTTCACAGGCGCGTCGATCTCCAATGAGAACGAGCCGATCCGCGATCAGCCCCAGTTTATGAAGGCCGGTTTCGAGTATACGGACAACGGTACGGACCAGGGTCAGTCCCGCGAAGTTCACAACACCGAACAGCGCGAAAAACCCCCGTGAATATCCAAGCAGATAAGGGATAAAAATCTCTTTGGAGACAAACGTGAAGGCGATCAACAACACCCAGGTTGCCGATGCGGCAACCGCTGTCCGACGGATGAGCGCCGGAAAAGTCCTATACGAGCCACGTCGGTATAAGCCCGTTCCCAGGATTACCAGGAAATTGATAATTACAACGAACGGCACCAGGGTAGAGTAGGCCGGGATCTCCGTGAACGCCGTGTTGGGGAATGGATCCCGATCCGGGGCCAGCCATCGGAAGTACAGCAGATACGCGAGGACAAATCCGCCTGCTGCCACCAAGGCATCCAGCAATGCCAAAAACACGGGGCGAATTCGCCGCAGAAGGCTTTTCTGGGAACGATAGGTCCTTTGATCCAGCATCAGCAGAAAGAACAGGGGCGCATTTCGGAGGATTCTTCCCAAGATCTCCTTTGGGCGCCGGATCATGCGCCAAAGAGATTCCAGGCCCCAGCGTTGAAGACAGACCGGCGCACGGCGTTCCCGACCGGCGGCAAAATTGAACGCGGCCCCGACACCGATCATCACCGGAACCCCCAGTTGTTCCCGATATCGTCGAATCCATTTTTCCTGGCGTGGAGTTCCAAGGGCAACAAACAGAATGTCCGGTTTTGATTCCACAACTCGTCGAATGGTTTGTTCGTTTTCAATGGGATCGTTTTCAAAGTTTACGGGTGGAGAGTAAGTCCCCGCGACCATCAGTCCGGGATATTTCTCCGCCATACGGCGAGCGACCTCGTCTGCGACTCCCTCTTCCGCGCCGAGAAAGAACACACGGTATCCCCGCCCCGCAGCGGCCCGGCAGAGAGCCGGCAGCAAATCAGCGCCGGTTACCCTTTCCGGCAGTGGGGTCCGGTTCAGGCGAGACATCCAGACAACAGGCATTCCGTCCGCAACCACAAGATCGGCATCCCGGCTCACCTTCGCGAAATCGGGGTCGCGACGGCATAGCATGAGGTGAGAAATAGAGGGCGTCCAAATCTGGTGTGGTCCGCCTTCTTCCACAAAAGCAAGTGCGCATTCCACCGCCTCTTCCTGTGTGACCGGATCGAGGTCTATGCCCAGAATTTCCACGCGGTCGGCGCGATTCCGCATCCGCATTCTCCTATCGGGAGGAACTCAATAAGAGGTCATCATAAAGGGCTTCTACCTGTCGCGTCATGTCTTCCGCAGAACCGATCTGTTCGATTCGCCGTTTCGCGCGGCCTCCGAAATCCTCGCGTATCCCGGGATCTCGACATAGTTTCACCAGGTAGTTTCGGAGCGCCATCCGATCTTCCGGAAGAATCAGAAAACCATCCTGTCCGTTTCGGATCACATCGCCGATTCCGCCCACCCGGCCGGCCACAACCGGCAGCCCGGCGGCCATCGCCTCCAGAAGCGCCATTGGGACTCCTTCGGAACGAGACGGCTGCACATAGATATCGCAGGCAGCCAGGAAAAACCGCGTATCTTCGATAAACCCGGCCAAATAAAAGCGATTTGCCAGACCTGCGCTTTCTGCCTTCTTCTTCAATAGCCCCGCCTGGGACCCTTCCCCTCCCAGCAACACCACAGAGTGACTCGGCAATTCCACCAGGCAATCGAAAAGAAGATCATATCCCTTGATCGGTTCGATCCGGCCCAGCGAGCCGATGACCGTTTGATCCTTACCGATCCCGAAAAACTCCCGTGCCTGCCTGCGGGTTTCTTCACTCACCGGGACAGGGAAGTCGATTCTGTTAGGGATCAACTCGATTCGTCTTGGGGGCCGAGGCAGCGACTGAAAATAGTCTCGAAGCGGGGTGGAGATGACCTGTACCGCATCGGCCTTGCGAAGCAGGCGATTGTTGATTTTGTGAAAGAACCATCCCAGAAGGCGGTTGCGATAGTCGGTGTAGTTCAAATTCGGCACGCGGGCCACCCACGGAATGCCAAGTTCCCTGGCCACAGGCCCTGCAACCAGATTCGAGCGAATTCCGAACGTGTGAATCAGGTTGATATCATTTTCTTCAATAATGGAGATCAGGCGTTTCCGGGCGGAGCGGACAGCGAGTCTGGAAGACATGGGAATGGGCGAAACAGGAACTCCCATTGCTCGCGCGGCCTGAGCCAGTTTGTCTTCGCAAACCAGCGGGGCAAGATGCGGTTGATACCTCGACAAATCTAAGTGTTTGAAAAGGCAGAGGATATACCGTTCCGGTCCGCCAAAACATCCATCAATTCGCATGTAAAGAATTCGCCGCATTTCGGACATCCTGATGAGCCGATACATGACCGAGTTTGAATGTGCCTCACGTACCGGGTATCCTATCATAGGAATTCCTCGAAACGATAAGTGACATCCGGCGACATCTCCGAACCTGGAATTTCCGATTCCCGCCGACAGGACGGCGCTTTTCCGTACGAATGTGCGTTCATTCCAATGCAGTTATGACATCCTCGGTTGAGAATTATCGTGAGGCGCTTCAATCCGCCGAGAAAAACCATCGCAATGGCGCGGGCGGTAGTGAAATCCTGTCGCAGATTACACAGGCGACGGATAATCTGCTGATCGGTGTACTACAGGAAAAAGCACGAGAATTGGGGATGCATTTGGAGGAAGTGGGGAAACGGATGTGCCTGGTGGCGCTGGGCGGGTACGGGCGCAAGGAGATGCACCCGCAATCGGACATCGATGTAATGTTTCTCTTTCCCGAAGATCCGTGCCGGGAAGACGAACAGTTGGTTTCGGCCATGTTACGTCATCTATTTGACGCACGCTTGCAGATCGGGAATGTGACCCGCGATTTCGACACGGCCCGGCAGATGGCGCGGGAAGATCTTCCGTCTCTCACTGCCATGGTGGAGGGACGCTTGATCTGGGGCAATCTACAGAATTATGAGGCATTCTATAACCAGATCTCCAGGATTCTTGCCTGGAATGGAAAGAAATTCATGAGTGAGAAAATCGCCGAACGAAAAGCGCGCCTGGCCCGTTACGGCAACACGATCAACGTTCAGGAACCCAATCTGAAAGACAGTCCGGGGGGTCTGCGAGACTACCACCACGGATTGTGGCTCGCTTCATTTCTTCGAGGCCATAAGGTGACCCTGGCCGAATTGTTTCGTCTGGGGATGATTTACAGTCGTCAATATAACGGTCTCCAGGATGCGCTGGAGTTTCTCTGGCGTCTCCGCACCGAACTGCATTTTTTCACACGCAAGAAAACCAACCTGATTTCAATGGACTTGCAGCATGAATTGGCCAAGCGGCTGGGGTTTAAAGATCAGGAGAATCGTTTGGCGGAAGAAATCCTGATGCGGGAGTACTATCGCGCAGCCCTGGTAGTACAGGAATTCGCCGATCATATAACCCGTCAGACAACCCCCCGTCCCATGTGGGAGCGGTGGATCGGACGGGTTCGGCGATTGGACCTGGGGGACGGTCTCTCGCTGCAGAACAATGAAATCGACACTCCCTGGGATGTGCATTTTTTTGAGAACAATCCGCAACGCATCCTGGACATCTTTGTCCATGCGGTGAAATCGCGGGCGACATTGACCCAGTCGGCCGCGGCGGCCGTCCACGAGAATCGTCGCCTCATTGATGAGGCATTTGGATCTCAGGAGGATACGGTCCGCAAGGTCCGAATGATTCTTGATTGGCCGGGACGAATTGTTCCGGTATTGCGAATTATGAGACGGCTCGGCATTCTCCACCGGTTATTCCCGGAATGGCGCGGGATTGAGAACCTGGTCCGAAATGATCTGATCCACCGATATACCGTGGACGAACACACGCTGTTGGCATTGCATCATCTGGAGACTCTGCACGAAGACACGCTGGAATTCACAGACGAACGAGTAGCGCTTTGGCAAAAAGGTGTCTCTCGCGAGGTGTTGCGACTGGCGGTGTTTTGTCATGATATCGGGAAGGGAAGCGGCGGGGACCATTGCGAAATCGGCTCGGACCTGGCGGACAGAATGGCCTCTCGGCTTCTTTTTTCGGAAAAGGATCGCTCCGATATTCGCTTTCTGGTCGCCAACCATCTGTTGCTGTCTCACACGGCCCAGCGGCATGATTTGACAGCGCCGGAGGTGGTGACCGAGTTTGCCGAACGGATCGACAACAAACGCCGCCTTGACTTGTTGTATCTGCTGACCCACGTGGATACCAAGGCGATCTCCGAAGATTTCCTGAACGAATGGAAGAATCACCTGTTAGTGCACCTGTATCTTTCAACACAACAGGTACTGGAAGGAAAAACGCTGCCGGGTCCGAGTGGCGAATCCGTGCAGGAACGTCGCGAGGAGGTGATCCGCACGCTGGCAAAGGACTACCCGGAAGAGTTTGTGCGAAAACACCTGGAACTTCTTCCCGACAGTTATGCGTGGTTTCAACCCATCTCGACTATTCGTGCGCACCTCGATCTGATTCAACAATTCGACGGGACAACACCCAGGATCGGCTTTCAGGCTCAAGCGAATGAATCCATGCTCGAAGTGTTTGTGGTGGCACGCGACCGAGTCGGGCTGTTCAACCGTATGGCCACGGCAATCATGCTGGAGAACTTTTCCATCTTCGGCGCTCGCTTGAACACACGGGAGGACGGTGTGGTTTGCAACAACATCCTCATCTCCGATCTGCTGGGAGGCGGGCCGGTAAACGAGATGCGCAAACAGCTTTTGCGTGAGCGATTACAACGTCTGCTCGTTTCCGAGGGTGCGCTTCCCCCCATTCCACCGGATCGATACGGCCCCCGCCCCAAACGGGCCAGTTTCGAACCGAAAGTTGATATTTACGATGATGCCGGCGGGCGATGTTCGGTGGTGGATGTTGTGGCCGTGGATCGCGCAGGGCTTCTTCAGGCGATTTCATCGGCGATTTCAGAGATGGGAATGAATATTCTGTTCGCGCGGGTCCTTACAGAGGGCAGCCGTGCGGTAGACGTTTTTTACGTAACGGACCAGGATGGGAACAAGATCATCGATCCCGTTCGGCGGGAAAATCTCAAAAACCGTATCCGTGCCACTCTATGAGTTTCAGGAGGGCGGGGCCGGTGATTGGGTGAAGAAAGCGTCACCACACACATCGCAGACGAAGGAGTGGAGATACGCACAACCCTCTCTCTCTGTCTCCCCCAAACTCTGGGGAATAGTTTCCTGTCCCGAAGATCGGGGGAGGTCAGGTGGGGGTTGACCGGATCTCGCAAAACTCCTCGGCGCGATGGTTGTGACCGAGATTTCTCGGGAGAATAGAACTGGAACAAACTCGACGGAACCCGTATCATGGTAGGATGAGTCACGGCGGACAACGAGAGTCACGGAGTTGATAATCAGCAAACATGGCCCTGTCGGAACCGGCGTTATACTTGCGGCTTCTGGATATTGCGGCGAATCCGCATATCGTGTCGCTGTACAATAGTCTTCGGAATGTTTTGCCGGAGGCGGTCTGGTGGGTCAGCGATGAGACCCTGGGGAGGATTCCGTTCCCGGCGGCTCCCACCACACCGTTCTGCAGTGAAGCCCTTTTGAACGAAAACCTGCGCAACCTTCAGATTGAAAAGGCGCAGGAATTGCACCGGAAGCCTCCTTCACCGGGGGAAGTCGTTCCCTGCTGTCCCGGATTCTGCCAGGGCATGGCTGTCTTTTCGTATCGCAGCCGATCCCTCGGAGGGATTGGGCTGTGTCATGTTCCCGAGAGTCAGGCTCATCTTCTCGGCGGGATTCTCACCCTGTTGAGCGGATACCTGAACCTGCTCAGCCATACGCTGGAAGGGAACGATGACCTGGAGATCGTGCGCAGTCTCTGGTCCGAGACGATTACAGTTTTGGATCTGAATACTCTCCTGCGTCGAGTGATGGACGAGATCTTTCGGACCATTTCTGTGGATAGCGGACTGATCTTCCTGGCGGATGAGGATGGGATGTTTTTTGTTGCCCATGCGGAGGGGGTGGATCTGGAGACGTTTCAGTGTCGACCGCCCGCTATCGGTCGGATCAGCTATGCAAAACAGATTGCCCGCCTGTTTCAAAAGGGCGCTCAATGTCTGGATGCGGATGATCCGCTGGCGGTCTGGATTCGGGCGAATTGGCCGGACTGGGCCGACAAGAAGATCCTGGTCGTTCCTTTTTTCCGAAACGAGTATTTTGTCGGCCTGTTTGCAACCGGTGTCGCACAGCCCCCCGCTTTTTCCCCTTCTCGATATCGTCTGCTGGACCTGTTGAGCGCCGGGGGGGCAACCGCCCTGGATAACGCTGTGATATTCAAGCGGCTGAACGAACGCCGCACGGCGCTTGCTACTATCCACACAATCCACCGCCTCATCGGCAGCACAGACACCGTACAGGACCTTATTTGCCGGGTATCCCAGCAGGCACGACAGTTATTGAAAGCAGGGAAATGCGCGTTGTTTCTCTATGACAACCGGCGGGAGAACCTGATTCCCCGATTCACACTGGGGCTGGACGAAAACGAGGTCGGGTCTCGTCCGGTCAAGCCGGGTGATGGATTGATCGGCTGGGTTGCCGAGAGCTATCAGGCCATCATTTACAATCCCATTCCGGAATCCTGCCCGCCCTGGCGTAAAGACGGGAGCCGGTATCCCGAACGTTCCTATCTGGCGGTTCCCCTGGTGGATGAAGACCTGGAGGGAGTATTGATGCTTTCCGGTCGCAAGGACCTGTTTACGCCGGGAGACCGCGAGACATTGATTACGATTGCCGAGCAGATCATTCTCGCCATTCATAATGCCTTTGTGCGGGAAGGCGAGCGTCATCTCGCGATCAACACCTTGCGGGGAATGGCCAATCTGCTCGAACGGGGCGATCCGACAACGACCGGATGGACTGTGGAAATCGCCGATTTCAGCGACCGGCTTGCCCGGCATCTGCGACTTCCCGAACGCGACCGGAACGATCTGCTGTATGCTTCTCTTCTATGTCGCGCAAGCCTGCTGCGATCCGCAAATATGTTTCAGTCCGACCCCGCGTCTTTTCCCCGTGTGGACCTAAAAATCAGCTGCGACTTTATCCAGAGCCTCGGCCTGTCGGAGCGGGTTCAGCGGATTGTTTCTGTCGTGGGCGAACACTATGACGGGAGCGGGGAACCTGAAGGACTGGCAGGGAATCAGATCCCCATCGCATCACGCATCCTTGCCGTGGCAACGGCTTACGTTGCCATGACCTGCTCCGGTATGAGGGCAGATCGGAAAGTACTCACCCCCCAGGAAGCCGTGGAGGTTCTCCACCGTCGCGCCGGAACCTTCTACGACCCGGTGGTCATCAAGGCTCTCGAAGAAATCCTTGGCGCATCGAATCCTCAAATCCACACAGGGTAACCGGACACGATCAGGATTCGTCCGGTCTTTTCGGATTCTCCCGGTCGAAGAAAATATTCTTTCCCGTGACGGACAGGGGAATGCCTATGACAATACGCAGGTCGGGCGCGGGAAGTCCCAGGTCGCGCGCGGCCATCCCGAGGCTGTACATCACTCGGCAGTCGATGTGGTGTGCGGCGGCGACCGAAACCGCCGAGCCGACAGCGATGCCCAAATCATGGCCGTTGAAGACACACGTCCCGCCGGACTCCCGGGTTGCCTTGCAGGACGGATGCCCGCAGAGGCCGCAGTAGAAATCCAGGCCCATAGTCTCCATGGCGGTTCCCAGCAGTACGGCAGCCGGGGCCGCATCCAGATTTGCCGCGTCCCGGATAAAGAACACTTGTTTTGTCTTCTCGCCGATCTCCCGCATTTTGGCGGAAACCTTTCGTTTTGGTTCGCCTTCCAGGATGCCGGTGGTGAGAAGATCCCGTCCTTTTGCCTTCGGTGCAGTTCGCGCGGCGGCGCACATCAACTTCGCCACCGTCAACAGTCCTTCTACTTCATGTGATCGGTCCATTGTCGTTCTCCATGGATCATCAGGTTGATTGGTGTACAGAATGGCCTGACGCGGAAACACCGTCCAGCCTTCCCGCATTGACCGGGAGATACCGCGCTCGTATGCTTGGTCAACGGCACAAGAGAAGAATCAGAGGAATCGCCGTGCGTGATCGTGCAAAACAGGGAAAGGAACTCTTACTATGAAAGCCTGCCATTTTGTAGCCGTAATCGAGAAAGACGAAAACGGATACTGTGCCTTTTGCCCTGAATTACAGGGATGTTACACCAGCGGGGAAACCTATGAGGAAGCTCGAGCGAATCTCGCCGATGCCATCCGGCTTCATATCGAAGACCGCATTCTTTCCTGACAATATGACAAGAAAATGTGAAGAGACGAGCCAAGCCTGAAGTTCGTCTGGGTTTACTGGAGCGCGGCTTGATGGGAAGCGACCTGTTATTCCCTGTCCGAATACCTTGCCGAAAAACGATAGTCTCCTGCCGCAAGAAACACGACAAACGAATCTCTTTGCGGCTCGACCGAATTCGGCATTTGTCCGCGGACTTGCAGCGGTGTGCCGCTGTCGGTGGTCGGTAAAATCAACGTCGCCGTCGTGTTGGGCGGAACACTGCATTGATAGGTGAGACCCCCGTTTTCGATCTTCCAGGAGGAAACAATGTCTCCATAGAGCGTTTCGACTTTCCCTCGCGCGTAAGTCAGGCCACCCCCCGGTCGCGGGCGAAGGAAGAAATGCCGATACCCCGGCTCTTCCGAGACGGGGCAAATACCCAGAATGTTGCGATACATCCACTCGCCGACCGCCCCGATCGCATAGTGGTTGAATGAATTCATTCCCGGATCCTGAAATCCTCTTCCTTCCACCCATCCATCCCATCGTTCCCAAATGGTTGTTGCGCCCTGGTCGATTGGGTATCCCCAGGAGGGAATGGTCCGATTGTTCAGCAACTGATAAGCAAGGTCCGCATGACCCCGGTCGGCTAATTCGAGCATCATCCGATTTGTCCCATGGATTCCTGTCGCGACATGATTGTTATATTCCCCGATCTTCCGCAGCAGATGGTCCAGTGCAACGGGGCGCAGGTTCACCGGCAGAAGGTCGAAATGAAGCGCTAATGCGTAAACAGTCTGCGTGTCGCTCTCGATTCGTCCGTCCTCTTTCACATAATGGCGAACAAAGGATTGTTTAATTTGATTGGAGAGATTGGAGTACTCTTGAGCATCTTTTGAGCGGCCGAGAACCGCCGCCATTTTCGCGACAATCTCGGTGGAGTAAGCAAAAAAGGAGGTCGAGTAAATCTCTCTCGGCGTATCCGCTCCCTTGCGAGGCCAGTTTTCCAACACCAGCGTATCGCCGTTCAGCCAATCGCCGTAATCATTTCCCCGCCCCGATGTCCAAATCAAGTCTGTGCTGTGATCGCGGACATACTCCACCCACCGTTTGGCTGAATCGTAATGTCGTTCCAGAATGCGGGTATCTCCATAATTCGTATAGACACGCCACGGAACAATTACTCCCGCATCCGCCCAGCCCGGCGAAGCCAGGAACTGATTCCTTTTTTTCAGCGGATTCGGTGAGAAATCGGAATAGGCTCCATTATCCGCCTGTGCCTCACGAATATCCCGGCACCATTTTGTAAAGAATCCGGCCATATTCATGTTGAAACAGGCTGCCTGGGAGAAAATCTGCGCATCCCCCATCCAGCCGAGACGTTCATCCCGCTGCGGGCAGTCCGTCGGGATGCTGTGCATATTCCCGCGTTGCGTCCAGACGATATTTTCCATCAGGCGATTCAGCATCGGCTCGGAGCATTCAAAATGCCCCGCAATCGGCACGGCGGAATGAATCACGCAGGCCGTGAGATCGCCCAACACAGGCGGTTTCTCAAGCCCCCGGAGTTCTACGTATCGAAAGCCGTGATAAGTGAAATGCGGCTCGAAAGTCTCTTCCTGTTCTCCACCACAAATATAGAGATCCGCTTGATAGAGTTTGACCGGATCTCGACGATTGTTTTCGCGCAGATTCTCCGTATAAACCATGCCATCCGGACTCAGAACCTCCGCATGGCGCAAGCGAATTTCCTGCCCTTCTCTTCCACGGATTTTCATTCGGCACCAGCCCACCAGGTTCTGGCCGAAATCGAACACATAAACTCCCGGTTTGGGCTCGGTTACAGCAACGGGAGAAAGTTCCCTGGTGATTCGGATCGGCTCGTTGGGCTGTGCAGTCAATCGGATGGAGGGCCGGTTCAGAACCTCTACCTCGGTCCATGCGGCATCATCGAATCCCGGCGAATCCCATCCGGGTATGTTACGGCGGGCATCAAGGATTTCGCCCCGGATGATATCGGCAGCGCGGACGGGGCCTTGATTCGTTACCCGCCAACTTGAATCGGAAATCACCGTGATATGCCGTCCATCCGCGGCTGTGATCTCCAATTGGCAGATCCATCCGAGCTGACATCCATACTGCCGGGGACTCATCAATCCGACGAGACCGGCATACCAGCCTTCACCCAACAACGCGGCGACAGCATTCGAACCGGATCGAAGAAGATCCGTCACATCATAAGCCTGGTATTGAACCCGTTCGTCATAGTCCGTCCATTCCGGCGCGAGGATATTCTTGCCCACGCGTTTCCCGTTGATCCGCATTTCATAAAGACCGAGCGCGGAGGCGTACACCATCGCCTTCTGTACTTCAAACGGTATTTCAAACTCTTTGCGAAACATCGGCGATGGAGAGGGCGGTGCAAAAGATATCTCACGGCTCCCCTTCACCCCATCGGCAATATGCTCCACCGACCACGCATCGGATTCAATCGTATCCAAGGCTGTTGTGCGACAACCTGTAGAGAGAACCTTGTCCCCCAACAAGATTTCCATTTCGGACACGGCGAATCCGTAGTTGTTTTCATCCCGTTGCGCCAGGCGGGTTACGGTCAAACGAACATATCGAGCGGACTCTTTGGGGAATTTGTAGACCTGAACCGCACTCCCCGGATTCGGCTGATCTTCCTTTGTGAGGTCAAGAACGGTTCGATAGCTGAAAAATGCCGAATCGTTGGAAACATCCAGGCGAAACCGGACCGGAAACAGGAAACCCTCTTGTTTGATATCACGAAAGGCTTGAACCGGGTAGATCTTAACCGTGTCGAATTCCATTTGATCTTTGAGACCGATCTGAATCCATTTTTGATGGCTGGGCGAGGATTCGAGTCTGCTGTGATATCCGAGGTGGGCGGGGATATTATCCGGCAAAAGTCCGGGCAATGCGATCCATTTCGCTTTCCAGTCGGACGGCTCAAGAAGTCCCATTTGCCAGAAAGCGGGCTGGCTGTATTGCGACGGTTCCGGGCCAATGCCCCACACGCGAACCTTCCAATAATACCGTCGCCCACTCTCCAGTGGATTCCCGGCATAGGGAACCTGAATGGACTGATCGGACTCCACACGCCCGGAATTCCAGGCATCCGCCTGCTTGTCATTCAGAAGGCTCAGATCGCTCGCGACCAGGACCTGGTAAGCGGTCTGTTTCTTAATCTGTTTCGGGAGTTGCCAGAAAAGGCGCGGGGCGCTTTCCTCAATCGCCGGTGGATTCTCCAGATATTCGCACAGCATGGAATGCGGCGCGGAAGATCGGGCCGCTTTTTCCGCTGTGACAGTGACACAGGTGCAACAGAGAAACATGGTGGAGGATGCAAAGAGGATTCCATTTCTCATGACGATATTCTCACTGATTTTCTGGATTCTTCTGGAATAAAGATTATTCAATCATAGTGGAGTGGGATCAAAATGTCTTGATTGTCTGTCCTTGGAGTGCGGGAGCGCAGCTCCCGCTTTGAGATGGATTGCGGGCGCGTACCGGAATAGCAAGGGAGGGAATCAGAAATGGAGGGATGAGTCGTCAACCTGCATTCTTCGCCTTTTTGCGCTCTTCCTCTTGTTCCCTTCGAATTTCTATATGCCTTTTTTGCCAATAGGCGATCTTCTCCTCGACGTTCATTCCTTCGAGTTGCTCATGGATTCTAAGGGCGGCTTTTCTTTTCATCTCGACACAATCACAGGTCTTCGTTGTCATGGATAACCACCTCCTGCGGAGTATAAATCGCAAGGTTTCCATAATGGTTCATGGCATTGATGGCATTGTATAAGGTAATTTTCTGATAATTGACAAGATGCTTGAAATTCCAACTCACAAGGACCTGACATTGGGAAATTGTTGCCAATGCAACATGTAATGCATCGGTTTCCCACTGGGGTCCAACAATACCTGCTTTCAAATACTCCTCCTGGAGAAGCACAACCTCCTGTGATATCTCAGCGTTCTCCGATATATCCTGCATTTCGGAAAACAGGTTTCTCACCTCTTCTGGAGCATCCCTCAATTCATCGTAAACCAGATCCGATGTGACCAATTGAAATATCCCGGCGCGCACCTGGTCAAAGAATAACCGGCTGGTATCCCGAAACTCTTCATCAAATACCCCTCCATATACTAAGGTATCCGCATACACCCGAAGCGGCCTCATGTTCTGACCTCCCGGTACCGACTTCGCCCCTTCAAAATTATACACGCTTGCCGGCCGTTTCGCGATGCTGCTCTCGTCGGCTGAAACTTTTCTCCATTAACCGGATTTCCTTCCGTATCAACCATTAGAGGGTGCGCCCCAGCCGATTCTGCGCCCATGGAGTGCAACGGCGCAGCCGCCGCCTTGGTTCGATCTGCCCTTCCATCATTGCCATCATTCCGATGGAGACTTGTGCTATCCTACTGCCCGGACAAAAACTCACCTGGAAAAGGACAGGCGGAACAAACATGGGAACAAAACGGAATTTCTCCAGACGCAACTTTGTAAAAACCGGCACGGCGGTGGCGACCCTGGCCGCCGTGGGATCATTTCAGAGCGGCACATCTCACGCGGAACCGGCTGCCGATAAACAAGCCGAGCAGAAACCACTGAAGTACTATCCCATCACCCATGCGGCCATCCGCCCGATTCAACATCCCCGTCTGGGTATCGAGGTCGACGGGCAAACAGCGGTGCGGTATCTCCGGTTCCTGAGACCCACACGAATCGACCGACTGGAACTCGGAAGAATTGTTTATGGTCGCTGGATTCCCAAAGTGCCGGTCCATCCCGCGCATATCATCATTTCCACACTCAATGAAACAACCCGCCGGTGGGAGACAGTCCGCGAGGTTGACTTACCCGAAGAACCGGAGATTCGCGGCGAAGGGCTGAACCAGGGAATGAGCGCAGAGGAGATGGACGCCTATTTCGACCGAGTTCTTCAGAAACCGCCGCACCGGATTGAACTGGACGGGATCGTAACGGAGTCGCTTCGTGTGGAATGCGACCGGGAACATCCGGTTTGGCCCAATCATGGAGAATGCAACGGCGGCATACTGAATGTCCCATTCGGAGCATTGAATGAGCTGCGCGCTTACGGAGAGTTTACCGGTCCCGAACCGCCCTGGCCGAGCTACACTCCCATTCTGAAGGCAGCCGAATTCTCGCCGAAAGCGCCGGATGGAATGCAGGTCCGTGACCTGCCGGAAATGCTTCTGTTTGAGGGAAAACATCTCACCGTCGGTTTCTCGCTTCGGCGCCCGATGCTCTATCACCTGGGCTGGGATATTCTGGGAGAAGGCCAAGCCATGAACAACCGCTTGCTGGTTGCCAAGACCGGGCCACGCGACCATGCCTTTTACGGAAACGGACTGAGCGGCCCGATTCTCCGTACGTTCGGGCAGGATTACGGCGCGCATCGCTGGACCGGCGAGGTCTCCGTGCAGAACAACCATGTTTTCTATCGGAATTTGCAGGCAGTTCCGGGGGTAACCGTAGACGCGACGTTTACAGTGCAACCGGATCGCATTCTCATTGAATTGAGCCAGACCTGCGAGAAAGACATGCCGGTCCTGGAGGCGGAGGCATGGCGTCTGAATTGGGACCTGCAAGCCGGGATCACCGGTGCGGCAGCGCTGCCTACTCTCAAACCCGGACGAAACGGAGACATCCAATTGCCGTTCCAGTGGGCCACCGATGGGGTCGGATGCCTCTCCTGCAAAATGCTGGAACATGACGGCGAGACGCGGGTTCAGGTGGAAAGTTACCGTAACGCACAAGTTGTCACAGGGGGATTTGTCCTGGCAAAACATCCTGCTCCCGATGAGTGCCTCTGTCTGCCGGCCGGAACACAGAAAGCCACGTTCGAACTCGCGATGTCGAATCTCGAACCCGATTTTGTGGAAGGCTCTCCGAAACCGAGCGCAGGCATTCGGAGACATTGGGCGACTGTGTTTTCCTGCTTTCGACCGGAATACCGCGGATTCTCTAACCACTCCGCCTCGGTGAACTGCCACCTGTCGCAGGGGCCACCGATTGAGATCGCGGCACACACCCGCCGCCAGGCTGACATGCCCAACCCGCTGGACCTGGCCCGGTATACCATCGGCCGAGCGTTCAAGGACGGTGGCGGATACGGATACTGGCGCAACCTGTACCTGGATTCCGATCCCATTCTGGTCGGCGCTGCCGGACGAATCCATCAGACAGAACCAAATCTGAACTGGCTGCGTGAGATCGAACCCGGACTGACCGAAACCATTCATCGGATGGAACAGGAAATCGGGAAAGAAGGACTGTTGGTCTGCAAGGATTTGTCGGGGAATTCCGGCTCTTATCGCTGGAGTACAAACTCCATGGATGTGGTCGGATTTGGGCATATCGACGCTTATGTTAATGCCTGGGCATACCGGGCGTTTCGAAATGCGGCAGCGCTGATGACCGATCTGAAACAGGGTGATTTGGCGAAACGATGCAGAGACCTTGCGGAAGGAATCCGGAGTGTTTATGCAAATCAACTGATCAACCCTGAAACCGGTTGGGTGGCCGGATGGCGCAGCCGGGATGGGGAACTGCACGATGCAGCCTACACCTGGGTGAACGGAGCCGCGCTGGCGTTTGGGGTGATCGAACCAACCGTTGCGCGAAAGGCGATGGAGAAACTGGAGGAACTACGGGACCGTGTCGGGCCGCCATCATACCGAGTGGGCTTCCCCTGCAATCTCTTGCCGATCAAAGAAACGGACCACATGCTCCCCCGAATCACCGGGGTTGTAGAACCGACCTTCGAGAAATACACCGATGGAAGCCTCAGCGGGTGGCCTGCGACCTATTATCTCCGGGCGCTTTCGATCTGCGGACTGAAAGACCGCGCGCGCAAACTGGCCGATGAAATGAATGAAGGATTCGAGCGCGGTATTTTCAATGGCGGTATGGGAGAGGGACATGAATTCCGCTCCTGGGAGGGAGTTCCGAACGGGTACGAGGGAACGCTAATCGGTGTATTCGGTCCCATGTATGCCATCGCCATCGAGCAGGGGCTGATTAAGCGGCGTGATCCCGAATGGTGGCCTGCCGGCGGTTGATCCTTGCCCCAATTCGCCATGAATGTTCGTAAGTGATTGATTGTATTGATGTTAGTCTTTATTATCGGCGCTACTTTCTGTATTTCTGCTTGCAGTGGGGATATCGGGTCACACGGTGCGGTGATAAGGCCGGTACGATTGCCCTTTTGCGGAGACCCTCAACCGCTGATGCTCCGGTAAAAAGTGTCAAACGGGTTCCGTCTATAAAAGGGAGTTTTTTCTTTTCCTCTGTGCCACCAGGTGCGAGAGCCAAGTCCGAACGCGCAATGGGGGCCATTCTCGACCGCAGGCACTGAGAGAAGGCTTTCCACGCCATTGGATTTCTTCCAAAACCGCCTGTCCGCACCGGAGAATGTTCATTCCCAACACTTTCAGCCTTACCGCAAAGCGCACCGCTCCCATTCCCCCTCACTTTTTTCTCAATTGTTCCTATCATTCTTTCGAGTTCACGCCGTCGACTTTTTGCCGGGGCGTCAAGACTGGGAAAGGTGCAGGGTGGGTTTGAGGGGGCTATAGAGGCGCCGGGTGAATGAAAAGGACCACGCGAAATTGGAATGCGGCCATGCGGTCTGGCGGCGGATTTTTCTGTCGATCGCCGGTATCGGTGCGCTTATTGCCGTGGGGATGGCTTGGCTGCCGCTTCGGGTTGGTCTTTCGCACTTTGTGATCGAGGATATGCACTATTATATGACTACTGCGCGGAATGCCGTGCAGGGTCAGGGAGTAACTCTGGATGGAAAGCATCCCACAAATGGTTTTCATCCTCTCTGGATGCTGATCTGCGGGCTGGTGCATCTGGCGGTCGGTTCGCGGGATGTTCTTGCAATGCACCTTGTGCTGACGGTTTGTGCGGGATTCCTGATTGCAACAGGTTATATGATCTATCGCTGTATGGATCGCCGAGCCGGGCCGATTCTGGCGACGGCATTTGTGGCCTGGTTCTTATGCAATTATCGGATTATGGCTGCCGCACTGGGCGGGTTGGAAACAGCGCTCAACGGATTCTGCATTTCTCTTATGACCGTGTATTTGATTCTTTCCGGCGGGATTGATACCCGGCGGAAGTCGGTTGTTCTTGGGCTGCTTCTGGGACTTGCGTATTGGTCGCGGATGGATGCGTTTCTTCTTGGGGGAGTGGTTCTGCTGTGGGTGACATTTTCGGCAGGGTGGGCGCGGATTCCCGCTCAGTTTCTGCGGGCGTTTGTGGCGGGAGCGATTTCGGTAATCACGTTGATTCCCTGGTTTGTGTTCAGTTTAGTCCATTCAGGCACATGGCTTCCGAACAGCGCGCGTGCGATCAACGCCTGGGCGGCGCCGACTCCCGATCCGGAGTCCGGTGCGTTGACTGTCATTCAACGCCTGGTTAAAAGCCGTGTGGATAATCTTGTCGATCCGGCAAACGATATCGGCAATCTGCTGGGGATCTGGCCGTTTGTGCCCAATCCCGAAAGTCCGATTCTGGCATTGGGCGCGACAGCGCTGTTTGTCGGTGTGTGCTTTTTTGTCGGATTGATCTGGAAAGTCCGACGGTCTCCTGCGATGAAAGATCTGTGGTGGATTCCGGTTTATGCCGGTGTTCACATTGGATTCTATATTTCTTTCGGGCAGCCGGACATTCGCTGCCTGTATCCGGCTTTTATACCTTTATTGATCTTCGGCGCAGCAGCGGTGCAGGTGTCGTGCGAACAGCAGGCGCAACGCGAACTTTGCTTCCGGAAGGCCCTGCTCACCCTATTCATTTTTATTTTATCAGGTGGTATCGCGGGAGTTTTCGCGTTTCAGAAGGGTTTTGCGACCTGTCGATATCATTCCCTTCATGCGGGGTTGTATGATCTTGCGCGGTGTATCGAGAGGCACAGCCCGCCGGATGCTGTCATCGGCAGTTTCAACGCCGGGATTATCAGCTATTACTCCCATCGTCCCACGGTCAATCTGGACGGAGTCATGAACGATTCCGTGATTCCCGCCATTGTGGAGAAGCGGCTTGCGGAATACCTGGACCGTGAGAAAATCGGATACTTGGCAGATATGCGTGGGGAAATCGAGAAATTCATGACGGGATTCGGTGGCGATCCCGATTGGACATCAAAATGGCAGGTGGTTTATGAGATAAAATGTCCTTGGGGTGGAGGAATCGGGGCGGTTCCGATGGTGATTATGCAAAGACAGAAACAAGATTTTATGCAGAATCCCTTTTGAATCTTTTTCAAAGGTTGGGGGAGAACTTTTGAAGTTCATTCTCTGATTTTGAGGTAGATTTCTGCCGAACCGCGCATGTTAAAAGAATAGAAGGGCAATAAATCGTCCATGTTTGGCATCTTATTGGCTTAAACTGAAACAGGTTATTGCATTTGTGAATGGCCGGGAAGACAGGAGAGTTTTTGTCTTCCACAATAATTCGAGCGAGGAATTCGTGTGACTTTTTAAGGGGTTTTTTCCGCGATTCGTTCAGTTGGGGGTATGGTTGCACCCGACGGAAAAGTGAAGATTGTTCATAAGTTTTTGTTTTTCAATGGATTATGGATTGGGATAGGAAAAGACCGAGCGACAGGGATACGGCAAATTTTGCAATTCTTGACCAATTAAGGGGGCGAATTAAAAAAAGTGCAAAAATATGGGGTATTTTATTCGAAAACCGTCTTGACAAAACCTGGTCTTTGCCCGTATATTTAAGGAGAGCATCAACGTTGCTCTTCCTTTTGTGCTTCTTCTCGTATGGAGTTTGGTTGGAAAGCCTGCTCCGCAAAGCCGGCGAAAGGAGGTTTGTACGGAAGGCGACCTTTGTATTTGGATTTGGTGTATCACCAAACAAAAATCTAACCCTTAGAAAGGGGGGAAATAACGAATGAGACAATTCTCGGTTCTAGTTCTGGTTACCTTGGTCATGGTCGGCAGTGCGTTCGCCGCGACGGATGTGGCGACGGATCCTCCGGACATTCGTTTGTTACCGGCAACTCCGTTGAACAATGCTTTCGACCTGAACGACTATTTCTCGGGCAATGCCGGTGGTCCGGTAAATATCGCCGGTTCCGCGACAATAGGCGTTCGGGCAGAGCAGTATACCGTTGGTGGAATCACTGTCAGCCACAAGGTCAAGGTTTCCTCGTTCCTGGTTCAGAACGGTGCCGTTCTCGATGGGGCCAGCGCTAATCCCTTCGTGAACGTCCTCCGTCCCGGTGTTGCTGTGAACTCTGCTCAAGGTCTCGTGGGCGCTCCCGAGGGCGCTCCCACGGGCGGCGGTTCCCCCGCTGGTGGTTCCGCTCCGGTTTGGTGGATCACATTCGCAAACGTAACAAGCGCGTATGATCAGGGTCTTCGGATCCGGAATACGTCCTTGATCGCGCAGTCTGACGGCCCGACACTTCAGGCCGGTGGCTTGACGGCGACGATCGGTGCGAATGGGGTTTATACCCTTACCGCAGATCAGAACTTCATAGGTCCCGTGATTGTTACTTTCATCAGCCAGATAGGTAACAATTTGGACGGTGCTTCCGTTCTGGCGAGCAAAAGCATATCCGTGGGCACGAATTACGCGGGTAACTTGGATCAGGGTCAGCTGGTGGATGGCTCCGCCGCTGTGGCGCAAGTTCCTCTGTCTGAGGTGGCCGTTGGCGCCGGCGAAGTAACAATTTCCGTTGATGTCGTTCCCGGCACAACAGGAATGCCGGTCGCTCTCGCAGTACTCAATGGAGGTTGGGACTTCAATAACCTGGTCTACGAGAACCCTGGTGCTGGAGGATCCGCTGTAGCGGGTCAGAAGATGACACTTATGTGCACCTATGATCCGCCGGCGAATTCTCTGATTCCGCTTCTGGTTGCAGCAGGCGGAAAGGCCACTTTCAGCAACCTGAAGATCTACAAGGCTCCGGCCATTGCGGATCTGTCGGTGGGTGCAAACGAAGTGGATCTACATTCGGGTCTGTTCTCGACTACCGGCCCCGTCATTGATGGCAACCTCAATGCCGTGACCGATGTCAATGTTCTCAGCCCGAATGCCCCGAATGCGGCCCCGGGTAAAGTGAGTCTGTCCACCCAGAACAACTTTGGCGCTTCCGGCAAGAGCGTTGCTCTTGGTGAAGCAGGAGACGGTTACGACAATATCACATTGTTGGTCGATCCGGATCCGGGCGCGATTACAGCCCGCGCTTGGGTCAAGGGCAATGGCCACTATGATCTTGTTATGACCGCCTTTAATGCCGCCGGCAGTGGTGTTGACCGTTCTATCGGCGGTGCCTTCGAGGGCAACTTCGCGAACTGGTCACCGATCTCGGTGAGCGGTAATGTCGGAAACTCCGCAATGATCTGGGTAACGGTTCAGGGCTTTAGAGGCGGTCAGGATGCGCTTCTGGCCGACGATCTGAAGGTTCTTCAGGTCCAGGATCTGGATGCGTACTTTGACGCCGATCTGTATGCTCTGTAATCGTGGCGCAGAGTCGGTAAATCGAGGGGCGTGGAATTCATTCCACGCCCCTTTTGCTTGGTGGGGGGAGGAATCTCCGCCCCTCAATGTCCCTCCTTGTCTGAACCCTGATTCGCATGATTAAAGGATTGGCTTGATGAAGAAAGGATAAGTCAAAGGAATCGGGGAATCAGACGAATCAAGGTTCGGACGTTCCTGGCAGGGAGAACAGTCCGCCCGACTTCGATATGCTGATACAATAAGCAGCATTATTCAGAGAGAGCGTCAGTCCAGTCAGTAACCCCATGCGGAGACTCTTTTCCCGGTTCGTGTCGGCTCGAGGAAGCGCAACCGCGCGTTATCCCGAACCGTGCCTGAAAGACCTGATCTTCTTTGTGACGGATCGGTGTAACATGCGGTGCAATCACTGCATGTTCCGGCAACGGGTGGACCACCCCGGACCAGAATTGACTCTCGAACAAATCTCCACCCTGGCACGCTCGATTCCCCGGCTTCGCACGGTTGCGGTGACCGGCGGAGAACCGTTTCTACGAGAGGATTTATGGGAAATTATCAAGTCGTTCTGCCTGGAAAACCGGACTTTCCACGTGCAGGTGGATACAAACGGCTCCATGCCGGATCGGATGCTGGAGATTCTTGATCGGTTCGCAGATCTTCAATCGGGCGCCTTTATGACCTTTCAAGTTTCGCTAGATGGTTTGAAAGACACCCACGAGCGCCTGCGTCATTCACCGGGGAGTTTTGACCGTGCTGTCACGGCTCTTCAAGCCTGCCGTGAACGTCAGGACAGCACGCCCCATTTTCGGGTGGTTGCCCTGACCGATATCCATCGCGAAAATGTGACGGAAATCGAGCCGCTGGCGGATTTACTGAGCGGTCTTCGCATCCCACACGTGTATGATTTTGTTCGGGGGGTGGACTATAGCTCGTGGGGCATTCCGGCTGAGATTCGGGCGGACGAAAACCCGCACGACTGCGGATTGCCGCCATTGGAGGATTTGCCGGACCTCGTGGAGAGAATCGCAGCGGTCGATCTTCGGGAGGGGGGACAATTCAGCCAGTGGATGGAGCAGCTCCGAATCCAGGTGGATTTGTATCGGGGCGGGAAGCCACCGTTTCCGTGCCTTTCTGCCGGGCGGACCGCCGGGGTGGTTTATAGCGACGGCTCCGTTGCAGCCTGCGAATTTACCCGGCCGTTCGGCAACTTGACGGACTGCCGGTTCGACCTGAATGCACTCTGGAACGGACCGGAAGCCGAACAAAGAAGGAAAAAAATTGTGTCATGCAGGTGTACCCATAGTTGCTTTCTTCTCACCAGTCATCAACAATGGTTAGAGCAAACCGGACAGACCCCGGCATTCGGGTCTGCTGAGTCCGGCGGATAGACCTGTATTAACCATATTAACCAATGAGCCTGCCCCCGCCTTCCATATCGGCAATCCTGGTGACCTGGAATCGGTGCGACTTGCTTCAGGCCGCTATCGACTCCCTGGTCAGGCAGGAATACCCTCGCCTGGAGATTGTGGTTGTCGATAACGGTTCAACAGACAATACGGAAGGAATGCTCTCGGGGTTGCCGTTTCCCGTGCGCTATCTCTATAACAGCCGGAACCTGGGAGCCTGCGTGGCTCGGAATCAGGGCGTACTGGCATCAGGCGGTGAAATGCTGCTGTTCATGGACTCGGACGCGGAGATCCTGACCGAAGGCGCCCTGATGCGACTTGCGCGGAAACTGGCTGGAGACCCGACTTACGCCGGAGCCGGGGGGGTTCTCTATTCCGACCGATTGGCGGAGAAAATCTGGTGCTGGTCACCCTGCATGGACGCCGAAGGATTCCACGATCCCAAGGCCTCGGTTCTACCCAGAGAGGATGTGAAGGCTCTATCCACCTGTTTTGCGATGTTTCGCAGCGATGTATTCATCCGCTTGGGCGGATTCGACCCATACTATTTTTACCTGTATGAAGACGCGGACCTTTCCGCACGGATTCTGGCGGAAGGCAGGCAGCTGTTGATCGACCCGGAAGTCAAGATACTTCACCATTATGACGAACACGGACGAACCGAGCGGAATCCGGTGCAATATCACCGCTACCATGAAAGTCTGCGTTTGTATTATCTGCTGAAGATTGAGGGGGTGAGGGACTGGGCCGCATCGGTGTCCAAGTACCTGTTTCATCCGCAACGGACCCGCGCGCGGTTTCCGTATTTGAGCTGGATGAAGTTTCTGGAGGTTTACGCGGCTCGACCTTTGTGGCAGTTGTTGACCTTGCCGGGTATGCCCAGGCGAAGGCGATATGACTGGCTGGCTCATACCCCACCGGCCACGCGGACCGACGCTCTCGGAGGCGTATCGCATGGGGCGTGAGCAGATCTTCAAGATTCTTGCCATCGCCGTTGCGCTGGTCTCCGCCCTCGTGTTTTCGGAGGTTCTTTGTCGAACATGGAATATGGGATCGCCTAATCCGCACACAACCGGCGACCGGGGGTTGTTCGTTCCCGATCCCGACCCGAAGATTTCCTACCGTCTCAAACCGGGTTTTGATGGCCCCGTTTATGGCGCAACGGTACGGATCAACAGCCGGGGCTTGCGGGAGTCGGAATTCCTGATCTATGACCGTCGGGAAAACGTTTATCGGATCCTGTGCCTGGGAGATTCCGTTGTATTCGGATTTGGGGTTGCACAGCCTGAAGCGTTTCCGGCCGTGCTGGAAAGACTGCTCACCGAGCGGGAAAACAACGAATTTGAGGCGATCAACACCGGCGTACCGGGATACAATACGGTCCAGGAAGTGCGGTTCCTGGAAGTAGAGGGATACCGATATCATCCCGATCTTGTGCTGCTTTTCCTCGTAATCAATGATCCGGAAAGCACGCGGACCCTCGATTCGGAGGGAAATCTGCTTCCCGCGCCGGAAGATATCTGGGTCCGCCTTTCGCAACGGTACGGGGAGTTGGCTCCGGCGGATACGGTCTGCTACACGTACAATGCGGTTCGCCGCGCATTATTCCCTTTTACCGCACGTTATCGCAAGATTCTGAGTGAGGCCGTTCGGTATCAAACAGAGGAAATTTTCAACAATCCCGGCTGGGAGGAGTGCAAGAAGGCATTGGCGGAGTTACGGGCCTGGTCGGACTCCAATGCAGTTCCTGTCGTGCCGGTGATCCTGCCGGTGCTGGCGGATTTTAAGAATCACCCGTACAAAGTCAGCTATGATCGGCTATCATCCGCGTGTGTGGAGAACGGCCTTGCTCCTGTATCCGCATTCAAGGCTTTAAGCCGATATAATGCCGAACAGTTGCGGGTACACCCGCTGGATGGGCATCCGGGGATATTCGGTCATCGGATCATTGCCGAGTTCCTGGCGGATATACTGAAACAGCAGGGCTTTTGGAGCAAAGCGAATGGATGATCTCCAGGGAAATTTCTCAACCCAACCCTGCTCCTCTCCAATCTTGGGGAGGGAAACGACTAAACACTCTCCCCCAGGAGTGGGGGAGATACAGAGGGGGTTGAATTCGCCAATCCCGCACAAATCCCGTTCGATCTCCGAATGGTTCCTTCGCGGAATTCTCTTGCTTGCCGGCCTCCTGGTTGGTTTTGTGTGCGTAGAGGTTTTCTTCCGTGTTCGGGAATCCAAGGTTGAGATCAATCCGTATGCGCTTTGCTTTTATACGCATAACGGACAACGCATTTCCACCGCCGAGGGGCCGCTGAAACTGGCGATTTCCCCGTTCACACTGTACAAGAACCTGCCGAATCAAAAGACGGAGACGTTCACGATCAATTCTCTGGGGTTTCGAGGGCCGGAAGTCGATCCCGTGCGGGGACCGAAACCGCGCGCCATCATGGTAGGGGGATCGGCGGTTTTCGGATTGGGTGCGCACAGCGACATGGAGACCCTTGTCGCATGCCTTCAGCGGCGCAACAGCGGCGCCGAATGGATCAATGCGGGGGTGTGCGGGTTCCTTGCAGGACAGGAACTTGCATACACGGTTACGGAACTGATCGACTTGCAGCCGGACCTGATTGTAGTCTACGACGGGTGGAACGATTTTTTCGGGGCCTGGTTTCATAAGTACGCCCTCGGCCATCAGAAAACCCGCGAGGAACTGCGGTCCAATCTGTTCGTGCTGACCCAGATTGAGACCGAGCTTCTCGCGAATTACAAATCACAGACACAAATCTCCAGCGCGACCGCCCGTTTTTTTGGGGCATTACTTCACAGAAGTCGCGCTTATTCCGAAATTCGAAAGAGCCTTTTCAAGCCGAACAATGCAGTTCCTCCTATACCGGACCGAACGGCTGAAACAATACCCCCCTCCTCGGATTATCTACAGGATCTTGTGGATGTCTACACGGGGATTATTCTGAAGTTTCGCGATTTGTGTCGTGCCCGGAATGTGGTTTTCCTGTTGGTATTTCAGCCGGATCTGGGGCAAAAGCAGTTCCACACGGAAGAGGAAAAACAGATTGTATTGCACATGGAAACATTCTTGAGGGAAAATTATTCCGATTACGGTAATGATTTTCATATTCTGTATGGGGAATTCATCAAACGATCCGCGAATGTTCTCGAACAGCAGGGGATTTCCGTATTGAATGTCGGCGATATTTCCCCGTTTTCGGAGAGTCAAAATACTGTGTTTGAAGATATTGTGCATACAAATCCGACCGGAAACGAATTGATTTCCGGGATCATTTTCAATCGATTAAAGGAAATCAGGGCGCGAACCGGAACCAGTCCCGATGAATGAGCCGAAACTCGGTTGGAATCGAGTACTCCTGGGCCTGTTTTTAATCGGCCTGGTGTGCCGCTTTCCGTACATTTTCCGGCCCGGATTTCAGCAGGATATGCTGTATTACCGATCCTGCGCCGAATATCTATCTGAGCATTCGGTTCCGTCTATCTATGCCCACACGGACCAAATTGCAGGCGGTGTAGTAAATTATCCGCCGGTTTATTTTTATATTCTGCAAATACTGGGAAAGTTCGCCCGCCTGTTCTCCGAGAATCCGTTTCAGACAACCGGATTTTTAGTTCTCATAAAGAGCGTCAATATCCTCGCAGATTTGGGGACAGCCTTCTGTCTTCTCTATTACTTGAAAAAAAGATTTGGATCATCTTATGGTTTGTTGGGTTTTGCATTTTTCTGGCTGAACCCGGCGGTAATTTATATCGGTTCGCATTTCGGGCAGACCGACACGATCTTTTCATTTTTCCTGGTTCTTGCCGCCGTTCTGTTGCAAACGTTACCTTTTGCGGGTGGGATATTCTGCGGGGCGGCGCTGGGAATGAAAATGCAGGCGTTACCGTTGCTGCCGCTGTTTTTTCTATTTCCGCTTTTTGAAAGGAAATATCGCGCGTTTTGCATGATGGGACTGGGATTGTTGATCTCGATGGCCGTGTTGCTGCTTCCGTTTTATTTCACCCAACAACTATCTTTGCTGATTCGGTCCTGTTTCTGGGAACCGATGCAGTGGGGGACACAGTTGACTTACGGGGCGTGGAATCTCTGGCAGCTTCACGCGGACCCTTCCGTTTCCGATCAACTTCCGTTTCTTTTCCTGTTCGGTTCGGACGGCGATCTACCCGCGGACAGTATTCTCTTGTGGTTTTCTTATCACCGATTCGGATTATTCCTGTTTTTGATTTCCTATGTGTTTATCATCATTCGATTCTGTTATTGGCGCGATGAAGAATGGTCGGGGTTCTGGTGGGCATTATCGGTCATTTCGCTTGCGTTTTTCTTTTTTCCGACACGAATTCATGAACGTTATTTATTCCCGTTTTTCGTATTTGCCGTACCGCTTGCGACCATCGGCGGTTCCGGTCGTCGAATCGGCTATACAGTTTTGAGTATTTTTTTCCTGCTGAACCTGATAGCGGTGTGTCCTCCCGACAGCCGGACAGTCTCTCTTTCAGAGGTTCATGCTGGGAGCAGCGATGTTATGGCTGTTGTGGGGCTGTCGGCAGCGGCATTCTGGATCGGGAAGCAGTGGTCGCGAACAGATCGTGTGAGATGGGCGCTGCTTGCCGCATTGGGGTTCATTTTGATGGCGGCTCTGATCGAGAGGAGAACCGCTCCGCTGCCGTTGTCGGCGTACCCGATGCGTTCCTGGACACAGGAATGGAAAGACCCACAGCGGGATCGTTCGATAAACGGCCATTTGCTCCAAGTCGGCAATCGTGTATATGCCCGTGGGATCGGGACTCATGCTTCGTCGCGGATTGTATTCGATGTGCCGGAGAATGCGCAACGGATGAGCGGTTGGATCGGTCCCGATGCTTCTGTAATCGGCGGCTATGAGCGAACGAGTGTTATCTTTGTCGTGGAGCTGGACGGGAAAGAAGTGTTCCGCAGCTCGCCATTCACTGCGCATTCTGCCGCGCAGAAAATAGAGATTCCGCTGTCAGGGAAGCACGAACTGGTCCTGATTGTGGAGGATGCGGGAGACGGAAACAAAGACGACCTGGCCGATTGGTGCGGATTGTTTTTGGAGTATGGTGGGCGAGAATTGTGACACTGTGGGGGCTATGGGATATGTCGTTTGTAATGCATTCCCGATGATTGAATCTCCGGCTTTTCATGGACCGGTTCTTTTTCGGGTTCCGTGTTCTTCTGGGGTCCTTTACTTTGAAGTTTTTTGAACAGACAGGTACGACAATAGGTTTGTCCCTCTTTGATTTCGCGTCCGCAGCCGGCGCATCTGGGTACGCTGGCTTCCTCTTCGAGGTCCTTGATGAGAGTCAGTCTTCCCTCCTCGACCCACTTTCCGATGAGAGGCTGCTCGATATCAAGTTCGTCCACCAGCTCATAGATCGTCGCCCGTGGATGGCTCCGCAGGTAATCCTGTGCATCCCGCAGTTCTTCGTCTTCTTCTTTTTGACATTGTGGACAGATGTCCACAGTAATCCTTCGGTATATCTTTCCGCATTTCCTGCAATTTGCGAGTGCCACGTCCGTTCTCCTCGCCTGATCGGGTGCGGCCCGACTCCACTCACCCAACCTTGATCTACTCTCGGCGCATTATACACCGGATTGCGGGCGAATTCCTGCATCGATATATTCTATCTGCCCATCCGGACCGAACTCCTGTTGCCAGTCCACTATTTCCGCATCTCCCCACAAGCGCTCCAGCCCATAAAAGTTCCGCGCTTCCGAGGAGAAGACATGAACCAGCACGGACGGATAATCCAGCAGAATCCATGCGGTACTTTCCTCCCCTTCGATTTTTGCATTCCGAAAACCAAGTCTTGCGAGCAATTCCATTACGCGCTCCGTGAGGGATCTCATGTGTACCACAGAGTTTCCTGTGGCGATCACAAAGAAATCCGCGCAGGCCGGCAGGGCGGAGAGATCCAGAAGAGCGATGTCTTCCCCTTTTCCTTCAAACAAGGCCTCCGCTGCCGCCACAGCAATTTCCCGACTTTCTTCATACATTTCGCGGGCAACCGCTTCTGTCTTCCGCGCTTTCGTCACAATATGCACATCCTCCTCGGCCCGACTTTTCGCGACGGACCCTTGTCCTTTTGAATCGTACCGATACACCCTATTGTACCATCAGATATCTCCACGGAACAGATGACGAACCCATGAAAATCGTTCTGGTCAATCATACTTTTCCCCCATTCAGCTGGGCCGGTTCGGAGGCCTGTGTCTATCACACCGCGCGATTCCTCCGAAGCAGGGGGCATGAGGTTCTCGTTTTTTACCGATACAACAATCCTGCCGATGAGGAATACCGTGTGATTGAGGAGACATTCGACGGCATTCCCGTTGCGCGGATCAACCATACCCACCGATTCAGCCGACAATTCGAGCGGACCTACCTGAACCGGGCAGTGGCGGCGATTTTCAGCCACTGGCTGGGGAAGGTCGCTCCGGATATTGTGCATTTCCACCATCTCACCAATCTCTCGATGGACCTTCCCAGAGAGGCGAAATGGCGAGGCATTGCCACGGTAATGACACTGCATGATTATTGGCTTCTCTGCCAGCGCGGGCAGATGCTCACCCCGGCATTGGAGCGATGTGACGGTCCGACATTGCACGGATGCCGGAACTGTCTTGCACCGCAGCTGTTGAAAGGACCTCTCTCGTCCCTGGCATCCCGATTGAGAACATGGACGAAATCCGCCCGAAAAGATCTTGTCGGAACATTGCAGGGCGCATCGGTAGAAACACCCGACAAGCGGTTTGTCGCGGAAACGATGTTCGATCTCGACGGACGGCCGGTACCGACAATTCAAGCCCATCCGCCGTCCACGATTCGCAGGAAAATTCGTGTGCCGGAGCAGGCCCGCTTGTGTTTCTCGATTGCGATGCACTCATCCACTTATGACAAACAAGGCGAGGGGGTTGAGTTTGCGGTGGAGGTAGACGGCGAACCTGTTTTCGAGCAGTATCTGGACGCAAAACACAAGCCTGCGGACCGGGGCTGGCATCCTGTTGAAATTGATTTGTCTCCCTGGCGTGGACGGGAAGTTGAAATGACCTTGTTCACTGCTCCGGGGCCGGGCGGTTGCCTGGATTTCTGCACGGCCGGTTGGGGGGATTTGCGGTTGTGTGAAGATTTTGGGAAGTCAACCCCCTCTGTATCTCCCCCAATCCTGGGGGAGAGGGGTATGGCGAGTCCCGCAATCCTGAGGGAGAGGGTTATACATTTCCTGGCCCAGTATGTCTCCGGGTGGGTGACTCGATTCAGCCCACGCGCCACAGCCGGTATTCGTCACCGTCAGCGATTCACCCGCGAGGTCTTTCAGAATGTGGACCTGTTCATTTCGCCTTCCCGCTTCCTTCGAGACTTTTTTATCCGCCATGGACTTGACTCCGAGAAGATCGTGTACCTGGACAACGGATTCCCGCCGATGGAGAGGACGCCTGATCTTGCCCGCCCTGTCCACCGCCCTGTTCGATTTGCATATATCGGAACCTGGATACCGCCGAAAGGTGTGGATCTCTTGATCCGGGCGTTTCGAGACATCGATCCGTCAAAAGGAATTCTTCGGATATATGGCTTTTTTCCGGGGTATGACGGTTATCCCGAATACGAACGGCTCTTACACTCCCTGGCGGCGGGTTCATCCGCGATCGAGTTCAAGGGACGCTACGATTGCGACCGCGTTTGCGATGTTCTTGCGGATGTGGACGTGATCGTGGTTCCGTCCATTTGGTGGGAGAATTCGCCGCTGACTGTGCATGAAGCGTTCCAGGCGGGGATACCGGTGGTGACCGCCAATGTCGGAGGGATGGCGGAGTTTGTCCCTGACGGTGTTTGTGGTTTGCAATTCCATCACAGAGACTGGCGCAGCCTCCGAGAAGTGGTGAATCGAATCTGCAACAGCCCGGAGATTCTTGACGAGTTGCGAAAGGGTGTCCCCCCGGCGCTTACCATGGAAGAACACGTTCAATGCCTGCTGGCTCTTTATGAAAAGGCATTGTATTCGCGATAGTGGACTAGCGCGGAGCCGCATTCGGGGAGATCATCCCATTTTACGAACTGGAGATCGAATACCCATGATGTATGAAGCATTTGCACGGATTTATGATCGAATCATGCGACAGGTGGATTATCCGTCCTGGGTGCAGCATATTGAGAATCTGTGCGAGCGGCACGGATTCAAAGTCCGGAAGATACTGGACCTGGCGTGCGGGTCCGGCGGTCATGCGCTTCTTTTTGCTCGGAAAGGATATGAGGTGGTGGGGATTGACGGTTCGCCGGATATGATCCGCGAGGCCAAAAGAAAAATGGACCTTGTGGGCGTTCATTTCCCCATCTATTTGGGGAAAATGCAGTCCTTCGCCCAGAAAGGGGTGGATCGGGATTTCGACCTGGTGACCTGCCTGTATGACAGCCTGAACTACGTTCTTGAAGAGGACGGGGTGATCTCCTGCTTTCAGAATGTTCACTCGCATCTGAAATCCGGCGGGGCGTTCATCTTTGATGTCGCCACGGAATACAATCTCGTGGAGAATTTCGCCGGGTACACATTCGCCGAGAATTTCGATAATTTCTCCTATATCTGGGAGAATGAATACAGCATTGAAACCAAGATCTGCTCTTCTCGTATTACGATCTTTGAAAGAAACGGTTCGAGTTATCAGAAATACGTGGAGAAGCACGACCAGCGAGTGTATTCCACCCCTGCATTGAAAACCTGGCTGAAAGACGCCGGATTCAAGGTCCTGGGAACGTATCACAATACGACCGAGGAACCGGTGCAACCGAAAGCCGAGCGGATTCATTTTGTGTGTCGAAGAGTGTAAGGCAATGTTACCCCCCCTCACCCCAAGCGTCTCCAGGAGGGAGAAGAGGACATTAGGGGTTTCCTGGCCGTGCAACGTGTTTCAGTCACAGGAGAGAGAATGCCGAATGTTGATGCGTTTGACTCATCTTGCAAGCCGGATTCAATCGGGGATTGCATGGTCTTCGCTGCACCGGCACTATGGCGAAGACGGTTCTCTGTTGAAAAGCCGGTCGGATTTACTTGCCCGTTTGGTCTCTTTTGCCTTGGAGCAGTGGGGAGACCGCAAGGTTCTCCTGGTTAGAGTGCCTGCCCGAGTCAACCTGATGGGGGTTCATGTGGATCACCGGGGCGGGTTTCTGAACTATCTGACGTTTGCGCGTGAAACGTTTCTGGTGACATCCCCGCGAGAGGATGACCGAATCACCGCCTGTAACGTGAACCCGAGTTACCCCGAAACCGAGTTCTCCATCGGCGAATGGCTGCCCCCCGAATCGAGAGGGAATTGGATGCGATTTATTGAGGGGGTGCGTCTCGAAAAGGGTCATTGGTCCAATTACCTGAAAGCCGCGGCCCTGAAAATTCAGGACCATTTCCCCGACCGAAACATCCGTGGATTTGACTTGTGCGTTTATGGGGATATTCCTCCGGGCGCGGGATTGTCCTCATCCTCATCCCTGGTGGTCGGCACGATGATGATCGCGAACCGCGTAAACAATTTGGGACTGTCTAATGAGGAAATGGTCCCCCTGTGCGCGGAAGGGGAATGGTTTGTCGGGACACGGGGCGGCGCGGGTGACCAGGGAGCCATGCTCCTGTGCAAGCGCGGCCTGGTGACCCACCTCCGCTTTTTCCCCATGGAATATCGGTATGCCCCGCTGCCGAAAGGATATTCGGTTGTGGTGTGTCATTCGCGGATCGAGGCACAGAAATCGGCAGGCGCACGCGAAACATTCAACCTGCGGGTAAGCGGCTATGCTCTGTCCCTTTTATGGGTCAAAGAGAGATTTCCTGAGTACGCAGACTGCCTGCAACACCTTCGGGATATTCACCCGGTTACACTGGGGGTAGACGAAGGAACGATTTATGAAATCCTCAAAACAGTTCCGGTTGAGATCACTCCCGAAGAATTATTGCGGGACTTGCCTTCTCGGAGAGACGAGATAGAGAAGATTTTTTCAACATTCGGAAGGTCATCTCAGCCTTATCCGTTGAGAGAAATCCTGTTATTCGGTCTTGCCGAATGCCGGCGGGCGGAGGTGTTTGCCGATCTGCTGGATCGAGGCGATGTCGAAACGGCGGGACGATTGATGTACCTTTCGCATGACGGCGACCGTGTTTCACGAACCCACGACGGCATATCCGAGCCGTACCGAAGCCCTTATGAAGACGAATACCTGGAGGCGAGGATTCAGGATTGCCGGTCCGGCGACCCGGGGCGGATGGAACGGGCCGCATTGCAGTACCAGCCCGGTGGCTACCGTTGCAGTGTGCCGGACCTGGACCGGATGGTGGATATCTGTTCGCGGGTGGAGGGGGTGGCCGGAGCCGGATTGACCGGTGCGGGCCTGGGAGGATGCATTCTGGTTCTGGTTCGAGAGGAGGCCGTGGAGAATCTCTGCAACACCTTAAATCGCGAATACTATCGTCCGCTTGGTCGGGAACCCTTTATGGAAGTCTGCATCTCGGTTGCCGGAGCGGATTTTATTGGAGAATCATGAGCGCCGCAGGGAAATCCGTGCTGGTTTTCGGCGCCGGGGCAGTGGGCTGCCTGGTGGGTGGTCTATTGGCGAAGGCGGGGTATCACGTCACTTTCATCGCCCGGCGAAGAATTGTGGAGGCGTTGCGTGCTTCGGGTCTGACCATCAGTGGGGTTTGGGGTGAACATCGTGTCTCCGGCCCGCTGGAGGCGTTTGAGTCTCTCTCGGATATTCCCAATGCTCCCCGTTTGTGGGATTGGGTTCTAATTACAACAAAATGTTTCGATACGGCATCGGCGGCAGGTGAAATCCGAAATCTTCTTCCCGGGATTGGATTTTGCATTTCCTTACAGAACGGTCTTGGTAATCTGGAGACCATCGCGCAGGAGATCGGTTGGGAGAAAACCCTGGGCGGCAGAGTTATTACGGGGGTAGAGATTCCTCATCCGGGCGAAGTGCGGGTGACGGTTCATGCGGATGAAATCCGGCTGGGGCACTTACGGCGAGAAGTTTCCATGTCGGCAATCGAGGAAATCGCCGCGCAATGGCGTTCCGCCGGGATCCCTGTCGCCGCCACGGAAGAGTTGGAGCAATATATTTGGGCGAAGGTTTTGTACAACGTGGCTCTCAATCCACTGGGTGCGCTTCTCGGAGCCACATACGGGGATCTGGCAGATCACGAATCGACACGGGAGATCATGAATGAACTGATTGAAGAAGCGTTTGCCGTGGCGATGGCGCACAGGGTCTCTCTGTTCTGGTCGGACCCTGCGGCTTATGAGGAGGTGTTCTACGGTCAAATGGTTCCGCCCACACGGGGCCATTATCCGTCCATGCTGCGTGACCTGGAGTTCGGACGTCGAACAGAGATCGACGCCCTGAACGGCAGAATTGTCTGTCTGGCGGAAGAAAAAGGGATTGAAGTTCCTGCCAACCGTCTGGTTGTGCGCTTGATACGATACCGCGAGAAGGAGGGGCTTGGACGGCAGAAAGTGGTGTCAAGTTGACACTTTTTCCGCACCATGTTACTTTTTCTTGTGGATTTGGATAGCCCTGTTTGCATCCCGCCAAACCTCATGGCGGCATAAAATCCTTTTTCACAACAGGATCAAACCATGATACGTTTTCGAAAGCTCCCAACCCTCGCAATTCTCATTCTATCTGTTGCTGTTCCGGCTTCTGCCCAATATGGCGGTGGTATGGGAATGGGCGGCATGGGAATGGGCGGCATGGGAATGGGAATGGGAATGGGCGGCATGGGCATGGGAGGATATGGATTCGGAATGGGGGGATACGGCGGGGGGGCCGGAGCTCAGGTTCCAAATTTTGTTATTGTGAAGGAAGGCGAGGCAATTTATTGCGCTGTGTACGGGGACTTGATTGATTATCGCGTGTATGCCAAGCAGGTTCCGGTGGATGAGGTTGCCGGGAAGTACTACGATGACGGTACTCACGGCGACGAGGTCCCGTTCGACGGCGTTCCGAGCAACATCGAGGAAATCCGGGACAAGTATCTTGGTCCGTTCGCAATTCGCTATAAAAAAATGTTGGAGAAGGTGCTGGTTGATGCCGTGATGACGGTCATGGACCAAGGCTCCTTCGCCATGTTGGAGAAAGCCCGGGCGAAGGCTCTTTTGGACAATCGGGAAGTCCTTTATGACCAACAGCTGGACCCGGAGCAGTTTAAACAGCGCCTGACGGAGTTCACGATCGCGGTTCTGGAAAAGAACAAAGCCGAGGCGCGTGATCCCAAGCTGGTGGAGCAGATCGATCAGACGATCCGCATGGCACAAAATAATCTCCTGTTGGAAGTTCTCGGATATGCTCGGGAAGCGTGGGCAAACCAGCGGACGGTAAAACGAAAGAATCCGATAGAGTTTTTCCGGGTTCCGGTTACTGCGGAAAGCGTTGAATCGGGTGTGATGAAGAAGGAAATCCTTGTGGCGAACCTGACCTCCAAGGTGGAGGATTGGACGCAGAACTTTCTGGGGCAGTTTATCGGCCCCGACGGGCAGCCGTATGATGACGAGACATACCGCTTCGAGCTGAATGTTCAAGTGCTTCAGAACCAGCAGGGGTTGGGTATGGTGGGGTACGGCAGCGGTGGCGGATACATGGGTGGAGGAGGGGGTGGCCCAGCCGGAATGTATGCTGTGGATCGCGCTCGGGAGGCCGCATCGATTGCCGGTGGAGAAGGCGCGGCAGAAGGCGGAGGAGGTCAGGCAGAAGCCGGAGGAGGAGCGGAAGAGGCTCCCTGATCTGTGGAGTCCTCACGCATAAAAACGGATTTAGAGAGTTGGCGGGGACTTGACCCCGCTCTTCTCTGTCACCAGATGGAGGTTCGGTTCGCGTACAAATGGCCAGTTGGAACGAACGTGAACGTGAAGAGATCGAGTTCCGGATGGCAGCAGTGCAAAAATTTCTGGAACAATGGCAGAAGCTGAATGCGATGTTCCAGCGAGCATACCGCCAGGAGGAAATTACCCAGCAGGATGAGGAAGAGTTCCTGAAATTGAAGTCGCTTGTGGCGCGTCGGCATCAATATCTTCTGGAGTATCTGGGCGAGGAATATGAAATGGGGCAGCCGATCACACCGCTTCTGTCGGATATGGTGACCTTGAGGAATCTGCAAGGCATCCACTGGGATTTTTACAAGAAGCTGCGAGGCCAGTGGCATGTTACCTTCCTGGCCTTAAATAGTGCGTTAGGATACCTGATGGTCCACCTGGAGGAGCAGATACCGCTTCCTTCCTGACAGGACCCGTTCGCCGGGATCGGCGAAATCGATTGGACATCTCAAAAAGCGATTCGGTCGTATGAATGGGAACCGAATCGGTTACGAAACACAGAGGAGTAGCGCTGTCATGAAGCTTACCCCGAACCGTTGGAGTATTGCCTGTCTAAGTCTGATTATCCTTCTGGGTCTGACCACCGGATGCAAGGGTCGGAAAGCCCGGAAAGCGATTGAGGAGGCCCGAGCCGCCCAAGCGCAAGCCCAGGAAAATATGGCGCCTCGATATACACCGGAAATCTATAGCCAGGCAAATAATCTGCTTGCCCAAGCCGAACAGGCAACCAACGCGGGAAATCACGATGAAGCCATTCAATTGTCGCAGGAAGCGATTGCTCGATTCCAGCAGGCGATCACAACGGTTCCCCAAGTGCGCGAGAAGATTGAAGGAATCCAGAGGGAGCTCCAAGGACTATTGGACGAGATCGCCGCAGGGATCGAGAAGGCCGTCCAAGAAGGCGTGGTGGACCAAGCCACGGTGACGGCATTGCAAACGGATCTGGAAGCGCTTCAGGCCCGCCGGGTGGAACTGCAAACTTCCATAAAGGAGGAAGACATCCAGGCAGCCATCGCGGATGCGCAGAAGCTGAAAGAACGCAGCGAGGCAGCAAAATTGGCTCACCTGAAACCACAGGCAGAAGAATTGCAGAAGCAGATTTTGAGCCTGATCGATGAATGCCAGCGCCTGAACGCAAATCAGCATTTTCCGAACGAATTGACCGCCATTCAGCCGTCAGTGGATGAATTGCAGAATGCCTACACGGCCGGGAACTGGTCGGGCGTGATCGACTCCGCGACCGGCATTATCAGCGGATTGGAGGAGATTGTTGCGAAAACCCGGCAGGCTGCTGCCGGGGAATATGTGGCGCAGGCAGAAGCAGCGCTGATCAGCGCAAAGGCGCTGGAAGTGCAGGATGTGCCGGAATACGCCACCTTCCTGGGACAGGCAGAGACAGCGCTGGGCCAGGCAAAGCAATCCCTCCAGGCGGGTCAGCACTCAGAAGCGTTTGCCGCAGCAGAGCAGGTAAACGGGTTCCTTCGTCAAGCCAGGGATTCCCTGGGGGCAAACGTGCAGAAGTTTCTGGATGCCGCCGCAGCGGGGATCGAGCAGGCCCAGGGGGCGGAGGTCCAGAAATACGCGGCATCGGAATTGGCGGCGGCAAACGCCGCAATCCAGTCGGCAAGAGACGCGCTTGCGGCGGGAGATTTCCTTACTGCATACAGTCAGGCAAAAAAAGCCCAAAATATCGCTTCCGGCCTGGGTGCAGCGGCCTTGCGCGGTCACGCCCAGCAGGAACTGGGGGCAGTTCTGGCCCGTCTGAACAAGGCTCGCGAAGAAGGCGCGGAACAATACGCCCAACCGGAATTCGGCCAGGTTGCTGCGGAAGTGAATGCCCTGAAAGAAATGGCCAACTCCGGACAATACCAGCAGGTGATTGAGCAGTCTCCTGCTAAACTACCGGCTGTCGAGAAATTGTTTGAGCGGCTGCGTGTCGGAGTGGAAGAGGCCATCACCCAAACGGAGTCCCGTATCGCTCAGGCTGAAGAGGCGGAGGCCGAAACCTGGGCCAAAGACACTTTCCAAAAGGCGCAGAACGCTCTGCAAAGCGCACGTGATCTATTGGCAAAGGAATCCTATCGGAAGGCGGCGGATAATGCCGAGAAAGCAGCACAATTGGCTGCGGAAGCCGAATCGACTGCCTATCAATTGAGGGCGGCGAAAAACTTGCGCAGGGCGGATGAACTGCTCAGTCTCGCCGAGAGGGCAAATTCCCCAACCCTTTCCCCGCTGGAATACGGCCGGGCCAGAGAGATGCGACGGAAGGCAGGCGAACTGTTGTCCACTGCAAAAGATTACCAAGTCGCGTGGAAAGCCTCTGCGGAGGCTCTGGAGATGGCGGATGTGGCCCTCAATGACCGGGTCATCACCGCCCAGAAAGCCTGCGATTCGGCTCTGGAGGCACAGGCGAGAGATTATGACCGGGAAGAAATTGATAGAGCTCTGGCGCTGCTGAACGAAGCAAAAGCCGCTCAGGAAGCCCAGAACTTCGACCGGGCCAATCAAGCCGCAAAACAGGCGACCGAATTGGCTGCCTCTGCCGAGGAATTCGCCTGGCGTCAGCGAAGCAAACAGCTCCTGATCGAGTTGGCCGGAACCGAGCAGCAGATGACTCTGCTTCAGGCAAGTGTGCATGTTCCGGCATTGGCCCGGCGGTTTTCTGCAAGTTTGGCGCAGGCGCGAGTTTATGAAATCGACGGCAAATGGGCCGAATGCTATGCCGCCGCCGATGATGCCAGGAAAGCCGCAGAAGAATCCTGGAAAGAAATGACCAATCAGCTCAATCAAATAATAGAAGAGCTGAATACAATTACCCAGACAGTCGGCAATATCGCCATGGACGACTGGGGACGGGCACAGAAAAGCGATTTCGTGTCCGTTATTGCGGAGGTCCGACGGCTTACAGAGCTGCATTCCTTTGTGGAGGCATACGCGGCTGCCGACGAGGCCCTGGCGGATGCCCGATCCCTGCTGGATGGGGTACAACGCCACAACCTCCAGGTGCGGGCCGAGGCTCTTCAAACCCAACTGAAAGAACGGGAACAAACCGGCTCAGCGAAGATCCTTGCGGGTCGAAGCAAGGAAATCCAATCGCTCATAAAGAAATTGAACAGTCCGGGCGACAAGTACGATTACAAGGAATTGATGGCGCAGGCGGACACCGCCGCGGCCGATTTGGCAAAGTTCCCTGAATTGGCTCAAGAGAACGCCATGCAGCGCACAACCCAGGCAAATGAGATTCTTCAGCAGGCCGAGAAAGCCGGAGCAAGGAAGTACTATCCTGACCGGTTTGAAAAGGCCGTCATAGACCTTCAGTGGCTTCGAAATGAAATTCAGGCGGGGGACTGCAATGGGATTTATGAGCATCTCAGCCGCCTCGAATCCGTTGCTCCCGGTCTCTTGGAGGACACCTCTCTCGCCTTGGCGGAAGATGAATACAAGGAGCGTTTGAGTGTCCGTCTCAAAGAGATGAAGGACCTCATGTTGGACTTCGATTACATTGCCAGACTGAACAAGGAAGTCCTGATTGCGGCACGAGCCACGGAGACAACAACCGACGACCCGACGGTTTCCGATATCTACAGAGGACTCCAGAAGCCTCTGACAGCAAAACGATTGTTGGCGGCTGCCGAGCTCCTGGAGCAGAATGTGAAAGCGGATAATCCGCCAAAGACATTGAACGGCCTGAAAGACCTGGCCATGGAGTCGTTTCGCCACTTCCGAAAGGCGGCAGAAGGATTTGCTGCATTCGGGGAGACGGACAAATTCGATACGGGATATCGGGAAGAGGCGTTGAGAGGGGCGTATTCTCACTTGGAGAAAACCCTGCGCCTGAACAAAGAAATCAATTACATTATTGAGCAGAAAAGAAAGGACAACCTCTGGGAACGGTTCGACTGGAAGCTGCGTAATTTCGAGGAAAATGTCTCGCGGAAGTTCTGGAAAGGGCCGCTGAACTGATCGGTCAGACTTGTTCCGGAGTCTCGGTCCCCGCAGCATAACGGTTATTTCGAACCGCGATCAGCCGAATGTATAGACATGAAGGGAGCATCCCAAGGATGGATCTGCTAGGTCTGGGTGCAGAAATGGATCTGGTCACCGCGGTAGAATTGGTGGTGGAGACCGGTGTCGTCATATTTGCGATCTACCTGGGCAGCTCGCTGGGCATTTTCCGCAAGTCGTGATCATAGGCTCTCGAACCCGGGAGGTTTGGGCAGATGAAGATGGATCCGAAAGACCGTGGAGCATTCCTAACCCGCCGGCTGACGGAATATCAGCAACTCTGGAGCAAGTTTATGGAGTATTTCAACATTGGCGTGAATAAGGAAGCCAATGGAATCACTGACGATGAAGAGAATACGTTTCTGGAGTTGCAGGCGGAATTGATGCGTCGAACGCAGTTCCTTAAGTTCCGAATGCCTAAGGGCGTGTTCGACATCGAGAATGATGTCAAAAAACTGTTTTCCCAATGTATCTCTCTGCGGACAATTCATTCGGAACCGGGCATCAAGGTCCATGAACTCCGCAGCCAGTGGCACGAGGTTTCCATCTCGCTGAATAAGATGTTCGGTCAGCTTCGCGCCGCCCTTGAAAACGAGCTGACCGGCGGCAGGAAAAAAAAGAAACGTCGCTGGTGGCGGTTTTAATCCCCTGTTGATTTGTCGAAATTATCAGCTGTTTTGATCCGCTCATAAAGCGCCCGTGCGGCAGCCTGAATGTCCGTCGTTCCGACGACGGCGGAAACTACCGCAATCCGGCGCGCACCCTGCGCCAGGACCTGATCCACATTGGCAAGATTGATTCCCCCCATTGTTGTGACAGGAACAGAGACCCGATCCAGAACGGTGCGGATCAGTTCCGGTCCGACGGGGGGATGGCCTCCTTTCTTTGTGGCGGTGGGGAAAATCGGTCCGACATTTACATAGGAGGCGCCTTCCTGTTCGGCTCGCTGTGCCTGTTCGAGACTATGCGTGCTGGCCCCGATAATCATGGAAGGTCCCAGGATATCTCGCGCTTGCGGGATAGGAAAATCGTCCTGGCCAAGGTGAACCCCGTCGGCCCCGGATGCCAGCGCCACATCCGGATGATCGTTCATCAGGAAGGTCACACCGGCTTCTGCTGTAATTTCACGCAAACGTTTTGCCCATTCCAGCAGATCGCGTTTCCCCATTTCCTTATCGCGCAGCTGAATGGCTCCGGCCCCGCCTGCAATCGCGGCTCGGGTTACCTCCAGGAAATCTCTTCCCCGGGATTGCTCCCGTCCCAGCACAACATACAGGGAGAAATCAAGTTTCTTTGCGATGTCCCAGGGAAGGAGTTTCTCGACCAGATTCTTTTCAAGTGTATAGGTTTTGTATCGAAGGTCCGCCAGGATTGGGGCGACTTCCGGGCGGATGGTGCGCCAGGTTTCCTCCAGCACGCGCAGGGACTCCTCCGCGCGTCGCGCATTCGCCCGGCATAGATCGACAAGGCTTTGATGTCTGCCGGGTTTAAACTCCCTGCCGACATCGGTTTCGCTGTCGCGCTCCAAGATAAGGCGATTCCGCAAAGTGGGGAGTTCGGCAAGGACCTCATGGATACGTCGTCGGATATTCCGCGCGTTCTCGGAAAGTATCGGGTCCGACAGAACAAATCGGGCCACCTCGCCAAGGGTCCGGAGTCCCTCGGCGGCGCGGTTGAGGTTCGCGTCCAGTAACCGATCCAATTCACGCATCGCGGTGGTTTCTCTCTCGGACTTGTTCTCTTCCACTCAGCGTGGCTCTCAGGGTACTCAGAAGAATTTTCAGGTCCAGCAGACCGGAAATGTTGCCGATATAGGCCAAGTCATAGCGAAGTTTATGCTCCACGGGGGAATCGTAATAGCCATGGATTTGGGCCAGTCCGGTCATGCCGGGCCGCACAGCGAATCGAAGCCGATACGCCGGAAAACGTTGACTGAATTCCTCGGCGAATTCCGGCCGCTCGGGGCGTGGACCGACAATGCTCATGTCGCCTTTGAGAACATTCCATAGTTGCGGCAGCTCATCCAGATGAAGTCGGCGCAAAATCCGCCCAATGGGGGTGACGCGGGGATCGTCCGCCCAGGACAGAACCGGGCCGGAGGATTTCTCCGCATCCTGGCGCATGGTTCGGAACTTGTACAACGTAAACATTCGCCCGTCTTTTCCGACCCGCTTTTGCCGGTAAAAAACCGGGCCGGGACTACTCAACTTGATAAGTAAAGCAATCAGAGGCAGAACCAGTAACAGAAACAGGAGACCAATCAGGGCAAAAACTAAATCTGCCGACCGCTTGAAAAAACTCCCCCAGTCGCCTAACGGTTCGCGGTTGGCGGTGATCAGGGGGATTCCGGCTACTTCGCCGATCTCCACGCGCCCGATGGTAACTTCATACAGCGCAGGAAGCAGCCAGACTTGCACATCCTCGATCTGGCATTGCGAGAGAATTCGGAGCAGATCATCCCGCCCGGCCCGCTCCGTGGCAACAATGATTTCATCGACATCATATTCCTCAACCAGTTTCGGCAATTGCCGCAAGGTTCCAAGCACATCCGCTCCGGGGGCTTTTTCCTCTATGCCGTCATCCACCAGACCCACAACCTCGTGCCCCAGCGCGGAGTATTCGGAAATATCGTGCCGAATACTTTCCCCCTGGTCTCCCGCGCCGACAATCAATACCCGGGTTCGGTCGTACGCCCAGCGCCGCCGACGGAGAAGGTACAAAAGTCGCCACGCGCAGCACCCCAGCCAAAACAGGGCGGGATCCCACAGAAACAGAATCGCCCGTGATGGCTGGAGGTCTGTTCCGGTGGACCAATACAACGCGACATAGTAAACGGTGAAACTCTCCACAACCCGTGAGAAAGCAACGGCTCCGAGAGTCAGATAGACAACATCAAACGGCGTGTAACGACGTCGAAAATCATAGAGTCTGAACTTCAGGAAGACAAAAAAGCGGATGGCGAACAGAACCGGAAAGAGATAAGCAATAAAAAGGAAATTCTGTGCCGGAAATGGGTACTCGCCGAACTTGATCCGGAATGCCGCGAGCATGGACGCAACGGCGACCAGGAGATCGACGATCACGAACTTGTATAGTGGCCCTTTGGGTACGCCTCGTTTTCGAGTGGAGATCATTGCAGGTTTCCGCATTGCCGTCGCCGTTTGATTTCAAGACAGCGAATTATCGTATCAACGGTTCAGATCCCTTTGGAGTGACCCGACTCAGAAGCGTCCGGGCGAAGAATATTCATGCTCCCCTGGAAAACCGGAGTATATCCGCTAAATTATAGCGGATGTAATTTCAAACAGGCTTTTTGAAAGCACTGTTTCTGCCGGTGTTGAACTACAGGCAATGAATACGGCTGAAGCCGAAACGAGACGGATGTCCGAAAAATCGCTTCCCAGGAGCGCGCAGGAATTGGCTTTGAAAGAAGCGCACCGACTGATGGAACGACTGGATGATGAGCCGAGTCACGCCCTTCAGGTCCGCCGCCTGGCGCTCGACCTGTACGACCAACTGATCCCTTTGCACGGTTACGGGAAGGAAGAACGGCTTCTTTTGGAATGTGCCGCGCTCCTGCACGATATCGGCTGGAGCGTTAAGCCGAATGCGCACAATAAAGGAGCGCGTGATGCTATTCTTACCGAGCCGTTTGTTGGCCTGGATAACCGCCAACGCCTGATCGTGGCGCTTGTGGCTCGTTATCATCGCAAAAGTCATCCTCATTCTCGCCATAAAGGGTACCGGGATCTCCGCCCGGACGACCGCAGGATTGTCCGGGTCCTCGCTTCCATCTTGAGGATCGCAGATGGGCTGGACCGAAGTCACACCGAGAACATTCGGCAGATCGACTGCGACTACCACGACGGGCAACTGCGGATCCGTTTTGTATCTCGTAGCGATCCCTCGATGGAGTTATTCGGTTTGCGAAAAAAACAGCGTCTATTTGAAGAAGAATTTGGAATGGCCGTTTGGGCAGAGCCGGTGAAGAAACTCTGAGAGATTTGTTCCCCCGCAGCGATGTTGAGTGGCCGGCAGTACTCGAACCTTCCCTCACTCCAACCTCTCCCGGAGGGAAAGGGAGATGACACAGATTTTCGGCCTGTGGTATGCGGACACAATAAGAGCCTTTCGGAGAAAATGAGCCGGTATCATTTGGTTCCGTAAGGCGGTCCCTCCACGGGTGAGACTTCGATTACAGTCGGTTTCTCATTTCCTGCAGAAACCGGTATGCCATTCCGCAATTCACCGCCCACGCAGGTCTTCACTTCATCACCGATACGGACCGTATACAGACGGTCCAGGGCGACCGTGTACCATTCGGGGAATTCATTGAGTCGTGTGTAGTTCACAGGCAGATTAAAGTACATTTTGTGCCGGGGGATATCGAATCGGATTTTTCCCTGCCATGGCTTCTCGGTTTCGAGCGTCAGTGTGACCTTGTCGCCTTCACGGACCGCACCGAGCCGGGTATCCTCGCGCCAAGGCTCGATCCAGGTTCCCTGGGATTTCATCAGGACATACATGAGAGCCGTTCGGACATAGTTGCCGTCGCCGTACCAGTCTTCAATAATTCCGTCTTCGCGCTGACGACTGAGGAATCGCTTTACACAAACATCCAACACCTCGGAAGTCTCCCCACTGGGAAGACGATTAAGAAAAACAATCGCGCTTTCGATAGCGTCGGAATAGGCATTGGAGCCGTACTTCCTTCCGCTGCCTTCCGGGTCATCCAGATAGGTGGGTTTCTCGGTGACTGCCCGCATGGCCCTCTCCGTCGCCCGCAGGAATCGCTCTTCGCCGGTGATGAGGTAGGTTGTATACACGGCGTTGAACAAATATCCCCAGCAATGCGCGTGGCGGGCATCCGTAACTCTCTTATCGGCCAGAGAAACCTTGGAATACCATACCCCATCTTCGTTGAGACCGCATTCCAGCAGCGTGTCAATCAAGTCTGTCATCGGGCCTTTGTAATCCGCAAATTTCGGATGTCCGGTCTCTTTCAGAAACAGAACCAGTTCCGAAAGTCCCCCGGCGATTTCATTTCCATGATCGCTGAACACGAAATCATCGGCGGCAGGCTTTCTTTCCTTGAGGTCCCACAGGTGCGCCGGAAGTCCGTTGCACTCGGGGATTACCTCATGGAAATAGAAATCGCCGATGGAGATCATCTGTTGAATATAGCGTGAATCATGAGTAAGAAACGCAAGCCGTGCCAGAACTTGCAGAAACTCCCCATTGACCTCTGCGCTGATCGAGGGCAATTTGCCGAAAGACGAATCGCAGGGGGCATGAGCGATCACATCATCCGCGATCCCGCGCATTCGCTCATACCAGGCATGATGCCCCAGCAGTTCCGTCAACGGGAGCAGGCCATCTTTCGCATATTCGCATGACCCGAAAATGATGGAATCCAAATCGATCTCTTCTTTCTCGAATCCTCCGCCCGCAAGCACATTATCCGACAGCATTCCCAAGCGGGTTGAATACCGGATCTCGTTTCGGAGGATTTCCATCAGGGTTGTCTCAAAAGCCGGACGGTCGGTGTAATAGGCTGCCATCACCAGGAAGGGGTACAGGTCCGCTGCGGAATCCCGGACATACCAGGTCGAGACCTTTCCCGTTCGCGGCAGGAGGCCCGTTGTCGGGTCCAGGCGTTTGAGATAGGCATCTAAGACCCGTTTGCTGCGAATGAGGGCCTCCCGGGCCTGTTCACCGTTGCCCCGGGCCGTCTCGGTGACATCTGCGAAAGAGGGAGCGGACAAACACAGGGAGATTGTGCAGAACAGGAGTACACGGAAGATCATGTTCACGGTCTTCTCCATGATTTTCTGAGATTTTCTTATGATTGTACGTCCGGCAAGCGGGGAGTGGTAATGGCAGCAACGAACCGGTTGAAATAGCGTTGAGCTACCCGACGGATGTCCGGTGCGGTCACTTGGGCGATTCGTTGCGGGTATTGACTAACCTGCTCGGCGCCCTGACCGGACAGTTCATAGATACCGAGCGCGGAAGCACGACCGGAATTGCTTTCCAGGCTCATGATCTGGCGGCCGATCAGATATCGCTTGGAACGTTCCAACTCGTCGTCGCCGACCGGCTCCTCCTTCAGTCGCTCGCATTCGTTCTCCAGAAGACGGAGGATTTCCGGGCGATTCTCCGGTGTGGAGACCGCATACAGCGCATACGCACCGCAGTGAAAATGAGGTGTGTATTGGCTGCCGACCTGGTAAACCAGCCCGCGCTTCTCACGCAACTCCACGAAAAGTCTGGAATCCATGGACCCGGCCAATATGGAATCCAACACACGAAACGGGGCGAAATCCTCGCTGTTGAAATCGGGTGCAAAGGTCCCGGACATAATCCATTCGGCCTCGCCTTCACGGTGTTCCTCGTGAATCCCATAATTGGCGGGTTCGCTGGGAGCGGCGGGAGGTTCGGGCAAGGCTTCCCCACAAAGAAGGGGTAATTTCAGAAACTGTTCGGCAACAGAATCCACAACCCCCGATCGTTCATCGCCTCCCACAAGAACCACAACCAGATGATCGGCCCGGCGTTGGCGAAGAGAAAAATTCACCACATCATCCCTTTGCACCCGGGCAACGGTTTCCTCAAGTCCCAGGCTCGGCCATCCATAAGGATGCGAGCCGAGCAGGAACTCCCGAAAGAGGCGATAAGTGAAATTGAACGGGGAATCGTCTTCCTCCCGAATCATCATCCGAACCACTTCGCGGTCCCGCGCGAGAGCTTTGTCCGGAAAGACCGGATCGCGCAAGAGGTCCAACAGAATCTCAAAGTCCTCGGCGAATCCGGCTTGTGTGGAGAGAAGCGAAACCGTGGCGGCGTCTTTGCCGCCTTCGGCGCTGAAATGCGCACCGTTCGCCTCCAGCGCCAGGGAGATTTCGTGCTCGGTACGCCGGGATGTTCCGGTCGGAAGGAGCCGGATGCTGAGATTGGCCAACCCTGCAAGCTCCGGCGGTTCCTGGACAGAACCGACCGGGGTCAAAACCTTGATCGCCACGATCGGGTTGGCCGGGCTTGCCTGGTGAACGATTACAGTCCCGTTATCGAGAACCCGCCGCGCAATCGGAAGATCGGACCATGCAGTCTCCGTCAAATCAAGCGCCATATTTTTGCAGCTTTCCGCTGTGTGCCAGGGCGAGCGACATGAGATATTCCATCGGAACTCGTCCGAGGCCGCCGGTCATGCAGGCTGTTTCACCGAAGACCTTTGCGGGATCCCGTCGGGCCAGCGGCGAATGAATCAGAACCGGAACCGGATGGAAGCTGTGAGCCTTCATCGGAGACGGCGTGGAATGGTCGCCGGTCACCAATATCGTTGACGGTTTGAGCGCAACCAACCTCGGCACAAGGGCATCCACCTCTTCCAGCACATGAACACGACCCTCGAAATTGCCGTCTTCCCCGTAACTGTCCGTTTTCTTAATATGAACATAAAAGAAATCGTACTCGTTCCAGTGTTTTTCCAGGCAATCGAATTCCGTCTCGGGTGTCTCTCCCGCATCGAGTACGGTCATGCCGACAAGGCGAGCGACGCCTTTGTACATGGGGTAGGTAGCAATGGCGGCGGGATTGAGTTTGTAGATTTCCTGCATGGTGGGGAGCGCCTCAAAACTGTCGAATCCGCGCATGAGGATTGCATTCGCCGGGTGATCATCTTTAAGAACCTCGAATGCGCGATGGAGAAACTGCTCCACGATCTTCGCCGTCCGGATCGCAGCGGGATTATCGGTGGTGGCACGGGGGACAATCGGTTTCGCGCCGGTTCGCTGGGGATCGGTGTCGCAAACCTGGCCGGACAGCCCCTGCCCGCGAAACACAACAGCGGCCCGATGTTCCTTTTCGGGCTGGACAAAGACTTCCACACCTTCGAGGGATATCTGCCGAAGTTTGTCGCAGAGACGAACACAAGTCTCCGTGGGAATGCGGCCCGCCCGGCGATCTGTCACCAGGCCGTTCTTGTCGATGGTGGCGAAATTGACGCGCGCGGCGACATCCCCCGCCTTGATTTCAAAACCGACTCCCAGGGCGGAGAGAATACCCCGTCCGATTTCATATTGGAGAGGATTGTATCCGAACAGAGCCAAGTGCGCCGGGCCGCTGCCGGGAGTGATTCCAGGAAGAATCGGGTCGGCAAAACCCACCGTTCCTTCTGCGGCAAGGCGGTCCAGGTTGGGTGTTTTCGCCACCTCCAGGGCAGTACCCTTTCCGGTATCCAGCCCTCCGAGGCCGTCAAAAATCAGAAAGACAATTTTGCTGTCCGTTTTTTCGGATAATCGTTTCAACAAATCCAGGATCATGATTTACTCCTTGCTGATGGCTCGAATACCTTGTCATTTTTGACATCCGGGCTGTGCCAGTCAAGCCCGACGGGTAAAATGGCCCATTTTCGCTCTGTGGCTTGATTCGAGAGACCGATCATGTTAGGAAGGAGCCTGTGGGCCGGCGCGCGGGTTTCGCGAGATGACAGGCGGGAGTCTCAGAGCCAACACGGACAATCGGGTGATAGGATGGCCGAACAGATTCGATATTCCTGGGACACGCCGAGGCCCCGACAGGTACTCGATGACTCGGTCGAAGTAACCGGGTGGTTTTATCTTCCCCAGGAAACACGCCACGAGATATTCGTTCAGATGGACGGGGCCAGATACCGATGCGAGCGCTGTGCGCGGGACCTGACTTCGGCTATCCCCAATTGCCCGAAAGAAAACTTATATGGATTCCGATACACTATTCCGATCTCCGGGCCTCCCCGTAGTGTTCCTTTGACTTTGTCCATCGTTCCTCTGGGACAAGCCGAACTGCCGGTGGAAAGACGCGAGGTATTCTTTCCGGGACCTCGTGGAGCGTCGCTCGACACTGAACCGAGATCGACCATTCCGGCACACCAGTCCGATCTTTCCCGGGATTTCTTTTATCGCAAGATTCCCGGACGGATTCTTCCCTGTAATGTTGCGCGACTTCGCGAAGTACTTGAAACGTTGCGATCGCAACACGGCACAAATCGTGTTCTGGATTTTGCGTGTGGGCACGGCGATGTAGTGCGGTATCTTCGTTCGTGCGGCTTCGAGGTGCAGGGATTGGAACCGTCGAAATATCTTGTGGAATTGTTGAATACCGAGGATGTCGTCCATCCTGCACAGAAGCCTCCTGTACCGGGTCGGTACGACCTGCTGATTTGCATAGATTTTTTGTCTCAACAGAACCCGGATCGAGTACAGGATTACCTTCAATTATTTCGCGAGATCAATCCGGCATTTCTATTGATCTCTGTCCGGCTTTTTTTCGACGTCGTTTTTCCGAATAATTGTATCCGTCCGGCACAATGGTGGCGAAGTTGTTTTCGCGGTTCCGGTTTTGAGATTGTAGAGGATTGCACATCCGAACGGATGAAATCTCTCGCTCTGGAGAAGTATCCACGGACTGCCCGTGCGCTCAATTTTCCTTTTCGGTCGTCCCCGGCGGAACAGGGGATGGAGGCCGCCTTCTTTCTGTTGAAGGTTTCGGAGGGAAGCCTCCCACTTCCTGTACTTGAGAAAAAACAGTGGAATCTGTATCGAAATCTGAATTTCGCCTGCCTGGCGCACAATGCCTGGAAACATTTTGAAAGCCTTGTGCGCATGGTGGATCCGCAGAAAGTCCGTGCGTTTACCTCCTGGTTCCTGACGGCGCCGCTGCTGTCTCAGGATGTGACGGAGAGCCGGTTGCGATCCTGCGGAATTGAGCCGATTGTGGCCGAACGGAATCAGGATATTCTCGATATCCTCGGTCCGAATGATATTTGGATGACCAGTATTGAAGGAGACGGGGATTATGGATTGCTGTATGCCGCATCGTACACACTGGCAGCATCCCTCTGCGGAGCCAGGACAGGTCTCGTTCAGCATGGAGCGACGCGGGGCAACACCCGTCCGGTCACCTTTTTCTCCGACAAGGTATTTGTGCATTCGCAGGCCAATGTGGATTATTACACGGGACCCGGCCCTTTTGTTCCCGATCTGCCGAGATACATGGTCGACCGAAGCCGCCTGGTCATCGCCGGTTCGCCTCAATTCGATGTCTACTTCAGGGACACTCCCTGCACTCTCACGGATCTGTTCGGAGATTATTACAGTTCTTTCAATATGGTTACCCTGATCGCTACCCATTTCGACCCGCAATGGGAGGATTATTCTTCCTCCATAGAGACCGTTTGTCGGACGGTATTGGAGTTTCCCGATATATTATTTGTATTGAAAGTCGGTCCGCATGAAAAACCGCCGATGTACTCGAAGATTCTGGATTGCGACAATCTCGTTTTCCTTTTAGACGATATGTGCCACGCCTTCGATTTTCATTTGACTCGCCTGTTGAAAGTCGTGGATCTCCTGATCTCCGTTCCCTCTACCTGTTACCTGGAAGGGGTCCTGGCCGGGGTTCCGACCGCATTGCTGTTGCCCCAGGTAATGCGGCTCTATGACGAACAGGTGAAAGAGTTTTTCGGCCGGGTACCGATTCTGAAAACCATCGAGGATGTTCGTACAATTATTGATGCGGTCCGATCCCGTAATCAGGCAGTCCTGTCGGATATTCGGGAGCGGAATGAACCGTTCGCCGAGAAAAACTACGCCAGGGAGATTCGCGGGTGTTCGACCGAACGGGTCCTTGAGGAGATGGAGCAGGAGCCGTGGACTCCTTCGTACCGCTCGAAAGAAGAACTGTGGAATCGATATAACATGTCAACACTCTTTTGTCAGTTATTTGCGGCGATGCGCAACCGCAAACCGCACCCGGCTCCCCGGATGTACAATTTCCCGGAGGATTACGTTCTCTGAGTGTCCGTTATTTGATCGCATCTGCAGGGATTGGCGGTCCCCGTCGAGGGAATCGGGTAACAGACCAATAGTTCGCTACGATTCGGCATCTTCGGAACAAGGACTTGAATATGACTGAAACAGACGAGCGGTTCCCGGAATTTCCTGAGCGCCTGTCCAAAGAAGAATTGCGGCGCAGATTCTCAACCGATATGGGATGGACCGCCGTTCCCCAGACAAAGCCCGGCGAAGCCGTATTTGCGCTGCTCTGGGAGGCTTCTCTACACTGCTCGGACACATCGGTGGTATTGGATATCAGCGCCGGGCAATGCCGTTACAAGGCTTTCTTCGCGCATTCCCAGTATCTCGCGATCGACTCCGGCATCGGCAATCCGAAATGGGACTACAGCAAACTGGACCTGATCGGCGATGCCCATGCGCTTCCCATTCATTCGGAAACCGTCGATGTGGGGCTGAATTTCACCAGCCTGGAACACTACACGAATCCGGCGCAGGCTTTCTCGGAGTTTTATCGCGTCCTCAAACCGGGCGGGCATCTGTTCCTTTACGTACCGTTTACAATCGCAGAACATGAAGCGCCTTATGATTTCTTTCGATACACACGATACGGTCTTGCGCACCTGTGCAAAAACAGCGGACTTGAAATCCGCTCTCTTCGGCCCTCGAATAGTCTGTTTGAAACCGCGCTTAGCCTTGTCGACTTCGGTCTCTCCATGGTCCCGCCCGAAATACACAGCCGGATGAATCAGCTTCTCGACCGGACTCTGCGTCCCCTGTTCCGGTCACTGGACAACATGGAGGGCGCGGCCCAGGAATATCCGAAAGCGGTCCCGATTCCGCAGATGCCGAATAATTACTGCCTTCACGCGACAAAACCGGGCGACGCGACCGTATCGGAACGTGCCGGCAGTAAAAGAGCGTTATTGGAAAGAATTGCAACCTGCCCGATTTGCCGAAGCGGAGTGCAGTGGGAAGAGCAATCCATTGTCTGCGGAAATTGTAACCGGGTGTTCCCCGTCCGAAATGATAAACCGAATCTTATAGTCCCCGTTAGTTGACAGGGGAGAATATAGTTGATGTTTATACAGTAGTCGAGAATTCTTATTATGAACATTTCTCCGCAGGAATACCCCCTGTCGCCGCGATCCTCCCGGAAAGGGCTGGTTCTTGTGTACACGGGCAACGGGAAAGGCAAAACAACCTCCGCGCTGGGGCTCGCCTTTCGCGCGCTGGGATGGAATTGGAGCGTGTTCATGGTCCAATTCCTGAAGGGAAAATGGAATACGGGCGAGAGAATTCTTGCGACGCATTTTCCTTTTCCATTCGAAATCCACAGTTTCGGAGAAGGATTCACATGGGAAACGCGAGATTTCGAGCGGGAACGTGCCGGGGTCCTGGAAGCGTGGACACTGGCGGAACAGGTCATTCGAAATGGGGTTCATGATCTGGTCATTCTTGATGAGATCAACTATGTCCTGTCCCGAAACTATCTCGAATGGAACACGGTCGGGAATGTGTTACAGAACCGACCGACATGGATGCATGTCGTGTTGACCGGGCAGGACGCGCCGAAAGCCGCCGTCGAGTATGCGGACCTGGTGACGGAAATGCGATCGGTTAAGCACCCGTTCGATACGGGAATCAAGGGCCAACAGGGGATTGAGTTTTAATGCATTCCTTGTACAATGATTGAGAGAATCGCGAGAAAAACAGGAGATGTTGTGCGATCTAATCCGATCGATAAACCCCGAAAAGGAGTGTCGTCATGTGGAACCGAATGGCTTTTATTCTGGTTTGTATTATTGTCGGCGTGCCGGCTATGGGCGCAAAGGAAGAGATCAAGCCCCTCGCAATCGGTAGCGTCGCGCCCGATTTCAACTTGCCCGGCGTGGATGGCAAGTCTTATCAGCTCAAAGACTTTGCAGACAGCGATATTCTTGTTGTGATTTTCACATGTAATCATTGTCCGACCGCCCAAGCTTATGAGGAACGGATCAAGAAACTTGTTACGGATTACAAAGACAAGGGGGTTGCCGTTGTAGCGATTTCACCGAACGACCCGGAGGCGTTGCGGCTGAATGAGATGGGCTATACGGATGTCGGAGACTCATTCGAAGAGTGCAAAATCCGGGCGAGGGACCACGAGTTCAATTACCCCTACCTCTATGACGGCGAAACACAGGAAGTGTCGAAGAAATACGGCCCCCGCGCGACACCGCATGTCTTTATTTTCGACAAAGAGAGAAAATTACAATATGAAGGAGGATTCGATGACTCGGACAACCCGGAACGAGTAAAGAAACATTATGTACGGGATGCCCTCGATGCTCTCCTTGCGGGGAAACCGATCCCTGAGAACAACACGCCGACGAGGGGCTGCTCGATCAAATGGGCGGCAAAACGTGACTCGGTTCAAGAATGGATGACCCAAGTCCGCGCGGAGCCGGTGACACTGGATAAAATCGACGCGACCCGGTTCGGCGAGTTGTTAAAGAACAACACCGATAAACTGCTCATGGTGAATTTCTACGCAACCTGGTGCGGGCCGTGCCAAATAGAGTTTCCCGAACTGGTTACCATCTTCCGTATGTATCGCCATCGGAAATTCGATTTTGTCACATTGAGCGTAGACGATCTGACCGAGAGACCGGAGGTCGAAACCGATGTTCTTGCTTTTTTGAAAGAGCAGGAATGCTCCGGCCGTAACTTCGTAGCGGAGGGTGATCTGAATGCCTTTGTCGAGACAACCGGACGGGTGTGGATGGGCGGAATCCCCATGACGTTGCTGATCCGACCCGGCGGCGAGATTGTCTATAAGCAGTTGGGGGTAATCGACTCGCTCGAACTGAGACGGAAAATCGTTGAGTTGTTGCGAGAGGAGCGGGAATAGCGGTTCCGCGCACGGGCGTTCTGATACCGGTCCGTTTCAACAGATCACGCTACGTGGTCATTGTTTCTCGCCTGATTCCGTCGGAATGTCGGATTCCGGTTCTGGAAAGGCTTCATAAACAATTACATCGAACGGTTCGAGGTTCAAGGAATAGGGCGAGTCCGCATGAACTTCGAGAGCGTGTTTCCGACTATCGGATTTCCAGGGGCTTTTGAGAATATAGACACGCGGCGCATCGGGCGGTAATTGGAACTGCTCCGCTAATCCCAGGGTAAATTTCTGCGGTTCGGGGCGGGGGTTCCGAACAGCAAGGACGGCTTTTTCTTTTGTCCAGGAAGCCCAACCATACGGCTCGCCTTCACCCGGATCCCCGCCGATCCAGTGCGTATCCACCAGGATACTTGAATTCTGGCGGTTCCAGAAAATGGCTTCCGCCAGGTCATCCCAATTCTGGGGTTTCATTTTTCCGTGTGTGACATACAATTCCAGAAGACCTGTGCCACAGGCGAAAAGGGAGCGTATTTCGCGCCGAATCTCCGCATCGGAATCGCCCATCTCGGAAGCCGGACCATGAGTGGCGTGGGCAAATCCCTGATTCATAATGGAGTTAATCGGATACAGGGGGGCTTGGGAAACAACATTTCGATAGGTAATCGTATCGCGGTAGTTGATCCATTGTTCGCGTTTGCTCCCTTCGCCGCTGAATCCCATATCCTCGCCGCCGCGCCAGGTAGAGTCGCCGTATTTCAGCCAGAACGGGGAGGGCCATGTTCCTGTCGTAATGCTGATAAACAAGTCGGTCTTGATTTTGCGGAGCGCCTGAGTAAGACGAAGCATGGCCTCCGTCTCCCGGATGTCCTGGGTAAGGCCGTCGAACTTAAAGAAGTTCGCCCCATTTGTGCGGATCATCTCAGTACAGGTTTCGAGAAATCGGGTATAGTATTTCGGTCCGGACAGCGCAAATCGTTCATTCTTGAATTCAAATCCCTGCTTGGCCCCATACATGTAGCGATCCGCCGCCGCCTGACCGTACCCGCCGAACGGGGACATCCAGAAGCCCAGGGCGCTGTCATACTTGCGGGCGGTTTCCAGGATCGTCGTGAAACCGTTGGGGAAATTCTCTTTCAGGGGTCGCCAGAGAGTTGCGGGATCATCCCAACCGTCATCCCATACATACGAGTCGAGCGCAACTCCCCGTTTCTTCAATTCCCCGCCGAACGATTCGACTACTTTCAGGCAATCTTCCTCTTTGAATTTCAAATTGGCCCAGCTGATGTCGTACCAGGAATTGTAATGCGGAAACGGGCGGTACGGGTGTGCCCGTTCGCGCTCCAGGTAGTAGAGAAATCCCCGACGCATCTGCCCCCGCGGCACGACGCCGACGACCGAGGACTGTGTGGTCGATTCCTTCGGTTTCAATACGCCGTCCAGGGTCACAAAGATCCGGGCATAGCGCTTTTCGAAATCGATAGCGGGAGACCCCGTCGGGTTATCTCCGGCCGTTGCCTCTTCCGTTTCTTCAAACTCCTGGATAGAACACGTGGCGTTGGGATGTTCATAAGCAAAAAACATATTTTCTGTCACCATTGGCGAGCCGGGTACAACACCCGACACCTCGACGCTATGGGGTGGGATTTCCACAAGAATGATATCCCGAATCGCGAGTTCCCGTTTCATGGCGGTCAATGTGATTTCCTGTCGAACCGCGTTGGAGTTATCTCGGAGTGTGGCCTGCCAGTTGACCTGGAGAGCGCCGTCAGGAGAGGCGAGAGTAAGCGCGAAGGCTCTTCCGGGGAAATGCCGCGCCAGAACAGCCGCGTCGGGAAACTCTTTCAGAAGTTTCACAGTCGGCTTTCCAACAATCTGAAACTGGGATGCATCGAGGCGGGTTCCATCTTGAAGGACAATCCGAAACACCTCGGATCCCTCCAGTTCCACGGTTGCCGAGTGCAGTCGATCTGCGATACGCAAGGCTTGAAGTGATCCCTGATCGATCCGCCACTCTTGGGAAAAAATGTCGTTATCCAGAGCCAGTCGATAGACGTCCGTTCGCGCATGGGCAATGCCGGGGTTCGGTCCGGGGAAATCGAGGGCATACGCCTGGCTTGCAATCACAGCGCCGAAAAGCAGGAGGGGAAGCGTTCTGGGAAGATGGTTCATGCGGAGGCCCTTTCGGTGTCGCGCTCGGTCTAAACGGCGACTATTCTGCTTCATCCGTGTCTGCTTGAACAGTCCGGTCTTTCAACGTATCCTTTTTTGTTTTGCACGGTGAAAAAGCCGCAAGAATGGAGGATCACGGTAAGATGTCCACACAAGTCACACGTCGGGATTTTGTAGTCCGAACCGCTTTGGGGCTATTGGGAGGCGTTGCGATATCCGCTCCTTCCGGAGCGGCGGGGACAGTTCAAGAGGGATGGCAGATCGGCTGTTACACGCGCCCCTGGGAGGAGTACGAATACCCGGTTGCGCTCGATGCGATCGCGGAAGCCGGGTTTCAGTATGTCGGCCTGATGACCGCCAAGTCGGAAACACGGTTGGTGATCTCCTATAAGACCACGCCGGAAGAGGCCGCGAAGGTGGCGGAAGAAGTCAAGAAACGAAATCTGCAAGTTCTTTCTGTTTACGGCGGTGGATTTCCGGTGAATGAATCGCCGGACAAGGGAATCGCGGCGCTCAAAACGCTGATTGATCACTCCGCCACGGTCGGTTCAAAAACCCTGATGACCGCCGGTATCGGAAAAGCCGAGTTGTATGACACCTATTTCAAAACAATTGCCGAATGTTGCGATTATGCCGAACAAAAGGGCGTCGCGCTTACCCTGAAACCGCACGGCGGACTGAACGCCACCGGGCCGCAATGCTGCAAGGCCATTGAGACCGTCGGCCATCGGAATTATTCACTCTGGTACGATCCGGGAAATATCTTCTATTATTCGGACGGAACATTGGACCCGGTGAAAGATGCCGCAACGCTCACCACGCCGGTTACGGGGATGTGCGTAAAGGACTATCGGCATCCCAAAGAGGTTATGCTGACTCCAGGGACCGGCATGGTGGATTTTCCGGGTGTGATGAAAGCCCTTAAAGCGCACGGATTCACGCATGGACCGCTGGTGATCGAAACGCTGACACAAGGCGATCTCCCCTTCATACTGAAAGAGGCGAAGAAAGCCGGAAAATTCCTGGAGGACCTGGTCGCCGCACTATAAAATCGCGCAACCGAGAGACCGTTTCATCGCCGGGCTGGAACGAACAACCCTTGCCGGGAGAGTTCCCCGTTTGGAACGGGTGTTTTTCCTGACATGAAGGCTTCAGAAACCGGACTTTCCGGATTCAACAAATCCGCCTTGCCTCATCTGCCGCCACCCATGGGGGAAGCCTGAATTGCACCGCCGTACCGCACAATATCGCCATGGCTGTTCAGGCCATTGCTGGGATCGTAAATACAGTTGTTGGCCTCCGTAACAGTGTTTCCCTGCAAATGGACCATGAGCGGCCACCAAACCCCGCCGGAATCTTTTTCATCCGGACCGTGCGAGGTCATTCCGTATCCTTCGGGGATCCGATCCAAGTCATTCTTGCAATAGGCATTCCCCCACTCGCCATGGTAATTCACATACACATAAGTCGGGTGGCTGCCGGATGTCTGGTAGGAGACCCAGAACTTTTTCGGCACAAACGGATCATCCATATCCACCGTGCTTATGTAAGAGATCGGCGTGGTCAGCTCGATCACATTGGCGATGTGGTTGGCGGTATCGAAACGATTGTTGATTCGCGGCCAGGGATACTGGTTGTTGTCGAGTCGGTACGAGTCGAGCGCGGCGCTCAGCGCGCGTAACTCTGCACGAACACTCGCAACTTTCGCGCGGGTCCGTGCATTCATAAAATTCGGAACGGCAATTGCCGCCAGAATCCCGATAATCGCCACCACGATCAACAACTCGATCAAAGTAAAAGCGCGTTTTTGAATGGACATGGGCCTGTCGACCTCCGATTGAAGCGCAAAGATACGCCGACGTTTGCAATCGGCGCCGTTAACCGAATACTACTCCGGGAACGGGATCAAGTCAACCGGTTTGTTCTCTCTTTCCGTGATCTTCTCTCTACCCCGGCGCGCGATCCGGAGCGCTTCTGCATTTAAAAATGCCCGAACGCCCCGTTGGTATGGACACAGCAGACAAATAATAACTAATAATTCGGCAGCCCCGGAAATCCGATCCATCTCCAATAGGTCGCCGACAGCAACATCAGGCCGGCCATGTTGGTAAACCACAAAATTACGCCCGCACGCAGGAAATCTTTTGCTTTCAGATAACCGCTTGCATAGACAATCGCATTGGGAGGCGTCCCGATAATCAGACAATAGGCAAATGAGGACGCAATGGAGGTACTCATAGCCATGAAAGGAATCATGCTTGTGCCGGGGTGCGTAATGCCCGCCATGGCCATGGTGACAGGACCGACCGCTGCGCACGCAGGGCCGTCCGCCATCAGTTGCGTGATTAAACCGACAATAACGCTTCCGGACAACAGTAAGCCGAGGCCCTCACCGAACCCCAAAGGCATTGTCAGTCGGAGCACGGTTTGGGCAAGCCAGTACGCCGCGCCGGTTTGCATCAGGACTCGACCGAAGATGATCGCACCCGCGTACAACCAGACAACACCCCAGTCGACATTCGTCTGATAATCGCGCCAATTCACTACCCCGGCGAAAATGTAGGCAATGCCGCCCATTACCGCCAGCACTCCGATCCCGAAACGGATTCCGGTCAATTTCAGAATCAGGTTATTCTCCGTGATCCAGGCAAAGAGTGTCACCAGAAAAATCACCACGGAGATCTTTTCCGGCCGCGTCCAGGTTCCCCCACGGACTTTCTTGACTTCTGTCTTGACCAGCGTCAGGGCATTTGCCAGATTCCGCTGGGTGGGGTGGAAACGCCAATTGAGAACAACCCAGGTAACCGGCATCAGGAAGAGCAGGAAAGGCGCGCAATAAATCACCCATTGCATGAATGTGATGGAAATACCGAACATATCTTCGGTATACCCCATCATGATCAGGTTGCGCGCGCCGCCCGATGGAGCCAGAGACCCGCCCAGGTTGGCGGCCATCGCGATTGTCATCATCAGTATCTTGGCCAGTTCGGGGTCATCCTTCCCCGACACATTGACAGTCCCCGTATACAATATAATGCCGATGGGAAGAAACATCGCCGTCAGCGCATGGTCCGACATAAACATGGTCAGGGGAGAAACAGTAAGGATAATGATAAGAGTTACCCATTGGATATCGGGGTGCTTCAAATTGCCGAACATCATCATCGCAATTCGTTTATCCAAACCGGTTTTGACAAAGGCGGTGGCAAACATCAGGCTGCCCATGATAAACCAGGTGGCATCCGACCAATACAATGCGGCCACACTGTTTCGGTCCACAATGCCGGCCATGAGAGCGATCACACCGATACAGAAAGCCACCATGGGTAGAGGAATGGCTTCCGTCATAAAACAGAATATGACAAAAAGCATAATCCCCACCGCCGCCTGCACATGAAATCCGGCTGTCTGGGCTTCGGCTTTTTCCTCGTCGGACAGTTGATCGAAAGCGAGCTTCTCGGTGACTAGAGCGTGACCTTCTTTCAGTATCTTCGTGAAGTCGTCCGGCGGGATTTGCCGGGCAAATTCACGAACCTGTTCCAGATGTTCGGGAGTGCAGGGAATGCCGTTCTGTTCGCACCATCGCCGGTTGCGTTTGAGAAAAGTCTCCTGAAGAAAAGAGGCGTTCCGTACGCTCTGCTCCATCATGCGTACCATCTGTACCTGCCATTGAGCCAGTTCCGTGACCTTCATCCCGAATAACCGGGAGGCGAAAAACTCCTGCGCGTATTTCGGTCCCATGGAATACTCCACTCCCACATCCAACATGCTGCGGGGCGTCGGGATTACAATCAGCAAAAGCAACAGTCCCAGCGGAATGGAGAACAGTTTCCAATTTATGAATTTATCATAACCTGACAATTTTATTTTGTCGGTTTTATCACTCATATTTCTCTCCTTTTGCATCTTCATCCCGAACATTCCGTATTTCAGCAGCAACGGCGTGATAGACGTCGGCTAGTCGAAGGATGCCCACAATCTCGCCCTGGCGGGTAACCAGAAGAGAGAGAGTCTGCCAGGCGACAAATCCGTGGATTGCTTCACCCAGGGAGGATTCTGCATCAATACTTTCATGGATCGGGAGCATGGCCTCCTTGACCGGCATCTTTCGTACTCGTCGACAAAGATCCGAAATGTCTTCCTGCCAGAATCGCAGATTTTCCACCATCCATTCGACAAATTCCTGACCCACTCCCCCCGAAGTCAGCGCATTGATTGTACACTTGATATGCTGTTGGGATTCGACGGCCTTCAAAACCAGCAGATGACCGATTTTCCCGACAATGCGCTTCTGCTCGTCCATCACCAGGACCGCTCGTGGCGGCTCTCGATCGGGCGGCCCGGCACTGTGGGATTCATGCAAGGCATTCACCACCTCCAATAGCGTTGCCTCGATTGAAACAACCGGGTATTCATCAATCGGCACCATCAGATCTTTGACTCGTTTTTCATTCACGGCCATTATTTTTCTCCTTCCCGATCTCTTTTCCGACATCTCTCCAGGGAAACCCATAAATCACCCTCTGCCTCTCCGGCAGTCCGGAGAAAGGTCGCCCTGGGCTGCGGGGCATTAGCGGTTTGAAAATACAAGCGTTTATGGTACATATCCTTGTATCATAATTCGAGGAATGCGCGATGATAACCGGAGCCTTATTGAGAAACCGAGATGGTTCCCGTTTCATTCTTACTCTCAGTTTGCGCATGGGTGGCTATGAGAACACGCTTTGAACGAAAAATAAAGCGACTGCCCTGCCCCACCCAGCATGGAATACACGGGGCTTCACCGAACCATCGGCTACCGGATGGCCCGCAAAGAGCAATTGATGAACGAAAAGCAGTGACAGAAACCTTTCATTCCGAGCAACCATGAAGACTTTCAGAAGACCAGGAGAATCGAGCATGACAGATTCTGATTTCCCAAGACGAGAGTTCCTGAAGACTCTTGCGGCATGTACATGCGTTCTTCCCTTCCCCGCCGGGTGCGGCACGTCACACCGCGAACAAACGATGCCCCCACCTGCCGCGAAACAAACAAACTTGCAGGACAGTCTGTTTGTCCTGGACACCTGGTTTTGGAAAAACAATCTCAGCATTCCTCAGCAGAATGAACTTCTTCGGGAGCTGGATATTCCTCGTACCACGGATTGCCGCACCGACTGGGAATCATTCCCCGAAACCCTGGAAAGGCTGGATCGGGATGGAATCGAGTTGATTGCAGTTTACGCGCCATTCAGTATCGATGACGAAACGCTGCCGGGGCATTTGAAAGACCTTACGAAGCGACTGGCCGGGCGAAACACGTTCTTGTGGGTTTCTCTCAACAGCCGGAAAATTCGGCCATCCGATCCTGCCGGAGATGAAATCGGGATTCGCCTGACAAAGCAGGCGGCGGAAGTAGCGCAGGAACAGGGGCTGCGCATCTCGCTTTACCCGCATGTCGGTTGCTGGGTGGAACGCAGCGGTCATGCATTCGAGATCGCGGAAAAAGCAGGATTGCGGAATGTCGGTTGCACGTTCAATCTCTACCACTGGCTGAAAACCGAAGGTCCGAACGACCTGACGAAAAAAGCCGAGTTGATCTTCCCCCGGCTCGACTGTCTAACCATCAACGGCTCCCCGCAAGACGTTTCCAATCTTCCTGTGGAAGAGGGGATACTGCCACTGGGAGAGGGGGATTACGATGTCAGGTCATTTGTGGAGATATTCCACAAAATGCGATTCCGGGGGCCGATCGGTCTTCAGGGATACGGGATCGGTGGGGACATACACGCCAAATTGGCGGCATCATTGGAGGAATGGAAGAAGTATAGCCGATGGATTGAGGGCTGATTTTGGGAATGCTTGCTCAACAGCGCAGGCTCCCCTGCCCGACCCTCTCCGTAAATGGAGTGCGAGAAGAAGTCCATCATTTCGGCACACGACGGAACTCCGTCCCGGACGATCCCTGGAGCGCCGTTTCCATTTCCTGCGCCACCTGCAAAGCGGCCTCTTCGAGACACTCCTCAACCAGCCGAACAATTTCCCGGCGCGACTGCTTGGCGTCCATTTCATTGGTGGACCGACGTTCATCCCGCGCCGCAAGGAAACTCTTGCGGAAAAGGATCTTCTGGTTCTCCACGTCAAACAGGGTGGCCATGAGCTGCACAGAGGCATGGAAGTTGGCGGGAAGAAACGATGAGGTTGTGCGATTCTTCTCACCGGGGAGGCGCGTGAGTTGAATCTGTCCGAAGAAATGGCGGATCTCGCCGCTGAGGATAAGCGGAACCCGCCCCGAACCGCGTTCCGCGATCCGAAAATCCTTTTGCCGAAGCGTTGTCCTGAGCACATCATCCACAAATGCCTGGGGTTTCAAGCGGAAATCACGGTCGCGCGTCTCGATGGTCAGGCTGGATTCGCTGCTGCCCTTCTGCTCCGGGTACGGTCGCGTATCCATAAACAGTTCCACCAGAACTTCCGGCCCGTTGGCCGTTCCGTTTGTTTGAGCAACCTGCGCCGAGCGACTTCCGCCCGATGTGCCGCAGGAAACCAGGGTCGGAAGGATGACAAGACAGGGAAGGAGTTTCCATAAGTGTGTCATGGGTCGAGATCCTCCATGCGATCGGTGTGTTCGCATGTCATGGAACCGGATTTGCAATGAAGTTCCGTTGACTATTATGCCATAATCTGGGTAGAATATTAGTTCGTGCCGATGTAAGCAGGAGTTGAACAAAATGAAGAAAGACATTCATCCCGAATATCATATTGCGAAGGTGACCTGTGCATGTGGGAATACCTTTGAAGTCGGATCCACCTCCAAAGCGATCCGCGTCGAGATTTGCTCTGCCTGTCATCCCTTCTACACCGGAAAACAGAAGTTTGTCGACACCGCCGGGCGGGTGGAGCGGTTCAAGAAGAAGTATCGCCACCACTACAAGTCTGCTACGGAAGACAAGCCCGCCACGACAGAAGCGTCCTGACCGGGGCACTACTGTTCCCTTTTGTCTGATGATTTGCAGGGTGGGCGCTTGATTCTAACCGGAGACAGAGAAATGCGTGTCAGACAATCCGCGTTCACATTGATCGAGTTACTGATTGTGGTGGCCATCATCGGCATCCTGGCGGCGATTGCCGTGCCGAATTTCATGAACGCACGGACCCGCTCCAAGCTGGCGCAGGTGTACGGCAATTTCGCTTCCCTTCGAACTGCCATTGCGTCATACATTGTGGACCACAATGAGGCTCCCGTGGATATGGGCACGGAAACCGAGGATGGCAGCACATACAGGCAGCTGACCACTCCCGTGGCTTACGTCAGCAGCGTGGATATCGCCAGGGATATCTTTCCCCCCAAGAACCAGCCACGCACGTATTACGATTACGGCGGGCGGATCAAGAGGAATGAGAACGACCGGGGCGAACCGGGACCGCGCGCGGCGGCCTATGACCAGGCGGGTGTCCGCTGTGTGATTGCATCGTCCGGGCCGGATGGCGATACGGATTTCGGCTGGACGGATGCGGTCGTGCCCCTGATGCGTCAGGACCCGGCGATTCGATATGTCTTCTACAGCGCCAGCAATGGCCTGAACTCCAGCGGGGATATCATCGGGACCAACACGACCATTTTTCAGAATTGAGGCAGATAAAGAACCCCACGCCAACCCTCCCCGTAAACGGGGAGGGAGAACCCCACCGTTCATTTTCAATCACCTCCCCCCGTTTACGGGGGGATTGAGGGGGGTAGTCGTCAATTGCACTCCGCTACCAGCGGCCCGCGCAACTCATTTACGAAGAATAATCTACCCGGCAACGTCGGCATAAACGTAGACGGAACCCACGGATCGGGGCCGTAGCGCAAGGTCATCCAGAAACTCATCCCCTGCCACTGCATTCCTCTCGACAGTACGCCATCACAACCGCCGATAATCCAGTCCGCCTGCAAAAACAGCCCCGGCCCGATGGTATTCGCATAGCACGGGACCAGCGTGGTGCGGCTTTTGAAACTGGTGATCGCGTTCTGCTCGATGGTGAGCGGGTGCAATTTCGCGCCGATCCGGCAGGTCTGCGCTTTCCATTCGTTCACGGAATCAAACTCGGCGGCGAAATGCGGCTCCCAGAACGCGATATGACATACGCGCCCAACGCCGAACACCACGGCCAAATCCGCCCCTTCTTTCTTGAGCGCGGCGATCCGTTCCGGGTACCGGGGAAGCAGCTTTTTCGTGGCGAAGAACCGCTGGTTTTTCGGCACAGTCAACTTGCCGAGCGGCCCGTAAAATGCCTCCTCCATGGCCCCCTGAAACGAGCCGACCTCCGTTGGCGGAGTCGAGTTGCCTTCTGCATCCGCCCACTCATCCATGTTGAATCCGCTGACATGCTTGCAGTCGATCCCCCATTCCTTCAGGAAATACACCGTCCACGCATACATCCCCATCGGCCCGACCGGAAGAATCAGCGCGAGTTTCTTCCCGGCCTCTCTGGTTCGGCGGATGGTCTGGGCGATTTCATGCCCCATTTTGGCGTCGAATTCCTGCACCGTCTCGCACGGAACCGGCAGGAATCGCTTGTTCCACCAGGGCTGACGCGCTGTGGCCTCTTCCGGCTTGCAGCAGCAACATCGGTCAATTTTTTCGAGATCCCAGCCTGCGGGGAAGAAGTTCTCCAGCAACGATCCTTTGATAGTGTTGATCAGATTGGGTGTGGCCATGATTCCAGTTCCTCCATTGAGAATAATTGTGTGACTGGATAGGATGCGCCGCCATCCATGGCAGGCTTCAATTACGCTATGCTATACCACATCAGGCCGGTCTGTATACCTTAAACCATGGGATCATCCGCACAAACCGGCGCGGATTTCCGCAATGGAGAAATTTAGACGACAATGATCGATACGATTCATGTTGCGCTGATTCAATTTCCCGGATCGAACTGCGAGTCGGAGACAGCGCGCGCCTTCCGGCAGTGCGGGTGCGCCGTTACGATGATCCGCTGGAATCAACCGGCTTCCGCCCTGGCCGGATATGATGCCTACGTTATCGGCGGCGGATTCTCTTATGAGGACCGTGTGCGGGCGGGCGTGATTGCCGCCAAAGAACCCCTGATGGAGACGCTCGCCGAGGAGGCCGCAGGGGGCAAGCCGATTCTGGGAATTTGCAACGGCGCACAGGTGTTGATCGAGGCGGGCCTGGTTCCCGGCCTTCATCCGGGGCAGGTCGAAATGGCCCTGGCGACCAATTTGATGAAGCGCGAGGGGCGGGTAGTTCGCCGCGGACATCACTGCCATTGGATCAATCTCCGGCATGAATCCCGACCGGGACGAACGCCGTTCACGCGGGGCATCGACAGACACCGGGTTCTCCCCATGACCATTTCCCACGGTGAGGGACGATTTGTGTGCCGGGATGAGAGTGTTTGGCGCACATTGGAACAGAACGACCAGATTGTCTGGCGCTACTGCGATGATGACGGCCATCTGCGCGACGATTTTCCGATCAATCCGAACGGTTCCTGGGGGAGTGTCGCCGGAATCTGCAACGTGGAAGGGAATGTCCTTGCGATGATGCCGCATCCCGAACGGGCGTTCTATCTGCGTCAGATTCCCTCCGCCTGGGGGACCGCCTGGGGAGAGCAACGTCGCGCCGCCGGCGGCGACCGCGCCGCCCTGGAATCCCCGGGGCCCGGCCGCCTTCTCTTCCGCAGCCTCGCAGGCTCCTTGCCTGCCTGATTCCTTAAATGCTTTCTTGCCTGATAGAACACATCGCAGAGGCGCACCGTAGTGCGCTCTTTCACCCGGGAGGCGGTTGGGGTAAGGGAAACGGATTCACCCAGCCAGCCGGTTCAAAATCTCTACCCCTCTGCCGATTACCGAGTCTTCCGCCGCATACGAAATACGAAAGTGCGTTTTTCGCTCCGAAAATACACTTCCCGGAACAACCAACAAATTATTTCGAATCGCCTCCTGTACAAAACTGTCTCCGTCATTATTCGGCGCTTTCGGGAAAATGTAGAACGCTCCGGCGGGCTTTGTAACCTCATACCGGTCCTTGATCCCGTTGTAAATCAGATCGCGCTTCCGCCGGTAGTCGTCTGTGTTTCGAGAGGTATCCTCATCCAGCGCGGCCAGTGCGGCCCACTGCGCAATGGAAGGCGCACACACAAACGAGTACATCTGGATATTTGCCATTGCCGCGACTACTGATTTCGGAGCGAGCGCATACCCGACACGCCAACCGGTCAGCGCCGCGGATTTCGAGAACCCGGAAAGCAAAATCGTATCGGGATACCATTCGGCGATGGAAATCGGCTTGGAATCGTAAAGAAAGCAGTCGTAAATCTCATCCGTCAGAATCGGCAGTCCGTACTGTGCGGCAACCTCCACGAGACCATGCAATATTTCTTTCGTATAGACCGCCCCCGCCGGATTGTTCGGGTTGTTCACAAGGATCATCTTTGTGCGCGGTGTAATGGCCGCCTCAATTTTCTGCGGGTCCGGTTGAAAATCGGGATACGTGTCCACAAACACCGGCCTTGCGCCGATAAAATTCGCCAGATGTTTGTACATCACAAAGTACGGATCGGGAATAATGATTTCGTCCCCTTCATTTAATAATGCAAGGAAGCACAACAGAATCCCACCCGATACACCGGAGGTAATGATCACATCCTCTGCTTCAACACCCCGCTGCCGATAGCGCTCGAGTAGCCGCTCGCGCAGCTCCGGGATTCCCGCTGTCAGCGTGTAGGAGTTCCGCCCGTCCCGGATTGCGCGAATAGCCGCTTCCTTGACACTCTCCGGGACATCGAAATGCGGCTGCCCGATGGAGAGATTCACTGGGTCCTTCATATCCGCCGCCAATGCAAACACCTTGCGAATTCCGGATGAATCGATTCGTCGTGTACGTTCCGCCAGTTCCATGATAGCATTATTCCTTTCTCATTCTGCTCAGGATGAACGACATACTCTATTCAAGGATCGTTACCCTGTCAACGCGGCTCCACAACCCCCCGCAACTCAAAGATCTCCTGACTCTCGAATTTCCGTACAGACCACGCAAACCGCCCGACACAATCCTCAAATCGCGCCTTTCTGTCCTCCAGGCCCTGTGAAACCCAACCCTCTTTTCCACCCCGCAGGATGTATTTCACGTGCAAGCCTTTCAGTCGTTCCGCTGTCTCCTCCGGGCCGACCTGGAACAGCCACAAATCCAGCATTTCCTTGAAATGCGCATCGCTGAGGATCTTCGGAAAATACAAGTAAAACGGATACCCTCCATTGTAAATATAAAGATTATACCGGTCGGATAGATTTTCCCGGATGTAGTGATACACTTCCAGATCTTCCTCCGTTACAATGTCATGGCTCAACAGGTACTTCGTTCGCGCTTGTTCGGAAACGGCAATCTGTCCATGCCAGTCAATCTGAGGGTAATTACAGAATGTCCATTTTTGATAAAGAAATGTCGCGGGGATCACGCACACCATGACACCGAAGAGGACCACGCCGATCCGGCTTCGCTTGCTCAGAAGAAATATCCCGACAGCAATCAGGACGGCGCCCATTCCGTACGTCACCGAAAACAACCGCCCGATATCCGATCCCCACAGGAGCGTGAAAAGCGGCAGCACAACTATGCCCGTGAGTATCTGCGGCTTGAATGTTCTCCATTCGATTACCAGGAGCAGCACACCTACAGGAATCAGGAAAAACAGCAAATCCGTGTTGAATGTCATCCACTGGACATTGTGCCACACCTGGCCCCAATACTCGCCGATTGTTTTTGAACGAGTAAGATTCAGCCCATGGTTTAAATCGTTCGAAAGCATCGCCTCGAGATATCCCTCACGTGCCCCGAACAGGCCGCTGAGAAGCGGATATAACGGATTTCCTGTATAGAGATACGACTTAATCATCCATGGCGAGAGCAACGTCCAGCCGATCGCTTGGTACTCGATCGGTCGCAGGATCGCGTTTCGCCAATTGCGTTGACAGGCCATCCATAGAAACACGACGGCCGTATGGAGCGACAGACAGAAGATCAGCGCGTTAAATTTCGTCCCCATTGCAATCCCGCACCAGAATGCCGATATCCGGAAATCGCTCTCCCGCTTTTCTTCCATCCATTTCCACAGAAACGTTGTTGACAGAAGAGTGAACAGCAATACCGCGCTTTTCACATTGACCATCACCGGCAGGCGGTGGTGAATCATAGAGAGGTAGAGAATCACGGCAAACAGGGCTGTTCGTCTATCGGACCATTGCCGGGTTAATGAATAAATCAATGTGCAGATTGGAAAGAATAAAAACACGACTACTATTTTTGCCGTTTCGTCGTTCCCGACCAATAGCGAAAATACATATTGCAGGTGGAAATTCATCGGGTAGTGGGACGGTAGACAAAACGGCACTTCACACAGTCGCCGGCGGATCAGGTAAAACTGCGGCACTCCCAAATGATACCAGAGCGAATCGACTTCCACCTCCGGCGTCAGCCCGGAAAGGAAATGTGGAATAAGCAGCACAAACGCAACGGCGCTCAACACCGGACTGGCACGCACGGTTTCCCACACCGGTGTCCGAACGCGGCGGAGAAGACGCTCCCCGGAACGTGCGGAGATAACGGTCAGCAGCAGAAAAATGGAAACGACCGGGACAGGTTGGAAGATTCCTCCCAGCAACAGAAAAAAAATCAGCGCGGAGGTTATCACCGTGCCGAGACCGATCGAAAGCGCAACCTCCTCGCCGAGGCGCAACGACTGCCGATAGCGGGACACAACCAGGCTTCCCAGCGCAAACAACAGCCAGCATTGCCAGAACCCGGAAAAAACGGCAATCATCGGTCCGTCCTGTCCCGAAGGTCAAAAAGAAGTTGACGCCATTTTATCATTATGATACTTTGCCGGATAGAATTCCGGATAGCGCTGTTTCAGCGCTGTCATCACGAAAAAGTATCCTGGACTTACCGATGAAAATGCGAATCGCTCGTTTCGGATGGCTTGGAATCACTTTTGTTCTGATTGGTGGAACAGCGTGGGCGGGGACGGTTAAGAGTTATGAGGTGCGTCGCGCGCTCACAACGCCGACAGTCGATGGGGTGGTAAACAGCGCGTCCGGCGAGTGGGCCAATGCCGCGCCCGCTGCGGGGGATTTCATGCAAATCGACACGGGCGATCCGGTGGCGGAGGATATGGCCGTCACCTTCCAGGCGCTTCGAACCGAATCGACCCTGTATTTCCTGATAATGATCCGTGACTCCGACATTTTCCCGATTCTGGCCGGCGGCGATGATTCGAATGCCGATGATGAGGACATTCTCGGGACCGATACCGGGCAATTTTACGCTTCCCTGGGCGATGATCTGGAAATCTTTCTCGAGCCGACCGAGGATGTAAGCCGCAACAACGACCCGCCGAGCAACACACCGGACCAGTACCATATCGCGGTCACTCCGGAGACCACCCATGCGGACCCGCTTTGGGGCATCGTCGGATTTGACGATCTGAAACGGGATGTCCTGGAGGAAACCGGCCCACCGTACCAGTTTACCGCGGCGGGTTACGACCTGGAGTTGGTGGATGGCGACCCGAATATCTGGGACCCGGCGATGCAGATCGGGATCACCCTCTTGCCGGATAACATCGCGCCGGACACCGCGATTGTAGAACTTGCCATACCGTTTTCCGCGTTCAACTATACCGGGGATATGCAATCGCCGCCGGTGTATGCCACTGATGGTGCGCCGGATAACAGTCTTGTCGTCACTCATGCGCCGCGCGATGGCGACCGCTGGGCGTTCCAGGTCGGACGGCTGACTAACGAGGCGATTACTCTCGTTTGGAATCGTCCCTCTTTCACCACCCTCTACGCCCGTCCCTTCGGAGAACTTATCTTTGCAGACGAAACCGGTGTGGCGGATTGGGCGGTGTATTGAGGGAGCGGCTTGGGGTTTACAGGGCCGGCGGTACGGACCGCTCCATGCCGGGTTGCTTGAGTCGTTGTCCGATCAACGATTTGCAGGCCGCTTCGACTGTTCCCGAACCGAGGCTCCCCAGCAGGTCGGACAGGATACCGGCGCCAGCGGCCAAAGCCGCTGCACGCCGTGCGGCCTCTCACGCTTCCATATCCACTTTCCGGGTGGCAATGATTCGGTCAGGGGCTTGCGCAAAACGTCAATCTCTGTTAATATCCTTCCGGCAAATAATCACACTAATTTGCTGAACAGTTTGTTGACGAAAGGAATGAGTATGGACATGAAGCACAAGAACGAAGCCTTTACCCTGATCGAATTGCTGATTGTTGTGGCGATCATCGGCATTCTGGCTGCGATCGCTGTGCCCAATTTCATGAATGCGCGTGTGCGGGCCAACGCGTCTCGATCCTTTGCGGATATGAAAACCCTCTACGATCAAATCAACATCCGGAAGATGGAAACCGGGCTTTGGCTGGTGGACGGAAATGACACTGGTACCGATCCGAGATGCAGTTTTCCGGTTTCCGGTAAGTTTTTCGGGAAAGTCCCGTCAGCGGTTGGCGTCAAAGACACGGTTGGCGATAATCATTACAATGGACAGATCTGGCAACAATTGACGACGCCGACGAGCTATATGAATTCCATCCCAGTGGATCCGTTCGCCAAGGGTGTCTTCTACGGATATGAGGACCGTGACTGTGCAAATACGAACGGGTCGCATTGGTTGATCTACGCGGCGGGGCCGGACGGCGATTATGGAGACTGGCTCGATAATCGCCAGGCCAAAGCCTACAATCCGTCAAACGGGATTATCTCAAACGGCGACATTTGGAAAGCAATGCAGTTACGTGGGGGCGAGCATCAGGATCTGTGGTCCGAAATCGGCCTGTTTGACACGTATTTCTGAAGAATCTGTCAGGAATTGGCGGACAGAGTCGGCCGGCTCCGACGAACGTGGGCGGGCACAGGTACATCCGCAAAAATCAGAAAGAAATTTGGAACCATGGGCGGAGCGCGGGTCGTTCTGTCAATGGTTCCATTTGTTTGTTTTTTTCGCTGCGGGAGTATTCCTTTCTCTGCTGTCTCCGGATTTTCCATTGTATCCGATCCTGCGAATACCCGATTCGGATTCCATCAACCTTTACAGGGGGGGCAATTCTGCGATGATAAACAGAGCGATACATAATACATAATGAACTTCAGCGGTTGGTTGTGAAGAAAGGAACGGAGAAATGATGCGAAGTCGGTATTTTCGATCCGGGGCTTGCCGGTTTTTCGGTCTGGTCATGGCCCTTCTGATTCCAGGAGTTTGCGAGTCCGGTCACGCCAAAGAGTACGTCGGTTTGGATAATGCGGTTGTGGTTGTGCGGAGTGGCAATGTCCCATCCGGCGAGAAAACGGCGGCGCGTGTGCTGGTGGAAGAGGTGGAGAAACGAACCGGGATTCGCTGGGAAGTTCGCACCGAATGGCCTCCGCAAGGAACGGTCATTGCTGTTACCTCCCGTGTGGAAAACACCGGCTGGGACCGCAAATTGCCCGGCGACGAAACGAAAATCAGCCTGAAACCGGAGGGGTATCAGGTTGTTGTTGAGGAACAGGCGTCGGAAGCATACACAATTTGGGTGATTGGGGCGGATCCGCGCGGGACGCTGTTCGGAGTGGGGTATCTGCTCCGGAAAATGGAGTTGTCGAACAATCGGGCCGTAATGGAAACGGGGATGGATATTTGCACCGCACCGGTGTATCCGATTCGGGGCCATCAGCTCGGATACCGAAACAAGGCGAATTCCTATGATGCTCTTTCACCGGAGCAATATGAACAATACATCCGTGAACTGGCTCTATTCGGAACCAACAGCATTGAGAATATCCCGTTCCAAGACAAAGATGTCAGCCCGCACATGAAAATCCCGCGTCGGGAGATGAACCGTCGGTTGAGTGAAATTTGTGCAGAGTATGATCTGAATTACTGGGTCTGGACTCCGGCGGAAGGCGACCTGTCCGATTCGGAGTTCCGTAAGAAGGAACTGGCGATGCACGAGCAGCTGTATGCGGATTGCCCGCGCATTGATGGGATTTTCTTCCCCGGCGGCGACCCCGGCGATAATCACCCGAAAACTGTTCTGCCGTTCCTGGAGGAACTGTCGAAAATCCTGGCGCAACATCATCCCGAAACAAGAATCTGGCTGTCGTTGCAGGGATTTGATGAAGAGAAGATAAACTACGTTCGGGATTATGTGCAAAAGAATGTTCCGAAGTGGATGGGGGGTATTGTGGGAGGGCCATCCAGCCCGCCGATGGCGGAAATTCGCGCGTGGCTGCCGAAACAATATGGATTGCGGGATTACCCGGATGTGACGCATTCGGTGCGTGCCCAGTATCCGGTAGTATGGTGGGACCCGGCGTTGGCGCTGATCCATGGCCGCGAATCCTGCAATCCACGCCCCGTATTTTATTCCGCAATTCACCGATGGACTGCGCCCTGCACCGATGGATTTATCTCCTATTCGGATGGAGTTCATGACGATGTGAATAAAGTCCTGTGGAGCATGCTCGGTTGGGAGGCGGATTGGGACCTTCGGGAAGTCCTTATGGATTATTGCCGGTTCTTTTTCGGACCGGATGTGGCGGAACCGGCTGCAGACGGGATTTTTGCCCTGGAGAAAAACTGGACCGGCCCCCTGGCGCAGAACGGTTCCGTGGAAAGCACGTACACGCATTGGACCCGGCTGGACGAACGAAACGATCAACTGAAACGGAACTGGCGATGGCAGCTCTGCATGTTGCGTGCAGAATACGATGCCCATATCCGTCACCGTCTGATTGCCGAGCGGGAATTGGAGGCAAAAGCGTATCGAATTCTTGCCGAGGCACAAAAACGTGGAATCGACAAAGCGATGGACGATGCGCTGGCGGTTTTACAAAGCGTGGACAAGGAGCCGATTCTCCCGGATCTGCGTGAACGGATTATCAAGCGTTGCGAGACGCTGTTTGAAACAATCGGCCTGCAAACCAGTGTGCCGCGTTTCAAGGGAGCGAACTCACAGCGCGGGTGCATTCTCGACTTCATTGACCGGCCCCTGAATAACCGCTGGTGGCTGGAGGATCAGTTCGCCGAAATCCGCAAACTGCCGAGTGACACCGAAAAACTGAAGCGGCTGGAATTGATCCGAACCTGGGAGAATCCCGGACCGGGAAGTTATTACGACGACTTGGGGAATATCGAGAGATCGCCCCATCTTTATCGTGGAGAGTCGATCGAGACAGGGCCACCGAATCATTCGGCTCCGACCCCGACATATTGGGCTTGGGATGGTGGGTTCAGCCGGATGCGGATTTCCTGGCTGGACACGATGACCGAACTGCTCGGACTTCGGTATGAGAACCTGGACCCCAGTGCAGAGTATGAACTCCGTCTCACTGGCGCGGGTGAGGCATTTCCCAATGTGAACGGAAAACGAATCGAGCCGACCGTATACAACAAGAAGGACGGGGAGTTCAAGGTTTTCCCGATTCCGAAGACACTGACTCAGGGCGGCACAATCGAAGTGACAGTTGATTTTCCGGATGAATCCGGGGTCAACTGGCGGAACCAATCCAGGATTGCAGAAGTGTGGCTTTTGAAGAAATAAGAACGGGAAAAATTGGGGAGAAGAGACGGAAGAGATGGAAAAAGGAACAATAATGGAGGCGGAGGACATTCGGTATCGTGGAAGTCCGTTGCCGGAGCATCCCACGATTGAGCAGGTGCGAGAGATAAGTGGGGATTATGTGGCGATCGCACTTGAGGTGATGAAAACTATTGCGGATCGATACAAACGCAATCCGGACTATGGCTGGATCGACACAAAAATCCACCTGGTCAGTGGGCGGGATTTTTCGCAAGAGGAACTGATTCGCGGACCACGAACGGTATACGGATGGATTCAGGGGCGGGGGCTTGAGGCGCTTGTGGGCCATGCGCGATGGTTTCGGAGTCATCTTCAGGGGCCGCAAATCGAAGCCCTGCTTCAGCAGATGGATCGCATAATCCGTGAAGTTCTGGAGCGGATTCGCTCTGTGAGGGAGCGCAATTCGGGCCACATGTTTTTCTATATGACCCCGAAAGGCGAACCGTTTCTGCTCGGTCGAGATGGCGGGATGCAGATCATCCGGCTTGGGACGGATGTACCGTACAACTTCAGCGACCTTTTTTGTGCCAAAGGAATGCTGGCGGCGGCGGAATACCTGGGAGATGGCGAGGCTTGTCGTGAAGCGGAAGAGTATTGCCGGGCAGTGGATCAGGCAATATGGAACGAGACGTTTCGTAGCGATCAGCAGTCGCCAGACCCGAAAAATCCTGCTCAGCCGGTCGCAGATCGATTCACGCATGGGCCAAGGATGATCCAGATCGGGACAGCCGCGCTGCTGTGCGAATGCACGCATGACCCCAGCTATGTCGATTTCGGTTTGAGACTGGTTCGACATATTCTGGATCGTTACGTGAATCTTGAAGGGCGATGGCCGGACCTTGAGGAATATGATTTTGTTGAGTTTCTTGATCGGGACAATCATCCTTATCGTCGAAACGGAGAGATTGTGTCTGATCCGGGCCATGCCCTGGAGTTTGTGGGATTGAGCCTGAAGTTTCTTTCAACTGTTCGGCGCATGGGTCTTGCCTCTGAGGGACAATTGCGGGAGACCGCAAAGGTAGAACGTGTCATGCCATCTCTATTGCGGCATCTGTTCGGCTACGGATTTCAGGATGGGCCGGGCGGGATTTGCAAGGCATTCGGTCTGCTCAAAAGAAGGGTGTTAAATGCAGAGATGCCATGGTGGAGTTTGCCGGAGACCATGCGGGCGGCGCTGTATTGTTGGAATGGGGCGGATGTGGATGAGAAACCGGCATGCCTGGATACGCTTGCCGCGTGCCACAACGCTTTCATCAAGCATTATGTGCGTCCCGATCTGCACCTGATGGCGGTGCAGACCCGGAATGCAAACGGCGAGGTAATCGACTCGATTCCGGCAACCTCCGATGCGGATCCGGGATATCACACGGGGTTGTGCCTGCTGGATTGCTGTTGTCTTCTCTCGTAAAATACCGCCGCTTGCAAGTCAAGCGCCTCGCCCGAAATCGGGGATCTTGAGTAATTCTCCATTTTTCAAACATGATTCATGCGCCACAATGCCGGGCGCGGTGTACGCAACGGCCTCGTAGACATCCACCGCAGGCCGACGGTTTTCTACCAGGGCGGAAATAAACTCGTGCGTCAGGAAAGTATGGGAACCTCCGTGACCGCTGTCGTGCCGGAGAGGTTCCGGCAGCATATCTGTTTGCCAATGAAGCGGCTGCTCAAACGGTTCCGGCTTCTGACCCCGGCGGCAGACCACGCCGGGGAACCCGGTAGCCGTAGGCATGAAGAAACTCATCTCATCACCATACCACTGTGCCCGTTCGCAGATCTCCGCGGCGACATAGCGAAACTCCGTGTGTCGGACAGCGTTACCGCCGCTGGTCTTATACAAGGCCATGGCATTACAGAAAGGATTTTTGTAGACATTATCCCGGTATTCTCCGGTATTCATTCTCGACTGGCCCAGGCACATCACCTCCGTGAGCCGCTCCCCGGTAACCCCCACATGAAAGGCGAGAGAGTGGGTCGGGTACAACATCGGGGGATATCCGTACCGCCAGGTCTTCTCCCCGTTGTACCAGTTCAGTTCGTTGTCCGGTTCGGTATGATGGTGATATTCCGCCTCGGTATAGAACAGATTGCCGAATCGGCCTTCCTTGAACCACTGGCGTGCGGTGATGGATTCCTGCCGATAGTAGCTCGTTTCCGCCATCATGTAAGTCATACCGGTTTTCTTTACCGTATCAATCAGAGTTTGGCAATCTTCCAGGGTCATGGCGGCGGGAACGGCGCTGATAACATGCTTGCCGGTATTCATGACCGCTGTGCAATGGCGGACGTGATCCGGGGCAGGCGTGAACACCGCCACGGCGTCCAGGGTTTTATCGAGAATCAGCTTTTCCAGCGATTCATACACGGTGTCGCATTTGAAGCGAGCGACCAGCCGGTCCCGGCGGTCCGCGCGAAGGTCGCTGACCGCCGCCACTTCGCAGTTCGGATGCTCATGCCAGCAGAACGCGGTTCCGAATCCGCCCCCAACCACGCCGATTCGAATCTTCCCCCCCTCCGAGGCGACCGAAGCCTGCGGATGAACCCATCCCGCGACCGCTGCACCTGTAATTCCTACCAGAAAATCTCTTCTCGGAAATCTTTCCGCATTCTTCTTTCCGTCGATCATTGTTTCCTCCTGAAGATGAATCAGCAAAGTCCCTTGCCGTTATTCATCTGCTGCATTTTGACACTATTCTCAGATACTTGTGTCCGTATGACAAGAGAACAGGATTTGTATCACGATCGGCGGCGCACACGAACCGATCCGGCCTGTTCGTTTGCGAAACGGGATGTTATGGGCCGTTGCGGGACGCCGAATCTGCGCCGCCGCCGCTGTCTCGATTATTGCTACTTTGCTCAGTTCCATCCGCTACCTCGCTACACCGGGGGCCTGTCAACAGAACGGTTGCCGGAACGGCGTGCCGTGCAAAACGGTGACCGACAGGAGTTCATTCGGGCAAGCCCCTTCCCTTGTCATCTTCAATAAAATTGTCCACATTTCTCCGAAGTTCGAAATCCGGTTCAAGAAAGGACAGAGGTCATGAGGACGGTCTCTCAATTCGTTTTGATTGGATTTGCGATGACTCTGCTGGGCTGCGCCGATATCCAGGCACGCGAACGTAAAACCGCAGCGCAGCCGGCGCAAAAGGAGATGAAGGAAATGGAACCGTTCAGCGGACTCTATATGAACTTGGGCAACCTGCCGCGTCTGTCCGATGCCCAAAGCCGCTCGATCAGCGCAGAGAATCCCAGAGGCGAAAAGGGAAAAGGCGCAACGGCAACCGAGGGCGAGGGCGCAAACGCCGCCCGAGAACTCGGACAGGGTTGGAAAGTCGCGCCCTGTGTGACCGTGGATGGCCATTCCATTTTCACTATGGCCGAAATCGACGGGCCGGGGTCTATCCAGAGTATGTGGGTGACAGGGAATCTGGTATGCCGCGACACGATTCTCCGGATTTACTGGGACGGACAAAAAAACCCGTCGGTGGAAGTTCCTCTTGGAGATTTCTTCTGTACAGGCTGGGGGCCGGTTGCGCAGATTAACTCGCTGCCGGTAGCCGTCAATCCCGGCAGTGCGATGAATTGCTATTGGCTGATGCCGTTTCAGAAACACTGCCGGATCACCCTGGAGAATCGAGACAATGACAAGAAGACCCTGTACTACCAGGTTAACTACACATTAACGGAAATCCCACAGGATTGCGCCTATTTTCACGCGCAGTTCCATCGATCCAATCCCCTTCCGTACAAGGAAGATTTCACAATCCTGGATCGGGTAACCGGAAAAGGCCACTATGTGGGAACTTATATGGCTTGGGGAGTGAACAGCGGCGGCTGGTGGGGAGAGGGTGAAATCAAGTTCTACATCGACGGTGATGACAAGTACCCGACGATCTGCGGGACCGGCACGGAAGATTATTTCGGCGGATCCTACGGTTTCCAACGGAACGGACAATACGTCGAGTACTCGACGCCTTTCCTGGGGATGCCGCAGGTAATCCGTCCGGACGGAGTCGAGAAATCGCAACAGCGATTCGGACTATACCGATGGCACATCATGGACCCCATTCGGTTCGACCGGGATTTACGTGTAACGATTCAGAGCCTTGGGTGGGCCACAGAGGACCGGTATCGACCGCGCCAGGATGATATTGCATCGGTGGCATACTGGTACCAGACACTGCCGACCCCACAGTTCCCCGAGCTGCCCGGGCGCGACGATCTTTCGGTGTACTGATCGCGACTGCACGGACAGGAACATTTCAAAAAGAAAGGTCAAGTAGTTGTGGACAAAGTACTGGTAACGAGACGAATACCGGAACCCGGACTGGAGATTCTGCGGGCGCATTGCGAGGTAGAGGTATTTCCGCACGACCGGAATATGACGCGCGAAGAGTTATTGGAAGCGGTTCAGGGAAAGGACGGTCTGCTGAGCCTGTTGACGGATCGCATTGATACGGAACTGTTTGATTCCGCGCCCACCCTGCGCGCTGTAGCCAATTGCGCCGTCGGATTCAACAATATCGATCTGGCCGCGGCGACGGCGCGCGGAATCCCGGTGACGAATACACCGGGTGTATTGACGGACACGACGGCGGATTTGACGTGGGCGCTTCTCATGTCCGTGGCCCGGCGCATCGCGGAGGCCGATCGGTTTACTCGCGCGGGGAAATTTGACGGGTGGGGACCGCTGTTGATGCTCGGTGGAGACATTTACGCGAAAACCCTGGGGATTGTCGGCATGGGGCGTATCGGTCAGGCCGTCGCGAAACGTGCGACCGGTTTCGACATGCGGATTCTCTACTCGGATGATTTCGAACTCGATTCGTCTGCGGCGCAATCGCTTCATGCCATGCGCACGGATTTTGAAACGCTGCTTCGGCAGTCCGATTTTGTTACGCTTCATGTACCGCTTACCGATCAGACGGAACATTTGATCGGAGAAAAGGAATTTCATCTTATGAAATCCACGGCGTACCTGATTAACACATCGCGCGGGCCGGTGGTTGATGAGAAGGCGCTGGTCAAGGCTCTCCAGGAACGGAGGATTGCAGGAGCGGGGTTGGATGTATTTGAGCATGAGCCGCACATCGAGCCGGAATTGCTGGAAATGGAGAATGTCGTCCTTCTTCCTCATATCGGCAGTGCGTCATTTGAGACTCGGGCCCGGATGGCGATCATGGCGGCGGAGAATCTGATCGCGGCGCTTCAGGGCAAGGTTCCTCCGAATTGCGTAAATCCGGAGGTGTTTTCAAAAAGGCAGGGAATGGAACAAAATAGATAAGACATCTGGGATCTGCAGGAATCCGCGAGGAACAACCCGCAATTCGGCATAGGATTGGTATCCACGGTACAGTAACACAATAGGCAAATGTCTATATGAAGGCGATTCGGTTGCAGGGCATTAATGGTATTGATCACTTCCGGGAACATAACTTTCAGTAGAGCTGCGCAAGCGAATGCGAAATCCTTTGTAGATAGACGACTGGACGGTTCCGTACGATGCGTAAATCCAACCGTCCGGTCCGACATTGGATGCGGATTTCGGGCCATAGAACCCATGAATTGGAACATCGCTGATCGGGACAGGCGGAAAAGTCAACACGCGCCACCAGGTCTCGCCGAGATTGTTTGTGGCATACAGGCGTGGGGACTGCATTTGCCCGTTATCGAGCGGCTCCATGCCATAAGGTAGATATTGGAAAAGGACAACATGGCGCCCGTTCAGGAAGTGACTCCAGAACCAGTTTCCTTTGTCCGTCCACGGAATCGGCGCGCCGGGCAGATGATCCATAATGGTTGTGGTCCAAAAAGGCTCGTTTCCGTAAACGGCCTCTTTACTTTTCTCCCACCGGATGACTTTCTTGAACGCACGATTCGTGTCTTGTCCCAAAAACAAATAATCGGGGGTGAACGTAATGGCCGTGTATTGGGAGTCTACTCCCGTTTCCAACGTGCGCCATGTGCCGGGGTCCCCGTTCTCTCGTGAAACAACAAACCTGCCGACGTTGCCGTCACCGAAGGTCGCATAAATATGGCCGGTGAACGGATCGACGCCGATGTAATGGACATGATTATTGGGCGTATCCGGATTGATATTCGGATTGGAATAGACCGGTTCGAACGGGTCGCCCGGTGTGCTGTTCGGCTTCCTTCGCCAGATGTTTCCGGTAAACGGCGACGCGCTTTCGCCGTCCCACTCGGACGTGTACTCGCCGATCAATACATTACCCTGAAAATCTTCCGTCATTCGCCAGGCGGTTCCGGTGGGCCATTGAAATCGAAGGGCGGTTTGCCAGGTATGCCCCCCATCCCGGCTCTCCAGAACCTGGCCGTGAACGTTACGGGAAAGAACGGATTCCCGGGTAGTCCATGGGCTGAAGTAGAGAATCCCCGCAGAATCCTGAAAAATCCCAAACACAGGACCGTACGGAAGCGGCCCACCGGGAGGGGGGTAAAGAATACGCCAGTGTTTTGCCTCATCCGTACTCTCTAATACATAGCCTTCTTCCGTCCCGATAAGAATCCTGGCGTTATGGAGGGAAAAAGGGTCCTGTGCCACATACGCGCAGGACAGGGTAAACGGGTAGCCGTGTGGATTGGAGCGAAAATCCAGGTCCTCTACCTCAAATTCGTATCCGTCCATCGATGGGTCCAGAACAAGGGCGTATCTTCCCCCATTGTGAAAGCGAGATGTAACGCCGATTCGATATTGGAACGGGGGATGGAGAACAACGTTTTGAAGCCGGGCCACTTCAATTCCGGGCGCGGGCGGGAAAGCCCGGTCTACCTCCTGCCAGGATTCCTCGGGAAAACCGGACCGATTGCGTCTTTCCAGGATCAAAACAGGAGCAGACAGGTAGGGCGACTGGGGTTCCTGGCGCCGGTAAATATGGCCATACAGGGCAATGCTGAGTTGTTTTTGGTCAATTGTCTCACGGATTGGGTAATAGAGGATATCATCCGGGGATTGGAGCGCACCCAGTCGAATCTCACCGGCGGAAACCGGCTCTTCGGCGGTCGGCTGTGCATCCGGCGGCGCGGTCTGGAGAACCAGAACAAGCCAGAGCAGTATCATAATCTTATCCTATTTCAGGACAAAATCCCGGTAAAGCCAAAAAGAAGCGAGCAGTCCCGTGGAAGGCTGAACCTTATCCCGCTGCGATCGGATGCCGTTTCAACGAAACATGGAATGAACCGGCGTGGAACCCTCCCGACTGAGCCGCATTAACGCCGATTCTCTTCGAGAACCTCCGTGAGAATCGCGATCACATCTTCCACATCCCGGTCCGTCAATTTCGCCGAAAGCGGCAGAGAAAAGGCACGTTCGGAATAGTCGGTCGCGTGAGGAAAATCCTCCGGCCTGAGACCGAATGTCTCCCGATAATACGAATGAAGATGAAGTGCCCGATAATGAATGCCGGTTCCGATTCCGCGCCGGTGCAGTTGCTCGACCACACCGTCCCGGTTGATTTTCAGCTCATCAAGACGGAGCCGGACCACGTATAAATGCCGCGCGTGAACGGTGTTTTCCTCCGGTAGCGGTGAGAGGTCCAGCGGCGCGGAAGTAAAGGCTTCATCATAGCGCCGCCAAATCTCCTCGCGTCGTTTGTGATACGCCTCTATCTTGCCCAATTGATGGATGCCCAAAGCAGCCTGGATGTCCATCATGTTGTATTTGAATCCGGGAACTACGACTTCATAGTGCTTGAATCCGTCATCGGAGAACCGTTTCCAGGCTCCGCGTGAAAGACCGTGCAGAGCAAATCGCTCGATGGCTTCGCTCCAATCGGCGCGATTTGTCGTGATCATGCCGCCCTCGCCGGTGGTCAGGTTTTTCGTAACATAGAAGCTGAACACGGTCAGGTCGCCGATGGTTCCGATTTTTCGCCCGTGATATTGCGCCTCAATGGCATGAGCCGCATCCTCGATCACCAGGAGGTTGTGGGGCTCCGCGATCTCCAGAATGGGATTCATAGGGCAGGGGCGTCCGGCCAGGTGAACTGGAACAATTGCCCGGGTCTGTGCTGTGATCTTTTCCGGGATTTTCTTCGGATCGATATTGAACGTATGGGGATCAATATCGACAAAAACGGGTTTGCCGCCCGCATGAAGGATCGCGTTGGCGGTCGCCGCAAAGGTAAGGGGCGTGGTAATCACCTCATCCCCCGGCTCGACACCGGCCACAACCATGGCCAGGTGAAGACCCGCTGTGCAGGAGCTGGTTGCGCGGGCAAATCGGCAACCAATATAGTCCCGAAACATCTCCTCGAAACGGGCCACTTTGGGACCCGTGGATATCCAACCGGAGCGAAGTGAATCCACAACTTCCGCAATCTCATCCTCTTCAATCCGAGGACTTCCAAACACCAAATACGGCTCCCGTTTCATGCGGTGATATCCTTGTCCGTTGCGTTGCCGGATAAAGCGATTTGTCTGTTGAGATTCTTTCCATCCGCTGGAAATGACAAGGGGCCTGTCATTTCAACCACCCCTCCGGCGGGGCCGGTGATGGGATGAAGAAAGCGTGATTTCCACCCTTTGTTGCGGCTCAGAGACGCCTGACCCACCGGTGGAACTGAGGTCCGTGCCTGTCGAAAGCAGCCTTGCATGGAAACGTACCATAGATTACCGTGCGCGATACAATTGTCCAGCGCGTGTATGTTTTTCGCAAATTGCCGCGTTCCGGTGAGGTTGAGTTTGTGTGTTCCGATGCGAAGTCTTTTCCAATCCGTCTTCAGCTGAAAGGATGCCGTCCGGAAGTTCTGAAAGAGCTGCCGGAGGTATATCCCGATGTGTGGAAATCGCTCTGCGACCTGGCCGGTCGGAGCCATATTTCCATCGACCTGAGCGCCGGGACGATTTTGCAGGAAGGACCGGGCGCGTGGCATCCTCTCCGAAATCCTGGAGTTGGTGAACACATTGTGAAAACGCTGGAGACGATCGGCCGGCTTCCGCACCGCGAGATGGCGCCGGAAGACGGTGATTTCGCGGTGATTATTCTGGCAGGCGGCACGGGGACACGATTTGCCAACAGCACATGCCAGAAAGTATTGTATCCGGTTTCGGGCATACCGGCCCTGGAACGGTCCTTGAATACCTGCGCAAACGCCGGGGCCAGGACAATGGTACTGGTTGTGGGTTTTTTCTGGCAGGAAGTGGTGGACTTTGTTGAGGCCCTGCGGTCGGATTGTCACTATGTTTATCAGCCCCAGCCGCTGGGAACGGGAGACGCCGCGCGTCGCGCAACCTGGTTTCTTCGCCATCGAGGTTTCCAGGGAACCATTCTGCTGCTTGCCGGGGACAAGGTTCTCTCCCCCAATGCCATCCCCGCCATGATGGAAATCCACCGCTCTCAACAATCCGACATGACACTGGCGGTTGCCGCCAAGAATTCGTGGCCAAATTCGGGTCGAGTGGTTTTCGGCAAAGACGAGCGGGCATTAACGATCATTGAACGCCCGGATGTCGTTCAACGTCAAATGTTCCGACGCATTTATGAACTCAACGGGGAAACCGTTGAAACCGATACGTTGCTCCGTGAATTCATCCGAATGCAGCCCAGCGAGAAAAAATTGAAAAAGGCCCTGGGACCGGACCTTTGGAAGCTGCTTAATGACGGTCCGGTCTGCAAACGGGAAGACCTGATCTCCCGGATCGATCCCGATCGGCTGACATTCCGTGTGCATGAGTCGGATGGAACCGAGTTTCCACTGACACCGGAGGAAGTGGAGGAACGCTGCAATCTGGTCAATGTATCTTTGTACCTGTTCTCCTCGGAGGCGTTATATTGGTCCATGGATCGCCTTCAGTCGCTCAATGCGCAAGGAGAGTTTTACCTGACGGACGCCGCAGAGATTCTGACCCGGGCGAAAGATGCGCCCCGCAAATTCCGGGTGTATGCGGCACGCCTGGAAGACTATGACGCCGCCGGATTCAACACCATGCAGGAACTGGATGATATCGAGGATCATCTGAGAAAAACCGGGCTGAAATAGAGCCTCCCTGTCACCCTCTTCTCCTGCTTCACTTGTTTGCCGGACAAGACACAGGCACAATCCGATTTTGCATGCATATTCAATTTCTTTTTTGATCGGAATGGATGATGAAAGTACTGGTTACGGGATCGAGCGGTCTGATCGGCTCGGAAGTCGTCGCCTATTTTGACCCCCGGGCATCGGAAATTCTGGGAATCGACAATAACATGCGCGCGGATTTTTTCGGCCCCAGGGGCGACACCACCTGGAACCGCAGGCGTCTGGAATCTACAACAAAGCATTTCCGATCCGTCGATCTGGATATCCGGGATCGGGAAGCGATTCTGAACCTGTTTCAGGACCGCGGTTTCGACCTCGTGGTTCACTGCGCCGCGCAGCCGTCTCACGACTTGGCGAAAGACCGCCCGTTCGACGATTTTGATGTAAATGCTGGGGGAACCCTGAACCTTCTGGAGGCAACCCGCCGCTATCACCCGGACGCCGTGTTTGTCCACATGAGTACCAACAAAGTCTACGGCGATGCCCCCAATGAGTTGCCTCTCAAAGAATTGGAGACACGCTGGGAGTATGCCGACCCCGCTCATTTCGCGGGGATCGACGAAACCATGCGGATCGACCGATCCAAGCATAGCCTGTTCGGGGCCTCCAAACTTGCGGCGGATATCCTGGTACAGGAATACGGACGCTACTTCGGTATGAAAACGGTCTGCCTGCGTGGCGGATGTTTGACCGGGCCCCATCACAGCGGTGTCGAGCTGCACGGATTCCTGAATTATCTTGTAAAGGTCAATGTCGAAGGCGGATTATACCGGATTTTCGGCTACAAAGGAAAACAGGTGCGCGATAATATCCATTCCTTCGATGTCGCGCGGGCCATTGAGGAAATTGCAGGAAATCCGCGTCCCGGCGAAGTGTATAACATCGGGGGCGGGAGGGCAAACTCCTGCTCGATCCTGGAAGCGTTTGCCCAAGTCGAACAAATTACTCGAAAGCCGATGCGGTATGAATATGTAGACAAGAACCGTGAAGGCGACCATATCTGCTACATTTCAAATCTGTCCAAATTGAAATCCCATTACCCGAATTGGGATATTACCAAAAGCCTGGCGGATATCTTTCAAGAGACGGTAAAAACACTTACGAGCCGGTAATGCGCCTTCCGTTGTTTGCGCATGGAGTACACGGATGAACGAAGGAACAAAGGGCCTCTCGGTCTTCGAGACCCGCAAAGCCATAATTGAAATGCTTCGGGAAGAAGGAGTGAACCCCTATCCCGATCGTTTCGAGCGAACGCATACACTTGAAGAAGCCCGCTCCCTTCCCGAAGGAACGCCTGGAGTCAGAGTGTGCGGACGACTGATTTCCCTGCGCAAAATGGGCAAGCTGGCGTTTGGGCATTTGCAGGATATTTCGGGCAAAGTTCAGATTTCCGTATCGGTGGACAGCTGCGGAGCGGAGGGATTCGAACGATTCAAGAAACGGATCGATATCGGCGATTTTCTGGGTGTCGCCGGAAGTATGTTTCGAACGCGCACCGGCGAAATCACGGTTGCGGTAAATGACTACCAGCTGCTCGGAAAGTCTCTCCGTTCGTTACCGGAGAAATGGCACGGACTTCAGGATGTTGAACTGTGTCAACGAAAACGGTATCTCGATCTGATTATGAGCGAGGAAACCCGCCGACGTTTTCTTCTCCGGTCGCGCATTGTCCGGGAGATCCGGTCGTTTCTCGAATTGCACCGGTTCATCGAAGTGGAAACGCCGGTCCTGTGCAGCCAATACGGCGGCGCAAACGCGCGCCCGTTTATCACTCATCACAACACGCTTGATATCGATGTCTACCTGCGAATTGCGCCGGAGACCTATCTGAAAAGGCTGATCGTCGGCGGCTTCGATCGTGTGTACGAATTCGCCCGCTGCTTTCGCAATGAGGGCAGTTCCCCCGCGCACATTCAGGACTTCACGATGCTGGAGTTCTATGCCGCCTATTGGAACTACCGGGACAATTTGAACTTCACCCGCGAACTCCTTTTGACCGTCCTGGAAAAAGCCACGGGAACCACCCAGTGTTCATTTCAGGGCGAGACGATCCGCTTTGAGAATCCGTGGCGGATTGTAACGTTCCAGGATTTGATTCGAGAGCATTCCGGAATTGATATTCTGGAACATCCGACGAAAGAATCGCTGCTGAAAGCTTGTAACAAAAGCGGGATTGTGCTGGAGGATATCGATGCAGACCGCGCTGCTTGGGCGACACTGGTGGATTCCATATACAAGAAAACCTGTCGCCCCCGCTTGATTCAGCCGACTGTTTTGATCGGTCATCCCCGCGCGCTTTCGCCGCTCGCGCGCGCAAACGACAATCATCCTGAAATTGCGGATCGGTTTCAGATCGTCGTATGCGGCACAGAGATTGTCAATGCCTATTCGGAATTAGTCGATCCGATTGACCAGCGGGCGCGCCTTGAAGAACAGGCTCGCCATCGCGCAGCCGGCGATGAAGAGGCCATGATGCTGGATGAGGATTACCTGGAAGCCATGGAGTACGGAATGCCGCCTATCTCCGGATTCGGCATGGGGATCGACCGATTCGTCGCATTATTAGCGGGAGAGGAAAACATTCGAAGTGTTGTTCTGTTCCCGCTTATGCGGCCGGAAGAATCGTCAACAAATGCTGTCTGAATCCCGCCCCACCGTCTGTTTCATTCTGGGAACACGCCCGGAAGCGATCAAATGCGCTCCCGTTATTCGCGCAATGCGAAAGGAACCCGACCTGCGGGTTCGACTACTTGTGACCTCTCAACATCGGGAGCTACAGGATTCAGTACTGGACCTGTTTGATTTACAGCCCGATTGGGATCTTCATATCATGCAGCAGAAACAGGACCTCCAGGATGTAATCGCCCGCTTGTGGCGGGGAATCTGCGGCGTATTTGTCCGGGAACGGCCGAATCTGGTCCTTGTGCAGGGAGACACCTCTTCTGCTTTTGTCGGCGGGCTGGCGGCGGCCTTTCATCGCATCCCCGTCGGGCATATCGAGGCCGGTCTGCGTACTTATCGCGACGACATGCCGTTCCCGGAAGAGATCCAGCGTCGTTTGCTCTCTCATCTCACGCGATTGCACTTTGCGCCTACGGAGCGGGCAAAACAGAACCTTCTGAATGAGGGCATCCCATCCGATCGAATTCATGTAGTCGGAAATCCGGGAGTGGATGCATTTCTCGAAATAGCCGATGGAAGATTGCCGCCTCTTGATCCCAGGGTAGTCGAGTTTCTCCGTGAAGGTAAAAAGATTCTTCTGACTACAATTCATCGTCGCGAACATTGGGGAGAAATAATCGGGGGAATGTGTCGTGGAATTCGTAAATTACTGGAAAGTAACAAGGAACTGGTGCTTGTACACATGCTGCATCCCAATCCGGTTGTGCAGCATCCGTTTCGGGAGGCATTCTCGGACTGTCCACGGGCTGTTTTGCTTCCTGCGCAGCCGTACGCCGCCTGTTTGGCCTATTTGAAAAATGCATATCTTGTCATGACCGATTCCGGAGGGATTCAAGAGGAGGCGCCGTATTTCGGCAAACCGGTACTCATTCTGAGGGAAACTACCGAGCGACCCGAGGGTATTGAAGCGGGCGCGGCACGTCTTGCGGGAGTCGATCCGGATCGAATCGTACAAGAAGCAGAGCGAATCCTTCATAATCCGTCTGTATATGATGCCATGGCACAAAAACGCGCGCCTTATGGCGACGGGAACAGCGCTCCACGAATTGCGCAAATTGTTCGGAAGTTTCTTATATGAAAGAACAACCGGGATTTGACATTCCAATGATTCTCCGGAATACAACCTTCGAGGTAAATGATAATGAAAGCGCTCATTGCAATCGGTATGGTCGGGTTGGCCGCCCTGAGCGTTCCGGCCGGCCATGCGCAGACGGTTTTTCTGAGCAAGTATGCGGGTCAACCTCAGACGATTACGAACATCCGCATTGCCGCTGCGTCGGTATTGCCCGATAAGTGGAATAAGGAAGTCAATTGGAGGCGTATCGAAACACTCGTTCGTCACGCCGCCATGGAAAGCGGCGCCAGGGTTGTTGTAACGCCGGAAGGATGCCTGGAGGGCTATGTTATCAATGAGGTGAACAGCGAGAAGGATCCGGGCAAAAAAGAGGCTCTTTTGAGTAACTTTCTCGCGCTCGGCGAGCCGATTGACGGAGCGTATATGAAAAAGGCGTCTGCGTTATGTAAAGAATTGGGCGTGTTTCTGGTACTGGGTTTTCTGGAACGCGAGAAAGATATTCTTCATAACTCCGCCGCGCTGTTCGATCCGGATGGCGAGATCATCGGAAAATACAGCAAAACCCATTTTGCGCAGGGATACGCCGTCAACCCGGATTACTACAAAGCCGGAGATGACTACCCGGTATTCGACACCCCGTTCGGAAAAGTCGGTATATTGATCTGCTATGACCGGCAGAATCCCGAACCGGCTCGGATCCTCGCGTTGCGCGGGGCACAGGTTCTCTTTGTGCCGTCTTATGGCAATTATACCGACGAATATGGCTGGAATACCATTCTGATGCGGACGCGGGCATACGAGAACCGTTACCCGGTCGTGTTTTGTCACCCGTTCCAGAGTCTGTTAATCGAACGGAGTGGGGAACTCAGGGCACTCGGCAGATCCGACGAAGTCGTCTGCTACGATGTGGATACATCACCGGATCGGTACAAGGACCGTTTCGTGAACCGCCGACCGGCTACATATCGGCCGCTGCTGGAGGGTAGCGATCCGGCAGAAAAGAAATAGCGGTTATTCCCATTCAATCGTGCTGGGCGGTTTGCTCGATATGTCGTAGACAACACGATTCACACCGCGTACCTCGTTGATGATTCGATTGGATACGATGCGCAGCAATTCATAAGGCAGAGGAACCCAATCGGCGGTCATATAGTCACGGGTATGCACCGCGCGTAAAGCGATCACTTCCTCGTATGTGCGGTCGTCTCCCATCACACCCACGGAGCGAACCGGCAACAACACGGCAAACGCCTGGCCGATTTCACGGTAAAGTCCGGCTTTTCGAATTTCGTCGATGTAAATCGCGTCCGCATGGCGGAGAATATCCAGTCGTTCACGTGTGAGATGACCGAGGCAGCGTACCCCCAGGCCGGGACCGGGGAACGGCTGACGATAAATCAGATCATCATCCAGTCCCAATTCTTTACCGACGGCACGCACCTCATCTTTAAATAGTTCCCGTAACGGCTCGATCAGTTTCAGGTTCATTCGTTCCGGCAGGCCCTCGACATTATGGTGGCTCTTAATCTTGGCGGATGGTCCACGAAATGGCGTGGACTCGATTACGTCGGGATAGAGGGTCCCCTGCATCAGAAAATCGACTTCCCCGAGTTTTCGCGCTTCTTCCTCGAACACTTCAATGAAGACATTACCGATAATTTTCCGTTTCTGTTCCGGTTCGGTGATTCCCTGGAGACGGGACAGAAAACGCTCGGAGGCGTCAACGGCTACCAGTCGAATACCGAGACGATTTCGGAGACGGGATACCACCTGTTCCGCTTCGTTAAGCCGAAGCAAACCGTGATCCACAAAGATAGCCGTGAATCGATCGTCGATTGCGCGGCTGACAAGGACAGCGGCTACAGTAGAATCCACGCCGCCGCTGACGGCGCCGATTACTTTTCCCTCGCCGACCCGGTCGCGAATACGTCGGACAGCCTCTTCAACAAAAGATCCCATGGTCCAATTATGGTTGCAACGGCAAATAAGCGACACAAAATTGTCGAGTATTTGCATACCGTCGGGTGTATGCGTTACTTCGGGATGAAATTGAATTCCGTAGAGGTGTCGTTCCGGATCGACAATGGCCGCGTACTCCGAGTTGTGAGTGACAGCTAATCGACGGAACGTGTGCGGAATCCGGTACACCTTATCCCCATGGCTCATCCAGACGGTACTGTTCGGACCGAGGCCGGCAAACAGCGGATCCGAACGTTCAATTTCCAATTGGGCATGACCGTATTCACGGCGGGTCCCGCGCGCCACCTCGCCCCCCAACTGGTGCATCATCAGTTGGAAACCGTAACAGATTCCAAGAATCGGAACGCCGAGGTCCCAGATGCCGGGATCGACAGTGGGCGCGCCCTGTTCATAGACGGAAGCCGGACCGCCGGACAAAATGATTCCCTTTGGGGCAAAAGAACAAATCCTTTCCATTGACATTGTGCAGGGATGCAGCTCACAATAGACCCGCAACTCGCGAATACGCCGTGCAATCAAATGGCTATATTGGGAACCGAAGTCCAGGACCAGAATCTTGTCATATCCGATGGATGGCATGGGAATTGAATTCCTTCCGGTAATGTGTCATTCTCTTCAGAGTTCCATATCCAGACACTCTGTGCCCGGCATTATACCAACTCTGACGGCTTCCTGATGGTGAATTACACCAAACCCGGAAAGAATTTTTTTGTGGTCGATCTCCATCACCCCGGCGGACCTCACACCGAAATCGACCGGATCTTTGATGCAATGCCGGCCGATACGAAGCAGATTTTCCTGTTGGGCGATACGTTCCACTTCTGGATCAACCACGATGAGTTCATTCAGGCCCGCTACGGCACATTCCTTGAACGCCTGCGCGGATACGCAGAGCGTGGAATCGATGTGTTCTTCCTGGAGGGCAACCGGGATTTTCTGGCGACCTCCTATTTCCGGGACTTGCCGTATATCCACCTTCTGCCGAATCCGTCCCTGATGGAAATCGGCGGGCGTGTGGTGTACATCGGTCACGGGGATGAGTTGTGCTGGCAGGACTGGGCCTACCAGATATACAAGACCATAATCCGAAGCGGTCCAAGCCGTTTCATTGCCGAGCACCTTCCTCATGCCATCCTGGTAAGTCTTGCGCAACAAATGACAGAGGCCAGCAATAAGCTGGTCGCGGCAAAGCCCCGCCGTGTATTGGAAGTTCCGCATAGTGCCTATCGGTCCATCATAGCCGACGGGGTAGACGTAATCATCCATGGACACGTTCATGACACGTATCAACGCGAATACACCGTAAACAACCGAAAAGGTACAGTTTATGCGTTCGGTTGGAAGGATGGGAAACGAAACGTCATCTACTTTGACGGATAACAACCCTCGTACCTCTTATCTGCCTGCCGAGGGATTCTGCCGAATAGAAAGAGGATGATCGGATCCGCTGGAATTCAAATAACACGGAGCCTTCACCGATACGGTCACGTCGAGAGAAGGCCGAACCCATCGGCGTGCCGGCGCGGAAGATTCGAGCGCATTGCGTTGTTGCGGTTCCGGACTGACCGCCTTGAGCGAGGAAGCCGGATCCTGTGCAAGTCCACTGGACTTAACCTTGGATAATTGGTATATTCGCCAAATAGACAGCAAAGAAAGGCAAAATCATGGATCGCCGAACCCGCAAGCGATATGAAGCACGAGCCGAGATCGCCAAGGCCCTGGCTCATCCCACACGGCTGTTTCTCCTGGAGGAACTTTCTCACGGTAAACGATGTGTTTGCGAGTTGACCGAGATGGTCGGCGCCGACATTTCCACGGTATCCAAACATCTCGCAATTCTGAAGAACGCCGGTCTTGTGCAGGATGAAAAGCGGGGCGTGCAGGTCTTTTACGAATTACAATGCCCGTGCATTCCCAAGATGTTCGGTTGCCTCGAATCTATTCTGGCGGCGAACGCCGAAAGAAAATATGAATCCGTGTCGGGCTAGTTTCTTTTTTTGGCATATAATTGGTCATTTGGCAAATTCGGCACATAATATCGAATAAGAAAAAATGGAAATGTCGAACAAAGAAGAATGGAAAGTCTTTCTGTTCATTCTCGGAATGTTTGCGATCGCCGTGCTCCTTCCGGTAGGCCATCCTCGGTTCGACCATGCCGTATTGCAATCGCTGCATCTGGTCCGATGGTACGCGCGCGAGCATGTTGTTGTGGGCCTGCTTCCCGGGTTCTTTATCGCCGGGGCCATTGCGGTCTTCGTCAGCCAGGCCGGGGTAATGAGATACCTGGGACCTCACGCTAATAAAACGTTAGCTTATGGTGTGGCTTCAATTTCCGGAGTAATTCTGTCCGTCTGTTCCTGCACCGTCCTGCCCCTCTTTGCCGGAATCTACCGAATGGGCGCGGGTCTCGGACCGGCTACCGCATTCCTTTATTCGGCGCCGGCGATCAATGTCTTGGCGATTATTCTGACTGCGAGAGCTCTTGGTCTGGAGCTGGGGGTCGCCCGGGCGGTCGGCGCCGTGCTGTTCAGCATTGCGATCGGCCTCGCTATGTACTTCATATTCCGTAATGAAGAGCCGGATCGAATCGAATCCCGGGTAGACGTATTCGAGGACCAAAAGACTCGCCCTCTGTGGCAAACTATATCCTATTTTGCGGGCATGATAGGCATTCTTGTATTCGCGAATTGGGAGCGTACAGAACCATCCGGCTTCTTGGCAGGAGTTTACTCGGTCAAATGGGCTTTGACGGGTATATCGGCAATCGTTATGGCTGTCAGCCTGGTCCGCTGGTTCGGCTTAAGAATATGGCCGACAGCCGCCGCCGGACTGGCTGTGGTTGTCCTTGCTTTTGTCTTTCCGAAGTATCCGGTAATTCCTTTCGTCGTCGGTTTGATCGCTCTGTCAATCATTACCGCAACAGGCAACACGGAGATGCGTGCGTGGTTCGATTCCACCTGGGGATTGACCAGGAAGATATTTCCCCTCTTGTTCATCGGGGTAGCGCTTTCCGGATTCTTCCTGGGACGGCCGGGAGAGGAAGGACTGATTCCTTCTCGCTGGATTGTGGCCTCCGTCGGGGGCAATTCGATTCGCGCAAATTTCCTCTCCTCCCTTATCGGTGCGTTCATGTACTTCTCCACCCTGACCGAGGTTCCGATCATACAGGGATTGATCGGCAGTGGGATGGGAAAAGGTCCTGCGTTGGCCCTTCTCCTGGCGGGCCCCCCCTTGAGCCTGCCGAGTATGATTGCGCTTCAAAGCGTCCTGGGCACAAAGAAAACCGTTACCTATGTATCGCTTGTTGTAGTCATGGCGACGATCAGTGGCCTGATTTATGGATCGATGTTTTAGAAAGGAGACTTCCGATGAAAAAGATTCAGATTCTTGGACCAGGTTGCCCGAGCTGCAAAAAACTGGCCGAAATCGCAGAAGAGGCCGCAAAGACACTCGGAATCGAGTACGAACTCGAAAAGGTCACAGACATTCAGAAAATCATGACATTCGGTGTCATGATGACTCCGGCGCTGGTGGTAGACGGACAGGTAAAGGCTGCCGGAAAAGTACCGAGCCTTGAGGAAGTCAGAACTTTCCTCGCGACTTCCTGAATGGAGGGCCATTTACCATGAGATCGAAAGCGATGATTGCTGTGATCGTTCTTGTATTCGCCGTGGGAGTTGTACTTGCGCTAAAGAGAGAGAGAAAAACAATTCCCGTTCCAGTAAACACATTATCGGCGCAAACGCGAACGCCTATTCCAACAGAACCGATGACCGGCCTGCCGCGTCTTGTCGATCTCGGCTCTAAGCAGTGCATTCCCTGCAAACTGATGGCGCCGATCCTGGAGCGATTGCGCAGCGAATATCAGGGGACACTTGACGTGGCGTTCATCGATGTCCGGGAGAATCCGGATGCGGGAAAGCAGTATGGAATTCGCATAATTCCGACGCTGATTTTCTTTGACGCAGCCGGTAACGAATTGTACCGAAATGAAGAATTCATGTCCGAGGAAGACATTATCAGGAAATGCCAAGAACTGGGAATTCGTCTCGAAAAGGAAGAATCAGATGCAGGCAACAATTAGCAGGACTTGGATTCTGGCAATTACTTCTGTCCTTCCCGTATTCATCGGGGCAGGAATTGTAGCGGCAACAGATGCTGCAACCGTGGAATGTCTTTATCCGGGGTTGGCATCCGGCGTGTTTATGTTCGCCGAGGTCGGGGAACTGCCGGACGGCGTGCTTGTCCGTGCCGCTACAATTGAGATAAGCATCGCGGACATCGAATCAAATACGGAGATTCCGAAGGAACAGAGAGAGAAGTATGCGTTTCATCTGGCAGAACAGGCCATGACAGAGAAACTCCTTCTCTACGTTGCCGGAAACGACTCCGGGGGGGAGACAGTTGACCTTTCAAACCGCACGGACCGACAGATCGTTCATGCCTATCTCAGGAAAAGGATCCCGTCGATCACCGTGACGGTCGAGGAGGCAAAAACCTTCTATGAGGAAAACAGGGAACTCTTCGGCGAGGCAGCGTTCGATCAAATACACGATCACCTGAAGGAATATATTCGCCAGCAGAAACAGCAGGCGGCAATCGAGGAACATATCCGTGGTCTTGGAAAGGCTGTATCTATCGTTGTCTCCGCCACATGGGTCGATAGGCAGGCACAATTAGCAATTGATAATCCGGTCGATCAGGCGCGTCGAAGCGGGAAACCTTCCTTGGTGGATTTCGGAGCGACGGGCTGCGTGCCCTGCGACATGATGGCCCCAATCCTGAATACCCTCAGGAAGAAGTACGATGGAAGAGTAAATGTCGTATTTGTACATGTCGGTGAGGAACAGGTTCTCGCCTCCCGTTACGGCGTCCGTTCCATTCCTGTCCAGATATTTTTCGATGAGAACGGAAAAGAACTGTTTCGCCATACTGGAGTATTGCCTCAGGCAGAGATTGAGCAGCGGCTCGCGACAATGGCAGTCAAGTAATCATGGAAGGGATCTTCGCCACGCTTACACGAGCCGTTGACGGAACGCCCTTCGTGGCGCTCACGGCCGCGTTTGTCTGGGGGATTCTCAGTATTTTACTAAGCCCTTGCCATCTGGCGAGCATCCCCCTGGTTGTCGGGTTCATTGGTAAACAAGGTCGGATGTCGATCCGGACGGCGTTTCTTCTCTCGTCTGTTTTCGCCTTGGGGATACTGATCACAATCGGGTGCATCGGTGCCATCACCGCGGCAGCGGGACGCATGATGGGCGATGTGGGGCCGTATGGAAATTATCTCGTTGCCCTTCTCTTTTTTGTCGTGGGATTGTATTTGATGGAAATCCTCCCTCTGCCCTGGTCGGGATCAGGCCAAACAACAATAGAGCGAAAAGGTGTCTTGGCAGCATTCTTCTTAGGATTGATTTTTGGAACTGCGCTCGGTCCGTGTACCTTTGCGTACATGGCCCCGATACTTGGCGTAATTTTTCGACTGGCCTCGACAAACCTGCCGTATAGTCTTCTCCTGCTGCTCCTTTATGGCATCGGGCACTGCTCGGTCATCGTCCTCGCGGGGACCTTCACAGAATTGGTGCAGCGCTGGCTCGACTGGAATGAACGGTCCAAGGGAGCAGTGATATTAAAGAAGTGCTGCGGAATATTGGTTATTTTCGGTGGATTCTATCTGCTATACACGGCCCCATAGGGCATGGATGATTATGTGTATTCCTATCAGTGAAATGCGGACGTTTGTTGAGACGCTATTCAACTATTATGCTATGTTGCACAGAAAGGATATGTGAGATGTCTCCCGTCGATCCTGATGTTGTACGCGACCAAGTTCGCAAGCGCTATGCGTCAATCGTCAAGTCCGGCTGCGGCTGTGGAAGTACCTGTTGTACTCCATCCGAGAACAACAGTCCACAGATGTCCGCCGAACTCGGCTATTCCGAGCAGGAAATCAATTCCACTCCGCAAGGGGCCAATATGGGCCTGGGTTGCGGAAATCCACAGGCCATTGCAAATCTCAAACCAGGCGAGACCGTTCTCGACTTGGGATGCGGAGGCGGATTCGACTGCTTCCTCGCCGCACGGCAGGTTGGAGAGACCGGCAAGGTAATCGGGATCGATATGACTCCCGACATGATCAGTAAGGCCAGGGCTAACGCGAAAGAAGGCCGGTTCACCAACGTCGAGTTCAGGCTCGGAGAAATCGAGCATCTTCCCGTGGCCGATGATTCCGTTGATGTCATCATTTCAAATTGCGTTATTAACCTGTCGCCGGACAAATTACAGGTGTACAGGGAGGCATTTCGAGTACTGCGCACCGGGGGTCGGCTTGCGATCTCAGACGTTGTTGCCATCAGGGACTTGCCCGATGAGATTAAATCAGACCTTGACGTTCATTCCGGTTGCGTCGCGGGCGCGATTTCAGTCGCCGACATCGAGCGGATGCTGTCCGCGACGGGCTTTTCCCAGGTTCGAATCGACATCAAGCACGAAAGTCAAGAATTCATTAAGGACTGGTTTCCGGGCAGTGGTATCGAAGATTATGTCAGGTCTGCAACTGTCGAGGCGCGAAAGAAAGGATGATCCCAATGGACACGCCACAGACAAAACGACTATCTACAGTCGAAAAATATCTCACATTCTGGATCTTCCTTGCTATGGTCATCGGTGTCGCCATCGGTTTTGTGACGCCGTCTGTCGCGGAGTTCATTGCAGGTTTGCAGGTCGGAACCACGTCGGTACCCATTGCCATCGGATTAATTCTGATGATGTATCCGCCGCTGGCGAAGGTCCGCTACGAAGAATCGGGGCGGATCTTCGAGCACAAACGGCTGCTCTCGCTCTCTCTGGCAATGAACTGGATTATCGGGCCGATCTTCATGACGCTCCTTGCAATCCTATTTCTCCACAACTATCCCGAATATATGATCGGGGTAATTCTTGTGGGATTGGCCCGCTGCATCGCGATGGTGATTGTCTGGAATGAACTGGCAGAGGGCGACCGGGAGCTCGCGGTCGGCCTTGTTGCCTTGAATGCCGTCTTCCAGGTGCTCTTCTATGCCGTCTATATCTACCTATTCATCACTCTACTGTTGAATGCTCTTGGTCTTGTTGACGGTCTGAATATCGAGGTTTCCATCGGTGAAGCCGCCAAAACTGTCTTCATCTATTTGGGCATTCCGTTCCTCGCCGGTCTGATAACCCGCTTTACATTGATCCCCCTCAAGGGTCGGGAGTGGTACGAGAGCGTATTTACCCCCAAAATCAGCCCGATCACCTTGATTGCGTTGCTGTTCACCATTGTGGTAATGTTCTCGCTCAAGGGCGAGTATATTGTCGAATTGCCCTTCGATGTTATCCGGATAGCGATCCCACTTGCGATATATTTCTTCGTAATGTGGCTCGTGACATTCTTCGTCACGTACAGAATGGGTGTGGGTTACGAGAAGTCCGTTGCGGTCTCGTTCACAGCCGCCAGTAACGATTTCGAGCTGGCCATCGCCGTGGCCGTGGCCATTTTCGGCGTGAGTTCGAACCAGGCTTTCGCTACCGTCATCGGCCCGCTCCTGGAGGTACCGGTGTTGATTAGTCTGGTGAATGTCGCGTTCTATATCAGGCGACACTTCTACGGCGACACGGACCATGAAATGAATGCCGGTTGAATTCCTCAGATCGCCGCTAACCGTCTGATTGCTGAATTCACCTCTTCCTGCATTTCCGGCGAATACCGGTTGTAGTCATCTGGAACAAGGAGCTGCAAAGCCGATTCGGAATTGAGCAGTCGGTAGACGGTGCGGACTTCATTCAAACAAGCCTCTATGTCTTTCATGCCGGCCCGGTAATTGACTTTCGGCTGGACAACCAGCAAAGGGCGTGGAGCGATGCAAGCCAGAACCTCATGGTAATCATAGGGAACACGCGACTCGTTGTCGACAAATACTCCCAACCGGGGTTGCAACGGCAGCCATTCGGTCCATCTTCGCAGTCCCCCGGTTCCTTTTTCCGATGAATCCAGGCTCATGGGGGTAAATCCCGCGACAGAGACAACTCCGGCCATCCGCTCGTCCAAGGCGGCGGCGTGAAGCGCCACCATGCCCCCCATCGCATATCCCAGTATGAAAATGCGCTTCTGATCTACAAAATCAAATAGACGAAATGCGTTCAGAGATGCCCGAACGTCTTCCACCATCTTCCCCATCAGGGACCAATGGGGATGTCGCCTGTAGAAATTCTCTATTTCTGAAATCCTCTGGCCGTTTCCGATCTGATCGAAAGCCAGAACCGCAAAGCCTGCTTCCGCCAGAGCAATATGAACGTCTTTACCTCGATGATAACCGGCGACATAGCCGTTAGAATTCGAAAGAGGATGCACCCAGACTACGGCAGGGATCTCCTTTCCGGCCTTGTCGGCTCCCTTGGGAAAATAGAGATCACCGGGGATATAATGGCCGAAATTAAAACTGATTTTCCCCACAGTGTCCGGAATATTATTCCGTCTTCGTGCCACGGCGACAGGTGCCGTTTCCATTCCGTAATCTCCCGCTTCGCTTTCGGCAAGGGGCGGCGTATCCCCAAGCGCCCATTGAATGCGCTGAAGAATATCCTTTTTCTTCAACAACCAGTCATCGGCGGATTGAAGGTATTTCCCTTCGGCGGTTTGCAGGAGATCCTCCATTCTTTTTTCGGGATAATGTGTGATCTCTATGTCTTCTTTCGCACATTCGCGCCACTCTGTGTAAGTCGGATAGATGGGTCCGGAGCCGGTAAAGGAACCCCCACGGTGAAACTGAGTGTCCAGCCAGTCAATGTAGGATTCAATGTCTTCCGGCCCGGTTTCGTGCGAGCCGCTTCGATAACGTAGTTGTAACGCATCCCCGGCTCCGAGCAGATCATATACCGGCCTGGCGGCGTAACAGGTCTGTTCGATCGCCCAGACGCTCTCTACCGGATCGTTGATTGCCGTAGAGATGAGACAGCCGCGCGGCGCGATACACGCAATCAACTCATGCTGGTCAATCGGTAGTTTATTCTCGCGCCCCGCGAAAAACCGCAATCGGGGATGAAGCCAATCCGGGAACACCCGCGTAATAGGTTCAATGCCTTCTCCGAATTCGGTTTCACTGAAGAAACGATAGGTACAGGAGCCGCCCGCGCCGGAACTGCTCGAAATAACCGCGCCGATTCGACGGTCCATGGCAGCAGCCATAAGCGACATCTTACCGTTTCGCGAATGGCCGGTAATGGCTATTTTCGACGAATCCGCCATGGGAAGCGTCAGCAGGTAGTCTATACATCGGCTTGCCGCCCAGGCCCTGCGGGCAAGTTTCGTCCAATCGCAGTCCGGCCAGATGGCGGCAAACTCTCCGGTATCATCCCGCGAATCGGCGCCTGCATAAACACAGCCGATATAACCCCGGCTGACCGCTATCAGCGCCCAGCGGCGATGATTGTCCTGTGTAATAAACACCGGGAACGGCCCGTCGCCGTTCGGCACGATCAGCTCCATCCTAAGTTTGGCTCGATGTTCCGGGCCGAATTCGAGCGTCATCTCCTGTACGGTGACGCTTTCCTCCTCTCGCGAATTCCCATTCACGGCCCGCACATTTCCCGGATCCGGCGGGACGGAACCCATAACATAATAATGGAATAGATTCATCAGTTCCTCTCGTCGCGCCGGCCATGCCTCTGCTGAGGTAATCCGCTCGCCTTTTGAATTCAGAAGAGGATCGGGCAGACCGGGAATGCCCGGAAGTGCATCGAAATCCGGGGGCCGCTCGCCCGTTTCCGCAAGCCATTTCTCCCACGCGCGCTCTTTGGTTTCCGGGAGCGTTTTCAAGAGCCATTTCAACTCCGCTTCCTGTTTTGAGCGGTCCTGTCCGGGAATCTGTGGACAAAGCAGGAGGATTGCCGAAATCAAAACCGTGCTGTGTTGAAGAAGTTCTCTCATGATCGAAAGCCTCGCTATGGTCGTTCGCTTATTTGTTCCCTGATCTTACTGCAATTTTGCCGTCTATGTCTACCGATTCCTGACCGATGAAGGGCGGGGATTCTGCAATTGCATGAAGGATAGGTTGCGGAATCTTCCAAATGAATATTCTTGCCGCGTGTGAATGAAATTTCTTCCCCGATGTGCAAGTATCGGTATAATATACAAAAAATGGCTCCCTGTCTTTTCCGGAACAAGGAGCCACAAACCGAATCATCACGGGAGGAAGAATCATGGAAGGCGAAGCGATTGGAACAGCGGAGTATTTGATCGTGATGCTCGTCGGGTTCCTGGTCGGATGCCTGATTTTATCCTTGCTGGTGTTCCTCGCCAGGTTTTTCGTGGGGGTTGTCAAATTCGTGTTCAGTTTCATTGTCGGAATCGTGATTCTCGGCTTTCTCGCACCGTTTCTGCTCCCTGTTCTCTTTGCGATTTCCATCCCGATCCTGGCCCTTGCGCCGATTTTCTTTGCCTTTCTGGCAATCCCTATTGTCATCGGGCTGGCGCTGATTCACGGACTGTTTACCCTGATATTCGGCTGATCGCAGACCCATCCCCCGTCTTATCTTTTCAATCCGCCCGCTGTCAAGCACAATAGGCCGAAGAATCAACGGACTTTATGAGGTGACGATCGATGGCAGAAAAACGTTATGCACTGGGAATCGACTTTGGAACCGAATCGGGACGCGCTTTGCTGGTGGATATCGACACCGGCGAAGAAGTGGCAACCTCCGTGCTCCCGTATGCGCACGGGGTTCTCGACGAATATCTTCCTGACGGTAAGACAAAACTGGACCCGGACTTTGCCCTGCAAGACCCGGCGGACTGGCTGGAGGTACTCAGAACAACTATTCCCGATGTGCTGAATCAGGCAGGGGCGAAAGCGGAACAGGTGGTCGGCATCGGTGTGGATTTCACCTCCTGCACAATCCTTCCTGTGGATGCCAGGGGAGAACCGCTTTCGTTCCAGGAGAAATGGCGGTCTCGCCCGCACGCCTGGTGCAAACTCTGGAAACACCACGCCGCGCAACCCGAGGCGGACAAGATCAATGAACTGGCACGCAAACGCGGGGAGAGTTTCCTGGCCCGGTACGGCGGCAAAATCTCCTCGGAGTGGGCCATTCCGAAAGTGTGGCAGGTTCTCAACGAGGATGAAGAAGTCTTCCATGCGGCGGACCGGTTCATTGAAGGCGGCGACTGGATCGTGTTTGAATTGTGCGGCAAGGAAGCGCGAAGTTCCTGCATGGCGGGGTACAAAGGGATGTGGGCGCGTGATGAGGGATTCCCCAGCCCCGAGTTTCTAAAAGAACTCGATCCGCGCCTGGAAAATGTCATCCAGGAAAAATTCTCGACCGATATCAAGCCGCTCGGCAGCAAGGCGGGCGAACTGACGCCGGAAGGCGCCGCGTTGTGCGGCCTTGTTCCCGGTATTGCGGTCGCTGTTGCGATCATTGACGCCCATGCCGCCGTGCCCGCCGCCACGATTACCGAAGCCGGCAAAATGCTGATGGTCATGGGAACCTCTACCTGCCACATGCTCCTGTCCAAGGAAAAGGCTATTGTGCCCGGCATGGCCGGAGTAGTCGAAGATGGAATCCTGCCGGGCTTTTTCGGCTACGAAGCCGGGCAGGCGGCCACCGGTGATATCTTCGCCTGGTTTACGGATAACTGCGTTCCCGCATCCTGCGAAAAAGAAGCCGAACAGGCCGGGACGAATATCCATAAGATCCTCGAAGAACGCGCAGCGAAACTCCGCCCCGGCGAAAGCGGTTTGATCGCCCTGGACTGGTGGAACGGGAATCGTTCCATCCTGGTAAATGCCGATCTGACCGGCCTGCTTCTCGGCTGTACATTGACTACCAAGCCGGAAGATATCTACCGCACATTGATCGAGGCAACCGCATTCGGAACCCGGAAAATTATTTCTGCGTTCATAGAACAGGGCATTCGAATCGATGAACTGTATGCTTGCGGCGGATTGCCGGAACGGAATCAACTGCTGATGCAGATATACTCCGATGTAACCGGCCTGGAGATCAAGGTGGCGGCCTCCGCGCAACCGTGCGCACTCGGCGCCGCGATGCTGGGGGCCGTCGCCGCCGGAAAAGCCGGGGGGGGATATGATGACGCCGGCGAGGCCGCCGCCAAAATGGCCCATGTGAAAGATGTTGTCTACCGACCGAGCTCCGAGGCCCACAACATTTACCGGATCCTTTACCGGGAGTATGAACTTCTGCATGACTACTTCGGCCGGGGCGAGAACGAGGTTATGAAAAAACTGAAAGCCATGAAAGCGCGAACAGCGTAAGGAGTACGGCAATGAAAACAGTCCGCTGTGGCTTCACATTAATTGAACTTTTGATTGTTGTGGCTATTATCGGGATCCTGGCCGCCATCGCCGTCCCGAACTTTATGAACGCACGGACCCGCGCCAATGTCGCCCGGGTGATGGGCGACCATAAAGCCATCGGTTCCGCGCTGGAAATGTACAGGCTGGATCACAACGATTTCCCGTGGCCCATCGGCAACGGGCAGGGACATTCGGGCTATTCCGTGTATGTGGAATATCTCCATGAATTGACTACCCCGGTCGCTTACATTGCCACTGTAGCCTATACCGATATTTTCCGGCCGCAACGTGAAAATACGCAGTGGTATCCGGAAGATACGATTTACAGCTACCAGTATGTGAGTTACAACGGGAGCTGGGCGCGGCTTTCGAATGTCAGCGCCGCGATGCACGACCGTTATTTCAAAGGCTACTGCATATCGAGTTATGGTCCCGACAAGGGAGCCAATGGAGTGGAATGGGTTCCGATCGGCGGTAGTCTTGCATCCATTTACAATCCGAGTAACGGTCTGATCAGCGCCGGAGATATCGGACGATTCGGCGGCGATGTCCCCGCCGCCACAGTCCTGGGCGGATAAGATGCAGTTCCTTTCCGGCGAATTATCAGGCAGAGACGCCTGACCTACCGGGTAGCTGCCAGGCAGGGACGCCTGGCCTACTGGTGGGACAGGCCTCCGTGTCTGTCATGGCCACCAAACAATCACCATCAGCAATCAAGGTCATCCCGAAATCAAGCAAATCATGGTTCAGACAATCAATCATCAGGCGCCCCTCCACCCACCCTCTCTCTACAACCCGGAATCCGCTGCCCACAAATTGTATGGTATAGATTCCCGCACGTACCCACCTGGCA
>JAKQSI010000053.1 GCA_029570205.1 Candidatus Omnitrophota bacterium | reverse complement strand
CTACCGGCTACCATCAACAGGCACGGAGGCCTGTCCTACCGGCTACCATCAACAGGCACGGAGGCCTGTCCTACCGGCTACCATCAACAGGCACGGAGGCCTGTCCTACCGGCTACCATCAACAGGCACGGAGGCCTGTCCTACCGGCTACCATCGACAGGCACGGAGGCCTGTCCTACCGGTAGGCGGCAGTCCTGCCTGGCAACGTCCCTTAACAACCCACTCGATGTGTTACTTCCAGCAGACCTCGTTCCTTCTCTCGCAACAGTTCGTCGATTTCCATGAGTTTCGGCGCTGAGACCATTCCATTGCTCCGTGGAAGGATCTCCGCACTGTCGAACACGAAGGAACGGTTATCGTACCGATGTTCGAACCGGATTTGCATTCCGTGTTCCGTTGAACACAACGCCATGATGGCGGCGGCAAGGTCGCCCATCGGCGGACAGTCGATATGGGAACGGACCATGGAGACCGCGACGAGCGTGCCCCGCCCCTCACGGGAGCACAAACGAAACCGGCCATCGCAGAGGTCTGCCGCCTGACGAAGCAAAGCGATACCCAAGCCCACCGGCTTACTGTGACCTGACTTGGTGGTGGCAAATCCGTTCAAAACCCGTTGCTGCAATTCCTCACTCATCCCTTTTCCGTTATCCGCAACGAGGATTGAAAGACGGTCGGCGGATGTGTCTTCGGTGACACGGATGGCGATCCGCCCTGCCTCCGCCGAGGCGGCATTGACACCGATATCCAGTATGTCCTGCGCCAGTTCTTCCAGCATGGAATCTGTCAGTCCGATCAGGTCAGCTTTTTCAACTGCTTGAGAAGTTTATCCACTTTGACTTTTCCATAGACATCCTCATCCACCACCACAGCGGGGGCAAGACCGCAGGCTCCGATACACCGAGCGGTTTGCAGTGTGATTCGTCCATCGGGCGTGGTTTGACCGGGTTCTATCCCCAATTCCTGGGAGACACGAGACACCAGGCGATCTGCTCCACGCACATAACAGGCTGTGCCGGTGCAGATCATGCAGGTGTGTTTGCCTCGCGGAATCGTCGTGAAGAAATGATAAAATGTCACCACCCCGTAGATTTTTGAGACCGGCACGCGCATTTGACGGGAAAGATATTGAACGACATCATCGCCCAGGTATCCGAAGATGCTCTGCGCCGCGTGAAGGATCTGAATCAGGGAGTCTTCCCGGCCGTTTTCGCGGTTAATGATCCGGTCCAATTCCAGGAAACGGGGGTCCCCGCTGGGGTGTTCATAGATATCCGGGGCAAGTGCGGATACGGGCGGCGGTGTTTGAAATGGAGTCATTGCGGTTCTCCTGCTATTTTCTGCCTGGGCGGACATTGTGGACCGGGTGGACTCTGTGGACCACATCTTTCCTCTCTTCCCACTCCCGCAACATAAAGGCGTCCGGCGATTTCGTATACGGTCAACGGACTGGAATAAATGGGGATTTCGAGCCGTTCGGCCTGCTTCTTTGTGTCATCCGAAACGGGCCGCCCACCCGCGACAACAATCGCGGTCACATCCCGTGTTTCTGCAACGGCCACAATGTTTCTGTGATTTTGTACGGTGATCCACAGGCTATTCTCCGGAGCATTCGCCAGAACATCGGAAAGTAAGTCGGAGCAATAAACTCCCTCCACCGGCCCGTCGCCCTCTCCGACCAGCGGCACAGCGTCGATCAGCGAAGCGGCTTCCGAGAGAGTCTGCGGTTTCCGGTTTGTCATGTCTTCTCCTCCGTGGCGTTTTCCTGGTGGGTCGCCTGGCTGGGCGGATTGAACAGGATTTTCATGGTGACCGTGGTTCCGGAGGCCGGTGCGCTGATGGAGAACTCATCCGAGCAGCGTTTCATGTTCGGCAGTCCCATTCCGGCGCCGAATCCGAGAGCGCGAACGACCTCATTCGCGGTGGAGAATCCCTCTTTCATTGCCTCGTCCACATTGGGAATCCCCGGCCCCCGGTCTCGCGACAGGATGGTGATATCCTGATCAGAGAGAAAAGCCTCCAGAATGCCGCCCATGCTGTGGAGAATCACATTCACCTCGGCTTCATAAGCGGCGATAGCGGCACGTCGGGCGACATCCGGCGAGACTCCGCGCTTTTTCACGGCTTTTTTGACCAGGCCGGCAAACGTTCCGGCTGCATCCAGATCCATCGGCTCGACCCGAATTTCAATTCGTTCAATACCGGGTCTCTCTTGCGTAGCGGACATGGAACGGGCCATGAGATCGGCTTCGCGTTGTTCTGCCGCTCTGGCCTCCTCGTTGAGACGCAGCATGACCGCACGGGTGACATCGTTGTTGGTCAACATGCCCACAAGCCGGTCCTCGGCATTCAGGACGGGCAATCGGCCGAAACCTCTTTTCTGAAGTTCCTTGACGGCCTGAATGAGCGGGATTTTTTCGCGGACGGTGTAGACCTTTTCGGTCATCCATTTACCGACGGGGGCATGAATATCATTTGCAACGAGGGCCTCGATCACATCCTGAATGCTGACAAGACCGACAAGTTTGTCGCCGTCGATGACGATGGGGATGCCGGAAATGCGGTGGTCACGCATGGCGATCTGAGCATCCAGCATGGTGGCCTCCGGCCCCAGGACAATCAGATTCTTCGACATGGCGTCACGAACCCGCAGGTCGTACAGGGCCTCATGGAACGGCGTGTAGGTAACGGGATCGATGCGCATACGCATGGTTATGTAGGGGCCACACCCTCTTTGGTTCGCTTTTCCTCGATCAACGGAGCCAAGGCAACACAGGACTCAAACAACTGCATGGAACATCGCCATACGGGGATTCGACTTTTGCGCGCCGCCTCCAGGGTGGCTTCCGGCGGAGTCTTGCCCCGGACAATCACGACGCCGAGCGCATCGGTAGCTTCGGCCACCCGGATCACCTGGGGGGTAACGAGGCCGGTGAGAATCACAAAATCGCGTTTCTTCGTGGCCAGAATATCCGAAAGCAGGTCCGCTGCGCAGACATCATGCACCGAACTGGGATGGCCCGGCTCGGGGGCCACCAGCGGCTCCGCGTTCAACAGCCGAATGATCTCTTGAAGTTCCATCGTCGAATCCACTCTGAAAAAAACATCGCGACTTAACAAAGCGATGATTTTATCTTTTCACTTTCTGCGTTCAAACTACTCGATTTGTGCAAGAGCGCAACTTTCATTTCATTCGGAAGTTCAAGGAAGAAAATCGCCGGCCCGGCGCTGGAGACTCCCGAAATCCCGCACCTCACACCGCAAGCCGCTCAGAAACATATAGTTGAGAACTGGGATATTCCGATCGACGGCCCGGCCGTTTCCTGGAGGTTTTACCCAATCGACAGGCAGTATGCAAGAAATGCCGGGAAAAACAATAGCCTGCAAGGATTCTGCCACATATTATTCTGCCCATAAATTTGTTTCCCGCTATGGATTCTGCTTTGTTGCCGCCCGCGCATTTTTGACCATGGTGATGGTGTTTCCGGAATCATTGAAAGTAACTTCATCCATGAATGTCTTAATCAAGAGAAGCCCCCGTCCGTAACTCCCGAGGTTATCGACATTGGAGAAATCGTTCGGCAGAGATCGATGGTCGAATCCTTTGCCCTCATCCTGAACGATAAACTGTGCGCGTTTGCGGTCGATTTGACTTTTTACGATGACTTTTCTGAAACAGAAGGGGTGCATCAAGCACCGGTTTCGGACTTCCTCATCATACCGGACGAGATCAGTTAAGGTGTTTCCTTTCATCTCGGAGGAGATTTCAAGATTTCCATGCACGACCGCATTCACCAAAGCCTCATCGAGAGCGAGGCGAATGTTTTTCAGTTCGGCATGGGTGCAGATTCCCAGGACAACGAGCCGTGCAGTGAGAAAATCAATCAACGGCAAGGGATAGCGCAGATTGCTGGGAAGAATGAAACAATGTTGCTCTTCCTCAAAGAACTGGAACAGTTCCTCGCTGAGACGTTCGCGCTGACGCATGGAAAGAATCTTTTCGGCGATTGAGGCGACATTTTCGACATCATTGGGTTTCAGAAGGAAGTTGGAGGCGCCGAGGCGAAGGGCCTGGATGACATCCTCTTTACTGCCGTACCCGGTGAGAATAACGACAGGGGTTTCGGGGACGATTGTTTTCAATTCCGCCAGGAGGCGCAGGCCGCCCATTCCGGGCATCCGCAGGTCGGTAAACACGAGGTCTACCTCTCTCTGCGAGCAGATCTGCAAAGCGGTTTCGCCATCGCCCGCGCTCAACAATTCATAGTTATGATTCTCGGAGAGGATCTCTATCAGGAGGTCGCAAATCACCCTCTCGTCGTCGACGACAAGGATGGTTCCCTCATTGCGCTCTGTGCCCGGGTGCAACACGGAATCGGAAAAGGAATCGGCGGGTGGGTGAGTCATTTGAGTTGTCTGTCGAACTAAGTCTGTTTCTCGAGAATGGAGGAGAGATACGAATAAATCGCCATATCGTATTCGGCCGTATGCCGAAACGCCTCCACGGCCAGACGACGGCGAGTTATCAAGCTCAACGTGGCATCGTGTTCCCGCATTTCGGCCAGGATGGGTTCATATTCGGCCGGATTCACAAGAACGGCCACGCCTTCATGATTTTTGGCCGCGCTGCGGATCATAGTCGGACCACCGATATCGATATTCTCAATCGCTTCCTCCAGGGTCACATTCTCCCGAGAGATTGTGCGCTGAAACGGATAAAGATTCACAACGACCAGATCGATGGGCGGGATTCCATACCGGACCGCCTCATGAATCTGGGCTTGATCCTCTCGTCGAAAGAGGATACCGCCATGCACTTTGGGATGCAGAGTCTTGACCCGACCGCCCAGAATCTCCGGCGATCCCGTGTAATCGCTGATCTGGGTCACCTCGACTCCCGCCTGACTCAAGGTCCTGGCGGTCCCACCCGTAGAGATAATCTGAACCTGAAGTTCCTGTAACCCTTTTGCCAACTCCACAATTCCGGTCTTATCCGAGACGCTCAATATGGCCCGTTTGACTTTTCGTCGATCCAATGCCCCACTCTCCTCGTTGATTCCGTATTGAAATGCGTTGCGTGAAGTAAGGAAATTCCCGGTGCCAATCGGTTTTTCGAACGACTGCAATTCGATGGAGATCCCCCAGGAACTTTGGATTGCTTCACGATAAAATCAGAACAAGGATATCACGACAAATCCGATCTTGTCACGAAAGAGGCGCGATTGTGATGAAGAAACAGCGTTTTCTCACAGTTGTTATTCTGCCGATAGCGTGTTTCATAGGCCAGGGATGCGCCACGCCAAAGCTGAGGCCTGCGCCGTTGCCGGACGCGCGGACCACCGGGGATGGTTTCGTTCAGGTTGTCGAAAAGGAAGGCATTGTGCTGGAAGTTTCGCAGGGTCGGAATCCGCCGGGAAGCGGATGCGAGATAGTGACTTTTGATGTCGTTGCCTATAATCCCGGTTCGGAGGAGGTTGAACTGCTGATTGATCGCGCGGTCTTAATCGACGGGATGGGGAATCAATATGAGAGTATGATCGTTCAGGAGTTCCGCTCGGGAACATCTGCGTGGGCCACCGGCAGCATTTTTTATGGACATCACTCGGGCGGATTCGGCACGACCATTCCAATCGCTGTTCCGGAGAATGCGAGTTTTACGGACCGGAATTTCCCGACCACAGCTGTCGCCATTCTGCCGAGGTCTCAAATACGCGGCTGTTTCTTCTTCCCTTGCCGGATCAAGAACACGACTTATGTGAGGCTTCTTATCACCCGGCTGATTCGGGAGAAAGATGAGCCGGGGTCCACTCCCAACACGTTGCGGGTCACCTATCGCAAGGTGAATTATGAGTTCGAGTTCGACGTTGTGAAATAGCCGATTGCGGGTTGGGGAAAGGTTTTTGACAGGCAGGGACGCCTGTCCTACTGGAGGTGTGACAGGCAGGGACGCCTGTCCTACTGGAGGTGTGACAGGCAGGGACGCCTGTCCTACTGGAGGTGTGACAGGCAGGGACGCCTGGCCTACTGGGAGGTGTGACAGGCAGGGACGCCTGGCCTACTGGGAGGTGTGACAGGCAGGGACGCCTGTCCTACTAGAGATGTGACAGGCGGGGACGCCTGTCCTACTGGGAGGTGTGACAGGCAGGGACGCCTGTCCTACTGGGAGAGGGTGAGAGCGTGCTGAATGGCTTTGCCTGCGGCAAGAGCGTCTCCCATGGACAGATAAGCCATGCCGAGTTCGTGATACGCCTGGGGGTCATTAGGATTCAGCGCAACCGCACGCTCCAGATTTCGGACCGCCTCTTCCGCTTGTCCTTTTTCCCGAAGAACGATTCCCAAACCCAACAGAACAGAGAAGTTATCGGCATTCAGTGTTTCTGCCGTTCGATAGCGCTCCTCTGCGCTCCGGAAATCACCGGACATGCGCGCCAAATCGCCCAGACGAACATGCGCCTGGACGCAATTGGGATCGAGTGCAACAACTTTCTGGTAGGCCGATTCAGCGGCATCGAACTCATTGGATCGCCAACACACGTCCGCCAATTCGGCCCAGACATCCGGGCGTTCGGGATGTTGTCGAGTCAGGCTAAGCAGGATGGATCGTGCCCTGAGGAACATCTCCCGCCCTGCATATACGCGCGCAAGCGCGAGCGCCGTTTCGCAGGAATCAGGGTGACGCGCCACGAGATTGGTCAGTCCCTGAACAGCCTCCTCGAAGTGACCGCTTTGCGACAGTAGAACGCACTCCGCGATTCGTATCCCCAAGTCACCGGGCCGGAGAGCAAGGGCGCGCTCATAAGCGTGCAGAGCCTGATCGGTCCGGCCGAGCGCCTCCAGACATTGAGCCAGCGGAACCAGGATTTCCACGGCATCCCCGCCTTTCAACAGTTTGCCGTAGGCCTCCGCTGCGGCTTCGTACCGTCCAAGAAGCCGGTATGTCTTGCCCAATTCAGAAAGGACTTCCTCGCTCGTAATGACGAGATCATGGGCCTCTTCGAGCAATGGAAGGGCCGCTTCGGGATGGCCGGACTGAAAATGAGATCGTGCCTCGTCGAGCAGCTGCTGCTTGCGAAGTTCTTTTCCTTCGGGGGAGCTTTCGGTCAGCTTCTTTTCGAGTTTCTCCAGGATTTCCAGTCGCGGCTCGTGCTTGACACCACGCAACGATTTCTCGAGCTGGACCTCCAGATCGACCCGTTCCTTGGAGGACAGATTGGAAGAGAGTTCGGTGATTCGGAGTCGGAGTTGCTCTTCGCGTTTTGCCTCGGACCGGACCTGTTCATCCAGGCGATCTCTGAGGTCGAAGATCGATATGGCCAATTCGATGAGTCCATCGCGGAATTCTCGGGTATCCTGAAGAAGACGGGCGATTTTCTCCGATGTCAGGCGGTCATGGCCGAGGACCTTCTGGATTTCGTCCGCATCGGCCTGCTCCGAGACCAGTTTGCGAAGGTTGCCGATCCGCTCCTCCACCCGCTTCAGAAGTTCGGTCTTACTGCTGAATTCTCTGGCCCTGGTTTCGAACTCCGCGACAATTTCCCATGCGGCCTTGGAATATCGATCGGTTTTTTTGCCGACTTCAATGTCCCGTCCCGCCTCTCGGATCATGGCCTCGACCCGGTCAGCGTACCCGTCGCGAATCAGACGAATATATTCGCCGGTCTCATCTTTGCGGGGGTTGATTTGGAGTTGGGCAGAGAAGCGCTCGGTGGGTGTGCGTGGACGAGCGCGTGGAGTCGCCCCCATCGGACCGGCGCTTGCCGGTGGCGCGCCTTCGCCGGCGCCTCGTTGCTGCCGCCGACGCTCCAATTCCGCTGCGCCGATAGATTCAATATCCGAAGTCGGTTCTTTGCTGCCGGATGGCGACCCTGGAGGAATTGTCATTTGTTATCTCCATGCTGTTTGTCTGATTATTACAGATTTTCGGGCGCCGAGTAAATAGATTGCGGATTGGGGATTGAAGAATGGCAGGGGCGTGAAGGTATTACAGCGGTCTAAAAAGATCCACGATTCGGCGGCCCAGTAGTCGAGCGGAAAACCAAAGGCCGATTGCCAGGATAGCCATACCCACCACCCCCAGGGCCGCCGCGCTCTGCGGTCCCTCGGTAGCGCGGGCAAACAGGCTGTACAGACTTTTGGTCAGGGGATAGTCGCTCTCACGAAAGGCTAGAATCAGCGAACATCCGACCTCCAGCAGCGAGAAAATGAACGCCATGATCGCTCCGGCCAGGATGCTGGGAGACAACAGCGGCAAAGTCACTTTCCGCCACACCCGGAACGCGGAACCGCCGAGAGAATATGCGGCTTCCTCCCAGGTGGCGGGAATGGCCTGGGCCCCGGCAGCGATGGATTTGACCATGTACGGCAAACGACGTGTCGCATAAGCGATAATCAGGATGGGCATCGCGGAGTTCATCGGCGAGAGCGGGGTTCCCAGGAACAGGGTCAAATAGCCGAACGCAAGCAGAACGCCCGGAATGGCCAGGGGCAACGATGCCCCCAAGTCCAGCAGCCATCCCCACTCTACCCGTTGCCGAACCACCAGGTGAACAAGAATCAAGGCCAGGGCAACATCCACAATTGTCGCACACGCGCTCATCCAGAGACTGTTTGTCAGGCCTCCCCACCCGATTGGGTCAAGCAGGCAACGGACATAGAACTCCAATGTCAATGACTCCGGAAACACCGCCATCGCCCAACGTCCCGAAATGGAAATGAGAACGATCATTAAATGCGGGAGGATCGAAACTGCCGCCAGCGGCACAAGCCAGATCATCCTTAAAAAGAGAGGAATCCCGGCAAGCGGCATGGGACGCGGAGCGGATTCCCTGACCGAACGCCAGGCGACATTTTTGCCGAGAATCCACCGCGACAGGGCAAAAATCCCCAGCACGACCGCCAGCAACACCACCACCAGCGCGGACCCTACGGGAGACGAACCGATTTCACTGGTGGTGTCAAAGATTTTGACGGGGATCAAATAGCGATAATCGAATATGAGCGGTGCGCCGAGATCGGTCAGCGACCAGAGAAAGACAATCAGCATTCCCGCAACGAGAGTCGGGCGAAGCATCGGAAAGAGAACCTTCCTGGCGCTCAGGCCGAAACTTGCGCCGAGTCCGGCAGCGGCTTCCTCCAGCGAACCCCGGGTTTCCGCCATGGGACTTAAAAGCATCAGAAAAAGCAACGGGAAGAAATGAAGGGTTTCAATAACTATGATCCCGAAAATCTTCCCTGAACCGAGAATGTCCAGCCCGTTTTTTGAGAGACCCAGGTGAATCAACAGAAGATTGATCGGCCCGAACCGTCCCAAAATCAGCCTCATTCCGATTGCCCCGACAAACGGGGGAATGATGAGAGGCGCGAGCAACATCATTAAGATGAGAGTTTGCCCCGGGAAGGTCCAACGTCCGACAGTCGCTGCGGCAGGCACGGCGATCAGGGTCGAGATCAGCGTGACAACCAACGCCAGAAAGAGGCTGTTTGCCAGAAGCCCTCGCAGGTATGGGTCACTGATAGTATAGAAAAGATAATCCGGTGTAAGCTGTCCGTTGTCCCAGACCGCATCTCGAAGGGTTGCCGCCAACGGCAGCGCCAGAAACACAATCAGGAACAGAGCCACACATCCCGAAAGAAGAGCATTCTTCATGATCGAACGATGCTACCGGACGGCCCTTTGGCCGCAAATCTGTCTGGGGTATCGTGACGATACTTTAGTGTTGCGGAGCGGGAATGTCGTGGTCGCCCGGCATTGAAGGGAAATGGGACAAACAGGACAAACAGGACCGATGAGATGGCGCTGCGTGTTTTCAAATATATTATGCGTCGCAATGTGCTTAATGGTCGGGTGTGGTTCGCCCAAAGAGGGCCGTAACACCGATCCGAACACGCTGCGGTTTGCCCATTCCGAAACCGGCGGAACGATCAAGGATACCTATGATGAAATCTGTGCCGAGTTTGAGCGGCTCCATCCCGGTGTGCGGGTGATTCAGATTGCGATTGAGGATGAGGTCTACCAGGACCTTGGGCTGGTAAAGCTGTTTGCGGGTGGGAATCCCCCGGATGTGTTTTTTCAGTGGGGCGGGTGGCTTGTGCAGCGAGACTATGCAGCGGGACGGGCCGCCGACCTGACCGAATACCTGGAGAAAGACGGTTGGAAAGATGAATTCTATGATTATGTGTGGCCGTGGACGGAAGTCGATGGCCGAATCTATATGATCCCCAATACCGTCGGGATCACCACGATTCTCTGGTACAATGTGGACCTTCTGAATACCCTTCAAGCGGATGTTCCTGAAACCTGGCAAGAGTTTGTGGAAGTCTGTCGCAAGGCAAAAGAAGCGGGGCTGATACCGATCACGGCGGGGAATAACGATAAATGGGTGCTGGGAAACTGGGGCGCTCATATTATCTCGCGTGTGGCAGGGGAAGATCTCTATAAGCAAACTCTGAATCTTGCTCCCGGGACGAAATTTGCGTGTCCTGACTTCATACAAGGTCTTAAGCTGCTTCAGGAACTTCAACAATCGGGATTTTTCAATCCGGGCGTAATCGGACTGACCGATGAGGAAGGGCAGATGACGTTTCGAACCGGGGAAGCATTGTTTCATCCGATCGGTTCCTGGGTACTGGATTATTGGATCAATGAGGTCCCGGAGTTGCATTTCGATTTCATCAATACTCCTCGCATTCCGGGAGGAAAAGGGAATCAGGAAAGCATACTGGGTGTGATTTCAGGATTTATGATGTACAAAGACTGTCCACGGAAGGAGCTGGCGATTCGTTTTCTGCGGTATTTCCATTCGGCGGAATCCCAACGTCGCCTGGTTGAGTCATCCGGGGTATTCACCGCAGTGAAGGCGGCCATGGAGGGGGAATTGGAGCCGCACCTTGCCAAAATGCGTGACTTGGCGGAATCCACGCCGGTTCTGGTGCCCCCGGGGGATACGGGGTTCCGTACCGATGTGGCACGGCATTTTTATGATGCGATCAACAGTGTTGTCGGGGGACTTTCCACACCGGAGGAGGCGCTTGAACGGTGTGACCGCCGGATTGAACGTCTTCGCGCGCACGATGCCCTGGGGCTTTCGGGAGGCAAGAAACCATGAGACAGCGAACGGTTCCGTTCCGTGGTTGGGTGACTCCGGTTTTGTTTGTTCTTCCGGCGTTTGTGCTGTTCGCGGGAACTGTTCTCCTTCCCACAATCGGGACCGGTGTGTGCAGTTTCATGGAGATTCGCACGGGGTTGGGATGGCAATGGGTGGGACTGTGGAACTATACGGACGCGCTGTTTCGGGACGATGTGTTTCTCCTGTCCATCGCGAATAATTTCGGCTATCTGTTTGCCACGCTGATTGTGGAAGTTCTGTTCGGTCTCGTGGTGGCATTGATTGTGAACATGAGATATCCCGGATTTCATCTCTTTCGAGTCCTTTTTTTCACTCCCATGATGCTTTCGCTTGTTGTGGTGGGATTGATCTGGAAGTTCGTATATCACCCCATGTATGGGATTCTGAATCAGCTGCTCAGGAGCGCGGGTTTCGAGAACCTGATGTGGCCCTGGCTGGCGCATCCGTATACCGCGTTGCCGGCGGTTTGCGTGGTGTCCGGGTGGATTTACGCGGGATTTTACATGATGCTGTTTTATGCGGGGCTTCAGCGGATTCCTGTATCCCTGGTAGAAAGCGCGCGAATTGACGGGGCCTCGGAGTTCCAGTGTATTCGCCACGTCAATATCCCATTGCTCAGGGAAGTGATGGCTGTGTGTATTCTGATTTGCTCGACAGGGGCATTTCGAGCATTCGACCTGTTCTATGTGATGACACCGGACGGCGGGCCGGACCATTACAGCGAAATGGTGGCAACCTGGTTGGTTCGGGAGGCATTCGATTTCGACCACCTCGGCTATGGAAGCGCGCTGGCAGTGATCATGACGGCGCTGGTTTTCCTGTTGACGCTGATCTACCAGATTTACCAGTATCGGCGGGAGGTGATTGAGTTCTGATGTCCGAGACCTCCGCATCCCGTCCGTTCCAATTCTCCCTGCCGGCGCTGGGGCTATATGCTTTTCTGATTGCGGTCAGCGCGGCAATGTTCTTTCCGCTGATCTGGATGACTTACTCCTCATTCAAGGCAACGAGCTATGAAATCATGCTGAATCCCTGGGGATTGCCGAAAGACTGGGATTTGTCGCGCATAGCCGCTCAGTACGCTTATACCTGGACTAAGGGGAATATCGGGACCTACGTATGGAACAGCGTGGCGGTTACTTTTGCGACGCTGATTATCGTATTGGTTTGTTCCAGCATGGCGGCTTATGCCTTTTCGCGACTCTGGTTTCCGGGAAGAGATACGATTTTCACCATTTTCCTGATCGGGTTGATTATACCGACGGAAGCCTTTCTGATCCCGCTGTTTCTTGAGTTCCGGGAGCTGAACCTGCTGGATACGCGCTGGTGCCTGATCCTGGCATACAGCGGGACGGCGCTGCCGCTGTCGATCTACATCCTTCGGGCATTCATGGTGAATCTGCCCCGCGATCTGGACGAGAGCGCGATTATTGACGGGTGTACGAGTTGGGGGGTATTCGGACGAATCATCGTCCCGCTCATCACGCCTGCGCTTGCCACGGTGGGGATTTTCACCGCGCTGGGAGCCTGGAACGAATTCCTTCTGGCATTGATTTTCATTGAATCTGAATCTCTCAAGACACTTCCGCTGGGGCTTTTGGCCTTCTATGGATACCACAAAGTGGAGTATCATTATCTTTTATGCGGATTGACCATAACAACCATCCCGATGATTGCAATTTACCTGATATTCCAGCGGCAGATCGTTGAGGGGCTGACGGCGGGGGCATTGAAGGAATGAATTACGAATTAGGAATTAAGAATTAAACATTACGGAGGGGGTCGGAGAGGGATTGTGGGAAAACACCGGCAAGATGCCGGCGCCACCCGGAAAGGCCCTCACCCAGAGGGAGAGCGGGTCAGGCAGGTGCAGGGTGTGGCTCAACCGCGAAGCGGTAGCCCACCAACCCAAGACGGCGATATCCGGTGGGTTAGCCGGCAGACGGGCTTGAACCCACCCTACGAAATAAGGAACCATCCGAAGGAGGTTGTTTATGATGGCGAAATTGGCAGTGTGCGGCGGAACGCCGGTGCGGACTCGTGAGTTTCCGAAGTGGCCTGTTCGAGACATCCGCGAAGAAGAGGCGCTGATGGATGTTGTGCGCAGCGGGGAATGGGGAATCGGGTCGCGGGCCGTGGCGGAATTCGACAAGAAATTCGCGGAGTTTCTCGGCGTGAAATACGCGATTTCCTGCACAAACGGGACCGATGCGATTTCGATCGGCTTGCAGGCATTGGGGATTCGAGCCGGAGAGGAGGTTCTCCTCCCACCGTATACGTTCATGGCGACATCGACCGCCACCCTGGCGGTGAATGCCGTGCCGATTTTTGTGGATATCGACCCCGACACGTACAACATAGACCCCGACAAGATCGAAGAGGCGATCACGGACCGGACGCGGGCCATCATCCCGGTGCATATTGCGGGGAATCCTGCCGATATGGATCGGATTATGCGTATTGCGAAGAAACACAACCTGCGCGTGCTGGAAGACAGTGCGCAGGCGCACGGCGCGAGATGGGCAGGCAAGATGGCGGGGACTATCGGGGATGTGGGAACATGGTCGTTCCAATCATCGAAGAATGTCACGAGCGGCGAGGGCGGCGCGACGGCGACCCATGATGAGAAGATATTCGACCGGTTGTTCTCGTTTCAGAACTGCGGGCGAGTCCGCACAGGCAAATGGTATGAACATCACAACATGTCGGGGAATCATCGCCTGTCCGCGTTCCAGGCGGCTGTGCTGATCGTGCAGCTGGATCGTGTGGAGGAATACTGTGTCCGGCGCGAGAAGAATGCCGCTTACCTGGACAGCCGACTGCGTGAGATCGGCGGCGTGGAACCGACGGTGATGACTCCCGGCGCAACCCGTCACGCCTACCATCTGTATATCTTCCGGTTCAATTCACAGGAATTCGGCGGAGTGAGCCGAAGTGTGTTCCTGAAGGCGCTTCAAGCAGAAGGAGTTCCCTGTTCCGAGGGATATGTGCCGCTATACAAGCTTCCCCTGTTTCAGCATTTGGATGAGAGCTGGCCCGCATTGAACAAGGTAAGCGCGCGATATATGGACTATTCAAAGGTCAGCTGCCCGGTGTGCGAACGAGTTTGCCGGGAGGAGGCGGTGTGGCTCACACAGAATATGCTGATCGGCGAGCAATCCGATATGGACGATATTGCGGAGGCGGTTGCGAAGATTAAAGCGAATATCGGGGAATTGAGGGGCGTAGCGGAGTAGAGGAAAAAGGGAATAGGACGAATGGGGCCGATGGGGATTAGAAACCCCCGGTGGATCACTCTGCGCAGACGGGGTTAAACCCACGCTGCGTTCGCTTCTGGATTCATAATTCTTCAGAGAGAAATGGGAAACTCAAAAAGAATGAACACCGCCGCCGTGATTCTCGCTGCCGGACAAGGCAAGAAGATGTGGCCTTATGGAGACACGCATCCGAAAGCCGGCCTGCCTATTGCGAATCGGCCTCTGCTGGATCGGACGATCGAGCACCTCAGACAGATGGACATCGACGAGATCATTGTTGTCTGCGGGCATTTGTGCGGACAGGTGAGGGAAGTGACCGCTCGGCACAAGAATATCACCTGTGTCGACCAACCCAAGCCTGTCGGGACAGCGGATGCGCTGTTGCGCGCATTCTCGGTTATGGTGGCACAGCAGGCGCTTGTAGTGTATGGCGATATGCTGGTAACCCCGGCGGATTTGCAGGCATTACTGGGTTTCCATGAAAGGCATCCGAAAGATATCAGCCTGCTGGTCTCCGGTTGGAACGGCGAGGAACAACAAGCGGGGATCGGCGTTTATGTGCAGGATGGAAAAGCGGTGCGGATTGCCGGACACCCGCGAGAGGAATGTATGCGATATTGCGGAATTGCGGTGTTCCCGAAATCATTTGAGGATTATGTGAAACGGAATCCCGGCCTGATGACGAGTGTGGAAGTGGGGGTCATGCCGCCTCTTGAAGGGGAACTGGCACAGTCCATTGAGTCGTACCGAAAAGACGGCGGGAACGTGCATACGTTGAAGGCAGTCGGCCCCATCATCGATCTGGATAAACCGTGGCATATCCTGACGGCGAACCGTGCCTGGCTGGACTACGCATCCGAGCAACTGAAAGAAAATGACATCCATCCGAGCGCCATAGTCCATCCCGACGCCGAGATCGACGGGCACATTGCAGTCGGCGAGGGCAGCGTGATCGGGCGCGGTGTCAAAATCAAAGGCGATTGCTGGATTGGAAAGAACACGCAGATTATAGACGGAGCAATTATCTACGCAAAAAGCAGCATCGGGGACAACTGCAAGATTCGCGAATACTGCCAGATCGGAGACCACACAATGATCGGGCATGAGTGTGTGGTGGGGCATTGCGCCGAGTTTGCCGGTGTGTTGATGGATGGAGCGTATTCGTATCATTATGGCGAATACTGGGGGGTGATCGGTCGCTCGTCGGATTTGGGCGCGGCCACGGTGTGCGGGACATTGCGGTTTGACGATCAGGAGACGATTCATCGTGTTCGCGGACGGCGTGAGATACCGACATACGGGGCTAATGCCTCCTACCTGGGGGATTATGTACGAACAGGGGTAAATGCGATTCTCATGCCGGGTGTGAAAGTGGGACCGTACAGCCTGATTGGGGCCGGGGTGATCCTCCAGGAAGATGTACCCAACAATTCGCTGATCTATGTCAAGCAGGAGCTTGTGCGCAAAGACTGGGGACCGGAGAGATATGGGTGGTGAGCGTGGGACCGGACCCCCCTTTCTACATTCTTCATTTTTCGGGGAAAAGGTCCGCGCGGTCCTTGTAAGGTATGACAGGTCTGTCAGACTTCCCTGTCGGGCGCTATAGGGATTTCCCTGTTGATCTGTTGCCATTCTTTCAGGAGCGATTCATCCAGGGAGTAACTCTCATCGAGAGTCGGGAATCCGCCGGTTCGGACCTCGGAGACATAAGTCTCAAAGGCTTTGAGGGTTTCATCGCCCAGCTGGGCAAACCGTCGCACGAAATGCGGTTTGAAAGCGGTAAACAGCCCCAACAAATCCGGCGTGACCAGCACCTGACCATCGCAGTACGGCCCCGCGCCGATGCCGATCGTGGGGATGGTGACACAACTTGTGATTTCCCGCGCGACGGGCCAGGGAACCGCTTCGATCACCATGGAGAACGCACCGGCATCCTCAACAGCCTGAGCATCCTCAAGCAATTGTTCGATATCTTCGACGGTTTTCCCCTGAACCTTGTGCCCGCCGATCAGGTTGCAGGACTGCGGAGCCAGTCCGACATGACCCATTACCGGGATTCCGGCCTGAACCAGCGCCGAAATGACCGGAACCGCCGTGGAGCCGCCCTCCAGTTTTACGGCAACAGCGCCACCTTCTTTGAGCATCCGCCCGGCATTGCGCACCGCTTCCTCAATAGAAACCTGGTAGGAAAGGAACGGCAGATCGGCCACCAACAGAGCGGACCTGATCCCCCGCCGAACAGCACGGGTATGGTAAATCACCTCATCCACGGTAACCGGTAGGGTGGACTCATGCCCCTGGAAAACCATGCCCAGGGTATCGCCGACCAGGATGACATCAACTCCTGCCCGATCCAGAAGTTGAGCGGTCAAAAAATCATATCCGGTCAGCATGGCGATTTTCTCGCCACGCTTTTTCATTTCCTGCAAAGTTGGAACTGTAACACGGCGTTCTTTTTGCATTTCGGGATTTCTCCTTGCCGCCCGCGTCTGTCTCTTTACCGCCCTGCACCGTTCTCACCGCCCAATCTGTCCTCACACCCCGGCCCCCTCTCCAAGGACGGAGAGGGGGAGAGGTTTGAGTTTTGGTCTCATAGAGCAATCGGTCTCTGTGTGATCAATTTATCAAAAAGCGGGGGAATTCTTCAGTGATGTGGAGGAAAGGTTTTGATACACTATACATGAAGAAACAACCGGGAGATTCGGAATGGGAATACAATGATGGTGATCGGAACGGGGATAAGATGATAGTGATCGGAATAGGAATAGAATCATGATGAATGGAATTACGGCGCTGCTTTTGAGTCTCTCGGCACTGGCATCAAATCCGTGGATTGCATCGGGCGCCGAACAGAGTTCAGCGGCGGGAGCCGTGCAGGAGGCAACCCGGGCCTCCTCGACACTCGAAACGGTCACCCGTTCGTTCCTCAGAGGACAACAGGCCGAGCTGCAGAAAAATTTTGTCGTGGCGGCCCAGGCTTACCGTGAGGTCGTTTCTGCCAGCCCGGAATATATCGAGGCCCGGTATCGTCTTGCTCAGGCACTGCGCAAAGTCGATCCAGAAAGCCGCGAGGCGGTTGAGCAGCTGCGATTCTGTGTAGAGCATGCGCCGGAGGGTCCTGCTCAAATCGGGTATCGGATGGAGCTGGCATCCATCCTGGCAAGCGCGGGACAGAGCATGAACGCCATTAAAGAGCTGGAAATTGTGCAACAACAGCTGCCCAACGATCCCCGAATTCCTTACCAGATTGCAGAACTCTATTGGAAAGAGAAGGACTATTCCCGCGCGGCAACCGTTCTGGACAACCTGATCCGCCGCTATCCGAACCTGGGGGAACCCAAGTTGCTGCGGGCCAACATCTACAATCAGGAAGGCCGGTACAAAGAGGCGGTGGCGCTGTTGAATGAAACTCTCCGGGCATATCCGAACAACCCGAACGCCCTGTTGGAACGCAGCAAAGCCTCCCTGGCGCTGGGAGATGCGACATCGGCGCTGACGGACCTGGACACGGCATTGAAGATCAATCCGCTGAATGCCGACGGATATCGACAGGTGGCACAGGCACGGACGCTTCAGGGAGACAGAGAAGGATCGAAACAGGCATTAAGTATAGCGGACACAGTCGCCAAGATCCCGCCGCAGCAGGCACAGGCGTTTCTCGCGCTGTATTCCAGGGAACGGAAGACACCTGCCGAAAATATCGAGCTTGGTTCGCAGCTGGCCGCATACGGACGGAAGGATCTTGCGCTTTCTTTTCTGGAAGAAGGGCTGAAACGGAATCCCGGAGACCGTTCGGCCTGGCATCTGCTCGGAATGCTTCGATATGAGAATCGAGACTGGGCCGGCGCGGTGGAGGCGTTCAAGGCATCGGGACAGTATATCCGTGGTCGTGGGACGGATTACTACCGGTATATGGGTACGGCCTTGCTCAACAGCGGCAATGTGGTCGAGGCCGAGAAATGTATCAACGAAGGGCTGAAAAAAGCCCCCAACGACCGAGCGCTGCTCGAGTGCAAAGCGCAGATTGAAAAGTCACGACAGCCTGTGAAAATGCCGACATTGACCTCCATCGAACGGAATCGCCTGGAGGACCTGGAGAAAAAACGCCGCTGGCTGGAAGAAAAGGAAAAACGGCGATAGAGAAGGCGGCCGGTGGCGGGGCACATGTGTCGTTCCTACGGACTGATTCGTATTGCATATAGCAACAACAGCCCTGATATCATCATACTATTTATCCGACAATTCTCTTAAAGAAAATGGCCATTTTGGACTTTCTCCGATTGACCGGGTATTCCATTTGTGCGAACATTGGGTATACTTAGATAAGAATAAATTGTTCCCGGCATGGTTCGACGTGCGGGGGAACAAACAAAACCGACAGGCTTTCGGAGGTTTGTCCAGCATGAGAACGCGGGCTTTCACGCTCATTGAACTTTTGATCGTGGTGGCGATTATCGGCATCCTGGCGGCGATTGCGGTTCCCAATTTCATGAATGCGCGGATCAAGGCCTCGGTGACACGCGCCCAGGCGGATATGAAAGCGGCGACCGATGCCCTGGAAATGTATCGCCTGGACAACGGTAGATACATCCGCACCATGGCAGGAGCCTCGGAGCTGTGGCAGTTGACCACACCCGTGGCCTATATGAACTCCGTTCCGAGAGACTTCTTCCTGAAAAAAGAGGAAAAAGGGAAAGACATCAATCCCGACAGCAGACTCGATACCTGGGATTACACCGGCAGCGACCAGGGCTGGGGCAACAAACCGCCGTATGCGTATGTGCTGGGCGGTCTCGGCCCGGGGAGGGCGGGCAACGGCGCTCAATTGGACTGGGCATTTACCGGTCCCAACAATTGGGACAAGCAGTTCTTCCGGGACCAGGTTTATGATATGTCCAATGGGCTAATCAGCCCCGGAGCGATCGTACACTACGGCGGCGATGTCTCGCCGCTTCGATAGTACGGTCAGAAGGGATTTGCCCGATGAGATCGCGCGCATTTACTTTGATCGAGCTCTTGATTGTCGTCGCGATTATCGGCATCCTGGCGGCGATTGCGGTCCCCAATTTCATGAACGCTCGAATTAAGGCAGCTCTGGCGCGAGTCGAGGCCGATATGAAGGCAACAACCACCGCCCTGGAGATGTATCGTCTCGATTATGGGAAGTATGTCAAAACCATGGCGGGTGCATCCGATATCGTGCAACTCACCACGCCGATTCCATACCTGACATCCATGCCGAAAGACTATTTTCAGGGAAACGACGATCCGAAAACCTTCAATCCTGACAGCCAAACCAATTCCTGGGAGTACACCAGCAACAGTCTGGGATGGGGGTGGAAACCGCCTCACGCTTACATGGTCAGCAGTATCGGCCCCGCCAAAACCGGTCACGGGCCTCACCTGGACTGGGCGTACAGCGGCCCGAACAATTGGAACGCAAAGTTCTTCCGCGATGCCATGTACGATTCCAGCAACGGTATTCTGAGCCGGGGTGCGATCATCAAGTACGGCGGGGATGCCTCGCCGTTGAACTGAGCGCAAGTCCCAGTGTCCAGGAGATCCCCTTCTCTGCTCCCTCTCCCGCCGGGAGAGGGAGCAGAGAAGCAACACAGTCATTTCGGCGAGAGCCGGAGTTTTGTGCTTTCCAGGCCGGCGGCTATTGAGCCGAATTTATTAAATATAGCCCAGGCCTCTCAGACGATCATCTATCTGAATTTCATTTTCTTTATCATGGCTCACCGCCGGGGGCGGGGGATACGCGTCGACCCACAATACCGGATGCCGGTCGAAATAACCTTCACAGAATATCTCCTCCAGTACTCGTCCAGGCATTTCTCTACTTACAGGTAATCCCAGAACAGTCAATACTGTCGGCGCAATGTCTAACACTCCGGCGTCCCGAATCGGTGCGCCGGACAGGATATCCGGCCCTTTAATAATGAGAATACCGTTCATGCGGTGCGAACCGGAGAGATGACGAATCTCGCAGAGTTCCTGTATCGGGATCAATTGTCCCTCTACAACAAGGCCCTGTGTTTTTGCGAGCGGGGATTCGGGGCCGGCCAGCATCTCGATTTGCGGATTCAGAATCATATCTCCATTCTCCTCCGAAATCTCGAATAAAGGAGTTTCCTGTTCGGCCAGACGCACATCGGCTAATTTGATCCGCGCCGCTTCCCGCCGGGAATCTGTAAGATCGGACAGGGGATGAAGAATGTAGCGACGCTGGGCGAACGAGACGGAGAACCGATCCGGCATATCCGCCGACTCGAGGATGCGGTCCATATTGAGGACATACCGCGCCGGGGCGGCATAATCCGGCCCCATGCCGTGATCGGATAACACAACGATAGTCGTTCCCTGCGGCAAAACCGCAAGCAGCCTTCCGACGGCGGCATCTGCCAAACGATAGTAGTCGGGAATAACGTTTCGGTATTCCGGGCGTGGTTTTTGCGGATTTTCTTCAAAGCCTGTCGGATCAAAATCTTTCCAGAAACGATGGCCGAGCTGATCCATTCCATAGAGACAGAAACAGGTAACTTGCGGCTTCTGTTCGCGCAGCAGCGCCAGGTAGACATCCGTACACGGCATAACGGAGCTGAAATGCTGCCGGATAAGAATCTCGTCGGGATTCGTCGCGATTCGCCGAGAGTGTTTTGCGTACTCCATTGCGGTGGAGATTTGCCACCCGTTCAGGATTCCGCGAAACAGAATGCTCAGGGGGCGCACGTCGCCGCCCGATGAATCGCGGTTCAAATTGAGTTCCTGTATGAAACCATATCGTGCGGGGATTGTTTCGGTAGATCGTGCCATCCACGAGGGGACCGTAAATACAAATTGCTCCTCCGGCGGCCAGGTCAGCAGCCATCCGAACAGGCCGGTTCGTTTCCCTTGGGATACCGTTATATCCCAAATCCGTGCAGACTTGAGATCGGCGCGGGTTCCATAGTAGCCGGTAATACCATGGTCCTCCGGCCGCCTGCCGGTAGCGATGGAAGTCCAGATCAGCGGGGACCAGATGGGACTGAGTGTTTCCAGGGGTCCTCGTGCGCCATCCCTGCACAGCGCGGCGAGATGAGGCAGATCGCCTGCCTGCAGCATGGGATCGATAATGTCCCAGGTCGCCCCATCTAAACCGATGACTACCAGATCCGGCCAGGCAGGTCCGAGAGGGCGGGATGAGCATGAAACAGCTACTCCCCAAACACCAAACCATACGCAAATCAGAAAGATTACAATGATGAGAATAGATTTGGCGCAGGGAAGAAACTCACGACAACGGGGAAAAAGCAGGGCAATTCCCTGCCCTGCTACAAGACCGATTATGCCGGGAATGAGAGCAATGAGAAATAGAGTCCAGCCGAGATGATTAAAGAAAACAGGGTTGTAAAAGGTAATGAATAGAGTCGGGGGTGTGACGAGGATACAGCCGAGGAGGAAGGCGGTTAATGGTGTGGAATAGAAGGACCTAGACATCCGGTATTTCCCTCACCCCAACCCTCTCCCGGTGGGAGAGGGAGAAGACAAATCTTCTCATGTGTAGCCCCCTTCATTCCGACGATCACCGGCAAGATGCCGGCGGCGCCCGGGATCTTCCTCCCCCCAACCCTTTCCAGGGAAATCTGCTATTTCTTCCATACAACTTCCGCTTGGGGCGGGGTGCCGTAGGCCGCGTAGCGGTTGGCGATTTGTGCCTGGTCCGTGTCGCCTGCGTGAAGAACGATACGGTAATTAAAGGTTAGCGATTTGCCCGCCGGAAGCAGGTAGTCGCCTACGTGTTTGTTCGGCTGATCGCGCTCGGACTTGGTGGGTAATTGAAAGAAATCGCGCAGCCCGAAGCAATTGGCCGAGAACAGGCCGTATTCGCGAATGTGCCACCAGGTCGGGTGACGCAGGTTGGTCGGATGGTCGAACACGGCGATTCCGACCACGTTGCCGTCCAGCGTTCCGTAATAGTCGCACCAGGTTGCGCGATGCGCCCAGCATTCTTTCGCACCTCGTCCGCCCTCGGAGTTACGTATGACACCGTTTCCGTGAGACTCGTCGATTTTGGGATTCAGGCGAAGCGAGCAGATTCCGCCTTCTTTGGTAGCGCCGAACAGAGCATCCCCATCCGTCGCGGTAAATGTCACAATGCTGTCGATCACGCGGGCTTCTTCGGGTGTATTGTAAAAGATGTATTCCCGCTGTTCGGAAACGGCTCGCGGCCCGTCTGCCTTCACCCAGCTGTTCCTGGCAAGAAGCCTTCCGTACACCGGCCCGGACTGTGTGACCGCAATCTCATCGGTCTTCTGGGCGTCGCGGTGGTTCGGGTCTTTCCCCATCATCCAGAAGTCGCCGCCGTTGACATCGCCATAGGCTACCCAGAACGAGCGATGATGCGGATGATCCTGCGCCTTCAATTCCTTTTCAAAGTCCAGATTTTCCATGGGAAACCCACGGGTCAAATGTGTCCCTTTCGGGCCGATGACCGGGTACAGGTAAGGTTTTTCCGAATCCGGCTGGAAGCAATACGAGGTGATGAGGGTATTGCCCGCCTTGATGTCGATCCGATAATCCGCCGTTTTCTGAACCTGCATTGGCTGTTCCTCTTTTGAGGTGTTTGTCGGAACAAGGCGCAAGGTCTGATCGGCTTCTAATTTCGGCAGGATGAATGTAATCACACTGCCGGTTTCTTCCGGGCGCACCTGGACAGACAGGCAGGTTCCATCCGGGCATTTCAGGTATTGCAGATCGCCGGGTGCGATGGCCTTTTCGACCGGGACATTGATCGGGCACCATTCCTGGCTGAACTTGCCGTTCTTGATAACGATCTCCTGAATGGCGGAATCGCCGAATATGGCCGGAGCCACAACAACGCAAACGAAAATCGCCGCAACTGCCATGGTTGTATGTGGTTTCATGGGGGATTTCCTCCTTGGGATACCTGTTGAATCGGATGGCTCATCTTCACATAATTGCGCCCATCCCGCAACCGAAGCGGGGGATGGGTTGGAAGAGAGCGTCGGATGGTCCTTTGGATCTTCGCTCAAATCGCGGACAACAGTGCATCGCTCTCACGATCCAGAGCCATTAACGCGTGTTGAATCAGATCCACTTCTCGCGATTCAAAATACGATTCACCGCATTGCTCGCAAACCCATGCAGGAACGGCTTCCCAATGGAGATGATATCCCTTGCGATCCACGGAAAAAGGGGCTGTGGATCTGCGCATGATTCCCTGGCAATGAATGCATTCTTTCATTTCAGCCTCCTTTTGAGACCTTGATCCCATCTGTAGGTGTCAGGGAGATAGGCCGTGATGATTGCCAGATAGTCTGTCTTAGGAGAACAGACAATATGGACTGGACGATCCTCTTGTCCAACTCCCATCATCAGACAGCTATGTCCGCGAACATCCTCCGGATAATCCTCGACGATCTCCCCAGAACGAATAGCAATCGCAACCTCTTCGGTGGTGATCATCGGATCGAATCGGGACATTTGTCGCATGGCATGAGGCAAGAAAAGCAGCCTCTTCTCCGCAGCAGCCCGAACCAGATCCATAGTGTTCTTCGCCATGTAACACTCATCCCGGCAAGAGCATTATCGCCTTCTCCCCGAAAAGATGGCCAAGTTCCGGGAACTGTACCCCATGACCAGTACGTCTCGATAGAGAACTCATCTTATTCTATCACAGTTCTTCCATCTCCTGGGAGGGGATCAAGAGACTTTCGGCACATCTCAAGGGAAAATGCCCAAGTCCAGGTAGCAGCGGGCGATTTTATCGATGGCCGCAATGAATGCCGCCGTGCGCAAATCAATTCGACCGTCATGTTTCTTCTTAATTTCGCGGATTTCGTGGTACGAGGAGATCATGGTTTCCTCCAACCCGGAGTTGACCAGGTCTTCCTCATCTGCGCCATGGACCAATCGGGCCAGAGTTTCTGCGGGGATTTGCTTGCCGGTCATGCGTTCCACTTCCCGCAGGATGGTTGTATTTGTGTTTTCCTCGAACCGCTTGCTGAGACGACCGAACCGGACATGCGAAAGATTTTTCAGCCACTCGAAATAGGAGACGGTGACACCCCCCGCGTTCAGGTAAATGTCCGGGATGACCAGCACGCCACTCTTTTCGAGTTCCTCGCCGGCGTCGGCAGTCGTCGGCCCGTTAGCGGCCTCAGCGACGATCTTTGCCCGGATTCGATCCACATTGGACAGAGTGATCTGATTCTCCAATGCGGCGGGAACAAGGATATCGCATTCCAGTTCCAAGGCGTCCGCCGTGTCAGGGATATTCGTAGCGGCTGGGAAATTGAGAACGGTTCCGTGGTCGAGGAAGTATTGCTTGACCTTTTCGACATCGAATCCTCTCTCGCAGGCGATCGCGCCGTCGTGTTCCGCAATAGCGATGATTTTCGCGCCGCCCTTCTCGAGGAACCGGGCCGCATGATAACCCACATTCCCGAGTCCCTGAATTATGATACGCTTGCCCTGCAATCCCGGTGACAATCCGAAGGGACGCAGGTCCTCGGCGATTCGACAGGCCTCGCGGATGCCGAAGAAAACGCCGTGTCCGGTCGCCTCTTTCCGTCCCCGCACACCGCCGAGAGAAATCGGTTTGCCGGTAACACACGCCGGGGCATCCAATTGGCCGGGATGAAGTTGGATATAGGTATCCGCCATCCAGGCCATTTCCCGCGCGCTTGTTCCATAGTCCGGCGCGGGCACATCTATGCCGGGTCCCAGAAAATTTTTCTTGTCCAGCTCATAGGTGTACCGGCGCGTGATTCGTTCAAGTTCACTCTCGGAGTACTTGTGCCTGTCGATCCGGATGCCGCCTTTTGCACCCCCGAAAGGCACATTCACAACCGCACATTTGTAGGTCATCAGTGCGGCCAGGGCTTTTATCTCGTCCTCGTTGACATTGTCGGCAAATCGGACCCCGCCCTTGGTGGGGAGTTTGTGCTGGCTGTGCTCGGCCCGCCACGCGAAAACCACCTCAAGGCTTCCATCGTCTCGTTTCAGCGGAAACGCCATGCGATAGGTCGCGTTGCAGGCTTTGATCTGTTTCAGAAGCCCTTCCGGATACTTCACATGCTTCGCTGCCCTGTCGAAATTCTGATTAACCTGCTGGAATAATTCGATGTTTCCCACGGTTGCGAATCTCCAGTTAAAGATTTTTGTGTTTATTGTATATACATAGTATAATACAGGGAATTATTCTTGCCGGTCACCTGTCGATGGGGTGATACACAAAGGGGACGGTGTTGGGAGGGGAGGAACGGGAACAGTGCGAGAGTTGTACTCGAAGCAGTCAGAAGAAAATGGGATGAATGGGACAGATAAGGGCCAATGGTGAGTTACAGGTCTATTGCCGGTGGGCTGTGGGTTTGGGGACGATGGTCTCGATGGTGTTGATTAATTCCGGAACGATGAACACTTTCACATTATGGTCACCGCAGATTTGCTCGATCCGCTCGGCGATTATGTCGGACAAGGCGCTTCGAACCATCAGGACAGCATCAATATGATGGACTCCCAAGAGCAGGTCCATTTCCCCGGCCAGTCCGATGATCTCGACTCCGGCGATATGGTGTCCACGGCGGGTTGCATCCGTGTCGACAACTCCGATTACCTCGATCAGTTTCTCCCTCATTCGCTGGAGCGTCTCGATAATCCTGACGGTTTCGTGATTCACACCGGCAATTACGACCCTGGGACTCCCCACCGAATTACCGCTTCGGTGTTTCCACCATGCCCAAGCCCACCGATATCCCAGCAATAAGATCACCAGGAATGCCGAATCGATGAAGAAAATTGCACGAGAATGGGCGCGAAGGTTCGCCAGAAAGGCATAGCCCAGGATCCCGAGGGAACCAATCACAATGGAACGCAAAACAACCCCGACTTCATGCACAGAGAAATATCCGGGAACGTGACGAGGCGTCTCGTAAACCGCAAAAACCAACGCGCGAATCAAAGCCACGGGAACAAGCATCCGGTAGAGTAACTCCCGATCCTGCACAGGAACCTGTCCACTGAAACGCACGCTGTACGCCAGGATGTAGGAGGCTACCGCAAGACAAGTGTCCAGAATGAGGATTGCAAAATAGCTCCGGTAGGCTTCCATGGACCGCAAAGTCACTGTTCCAAAGAGGGTGACCCAAGCCGCCCGCAGCAGAATCCACAAGTCAAACCAGAATCCACGACGCTCCACATACCGGATGTCGGTATCCAGCTTGTCGGGCAGGATATGGCGGATGTAATACTCCTCGATATCCAAGCAATCCGTGGGAAACAGTTCGGATTCGTTCCGATGACACACCTGGTTCAGCCCCACTATGCCGGGCTTGACCGACAGGACAGTCTTCCACTTTTCGGGATAATGGGAGATGAACTTGCGCACTTCGGGTCGCGGGCCGACCAGAGTCATGTCGCCCCGAAGGACATTCAGGAGCTGGGGGAGCTCGTCCAGCTTGGTTCTTTCCAGGAATCGGCCGACATGGGTCAGCCTGGGGTCGAAACGCCCGGTCAACATGGGGCCTTGTTTCGGCAGGTCCTTGGGCATCTTGCGGAACTTAAATAACAGGAATGGCTTGCCGCCCTTGCCGATCCGCTCCTGACGATAGAAAACAGGGCCTCCGCTTTCGAGGTGGATTGCAAGCGCGATCACTGCGATCAGGGGGGCACATACAAGCAGGATGAGCGCCGAAAGAGCCGAGTCTACTAAGCGCGGCATTTCGTTATCCAGTTCCGCTCAAACAAGACTCCTTCTTCGTGCAAACAAAAAAGCATTTCATTTCATTGTGAGAATACAAAACGATTATACGCTAAACACAAAGAATTGAAAGCGACAATCAGCGGTTTATTTATCTCGATGGTGTGGGCAAGGTATGTTGGCGTTCAGAGAAATGTCTCATTGTGAGACAATCTGCTACCACAAAACCTTTCGCAAGATGAGAAAAACGGAGCGATTTGAGCAAATCAGAGAACACTGGGGCTGAAGATATTTGCAACATAATGTTTCAATGGACTCGCCACAAGTGTAATCTTGGCTGAAAAGATGTGGTTTTAAGGGAATATTGCGGGAATGTTAATCCTTGGGAGTATAATGGCCTAATGATTGCGAAAATAAATACGATAATTATTATTGAATGTGTGTGGATTCTTTTTTTTGACTTGTTTTCGCAATGGAAGATGTGCTATCTTATTCAAAATTGGCTTTTTGCTCGTATCTCCTGAATCTTTGGTAACCGAGTCCGGATGAAGGTCATCGCCGCAGAAGCGAAGAAGTTGGGAACGATTTCCATGTACCGTTGGCTCGCACGAGCTCTTTTTGTGGTCCTGATTGGGACTTGGATTTCCTCAGTGGAGGCTCAGCCGGATTTGCGATTCAACAGCAATCCCTCTATTACCTCTTCAAGGAGTGTTTCAAGCGAGGGAGCCACTCTCGATTTCACTTATACGGTTCGGAATGCGCAGGGTACCTCCGCCGGAGGTCATACAAACCGTCATTATCTTTCATCCGACACGCAAATCGGCAATGATATAGAGGTTTTTCCTTGCTACGTTTCTTCCGGCATTCCGGGACGGAGCAACCAGAAGGTGACCACAACGGTCAGTTTCGCAGTCCCTGCCGGGACTTATTATCTGGTGGTTGTGATCGATGCCGATGGTGATGTCTCGGAGACCAATGAAAGCAACAACAGGTACATTCGGACTTCGCAGCCTATAACGGTCTCCGATCCAACTCCAACGCCGACGAACACGGCAACACGGACTCCAACGCGGACGTGGACTCCGACATCAACCCGGACATTTACGCCCACCAATACACCCACACGGACTCCCACGGCAACCCGGACATATACCCCGACAAGTCCGCCAACTGCAACGCCGACCGTCACTCCGACTTTCACCGTGACGCCGACTCCGACGCTGGGGACCACGGGGCCGGATCTGACGCTGACCTCCGGTCCGATCATCACGAGTTCGCTTTTGCTTCCGGCCGGGGGCGGAACACTCGATGTGACTTATGTCGAGTACAATGACGGGCTGGGATCGTTTTTCCAGAAGATTGCCGATCTACACACAAGTACCGTGTACTTATCCTCGGATCAGAATATCGGAAACGGGGATGATTTGGCGCTTTCGCCGACTGACAGGGCATCTCTCATGCTCGGCGGCAGCTCCCGCAATGTCAGCCTGACTGTAAACGTGCCGGGAACTCCCGGAACATACTATCTGTACGTGTTCCTGGACTCCGGGCAATCTGTGACAGAATGGAATGAAAACAACAACCGGGTAATGAGTGTGAGCCAAGTGATTGTTGTGGGGCCGACTCCAACCGACACGCCCAGCCCGACCTATACGCCGACAAATACGCCAACCTATACGCCAACGGATACCCCGACGGAAATTCCGACGGACACGCCGACAAACACGCCGACCTATACGCCAACGGATACCCCGACGGAAATTCCGACGGACACGCCGACAAACACGCCGACAAACACGCCGACAGATATTCCGACGGATACGCCAACCTATACGCCAACGGATACCCCGACGGAAATTCCGACGGACACGCCGACAAACACGCCGACAGATATTCCGACAAATACGCCAACCTATACGCCAACGGATACCCCGACGGAAATTCCGACGGACACGCCGACAAATACGCCGACAGATATTCCGACAAATACGCCAACCTATACGCCAACCTATACGCCAACGGATACCCCGACGGAAATTCCGACGGACACGCCGACAAACACGCCGACAGATATTCCGACAGATACGCCGACGGTGACGCCGACTAATACGCCCACAAGTACACCGGCAGATACACCCACTCCGACGGTGACGCCGACATTGCCCCCGGTTTCCACCCCGGTTCCTCCACCGGTGATCACAATTTCATACGGCGGGAAGCCGGTAAGCCCGACAACGGCCATTGGAGGCCGAGTGGAGAATCGGATCAATCTGACTGTCAACGCGACGGATCCCGGGTGGCCGTCGGTCACGTTGAGTTTGCTGTCGGGTCCGGCAGGGAGTTCCTTCCTGTCGTTTGCCGACCAGGGAGTTTTCAGCTGGGTTCCCTCGGCGACGCAGGTGGGTGATTTTCAATCGGTCTTTCTGGCCCAGAACGCGGGCTTATCGACGGGCACAGCCTCAGCGAAATTCCGAATTTTTCGATCTCCGCGGCGGATTATTGCCAATCCGGGCAATTTTGTCGCCATCGGATTTACCAACCATACAAATCCCCAAGTGTGGTCGCAGGTCTTCAATCCGTTGACCGGGCTGCGGCTCGGCGGGGGAAAACTGATAGACGGATATCTTTATGCCGAGTATGCCTATCCACAATGGGATCGATTTTTGACAATGGATTTCGACGGCGACGGGACACACGAATTGGTGACAGCGGATATCACAGAAGAGGGGACCGTGAAAACCTGGATTTCCGTTCGGGATCTGATGACCGGCACAAAGATCCGTCCGAGTTTCCGTGTTCTGGAAGACCCGGCATATCAGTCTCCCCAGTGGACCGAGTGCATGCCTGCCGATGTCGATAATGACGGCGACATGGAATTGCTGGTTACCGGAGTGGCGACGCTGGGGGGGGTATCCTGGCGAAACTACCTCCAGACTTGGGAGCCGGAGACAGGCATTCGGTTGAAAACCATCCGGTTGCTGTTCGATTCCGCTTTCGACTATACGAATCCGGCATGGCATCACAATATGGTGGCGGATGTGAATGCGGATGGGACAGATGAATTGCTTAGTGTCGGAGTAACCAACGAGACCCCGCCCCGGACGTACTGCCAAGTGAGAAATCCACTGAATCATTTCCAGAAATTCTCTTTCCGTATCCTGAGCTCCGCGGAGTTCTCATTGCCGCTTTTGAACCAGTTTCTGGCCGGGAATGTTGATTCCGACCCGAATGACGAATTGGTTGCCATCGGTGTGACCAATGAAACGGTCAAGCGGACCTGGGTCCAGGTCTGGAATCCGAACAGCGGAGTCCTGAAATACGGAGGATTGAAGCTCCTTGACAGCGCGGAATTCGCTTATCCTGAGGGGAATCGATTTGTTTTGGCGGACGGCGACGGTGACGGTAAAAAAGAACTACTGGCGATCGGGATTACCAATGAGGCTCGTGGCCGGATTTGGGTTCAACGGTGGGATTTGGCGAATCGAGTAAAACTGGGCGGCAGTATCGTACTGTTGAACGACCCGGCATTCGAGGATCCATCTTTGAGCGAGTACTTTGCCATGGATGCGGACCTGGACGGGGATGACGAATTGATCGCAACGGGATACGCCCGCGCCAACAATGCGTTCTGGGTACAAGTCTGGGATTTGAATCCGATGCAGCTGAAGAAAACCTTCCGTGTTCTAAACGACACTTCGTTTGCGCACCCTGTGTACAACTCCTGGACGGGGGGATAACAGGAAACGGAATGGGTGTCCGGGCATCGTTGGAGTAAACGAAGTCCCATCGAAAGCGCACGATTCTTTCTGTCTCTCCCATTAAGGTATCCGGCCGGATGGAGATTCTATTTCTCGCAGGGATTCCGCTACTGCTGGTCGGTCTTTCTCGACCGTCCTGGTTGTGGTTTGCGTTTCCGTTTATTGCGTTTTTTACGAATCGATTTTTCGGAACGCGCACACTCGAGGACGTGTACACATCCAAGATTCCTTATGGATTTCTTTGTGCGTTTTTGCTGGTCGGGTTCGCTTATGTGGGCAAGTCATTGACCTCCTCTCAACCGCCAATTAAGCAGATCCCGTTATTCTCTGCTTGTGCATTCTTTCTTATTGCCGGTCTTCTATCTTTGCTCGATACGACCTACCCCATGCAGGGGCTGAAGTTTCTTGCGGGCTGGTGCTGTTATTTTCTTTTTTTCTATATTGTGGTGAATGCCCTGCTTGCTTCCAACGTGTATAAGAGTTTCCTGATCGGCAACGCGCTCAACGCGGGGATTTGTGCCATTCTGATGGTGATTCGCGCATCCCGGGCAGGTTTTGCGCCTCGTTCTGCCGAGATTTGGGATATCACATGGTTATCCTCCAATGAAATCGGTTTTTATTTTGAGCCGATCATTTGTATCTGCGTGTGTATTTTGTTTTTCAGCAGGAAGCGTTTCGCTTGGAGCGGTTGGGTGATGGCCTTATTGCCGGTTCTTCTGATTGCCATTGTGTTTGCCGGCACACGCGGGACATGGGTTTCGCTTTTTGCGACCGCTTCAGTGATGCTGCTGCGGTTCCCGATGAGGCAGAAGATACGGGCGCTGATTGCTGTGGGGACGCTGGCATTTGTTTTCTATCAGGCGCTTTTGTTTTCCCCGTTCGCCCAGCAACGTATCTCAACGCTTGAAGGATTGACGCATCCGGCCGTTCCGGGAGAGCAGACTGTCCGTTCTTCCATCAACAGCCGAAAGTACCTGATGCAAGTGGGACTGAGGATGATTTTGGCTCATCCGTTCAACGGGGTCGGACTGGGAAACTATTCCTCGTATTACCACGAATATGCCCCGTATATGGGTGACCCGATCCTTCAGGATCTTCTGAGCCGATCTCACACGCCCCACAATTTTTACCTTCGTTTCGGGGCGGAAACGGGCCTGGCCGGTTTATTTGCGACCGCGTTTCTGCTGATCACCGTGTATCGGCATCTCCAGGCCGCGACTCGGATTCGGCACGGCGAACCCTGGGACTCATTGCTTCTAGGCTGTTTTCTGGGGTTCATCGCCAATGTGGTTCATTGTCTTTTCCAAGAGAGGATTTTCGGTTTCTATTTCTGGGCATTTCTTGGCATCACCTATGCGACGCTTTATCACGCCCGGAGGGCGGAAGGGGCGCTGCCTGTGGAAGTTCGGAATCATATTGCAGGCAAGATTGTGACTCATAACAGGAAAGGCACGGCGAATTTGGGCACAGGTGCACTAATGGGGCGCTGATGCGGATGTCGGAACTCACACTCCAACCATCGCCCTGGCAGGAGAAGGGGAGAAAAAGCCACCGGAAAGATGTATCACCAGATCCAGGGATTCATAACCTCTTCACGCGGAGATCGCGGAACCGGATCGTTGAATTCTCCTTGTGCATTTGCAGAGCGATATGCCCCGGTCGGATCGTCTCGAGTTTGTCGTAATCGACCACGGTCTCCCCATTCAACCGGACAATGCAGCGCGGTCCTTTGACAATGATCTGCAAGGGATACCATTCTCCGCACCGGACCGGCATGTGGCTGGCGCGCGCAATTCCATAAAGGCTGCCGGTCTGGTGATTGGAATCGGGGTTATCGAAGATCTGAATCTCATACCCCCGATCTTTTTCATCCTTCCAGCGGAAGAAGACTCCGCCGTTCGCGATGTCCTCCGTGCGGACATACAGCTGAATCTCAAGATCCTTGAAGTCCAGGTTGTTCACCAGGTGACCATCCCCGTTGGATGCAACCAGCGCGCCATCTTCCATGCGCCATTGCCCGCCCCCATTCGGCGAGTGTCTTCCGAGCAGTTCCCATCCATCCAGGTCCTTGCCGTTCAGCGGGTAAATCCACTGCTCCTGCCCCGGCAATTCCCGGATGGACAGATTGCGGAATCCGGTTTCCCACCCGTTGTCCTGAAGGCCGATATATCCCGAACGCGGTCGATATTGGAGATCCGGGTGTTCTTCCAGGTTGACATTTTGAATGACCTGGCCGTTCAGAGTGGCTTGGTAGATCGGCCAATTCATCATAATCTCCGCCGAGTTCCATTGGTTCTTGTCTTTGGCGGCCGCCACCATGGGAGGAACAACGGGGAAAATCGCGCCGGTGGATTTCACACTGGTGCCGACATCATGACTGATCTGAAATTCGAGTCCCACATTCGAACAACGCCCGAACAGGGGAGCATGGATATACAGGCCGTTCTCACACCAGCCGGGAACTTTGAATTCGAAACGAAGAACAAAGTTCTCATACATGCGTTCCGTCCGAAGCCAGTGCGGATAGTTCGCAGTCCCGTCGCAATAGATCGCGCCATCCCGCACGGAGAACGACATTTTCTCTCCGCCCGCGAGCTGCCAGCCGCTCAGGTCTGTCCCGTTGAATAACGGTACAAATCCTTGGTCGGAAGCCTGACCCTGAGCAAAAACAGTTGTCCCGATGGACAGGAACAGCGTAACCAGGACAAGCGTGTGTGTTTTCATAAAGATTCCTTTCAGATGAATGTTCGCAATCGTTTGTAGAGTCGGAAAAGCGGATGGGAGCGGATCGAATCGAGATCGGCCTGCAAGCGGTCTTGCTGATTCTCCAACTCCGCTATGTTTCGCTGCAACAGACGGAGAAGGTCTTCACGCTCGACAGACCGGCTGTCGAGTCGTATGGGAGAGACCTCCCTGCGCTCGGGACTATAAACATATCGGTCCAGATCGGCGGCATTTATTTTTGCATCGAGAGACTGTTCGGTAAGGGTACGCGCCCCTTCGCTGCGGATTTTAATATCCACCGATTCTTTGAGGATGGCATCCACTGTTTCGATAAACAGCGGATCTGTCGCGCTGGGGATGATCCACCCGGCATGATGCTGAGCGACACCATCCGCCCAGGCGGAGTCAGGAGAGATCATCACGGGCGTCCCCGCCCAGAGCGCCGTGCCGGTCCGAAGCGGACAGGCAATGCTGCGTTCTATCGTGGAGGGTCCGAGATCCAGGGCCACCGCGGAATGGCGCAGTTCATTCACATAATCCTGAAACGGCAGGGTTCCGAGAAACGATGTGTGCAGGTTGTCCAGGATGTCCCACAATTCCGCCTCGGTGTGCGGATGGCTGTGATACGGATGCGGGCCGCCGACAATGACGAGTTGCCCCCGTCGGAGGCGATTCATCCGCTCCAGGACAACGCGTAGCGCCGGGGCCGGATTCTGCCAGGGCCAGAAAACGCCGCCGAAGAAAAATCGCGGTTCATCGGCCACAACTCCCTGTCGGCATTTCGGCAGGAGCGGCAAACCGAACGGGCAGAGAATGGGACGCCGCTTTGTCAGATCCACACCGGCAAGAAGCAGCCAGGGCGCGTAGTAATACTCCTGTCGCGGCGTTGCGATCAGGAACGCATCCGCAAGAGACAGGCAGCGGATCTTGTCCATGATATGCCGGTTTACCGCCCCCGGCTCCCGCCACAGATATTCCAACAGAAGCGGGCCGGGCAAGTCCACAACAGTCGGAATTTCCAGGCGCTCTTTCAGGAACGAGAGAGGCTGCCATTGCTCAAACAGGGCGATTTCTATCCCGGACTCGGCAAGAGCGCGATCCAGCGTTTCGGGAAGATAAACACGCACCTGCTCGTGTGTGATTTCTCCCAGTACAGACCGAGGAATAAAATAAAGAACCTCATGTCCCCGGTCGGCAAGTCCGGCTCCAATCCCCCCAATCCGCACACCGCCGCCGGCCGTCGGCGCGGGCAGAAACACAGGGAGTTCCGTCGATACAATCGCAATTCGGGTCATGAATGTGTCATCGAAAAAAAACGTCTCAGGTTGTGGCCCCCACATTGCGGGTTGGGGCATCCATCTTGTCGGAAGTTCCGATTGTTCGCAGCCGACTCTGCAAGTCTTTCCAGGATTCCAGGATCCGTCGCTCCTCTTTGATTTCGCGGACCTCGATCTGTCCGAGACGTTTGGGAATGACCATACGGATGGTCCCCTGCACAACTTTCTTGTCGCGTCGCATGGCTTCGACGATTTGCTCCGCAGAAACATCGGGTAGATCAAGCGGGTATCCCGCATCACGGATCACGGCAAAAATCTCTTCAAACAGCTCTTCCGAAGAGATTCCCATCCGAACGCCGATAAGAGTCTCGACCAGCATCCCGATGGCAACTGCTTCCCCATGAAGATACCGAGTGTAGCCGGTGAGACATTCAATCGCATGTCCGATGGTGTGCCCAAAGTTCAGGATGGCGCGTAACCCGCCTTCCTTTTCATCTTGTTCCACCACTTTCGCTTTAAACCGGCAGTTCCGTGCGACCAGGTCCGCGTAGGTTTCCTCGTCAACCGAAAGCAGTTCGCGCAGGTTCTTTTGAACAAACGCGAAGATTTTGGGATCGCCGATGATTCCATGCTTGATGATTTCCGCCAGGCCGCAGAGGAGTTCCCGCGTGGGAAGGGTCTTGAGCGTGGAGGGGTCGATTAAAACCAGGCTGGGCTGATGAAACGCACCAATGAGGTTTTTCCCCTTGGGGTGATCCACGCCGGTTTTTCCACCCACACTGGCATCGACCTGGGCCAGGAGAGTGGTCGGCACCTGGATGAAACGAATTCCGCGCAGGTAGGTTGCAGCCACAAATCCCGCGACATCGCCCACCAGCCCTCCGCCGAGAGCGACAATACCGCCCTGACGTTCGACACCAAGGTCAATGATTTGATCGTACAACACCCGCACCGTATCGAGATTCTTACAGGCTTCCCCACCGGGGATGCAGAGCAGGCCGAACTGGTATCCCTGGTTCCGAAGCATTGTGCAGATCACGTCCCCATAGAGATTCTGCACCGTGGGATCGGTAATCACCGCGATGGGCGAGTGCAGTCCCAACCGCTCGGCACGTCGTCCAACCCGTTGAAGCGTGCCTTTTTCAACAAGAATCTTGTAGCTGCGTTCGTGGAGATTGACCGTGATTTCTCTCATGGGATGCCCATTTCCTCCGATTCCCGCGCAGGAATCGAATTGCCGTTCAGGCCTTGATTTTGCCCCGGATCTTGATCAGCAGGTAGATCAACGCCGTATAAAGTGTCAAAAAAAACAGTCGGACTGTTTTGAGTTTGCGTCGCCGCAGCATGGCGTCTCCTCAGCCTGAAAAACGCTTCTTGGCCTGGTCCAACAAAACGGCCACGAAAATCACTAATCCAAGAATGGCCTGCTGTAAATAGCTGTCCACATAAAGAAGATTCAATCCGTTGAAGATCACCCAGATCAAGAGCGCCCCGATCAGCGAGCCGAGGATCTTGCCCTGTCCTCCCATGAGGCTGGTTCCGCCGACCACGCACGCCGCGATGACATACAATTCATACAGCGCTCCCGTTTCAGGATGACCGCATTGCAGCCGCGCGGCCATGATAATCCCGGCAACCGCAGACAGCCCGCCCGTAATGACATACGCAAAGAACTTAACCGCATTGACCTGAATACCCGACAACCGGGTCGCTTCTTCATTTCCACCCACGGCATAAAGATACCTTCCAAAACGTGTGTCGGACAAAACAAAATGCCCCACCAGAAAAACGAGAATCATAACGGCCACCGGCACAGGCATCTTGTTTCCCAGCGCCTCCTGGAACAGATACCCGTTCCCGATGAACTCAAATTCCTCCGGAAGATCCCAGATCGGCACGCCACTGCATAGATATCGTGAGATCCCGCGCGCGACCAGCATCATCGCCAGGGTCGCGATGAACGGCGGTATCCCGAAGCCTGTAATCACGACACCGGACATGGCCCCGCCCAGGCAGCCCACCAGAATCCCCACAACCACGGCAAATAAAACAAGCCCGGTTTTATCGGTTACGGCACGAACCGCGACGAGGCGCTCGGTTGCGCCGACCGCATCAATGGCGCGATTCAGACCGGAATGAATGTCCCGATCCATGCCGAACAGGATTTTCAAGTCGGGCTGGGAACCGAGGATTTCTTCGGCGGCCTCTTTGGCGGCCTCTTCAACGGAGACGGATTCGGTTGCGAGAACACATCGTTCGCCCAGAACGGGGATTTGAGTCTGTGTGGCGAGCGTCTGCTTGAGTTTTTCAATAAACTCCTGCGCACCCGGCTTGGCCCCATCATAAAACAGATACAAACCACCGGCCTGACTTTGCGCGGCATCTTTCACGGCCTGAACCGTGGCCGGCAGAACCGGTCTGATCCCAAGGACATGATTTTGCGCAGATGTTCCTGAAAGAAAAGCAAGAAATATGGATATTGCGACCCCGGCAAGCAGCCCCCATCGTCTTCTTCCGAATACCATTCCAAGGCTGAATCCTCCCATTCCACCGAAAAGAAAAATCAGCGCAATCAATCCGACAAGCGGAACACCGCCCGCCTGTTTCAGGCAAAGCGCCGTCACCACACCGGAGAACGCCACCAGAGACCCCACGGACAGGTCGATCCCACCTGTGATAATGACCATCGTCATTCCGGCAGCAATGATGGCAATGACAGATGCCTGGCGGACAATGTTGACCAGGTTCTCTTGTTTCAGGAAAACGGATTCCTTACGACGAACCGGAAGAATCACGGCAGGTTCCCGTTCGGTTTCGAGACCGCGCAGGGCAGACCGCAGCCAACGCTCCTTCGACGAATCGACCAGAATAATCCCGTCTATTTTTGCTTGATTTCGATACGCCTCGCGGACCTCCCGTCGAAAGGCCGGAAGCGAATCCGCGGCGGGAATGACAGCCGCCACGGTGCAGTGAAGATCGTTCAAGGTTTTCAGGACCGACTCCGAATCGGGCAATGCGGAAGAATCGGCGCCGGTGTTAGAGGAAATGACGATGAAGACACCGCCGGGGAACCGACCGGCTGCGCTCTCGGCCAGACTTCTGCCCCCTTCCACTCCCGTGATGGCCTCCCCCTCTCGATAGGTGGCCCAGCTGAGAAAGAGGCTGACCACAAGGAGAACCACAAGCATTCCGTAATCCATGAGGATCGGATTTCGGAAGAGTTTTCGAAGGAAGGATTTCATGTGAGCTCCGCCCCTGTAACAAGTTCCGGCACAGGATGCCTCACTGTGGACGTTCTGGGAAGAGCGCCAAGCCGCGATTGGCATATCTATTGCGAAATCCGGATGCGGGAACATAGAATAGAGGCGAATGTTCCCCTGCCGTCCGGCTACTCTGCCGGCTGGGGGCAAGCCGAGGGTGGAGCGGCCTGATCGGCACAAGCACGCGGGAGAGCATCGGGCATGGGATGCCGTGCCCAAGTCACTATGAACTGATTGCAGATCGGCGCCGGGTAGTCCGCCGGACGGTATTCGGCGCCGGTCTTGAATCTTCGGGAAAGCACGGAGCGAATGAATACAACTGCCTCCATTGTTGACCTCCTCAGGAAGATTCTGCCCATCCTGGTCGTTTTTTTCATCCCTGTCTCATTGAATTTCAGCGGTTATGTCTGGGCCGCAGATGAGTTTGTGATCGACGTGGGAGATATTCTCGAAATCGAAGTTCAGGACGAACCCATGCTGACCATGACTCGCGAAGTGGGCCGTGACGGAACTTTCCAATTTCCGCTGTTGCAGAAGGTGGAGGCCGCAGGGAAAACTCCGACGGAGCTGGCCCGACATATTGAGAAACGCCTGGTCGATGAGGAATACCTCTGGACTCCCCGTGCGAGTGTGAAAATCAAAGAGCGCCCGGGATATGTCGTGGAGGTTCAGGGAGCTGTGGGGCAGCCGGGGGCAACACCGTTACAGGAGAAAATGCGGATTCGAGATGCCCTTGAACATCAAGGCGGGATTCTGGAAGACCGCGCGGCCTCGGAGATCATTCTTCGCGGACGGAAACGTCCCAGAGAAGTTCGGATTGACCGTCACCTGCTTTTTTCCAAGGGACTTGCGGGCAAGATGCTCAATTTCATGTTGCGTCCCGGCGATGAGATTATTGTCCCTGAAGCCGGACGGATCAGGCTCACCGGCGCGGTCAAGGAGCCGGTGGATGTAGCCAGGATTGTACGCATTACGCTGTTCGATTTCCTGGCCGAGGCGGGTCTGAAGGAAAACGAATTGACCGGATGGATTGTTGTGAGACGCGAAGGAACCGATGAAATCCTGGTCGATCCGGCTGCAATTCGAAACAACCTGCGGGCCAAAGACCTGGATTTGCAGGATGGGGACTGTGTGACTGTGCTGGGAAAAGGTTTGTACTATGTGGGCGGGAACGTGGTCGAGCCGGGGGTTCGACAGTGGGAAGACGATCTGACCCTGAAACAGATTCTTCCGTCGATCGCATTCAAAGAGAACCGTAACGAAGAAATGTTGAAACTGATCCGTCCCAGCCCGCTCCGGACGATGCAGTACCCGCTCGCCACAATTCAATCCGCGACGGCAGAGGATATATCCGTTCAAGAGGGAGATGTTATTCTCGTTCGAAACAAAGCATCTGAATCCGGGTGAGGCGTATGAAATCGCGTTCCGCCCTCAAACAGTTTATCGGCCGCCTGCGTTCCGCCGTTTCCCTCTTGTATCGGCATCGGGGGGTTGTTCTGGGGGTGACCGCTGCCGCAGCCGCTTCGGTATTTGTAACACATCGCCTGCATCAAACATCCCACCGCGCCACGGCCTGTCTACACGTTGAAACGATTGCCACAACGGACGGACAAACTCCACCCGATTCGAATGCCCTCGCGGATGAACTGAAACGATGTATCAGTCAGGACGATTTTCCGGGAAGAATCGTCCGGAAAATGGACGTGCTCAACCGACCGAAAAGATGGATGTTGTCACGGTCAGGAATCTCGACGGCCTCCGGCAGTCGAACCCTGGAGAGTCTGCCCCCTGCGGTTCAACGTCGGGTCACATGCGCATTCTTATGCCAGGTGGCTGTGCGGGGAGACGCTGAAAAAGAAGATTTGGTCTATGTGGAGTTTACCTCTCCGGACTCGATTATTTCGGCGTCGTTTGCCAATGCGATCGCGGAGGAAATCGCAGCGGGGGCCGGTTTTACGGTTTCCCTCCCGGCGGAAGACCGAGAAACCTTTGCGAAGATCGACACAGGGATTCGGGAGATTAAAGAGAGAATTGAGACTCTCAAAGAAGGCCGAAGCGTCGCGGAGATTGTGCAAAGCATCTCCGATACGGTCGTCCGACAAACCGAGCTCGTGGATCGGTTGCGAACTGCCGAAGCGGAAGCGGTTGAATCCGAAATGAACTACAACAGCCTGTTTCGGGCGGACGGCACAGTCAATCGGGAAATCCTCCGGTCCGAGAACCTCGACCGGTTTCGAGAACAATGGAAGGAAATCGACGCGAAATGGCAAGAGGTCTCGAAACGCTATCGGAGGCGTCACCCGACTTACATCACGCTCCAGCGTCAACGTGACGCACTCGAAACCGAAATCCGCAATGAGGAAAACCGAATCATCGAACGGGCGAAGGCGCGACAACAGCAGGCGCGTCGTGAACTGACCGCGCTGGAAGACCAACACACGCAGTTGGCAGGACAATTGGAAAAAGACAACCAGCGCTATTCAACCATCGTTTCGCTGGAGGACGAATTGGAGCAAATGCGCTCCGAACGAGAGGCGTTGTCGGAACGAATCAATCGGGAGAAAGCCTCCGGGGAAAACGACCATCCTGTCCGGATCAAGGAAGTTCGGGTGCATTCATGGGCGCAAGCGTCCGCAACACCGCAAAGGCATTCGCCCCAGTTTATGCTTCTGATTTCGCTGGTCTGCGGCTTGTGCGGCGGCATTGCTTTGGCGTGCCTCCTCGAATTCCATGACCGCAAGGTGCGGAGTCCCGATGAGGCATCACGGGCTTCCGGGTTGCCGACAGTCTCCGCGATCCCGGTCTTCAAAATACCCCGTCCGCTTTCAGTCAGCCGGATAACCCAGGACTTGCCCCATTCTCCCACGGCGGAAGCATTCCGGTCGTTAGGGAGATTTCTGGACCTGGCGCTCGAACGGCAGGGGATTCGAAAAGTCTCTCTCTGCAGCGCACGACCGGGGGAAGGTAAAACAACTGTCGCCGTCAACCTGGCATCCGTTCTGGCCCAGCAAGGGCATCGCGTGGCGCTGGTAGACGGCAACCTGCGCTCACCCCAGATTCATTCCCTGTTTGAAAAAGATCTTGTTCCGGGATTGTGCGATCTGCTTACGGGTTCTCTTCCCATCCAGGACGCATTAAAGCGCGTGGATATCCTCGGTGTGACAATCCTTCCGGCAGGCCGGGTGACCTGCGACCCCGTGGAGCTGATCGGATCGCCGAAAATGCGGGAGCTTCTGTCGGAGTTGGAAAAGGAATTCAACCGGATTCTTGTGGATGCTCCGGCCGGATTGATTGCCGCCGATTCGGCGCTGCTCGGCAGCATGACGGATGTCAGCCTGTTCATATCCGGCAGCGGACAATCCACATCGCGCGAAATTCAAATGGCCGTGCGTCGCATTCATTCCTCCGGCGGCAAAATCATCGGTTTGGTGATGAACCGCCTGGAATTATATCAACTGGATATTCTGACTTCCGCAGCATCCGAGAAGAAATCTGCCACCCCCTTCCTTGAATCCTTGACCATTTGATAGAACCATCATCCGCTTGAGGCAGACAGAGGTGAAAAAACTGTTATGTAAATCCGGGCGCCGACATAGAAACGACAGCTGGTATTGTCGGATGCAGGAATATCGCATAATTTATTGAGTTCGGTCGGGTCTGGGGGATTGCAGATAGAATGACCGGCTAATAGACATCCGCTTCACTGGGGGCGGGATCGATTCAGGTGGGCCGGAATCCAGGATTGAGACATGTTCAAACCTCGTTCGACCGCGCGATTTCCATCCCGTGCGCCTCGCCGTGTCATCAACCGTCCCGTTCTGGTTCGCGAAGAAGGTTCTCTCCTGTGCTGGGGAGCACAGATGGTGGATTTCAGTTTAAGCGGGAGTTTATTGGCGGGATTCCCATCTCATGGTGGGATCAAAAAGGGGCTTGTTCTGGAGTTGATTGAAGGTCTGGACGTGGAGGGATTCAAACAACTGGCCCCATTGTTGTCGGCCCCCGACGTGCAGCGTTTTGAGACCATGCTGAAAAAGCTGGGTAGACAATTCAGGCTTCGACGATCGAAGGGCGAGATCACGCGGGTACTTCCGGCGAAACAGCAATTCGCGGTTCGATTCGACAATGTGTCGGACGAAGGTCGAACTTATCCCCTGGCACAAAAACGCAACCCACCTCTGCGCGCCGATTTCTCTTACTCGGAGCGAGTTGGAACATTTTCTGTAAAAGGCAAGCTTACACCGGGCGCGGCGATCGATCTGGCCAAGGATGTTGTCCACGATATCCGTCAATGTCTCGTCCTCGTGGATTTTTCAGGATTGACGGACATAAACCGAATCTCCGTCGAGAAGTTCTGTACCCGACTGCGAAGCGAATTGAATGAGCAGGATCTCGCGTATGCCCTGGCGGTGGTCAGCTCGCAGTCCTGGTGCCTGGAAGTACTGGGGGAGATTCGTGGATTTCCAACGGTGCAGGAAGCGCGGGATGCTCTGTGCAGCGGGCTGGATGCACTCGAATCGGGACCGCGTACCACAGATGATCCAACATCGGAAGGAACAACCGATTCGCCGTCCGGCCCGGACCCTTCATCCGGATCCTCCGGCTGATTTTCGGGGAGATACCGACAGGATTCTTATCTCAGCACTTAGAACAATGATTCCACTAGATGTTGTCATAATACCCAACGGTTTGGCCCATTTTGCATTGGAGCAAAGCGTGGTCGTGGTAATCGACGTGCTCCGTGCGACAACCAGTATTGCCGCCGCGCTTCATTCCGGGGCGCGTGGGATTTTTCCGGTAATGACGGTAGAGGAAGCCGTTCGGGTTTCCGAGAACCTGCGCCGGGATGGGGAGTCGGCGCTGCTTTGCGGCGAAGTCGGCGGTCTCCCGCCGGAGGGATTTGACTTGGGGAACTCCCCGCGTGAATTTGTGCCCGAACGGGTCCGTAACCGACGGATCGTACTGAAAACAACCAATGGAACCGTCGCGCTTGTGCGTTCCCATACAGCGCGATGTGTCATCGCGGGCGCTTTGGTGAACCTTTCGGCAGTTGTGGAGTTCCTGCACAGCCGCCTGGAATCCGATTCGCCTGCACGGATTCTCTGTGTTTGCGCGGGTCAGGAGGGGGAGTTTGGCCTGGAGGATTTCTTCGCCGCCGGGGGAATCCTGAACGGCCTGCAAAGCATTTCGCCCTCGCGATTCGATCTCGCCGACTCGGCGGTCGCTGCGTTGGACTATTTTCAATCGCACCAGGACGATCCGCTTGCAGTTCTGGAACAATCCCGGCACGGGCGGGCGCTGAAAGGTCTCGGATTGGGAGCCGATCTCCCTGTGTGCGCCGCGTACGACCAATACCCGGTCGTGCCCCGTTGCGGCGCCGAGGGGTGGATCGAGAAAGCGTGACAGCGCCGCGGACACTCCTACCCAAGAACCGCGTTATCCGCTCATCCGAAGCATCTCCCCGGCGACCTTCCGACCGTAGACAATTGCGTAGTTCGTTCCCCGATCCTCCGGGTAAACTTGAGCCATGCAGCAGAGCCAGAGGTGATTGAGCGGAGTCTCAAACGGCGGCTTGATCCTGGAGTAATTCAAGCCGATCAACGGCTGGGTGTAACGTTCCCGCCATCTCCACACCTGTTTGACCCAGTCCCGGCTGAACCCACGGAACATCCGTTCCAGATACGGACAATAGGCGTCCAGAAGCGGCTCTGCATTCATTTGGTAATAAGGATCATCCGTATCCAGGTACCGCGACAGGTAAGCGATATGCGCCCCGCCATAGTCCTCCGGTCGCTGCATGTTGGTGTGTTCGATGACGCCGGTGAACGGGATCGACGGATCTCCCACATTCAACCAGTACGCATCTGAAAGGGATCGATCCAGGCGCATCACAAGGCAGGTATTCGCAAGATACTTGATTTTGGCGAGCTGTTGCCGGTATTCCGATGGGAGATCCGGGGCAAGTTGAAGCAGGATTTCCGGAGCGGCAGTCATCAGAACACTGTCGAAAGCGAGGAATTGCCCATCGGCCACCAGGCCGGTTACGGAACCGTTCTCCGCCTGAACCCGGCTCACCTCCGAATTCAAATGGAACGCCACGCCGCGTTCGCGGAGCTGCTTCTCCCACAAATCAATCGCCCGTCCGAATCCCCCGCGAACATACCCCAGACGTTCTTCCTGTTTGCTGCCACGCGACCCGCCGCGCAATTTCAGTTTGTTCCAGATCCACACGGCCGCCACCTCATCGGCATAGCGCCCGAATTTGCCGCGCAGCAGCGGCTCCCACACCCCACGGTAAACCCCTTCCCCGGCCATTTGTATGAGCCAGTCACGCGCGGTGATCTGCTCCAGCGGTCTCCAGTCTTTCACCGTTCGGACCCTGAGAGCCAACGCGCCCAGGCGAATGCGATCCATGAATCCGACGGCAGTAAATCGAAGCAGGTCCAGGGGGGTGCTGAGACGGTATATCCGGTTGAGATAGTAACAGTTCGAGGTCGGCAGCCACTGCAAGTCGTCCGCCAGCCCCACACGTTCGATCATCTCTTTCGCGGCGGTATCGCTGGTGAACAAATGGTGATAGAACTTCTCCAGGTACACCCCGTCGATTTGGAACGACCCGGCCAATCCCCCAAGAGCGCTGTCCTTCTCGAAAACCGTGCAGCGAATCCCGTTGCGCGAGAGCTCATCCGCCGCGCCCAGTCCGGTCATTCCGCCACCGATAATACCGACATGCATGTAATGTGACCTCCATATTGTATAATGTCCCATGTTCCCCATCATTCCGGCGGAAACCGGAGCGAACATTGTGGACAAAGTGGACTGAAGAACCGCCAGCCCTCCCCACCAACACCGTCAAGAACCCCTCCCCGGCCCTCCCCGTAAACGGGGAGGGAAAATGTTCCCCCGTTGGCCGCGAAACTCTTCCCCCCGTTTACGGGGGGATTGAAGGGGGTATCAACCGTCTATCTCCCTTTCCTCACCATCCGAATCATTTGCTCGATTAACTGGTGCGCAGCGGAACGATAGTAATCGGACTGAAATGCACGCACATGAATCAACAATGTATGAAGCCAGTAGAAAAGTCTACGCAACTCATAACCCGGCTCAATCGGATGATAAGACCGGTAAATCTCATGAAAAGTCCTTCCCACTGTGTTCCAGATATCCAGGTACGCCAGTTCATATTCCGGGTGCGCAAACAGCCCGCCCGGATCGACAAATCCCCCCAGCGACCAAGCCCCGCTTGCAGGCGACAGAATGATATTTGTCGCCCAAATATCTCCATGGGTCAGCGCCGGCGCAGCCGCCGTATCCAACAGGGGGCAAAAGGCCCTTTTAATTTCTATAACCTGTTCCAGGATATTCGGTTCAAGGAGTTGTTTCTCGCGGATTTGCGCAACAGTGCGGTCGAACCGCCGACCGAAACAGGCGCTCCATTTCCGATCCTGCTCGTCGCCGGTACAGGGGCCGAACTGCTCACGACGGAGTTCATGCAGGTTCACCACCGCCTCGGCGATTTCCCGCTCGATCACCATACGGTCCCCGGCTCCCAGCATGGAAGAGGCATCCGCCATGTTCACTCCATTGAGGTACTCCATTATGTAAAAAGAGTACGGAACCGACCGGCCCGAAATATCCCGATACAACAGGCGCGGGACACGAAACGAGGGGACTTGCTCAAAGAATTTCAGGACATCGCATTCCTCGTCCAGTTTCGAGTCTCCCACCAGGCGCGACAATTTCACAACCACCTCATCCCCATCGAAATCCACCCGCACCACCGTATTGACACACCCCCCGACCAGCCGACGCACAGCATGAACCTGCACCTCGCGGTCCAGCCACGAAGACAGAACGCTTGCGGCCTCCTGTTCGGTCAATTCGATAATCGGGTGGATCGGCTCATGTGGCATGGCGCCGATTGTAAACGATGAAGGACGAAGGATGAATAGTGGATTGAGGCGGATTGCGGACTCAATCACGAACAATCGTACTGTTCTCTATTCCGCCGGGAGAGATACAGGGAGATATCTTTAGGTCACAGCGGCATTTTACCGGCGGCTTTTTCCGGTTCGAGGCGTTGCTGCAAGTGATCGTGAAACGCGATTGAGACCGGGTGCGGGGAGCGATTCTTCAGTTTCATAATGTCGATTTTCTGCCGGGCAACTTCCAACGCAGCTGGGACAGGGTCCTTGTATGCCAATGAAAGCAACACTTCCCGGTGGTTCTCGAATGTCCGGTTCGGCTCCAGATAGTCTGCGAGAAAAATCGCCAGGCCCAGATCGCCGAAATCGGGATGCCCCGTGGGATGATAGGCGATGGCAAACAGAGCGTCCCTGTCTTGCAGGCCGAACCGGCGCTCCGCGTACACTGCCGACAGAGGCGCATGAACCAGGCCGCGCGTTTCCAGCAGGTCATTACCGAACACAATCCAGCCTTCGGCAATCGCCTGCCGCATCGCCTCGCCATCCATTTCTTTCGCCACATCGTGAAGAAGCGCGGCTTGCGCCAGGATTTCGATGTCCGCCGAATCCCCATTCCAGGCCCGGTACAACTCCACCGAGGTGTCCCGAACACCGATACAGTGCTGAATCCGTTCGGGAGACAAAACCTCCTTCAGGGCGGTAAGAAGGTCCGCCACCGTGTCAGGTTCTTTTGAGAGATTCATGGTGTCAGTTGCTGTTCCGATTTGCGGATTTTGTCTTCCACAGCGCGCTTGAATTCAGGGGTGAAATCGAACGGATACTGCGGACCGATTTCGAGAGCGCGCCGCCAGAGTTCAACTGCTTCGGGTATCTTTCCCATCGCCTGATAGGCATCTCCCAAGTGGTCGCAAATCACCGGGTGGTCTTGCCCGCTTTTCTGCCTGGCAAGAATCAATGTGTCTAACGCTTCCTGATATCGGCCCTGGCGATAGTACACCCATCCGAGGCTGTCGATGAAATTCCCGTCGTTCGGGGCAATTTCCAGGGCTTTCTTGACAAGGGTCTCCGCCTCTTCCAGGTTCCGGTTATTTTCCGCATACAGATATCCCAGCATATTATATGGGGAGGCTTTTTCCGGCGCGATTTCAATCATCTTGCGAATCACACCAACCGCATCATCCACCCGTTTCATTTTCTCGCAGGCCAATGCCAGACGTTCAAGCGCCTCCTGGTGTTTGGGATCGCTGGGGGGGGTTCGTTGTGTCACAAGCAAAAGGGATTTTTCCGCATTGGCCCAGTCGTTTGCATTGAACTGAAGAATAGAGAGGATCAGGGGAGAGGCGGCATCATCCGTGAATTTCTCGGATGCCTGAAGAAGAATGTCGATGACGATCGGCGCAAATTCGCCCTCCGAGAGAGTTCCGAGGGTCCCATTCTCGTATAATGCCGCGAGATAAAGCAGATAATTCTTGCGATCGTTCTCTCCTACCGAGGAATCCCATTGCCGAAGGACCTGTTCGATCTCCTCGGTCAGCTGAGCGTCTTTCTGATCGGCCTCCACGCGCGTGACAAGGAGCGCCAGCGGGAAATAGCGACTTTCGGGACATTTTTGAATTCCATCACGCAGTACCCCAATCAGCGCATCGACCCGCTGGGATCGGATAAACAAAACCCGTGTTTTGGCCTCCAGCAGGGCGGCACAAAACTCATCCGCGCGGTCCGGTGTAAATTGTCCTTTGGCGACTTGCTCAATGACATCCTGAAAAGACTTGAGGAACAGGTCCGCACTCTCTTTCCACTGATCTTTTTGCGCGAGAATGTCGCATTTGAGCAAGACGGACTGAAGATCCATGGGGTCCGCCGCGAGCAATTCATCCGCCAGGCCGAGCGCACGGTCATACTCCTTGTCGTGCAGAAGGAGCAGGGCCATGGTAGACACGGCGCTTTTGTCCTCCGGATTCAGCTGGCGAATCCGCGCATATTGCGCATAGGCCTCCGCGCGCGAGCCGCGACGTAAATACAGACGGGCCAGGCGTGAACGCACCAGTGTCTCCACCTGGGGCGGCGGTCCCTGTTTCAAAGCGCGAAGAAAAACATCCACTGCTTCATCGACCTTGCCCAGCCTCTCATATAAATCGGCAATATCAAAATAGGTTTTGTAATGATCGGGGTACTCATCAAGGAGTTTCAGAAAAGCCTCAATCGCTTCCGGATACCGCTGCGCATCGGTCAGAATCGAGGAAATGAAAAAATAATACAGCCCGGATCGGCCCGGATCGGCCACGACCAGCTGCCGATAGATCTCCACCGCCTCATCGACTTTTCCATCCAGCGCCCGCATTTCCGCCAGCTGCTGCAAAGCGGGAATGGAATGCGGGTTTAGTTCCAGAATCCGCCGGTACTGCTCGGCGGCTTTGGCATATTCTTTTTTCTGCGCATACGCCTGGCCCAGGATCTCGAGGGCATCGGTCTTAGAGGGATCCGCCTGGACCGCTTTCTCCGCATACTTCAATGCCTCATCATAATTCTCTGTTTCCAAATAAGTCTTTGCCATTTGGCATAGCGCATGAGGAGAATCCGGCACAATGTCAAGAATCCGTTGATAGTGGAGACGGGCCTCCTCAATCTCCCCTTTCTGGTGCGCCAGTGTTCCGGCCCATAGCTCCTGAAGGATCAGGTTCTCTTGCCCCTTGGTCAGTTTCCGCTCCCCGGTGATGTCCTCGACCGTCGCCGGTGGTTCCACATCAACCGACGTTTCCGGCTGGACAGGCGGCGTAACCGAGGAAACTTCAGGCGGGGCCATCATGGCGGAAGGAGCCTTCCGGGGCGAAACGGTCTTACAGCCCGCGGAGACAAGCAACACCGGCATCAGCCATAAGAGAGTCTGCCGGTGAATCAATTTATGCAACGTTTGCGAAGCCTCTCGCATTGTTTTTCCTCAACAAACAAAATATCGAACCTGAGCCTTGTGTAACCCTCAAACAAAGTCTATCGCCGAACAATAGGCCACTTCCAGAGCGGTGGGATTGTCGATTGGGGATTGGGGAGAAATGCCCGGCGATAAATCGTCGGGCTATTACCGAACCGTCCGAAGGACGGAGGACAATAGCCCACCGTTTCAACGGTGGGCGCTGTGTTGACATTTTCATTGTGCGCGGACAGATATTGAGATGCGATGTTGACAGAAGCCCGTTAATTCGTTATTCTATCGGAAGTTATGCTCACTCCCGTGAAATTGGTTCAGTTTAAGGCACGGGATGCAATGAAAGGACACATCAATGCCTGACTATTTCATCATTACAATGGTTCACGCCCGCGAAGTTCTGGACTCCCGTGGAAATCCGACGGTTGAGGTAGAAGTGCATTTGGATAATGGAATCATGGGTCGAGCGATTGTACCCTCCGGCGCTTCCACGGGTGAGCATGAGGCCCTGGAGTTGCGGGATGGAGACAAGAAACGCTATGGCGGAAAAGGTGTTCTAAAAGCGGTCAAGAATGTAAATGAGACCATTGAACCTGAATTGATCGGATGGGATATCAGCGATCAGCGGGGTTTGGACCTGATGATGCTGGAGCTGGATGGGACACCATCCAAGAAAAAGTTAGGCGCGAATGCCATTCTGGGCGTTTCCCTGGCGGCAGCACGAGCGGCTTCTGAGGCTTTTTGTCAGCCTTTATATCGCTATATCGGTGGAAGCAATGCCTGTGTTTTGCCGGTTCCCATGATGAATGTGGTCAATGGCGGCGCTCATGCCGATAATAATCTGGATATCCAGGAGTGCATGATTGTGCCTCATGGGGCACCGTGTTTTTCCGAAGCGTTGCGCTGGGGAGCCGAGATATTCCACGCGCTCAAGAAGGTCCTGTCTTCGCAGGGCAAGAATACGGCAGTGGGCGACGAAGGTGGATTTGCGCCGGAAGTCAAAGACAACACCGAGGCCCTGAGCCTGATTATGGAAGCCATTGAGAATGCCGGATATAAGCCGGGTGAGCAGGTTGCGATCGCTTTGGATTGCGCCGCCTCGGAGTTCTATAATAAGCAGAAGAAAAAATATATCCTGAAAGCCGAGAAAGACGCGGAAAAAACGGCCGAGGAGTTGACCGAGTTTTATGCGGGGCTGTGCAAGAAATATCCCATTGTTTCTATTGAAGATGGGATGGACGAAAACGACTGGAGGGGATGGCAGCTGCTCACTGAGAAACTTGGCGGTAAAATCCAGCTCGTGGGCGATGATTTGTTTGTCACCAATCCGGTTCGTTTTCAGCAGGGATTCGACAAGGGAATCGCAAACTCGATTCTCATTAAGTTGAATCAAATCGGTACTTTAACGGAGACTCTGGACGTTATTGAGATGGCGAAACGGCATTCATATACGAGTATTATTTCGCACCGGAGCGGCGAGACAGAGGATTCGACCATCGCCGATCTGGCGGTAGCAACCAACGCCGGGCAGATCAAAACCGGGTCACTGTCTCGTACGGATCGGCTGGCAAAATACAACCAGCTTTTGCGCATCGAGGAACAGCTGGACAATGCGGCCCGGTTCATGGGAATGAAGGCTTTTGCACGTTCAAGTGTCTGAGTTTACGGTACTTAGATGAATCTGAAGAACGGCATCCTGCACGACCTGTTTACACCGGCCCTGATGATTCTGCTGGTGGCAGCGGTACTTGTCGGTGGATGGTTTGTTGCCGAACGGCATCAGCGTTTGGCGGTTTTTAAGAAGCAAGTGAAGCGTGTTCAGACGGAGATTTCGGACCTGACGAGGGAGCGGGATCGGTTGCGAGCAGAGGCGAAAGCCCTGGAGACGGATCCCCTGGCTTGGGAGGGTGCGGTTCGGGAGCGGTTAGGCTATACTCGAAAGGGTGAAGTGGTTGTCAAGTCGAAGGAAGAACAACCGTCTTGAAAGCGGTCCGGATAACCGGTCCACTTCCCGATCAGGTTTCTCGGGATTGTCCGTTTGGGATATAAACCTGGAATAATGCCGACAGGGAGTGTTTTTCTGTGTCCGCGGAGGCAAAATTCGCCTTGACATAAGAAGGGCATCGCTATACTGTAGATTTACCTTAATCGTTAGAAATCAGGTGCGTCGAGGACGATAGGAACGTACGGTCGTTTGGAGACTGTTTAAGAAGGAGTGACGCGGGGTGGAGCAGTGGTAGCTCGTCGGGCTCATAACCCGGAGGTCATGGGTTCAAATCCCATCCCCGCAATTCATTATGCGGCGCAGGCTGTGACGCTGTGTCGCACTGTTGAAGGCAGAGGTGGTGTTTACGGAAGAAGAAGGATTCTTTTCGAGCCACTGGGCAGACAGAGAAATCGCCGTGACCAAAAAAGAAATTATTGAAATCGTCGCGCAACGGACGCGCCAGAAAAAAAGTCACACGAAGACCATTGTAGAATGCGTATTTGATTCGTTCATTGAAACCCTGGCCCGTGAGCGGCGTATTGAAGTTCGTAATTTTGGTGTATTTCGGGTGAAACGCACACCGGCGCGGGTGGGAAGGAATCCGGTGACAAAAGAATCTGCTGACGTTCCGGCAAGAAATATTGTACAATTTAAGGCCGGCAAATATATGAGAGATCGAGTGGCTAAAGGAGCCATAGCAGCGGAGAAATTGCCAAGAGAAAATGGATGAGATCACCACGACGAATTTGAGCGATCCGAGTGTCGCGGATGATGTGTTTGCCACGATTGCCGCTCTGTGTGCCTGTCGGGCGCCTGGTGTGGCGGCTATCGGTGGTTTGGATGTTCAACGGGCGGAGGGATTTTTACGGAATGGCGATGTGGTTCGCGGAGTGAAAGTGGCGGTCGGCGCCGGGGATGTGGTTGTGGATTTGAACGTGACTTTGTGGGATGAAATGCCCATCCCGCAGATTGCGGCGACTCTTCAGAGTGAAGTGAAACATTGGATCGAAGAGATGATCGGACATTCGGTTTCCGCCGTGAATGTCACGGTGGAGGATATCCGGAGTCAAGCAATGCAGGATGTGGAAATCGACAGCCCGGTGGCTCTCTCCCAGGCTGTTGGGGTATAGTAAGGTCGAAGACGGATCGTTGTGAAACGAAGCCGGCTCGATGCGACTAGCACTGGGTAGATTTAACTCAGGAACCTGAGGAGGAATGATAATGAAAAAGGCCGATAGGCTTTTCACCACGGTTGCCCTTGTGAGCGGGTTGTTGATGGTAAGCAGCCTCTTGTCTGCCCCGGTGTGGGCACAGAATGCGACGGTTTCTCGTGTGCATTTGCAGACGGAGAATCCGGCGGATAGTTCGCGGGTGGGCGATGTCCTGCTCGTGAACGATGGGGCCAGGATCACGATTTATGGACTGACGGGTTCCGTTCCGGGATGGAGCACGGTTATTGTCCGATATCCGACCTTCATCGAAGTTGGCCGTGGAACCGCCGGCGCGTTGGGATCGTTCCCTGCGCCTTCGGAAAGCCCGATTCTCGTCTCCTTGGGAGCTCAGGGCCAGACGCTTCGGGTTGAAATCACGGACCCGACCACGCCCGCAACGCCGTTCACCGCCACGTTCACCATCGATTTCACTACGGCGAGCGGGGACCCGCACAAGCTCATTGACATTGTGTCGGATACTGCGGGTATCACTTTCGGCAAGGCGCTTCTGACTCAGCGGCCGAATTTCACCGACGAATTCGAAGGCCTCCCAGGCGCTGTTCCCGAGAGAGCCAAAGTGGAGGTATTCAGCGTACCGCGCAGCGCGGTCGGTAGTGAGACCGAGTGGCTGAATTACCGTGTATTCAACACGCAGAGTCTGAAGAACGTCCGCAACACGTATGTCAGCGACGGCAACATCAATCCGTGGTCGATACCGGATTTGAGTTCCTCCCGTCCGACGATTGCGGATACCGCGCCTTCAACACGCACTCTGTATCCCGAAAGCAAACTTTACTTGCGGATTACGACGCAGGCGGGTCAGGTTTATACCGCAGCGATTCAGGATGATGTCACGGCGGACCTGGACTCGGCCGCGTTGACTTTCACAACGAATAACAGTCGGAATCCGGATGGGACATTCCCCTTGCCCGCAGGTGTGGTGGCGATGGCCAACGGTCCGGCCACCACGGCGGAGGCTTTTTCCAGTGTCCATGCGGTTCAGACAGTTGACGGGAATGTCGTAGTTGTGGGTTCCGCCAATTGCGATTATCAGGGTGCGTTGTCCGCCCTGCAGATACACCAGGCGGTTAACGCGGGTGGGGATATGTATATTTCTTTAAGTCAGGCGACACTCCTGGTTCAAGACCGTTTCGGAAACACAGCACAGGGTATTGCTTTCACAAATCCCGATACGGTGGCTACAGTTTTTGAGGGACCGACGGTCGCAAAAGCCGAGGATAATGCGGCTCTGGCCGCCGCAGGGCTTGTCGGGCGAATCCAGGGAGTGGTCGAACCGGGTTCGATACTGGTGGTGCGTGCAGAACAAGTGGACGCCATCAGCGAAGGGGGACCCTTCTGGCTCGGCACAACCTGGGCGGATGCAACCGATGGTTCGTTTGTGTTCGATGTTCCGCGTTCTCCCACCGTTGATATCACACTGATCGATCCGGCAGGAAACGTCAGTCTTCTGCCGAGATTGATCATCGATAATACGGCTCAGCCCGCCGTTGTCACCCAAGCCGATGTAGCGGTCGGATATCCCACAACGACAATAACGGGCACGGCGGAACCGAATTCCGGAATCATTGTAATCGGCCTGGATTCGGTCAATGCGGACATTCTCAATACAGCGCAGACAGGGCAGGTCGTGGCGAGTCTGCCGGCCGGAGTCTTGTCGGGCGCCATTGCACAAACGAGCTCCAATGGGGCCGGTGTATTTACGGTCAGCATTCAGGGAATCGCCAGCCAGATTGTCTATATTCAGGTAGTTGACCGTGCCGGGAATTTCAGTCAGTACACGCAGGTTGTTCTGAGCAAAGCCGCTGCGGGTGTTTCTCTGGTGAAATTCACGAATCTCAATTTCACCTTGAACGGTCCGACGGTTCCGGCTCAGCTGAAGGTTGTCGTGGAAGATGCGGCGAATCCGGGGCGACCGATGCCGGGTGTGGCGGTTGTGGCGTTTGCCGAAAAAACCGATGGGTTGTTGTTCCGGCTTCCCCTTACGGATCTCGATTTTCCACCGATTTCCCAAGCGGACGGGAGTCTCGATCATCCTCTTCAGATCCCGACTTATTTGCCGGACGCTACGGTGTTCAATTCGACAACCTTGATTAAAGAGTTCTATCTGGTTGCCCGGGATCCATTCACCGGTGGATTTATCGGCTCTATGAAGATCTCCACGGGCGATGGTTCCGGATTTGACCGGAGCGGACCCGAGATTGCCACAGTTCTTCCTTTGATCTTCACGGATGACGATGTTCAGCTGGTTCAGAATGGTTCGGAAGCACCGGACATTCTGAACGTACTGAATATCTTTCCGAACTTTGCCACGGTCGGTCCGAGGCTGCCAGCGGATGCGTTGAACTTCGTCTTCGTTCTCGCAAACAAGGATGACAGCGAAACGCTCGATGTTTGGGATATTCATAATATCCAGTTGCTTGACGTGAAACCCATGAACGCGCTGCTCGGCGCTCCGTATGGGAATTTGGTTGGAATCGGATTGCCGCCGGGATACTTCATTCCTATTCCGGGAGCGAACAACCTGAATCTGGGATACAACTTCTGGAGCGCGAGTACGCAGACCTATTCGGGCCACAAGAGGGTATTTATTGCGTTGATGGACCAGTTCGGCAACTACAGTCCCGATCCGATTCCGGTTTCGCTGGATGTCGAGGCGGTCGATCCCAACCCGAATCTTATCTCGGTCACAGCGAATGCTATTACGGGGCAGGATGGGGCTGTAGAGCAAGGGTGCAGGGTGGCGATTTACGGTGACGCCGGCCTTCTCGAGCTTCTGGCTGTGACAACAGCCAACAGCGCCGGAGGTTTCTATGTTACCGTGGATACGAGAAACCGCGACACGATTGTTGTGATTACCCGTGATGCGGCCGGGAATATGAGCAATCCTGTCAATGTCATGCCTCACCGAACAGCGGTTCCCTATCTTGTGATGGACGGATTCGGGGCGATTCACACGCCAGGCGGGACCGTAGGGAGCGGCCTCTTTTACTTAACTGACAGGATGCGTGCGCTTGCCGAGGCACGGGACGCCACGGGGACTTATTATCAACTTTATGCCGATGGCTGGGTTATCGGGCCGATTGGTGGCTCCAGCGCGCCTTCTGTGGAAGATGATTTCTACTTAGATTCTAACATTGCGCGGGATCTGGAAATCACTTCCACGGCAAACAACACGGTGTCCGGTTATGTCCTGGCGGGTAATGGATTTGTCAGGACACTCGGAGATGCGCCGTTCTTTAGTGACTTGGTTCGGGATCGGATCATCGCGAGTGGGAATACGCGAGTCACGGCAGATACTCCCCGCGTCCGGTTAGATGGCTCCATTTTCCTGGAAGACAGCAATGGAAACGGAGAATACGATATCTTTGCGTTCAGCACGGAAGATGTGAACGGGAACGGAATTCTGGACCCGGAAATGGTTGAGTTTGTATGGATTGATCCCAATAACCCCAGCTTGGGGATGCGAGAGATTACGATACCGGCGGAAGACCTGAACGGTAACGGTGTAATCGATACGGTGTTCGATGCTGAAGGTCTGTTCGATGCAAGTCTGGTCGAGAGCGGATTCGGCGCCGATCTTGCGCGTGATTTGGAAGTGGTCTACAACGGAAACCAGCCTGTCGGTTACATGATTATGGACGGCTGGGGAGTGATTCATCACTACGGCACAACCACAACACCGCCGTTGCAGAACCCGCATGTGCTTGTGAATGCCGATCTCTTCCGGGCGTTCGACATTGTCACAGATGCGCAGGGCCAAGTCCGCGATCTGGTGATGCTGAACGGTTTGGGTCAGGTTTATGCCACAGCGGGCGGGTTCCTGGGAGCGCCGCCTCTGGATACGGAGATTCCGGGAACGGCGGGCGATCTGGCTCTGGTGATGAATCCGGCGCCTGTCTATTTCGGATTCGATATTGCTCGCGATATTGTGGTCAACCCGCTTGACTCTAACGGAGACGGTGTAGTCGGTGACGGCAGCGATGGATTCTATGTCCTGGATGGTTACGGCGGAATTCATGCAATCGGCGCGGCGACACCGATTGAGAATCCTCCGTTTCTGGGATTCGACATCGCTCGGGATCTGGAAATCGGCCGTATTTCCGGCAACGGAATCGTTCTGCCGCCTCAGTAAGAAATGGTCGGGTGTCGATTCTCTTAGCGCGATCCGGCAATCGGTTCTGTTATTCATGACTATATAGCGAGGGGCATACTCCGATAACGAGTCATGCCCCTCTTTTTCATTTTATATGAGGGTGGGAAGGTCGTATACCAATCGAAATGGCGCGCACCAAGCAAATGAACCAGGGGCTCCGTTTCTCGTTTCAGTTAGGATTGGCGGCAGCGCTGGCTGTAACGCTGACGGGGGTGATTCTTTCCTGGAGAGTTTATGCAGAGGAGGGGAAGACGTTCCGCGAGGAGGTTTTGTTGTTGGCGGAATCGACGGCGAACCGACTCACCGTTTCCCAGGACCCTGTCGATCCCTCAGTCCAGCAAGCGAACGAACGGGTTTTGTGTGAATTGGCGGGCATTCATACTTACATTCGCGAGATTTCCCTGATCGACAAGTACGGCAAAGTGGATGCCTCCAGTGTTCCGTCGGAGAACGACGAAGGTCAAGGAACGGTCGGTCCGTGGCGAGAGGACCTTTCTTCGCAGGAAGTCCTTGCGAGCGAGGAGCCGTTTGTTTTTCCGTCCCGGTGGGAAGCGTTCTACTCGGTTCGAACGCCGGACGGAAGTTATTGGGGGAAGTTGCGGATTCTCTGGGACAATCGTCGTGTCCGTGAGATTGTGAATCGTCTTTTGGTTCAGACCGCATTTGTGGCTGCTTCCGTGGGTTTTCTGGGGATTCTCCTGGGCGTGCTAATGTATCGGACGACTCTGTCTGCACGAGTTGTGGAAACGGCGGACCGCCTTCGTTATATCATCAACAGCGGATTCCGGGGGCGAGTCAACACGGCCGCTTTGCCGAACGAGTTGGCCGATTTGGGTGAACAAGTGAACCGGGTCCTTGATGGACTGGCACAACAGCAAAAGCGTGTTGTGATCTTAGAAGACAGCCTGAGACAAACCGAATCCAGCTACCACGAGCTGCAAGCGCATTCTACCCAGGAGTCTGAGAATTCGGAGCGGGAACACGAGATGGCGATGTATGCGTTTCAGCAGCTGTTCGAGAGTACCTCCGATGGCGCGGTATTGACGGATGGGAAAGGGAGTATTCTTGCACAGAATTCGGTAGCGGAGAGATGGATGCACCTGTTGGGGCAAGAGGGGGGAGTGTTGACGGAGGAAACGCTGATTCGTCTGGTGAAACGAGTGGCAGGCCAGTCGGGGCCGGATCGCGATGCATGTACGTGGGAAGTTCCGGACCCGCTTCGGGGCGGGCGTACCACGGGCCGGGCTACAGCCATTGTTTTGCGCCGCGAAGAGGATGGGCTTGTTTATGTTTTGCTGCTCTTGCGGATGGAGGATACTCCAGGCAGCCGGGACTGGCTTGCGCCCCTCACGGAGCGATTTTTATTCCATGAATTATTGCCGTGGTTGTCCGCAATTCTGAGTGAGCGTAAGAACCTGCCGGAAGTCCCTGTAATTTGGGAGTTACTTGACAGTCATGTGGATGTGCTGGCGCGTCTTTCGGCCTTGAGGCAGGTAGGGGGCCTGGAACCAAGCGATTTCGGGCCGCTGCCGATCGGCCCCTGGCTTGGACGGCATCTGCAAGCGGCGGACCTCTTTTCTCGCATGATTTCCATTCGGTTTCATTCCTCACGAAACGAGTCGTCGGTTTGGACAGTTGATACGGTTCTGGGGCAGGTGTTGGATCTCCTGATCGAGGTTCTTCTGGATTTGGCGGAGGAGGAAGGCTCGACATCGCCCGTGGATCTTTTTATTGACAATCCTACTTCCGGCGGAGTTGTTTTGAGATTTGAAATGGGCATGGACCTCTCCCCGCAGGCGCGGTCGGTTCTGCGAGCGATCGGAAACGATCGGACCGACCTGATTGTGCCTGTGGAGGGGGGAGAACAAGGCGCATGGCCGCTTCAGAAGCAGGTTAAAATTGTCGGTATCTGCATTCTGCGGATGTTGCTGGGATGTCGGCTTGACCTGCGCCAGGGTGAAGTTTCCCCTCTTTGTGTCCGGTGGATTTTTCCCCCCGGTGGAGATCACGGTGTATCGGGCCGGGCGCCGAGTTTCAAGGATTCGGAGGTCCGGATCAACCGCCTTATCCGCAACTACCTGACACGTTCCTGGGGATCAAGCGGGCGACGGCCCCCTTCCGTGAAATCCCCGGCTGCAAGAACCTGAGCGCATTTCATCTTCGATTTGGGGGGTCTTGCGCTTGTCCAACCTGATTTTGTTGCATAAGATGGTCAAGCGACTAAACTTATCGCTTGACCTGATCCCTATGAATCGGCTAAAGTATGGGGGAATCGGAACACAAGAACGCACGGACGTAAAGACGTTCCGGGAGTGGCAGATATGACAAGCACAAAAAAGGATATTGTGAAAGAGGTCGCAGCCAAGACCGGTTTTGATCTCGCCAGTGTCAAAGAGATTGTGCAGACGATGTTCGATGCGATGTGCGAAGGTCTGTCGCGTGACGGCAACATCGAAATCCGCAATTTCGGTATTTTTAAGGTGAAGAGCACTCCCGAACGAAAAGCGAGGAATCCGAAGACGAGTGAGATCATTACCGTTCCGGCCAAACGTCACATCAGCTTCAAACCGGGCCAGTTGATGAAAGAGCGGATCAATGCGGAGACCCCCAGGGAAGAGCGGTAAGCGCGGATTCCTGTTTTTCCAGACCAGTTTGGCGGGTGTTGACCGGCAGATTCCCGACTGATTGACCACTCCGATTTCCTGTGTGAGTTCCACAGATATTTGTACGGATCCAAAAAACGCGATGAGCAGAGAAGAATCCCGATTTGAAGCAATTTTCAAGAATGTCAAGGAAATTCCCGCTCTGCCGGATGTGGCCGTTCGCGTGATGCGGATGACGCGTGATGCGGATGTGACCGCGAATCAGCTGACAGGGGTGATCTCGCAGGATCCGGGTCTGACCGGCAACATCCTTCGTCTCTGCAATTCGGCGTATTATGGATTACCTCGCGTGATCTCCTCTCTCAGCCAGGCGATCATGTATCTGGGTTTCCACACCGTGCGGAATCTTGTGTTGACCTGCACAATCTGCGATCTCCTGGGGAGTGACCGAACAATTTACGGGCACGGCGCGGGCGGACTCTGGACGAATTCGTTTGCGTGTGCCGTTGCCAGTCAGCAGATTGCTTACCACATCCGTCCAAGCCTTCACGACACGGCGTTCACAGCCGGCTTGCTTCGCGATATCGGAAAGGTTGTGATTCATCGCCAGATCAAGGATACCGAATCCACTTTGATTGAACTGATGACCCGGGCGAATCTGAGCCTGCTGGAGGCGGAACAGCAGACCCTGGGTTACACGCATCCGGAGGTCGGCGCCGCTCTTGCGGATCGCTGGAACTTCCCGCATGAGTTGGTGGATGCCATTCAAAATCACCATTATCCTTCCGTGACTCCGGAAGGTTCCCTGGTGACCGTGATTGTTCATGCGGCGGATGTCATGGTGATCGAGCGGGGATACGGTGTGGAGCTTAGGCAGCTTCAGTATCCGCTGGACAGGACAGCGACGGAGCAGAAACAAATCACCCGGGAGATACTGGACCGGGTTGCCGCCGAGTTGGATCAGCACATCGCTTCGATTGGGGAATTGTTGATACCCCGCGGTCCGGCGAATCCCTAATGATTCAACAGCAGAAAGGCGATGGTGACGTAGATTGTCAGTGAGGTGAGATCGTTTACGGCGGTGACCAGGGGGCTGGAAGCCACCGCGGGATCGACAGAGAACTTGTGAAATGCGATCGGGACAATCGCACCCATCAGAGCGGAAGCTGTCACAGCAAGAAACAGCGCCAATCCAACGACCATTCCCAAAGTCGGATCGCGCGAAGGAAGGATGTATCCGGCGACAGTCCCCACAGTAATTCCGAACGTCACTCCCATAAGAAGACCGACCCTCAATTCGCGCCAGAGATCCATGAATAAGGTTCCCAAATCGGTTTCTCCGAGAACCAGCCGTCGTATGGTCATGGTAGATGTTTGAAGACCGACGTTGCCTCCCATGGCCATGGTCATCGGGACGTAAAATAGAATCGCGACGAGATTTGTGGGCACGGTGATCGATTCCAATCGTCCCATGAGAAAAGCGTTGATGCAACCGGCTGCGAAGGTGATTGCGAGCCAGGGCATCCGGGAGGCTACTGATTTCACAACGGACGGTTGGTGCAGTTCCAGTTCGCTGCCGCCCGCGACGAGCATCATGTCCTCCGAGGCTTCCTCGGCGATGACGTCGATAACATCGTCATTGGTGATGGTGCCCAGCAGTTTGCCGTCGATATCGACCACGGGGATGGCGGCGATATCGTATTTTGCAACCAGCCGGGCGACCTCCTCCTGGGGAGTGAGTGCATCGACCGATGGGCAGCGGGCGGGGATCAGTTCTTCGAGACGAGTCTGCGGGTCAGCCAGCACCAGTTGCTGCCAGGTACACCAGCCCAGCAGAACCCCATCCTTGTTCACGACATAGATATTGTAATAAATCTTACGGGGTGGAGATTCTCGCAGGGACCGGATCGCCTCCGCGGCCGTTGTGCCCTCCGGAAAGGAGATGAATTGGGTGCTCATAAGACCACCGGCGGTGTCCGGCGGATAATTGAGCAGCTGCTCCACCTTGCGGGTAACCTCATCAGAAAGGGCCTGGAGGATTTCTGCGCGGCGTTCATCCGGGACGAGTTCGACGAAATCCGCCGCGTCGTCCGGCTCCATCTGGCTGACGATTTGTGTCACCAATGGGGGATCGACCTCCGAGAGAAACGCGACCTGAATCTCCTCAGGGCATTGCGACAGAACTCGCCCGGCCTTGGCGGGTTCCAGGCTTTTCCAGAGAATGGAACGTTCTTCGGGGTCCAGGTGGGGAAACGCGGAGGCCAGATCGGCGCTATGGTAGGCAGACAAATAGGAACCAAGACGGGGACGAGCAACCTCGCGCAGAAGCCTGCGCAGGTGGTGCGTCATTTGTTCCGCTGTACGCACTTGTACCTGGTGACGCATGAAGGTCTCGTTTCCATAAGCCGGTCGGCCACGCGATATCCGGAGCACGATTCATGCTCCCCTGGCGCGGTTCCGGCTTCGACAATTCTGGTAAAGGATCTTCCACGGTATTCCCTATCGATTTTTCGACGGAACAGGCAAACAAACCGTCTAGATCACGTCGATGAACTCTCTGTGGGATCTTGTAAAGATACGATATCCGATGAAAAATGCAAGGAAAGACATCGAAATAACCACCGCCCAATTGACAATCCACAGCCAATCCGTCCATAAAGGCCAGGTTTTCAGCAGAAAGATGTTGTGATACAGCAGAATCAGGTGCGAGAACGGATTGCATAACACCAGGGTGTCGATGCGGGGTGGAAGAATTTCCCGCACGTAAAACATCGGAGTTGTCCACATTACAATCATTACGGCGATGCTCACGAGGGGTGCGGTGTCCCGCAAATAGACGTGCAAGGTTGCCAGAAACAATCCCAGCCCAAAGGCAAGAATGCTCTGGAAAAGCAGAATGATCGGAAAGGCGAGCATGGTCACGCTCAGGGTTCCACGAATCAGCCAAATGCCGATCACCAAAACCACTGTTCCGATGATCTGATTGACCACGCTGGACAGCACCAGGTAGGCCGGAAGAATCTTCGCTGGAAATCGGATCTGGCGGATCAGGTGCGCATTATCCACAATGCAGGTAGTACAGCGTACGATGGCTTCCTGGAACGAATACCAGGGCAAGAGACCGCAGAAAATATACAGCGCGATATCCAGCGGGGTCGACGTATCGGGAATGAATCTGCCGGTAAAGTCCGGTTTGACCACAAAACCGAACACGAAAGTATAGAGGCCCAGGAGGATGATGGGATTGATTACGGACCAGAACAATCCCATGGTGGAGCCGACATATCGAGCTTGAAGGTCCCGCTTGAGAAACTCCCACAACAGGGTTCGATATTGAAGCCAATGGGCGAGACGCGCCCGCAAGGACGGTTTTTTTTTCTCCAATTCCTGTTCGGAAGGTTGTATTCGTTCCATCATTCTCACCCCCGCCATTTTTGCAATTGTGCGAGGATTAGAGAAGATGTGTCCCATTGGTTTCGCCAATCGTATCTATACGTTTCCTGTCGATGCGGTTAGCATGAAAACGTGGAGGTTCTCATTGTGACTTCGCCCAACTCTTCCTGTTCTGTGGCAGAGAGGAATGTCCGTCTCCTGGCAAGTCGGTTCGACCGTCTGGCGGCGAGCCTCGAAGCGCATCTTCGCGCGAAACGAAGGGGTGACGGGGCGGATTCGGCCATTTCGATCTCGACATTGGAGAATGGAGAAACGGTGGTTTCCTGCCGTGATTCCTTTGGAGACCATTGGCTGCATCCGCCTCCCAATCCCAGAGAGACTGCCCTGCGACTGTGGAAAGACGTAAGCATTCCCGGACAGGGGCTGGTGATTCTATGGAATATCGGATTGGGGTATTCCCTGCAAGCCCTTCTTCCATTCCTGTTGCGCAAGGAATTTCCGACCCGCGCGATTCTCTGTGAGGAAAATATTGAGCTCCTCTGGGAATGTCTGAATCGAATGGAATGTGGGCCGTTCTTAGCCGACCCTCGTGTTTGTCTGTTCTTCGGGGCGAAATGCGCCGAGGGTCTGATGGGACTGCTGGAACAACATCCTTCGCTGCTGCTGCATGATTGTATATTGGTTCCGGGAAGGGGATTGATTCCTTCCGAAAAGGAGACGCTTGCGAAAATCACGGACCGGATTCGCGCATTGAAGGAATCCGCTTCTGCACCGAATCCCGGTCTCCCCAATTCGAGGCACTGGGTGATCGCTTCCAATTCTCTGGCTGAAATATCCCGGGCATTTACGCAGGATGCGCAGACTTTGGGCTGCACAGTTGCGGTTGTGGATCGCCCCGAAGGATTGAAGAATTTCTTCCCCAACGAGAAAGCCTGGGTGGAAACCTGCGGAGGTGTCACTCCCGGATATCACATCGCTGCTTACAGCAGCAAGTTCTCCGACGCCGAGCTGCGTTCCATGGGGAATGCCGGAATCCGTCGCGTGCTCTGGTTCCTGGATCGCCCGTCATTTGTCACCCGGATTCCCGTCGATCCCGAATGCTATGACTTGGCATTGGGACTGGAACCACAGCATGTCGATGAACTGAGAGACATGGGATTCCGCAAAGTCAATCATCTGCACTTTGCGACAGGATTTTCGCAGTGGAATCCGAATGACTCCAGGCCGCCCGGCGATCTGGGATTTCCCGATGTTGCTTATGTGGGAGCAACGGGATTCCGCTTATATCAACCTTTCCTGGAACAACATCTGAAAGAGACTTCTGTGTTGATGCAGGAGGTTCGAGCCGCTGTGAACAACCGACCCGCAGGCAGACCGGATGTATTGCAATCGGCTTTGACCGAAATCGGTTCGAAATACGTTTCCGTTTGGGGGACGATGGCTCCCCGGCTTCCATTCCAGGTCGCGACAACCGAAATCCGACGCATGTTCTTGTCTGCCGCGTTGCCCTACGGATTGAGGGTCTATGGCGACAGCCTGTGGCGAAATCCCGATCTTGTGGGGCCGGTCTGCTCGGCATACGCAGGGCGTTCGCTGGATTACACAACGGAAACGCCGCATCTTTATCACCGCGCAAAAATCAATCTCTGCCTGGTCAATCCCGCGCTTCTTGAATCGGTTCCGCTCCGAATCTTCGATACCCTGGCCTGTGGCGGTTTCCTGCTGACGGAGTATCGCCCCGTTTTTGAGGAACTTTTTGAACCGGGTGTTCATCTGGATACGTTCCGAGATCCGAAAGAACTATCGGAGAAAATCGAATATTACCTTTCGCACGAGGGCGAACGCAAAAAGATCGCGCAGGCCGGACGAGAGAAAGTCCTCGCGGAACATACGTTTGCTCCCCGAATCCGGCAGATTATGGAGTGGCTGGAGGAAAAGACATGACCGGAAAAGAACGCATAAGAATCGCCATGGAGTGCGACAAACCCGACCGAGTTCCGTTGATGTGCCAGTTGGCTGTGGGGCATTATTTTCTGCATACCAATTATGATCCGGTGGAGATCTGGCATGATGGGGACACATTTGTGAGGGCGCTGGTCGAACTGGCGGACCGGTATCATTTTGAGGGCATTCTGGTGAATTTGCCTGGAAGGCCTCCCAACTGGCGGGATTGGATTGACCGAAGAGACGAGCGCGAAAACGGATGGCGAATTTTTTGGAAGTCGGGCGGATATACGGATGTTCCGAAGGACGACAATGCGCACTATTTCCCGCCGGAGAACAAGCCGGCCATTCCCTCTGTAGCCGAGGTCGATCCCGCGTTGTGCTGGTATGCCGAACCGCACGACATTACCGGCATGAAATGCCCGTACCGCTGGGCGTTCGATACGGAAACACGTCCGCCAGGCGATTTTTTCCCTTTTTACCAATACGACACCATTGAGACAGCGCTGAAACTGGCGGGGAACCGTCTCTCCGTGCATTCGGAGATTTTCTCGCCGTTTTCCCAGTTTATGGAGATGTTTGAGATGGAGGATGCGCTGACCTCACTTGTGGACCGACCGGAGAAATGCGAAGCGATTTTTTCTCGGTTCGCAGAAGGCGCGATCGAGTTGGGCCGAGGGCAGGCAAGTCGGGGAATCGATGCAATATTGATTTCCTCCGCCTTTGCGGGTGGGGGATTCATCTCGCGGGAAATGTATGAACGGTTCGTTCTGCCTTTTGAACACCGGGTCATCAAAGGCATCAAATCGGAGCGGAATGTCCCTGTTTATATCCACACGTGCGGCGCGATCGGCGACCGGCTGGACCTGATGGAAAAGACCGGCACGGACGGGATCGACACGCTGGACCCGCCGCCGCTGGGGAATATCGATCTGGCCCGGGCGGTGGAGATGATCGGCGGACGGATGTTTATCAAAGGCAATCTGGATGCGGTCAATACGTTGCTTTTGGGAACAGTGGAGGATGTCCGAAAGGCGGCGGAGGAACGGGTACGTATTGCGGGACCGGGGGGCGGGTATATTCTCAGCTCGGCCTGCTCTGTTGCCCCACGAGTCCCGCCGGAGAATCTGATGGTGTTGTATGAGGTTGTGGAGCGGTGCGGGTGGTACGCGTGAGGGGGGAATGCGGGATCATTTTGCTCCCGTCGGAAGAATCTCGATCTGAATGTGCTACCGGCTATGGAGCGCCGTTTGCAGGACTTCAGTGACCCACCCATTCAGACTTTTGCCTGCCAGTTTTGCCTGAATGAAGGCGTTTCGGTGCAACTCGGCGGGCAAGCGGACAAGAAACCTGCCGGAAAAGGGCTTTTCAGGAGATTCGCCACGTTGAGCGCAAAAGTCGAGATAATCATCGACGGATTCCTGAAAAGATCTCTGAACCTCCTCAACGGTGGCTCCTTCAAACGTAATCACATCGCGGATGTTGATTACTTCACCATGCAGGATACCTGCTTCCTCGTCGAGTTCAACTTTGCCGATATAGCCTTTGTATTCCACCTTATGGTTTTACTCCTGCCACTTCGAGAAATCTGCGAACGGACTTGACTGTGCCCTTATTGGCTTCCCTGCCCGAATGCGGGCGATGGAAAACAGCCCGGACGCCTTTCAGTGCAACGCGAACTCTTGAACCATTCCCTTCGGTAATTTCCGCGCCCAGATGGACGAATAATGCTTCAATCTCACGCCAAGGGATGTTGGTTTGTTCCGACCTTTGGAATATAGCGCTTAGTGTCTTACGGTGTTTGCCGTCCACGATATTATGATATCATATAACGATACTATTGCAAGACCGCATCAGACAGAGATGATTTGTTGGCAACTGAACGGCGACATACGCGCCCACAAGAAGGGACTCAGCCTTCTCGACGTTTAAGGCCTGTAATATGTCACTGTGATCGCTGTTCAACATTGAAATCGGGGTTCAGGGATGCGACTTCCCGTGTGAGAGGCCAGACAAGCGCGATGCGCTCGGCCATCGTGCCGGGCACAAAATCGTCATCCGTACGGTCCGACCGATTTTTTCTCCGGATTTGCGAGCGGTCCATAGGCAGATTATACAGGTCTTTCATGGGATTTCAACTGCGTCAACATAATGAATAGCGGTACAATGAACGCAAAAAGAATTACAGTGTTTCCGAGCAGGCAACCTGATTTCCGAAACAGCCCCGTCCATGATATCGGCCTCCTGCGCAAATGGAGCGGGTATATCGATCAACGTTACTTTTTGCAACCTAATATATATACATAGCCGTCAGCAAGAGGTAAAATGATTTCACTGTTCCCATCTTTATTGACGTCGGCTAAAATGGGCGCGCCTAAACCCGCGGGGTAGATATGTCCCGGAAGCCCGGCTCCCGAGGGAATCTCTACTTCCCAGGCACGGCGTGGGGTTCCGCTGTCGTCTCCGATGGCATACACGCGGTTGTGACTGGTAGCGATTACAAATTCCTGGCGGCTGTCCCCGTCAACATCCATAGCACAGATTTCGGCACAACCAGCCTGCAAGTCCAGATCCCATCTCATCTTGCCGTCTAAGGCGTTCAGGCATGAGAAGTGACCGTTTTGCCTACCGACTCCCATTAGCCAGGTTCCCTCCTCTGTTTGCAGAACACCTTCCGGGTCGGCGCGACACTCGCCGACGGTGGGAAGGTGGTACCAGTACGGAGTACCCTGAATAGACAGGACTCCGATAAAATAATGGCCCCCGATCAAACATACGGCAGGAGGGTCGGTATTCTTTTGCTTCAAGACAGCGGGAAATGTATACAAACCCATGCTGGATTGCTGGAATACTTTCAGCATATCCATCGGTCCGGCGAGACACTCGCCGGTTGGGCCGTCGCAGATACACAAATCAGCGGGATTCGTGAAGAGAAGATCCTCTTTCCCGTCATGATTGTAGTCGTACACAGAAGCGAGATTTATTGCAGGTCCCCAATACAACTTCTTTTCGGTCTCACCGCGTTCCCACATGATCCGGCCGGTCAGACCGTCAAGGACGCCGCTTCGGACCAGTGGAACGCCGGCCCATACATAGAGGTCCGGTGTATCTTTTCCGGTGAAATGACCCGTGCAAACGTAGAGCGGCCTGTTGGTCCAAGGAAGTCCCGGGCGGTCCACCGGCGGAAACACGGACCGCCAGAGAACTCGGTTCTCCAACGCGGGAGTTCTCGCTTCGACTGTTGGAGTAGCCGTTTCCCTGACCATTCCCGTGATGATTTCCAGGTTCCCATCCCCGTCCAGATCCGCAATTGCCGGAAATCCGTCCGACTTGTAATGAAGGATTTCATTAACACAACCGGTCGAATTGAATGAACACGCGGTAATCTCGCCGGGGGGCAGATACGTAATAATTTCATTTTTACCGTCGGTGTCCAGATCGGCACAGAACAGTGTTGGAATCCCTTGACCTTTAACGGAAGGAACAGCGGAAAAGTCGAGGGAGGCCGTAGGCGGAGGAATCGACGCGGCCGCCTTGCCCCTTCGCCGCGCATAGTCGTCCTGTACTCCCAGCGCAGCCTTCTCACTCGCGGCTGGGGATGTATTCTCCGGGAGGGATTTGGCTCCGCTTGCGCGAATAATCTCGAGGGTATTGTCAACAAGATCTAGATATTGGATCGGCCCTTTATCTGTCTGTAATGGATCGGATGTAGCCCGGACTGCGATTTCCGCTTTTCCATCCTGATCGATGTCGTTCATCGCGACAGCGACATGGCCTGGAAAGCGGTACTTGAGTTCGCCGGTAATGGAATCATACACCCGAATAAGCCAGGCGTTCTCCTTTTCCGAATTGAACATCGAGAGAATGATCTCCAGTTTTCCGTCTCCATCAATGTCTGCATAGGGCGGCTCCGGCCAAGTGGTCGCGATCTTTCTCGTCGTAACGCTTTCATCCCAGCCGTGCGCCCATGCCTGTTCGAATTTACCGTTCTGATTGAGGAGTACCTCGTGATGTTGTGCGAAATCCGCGATGCAAAGGAAATCCTGAAGACCATCCCCGTTCAAATCGACGAACCGGTTCAGTCCGTAGCTGCGCGAATTCCCGGGAGAAACATCCCAGGCAATGAATTGCTTGACCTTTCCGGTGTAGACGTCAAGAAGCCACATTCGACTATGGGTGATGATCGCCAATTCATCTACGCCATCGCCCTCCAGATCCGTGCGAAGGAGGGGCGGAAAACAAGTATAGTGATCGAAGTCATACCGCCAGATTTGCGACGGTGGTTGCCCGGGTTCCTTACAATCAAACAGTGCGATGTAGCCGTTATCCTTGTCGGGAGGATACCCCTGCATTAAAACAATAATCTGTTTCGACCCTTCCCCGGGGAAATAACGCCCGATATGGAGATACCATGCGTAGGACATCGGATCGACATCATAACGCCAGAGAAGGCTCCCATCTACCGAGGAGACCAGCGTAACAGCGCCATACGGTTCTGTCGGTCGGCCGGATTTCAACGCAATCTCAATTCGCCCGTCACCGTCCAGATCTTCCACGGTTCCGATGCTCCAGTAATTGATTCCGGGTGGGTGGGATCTCCACATCTCTTTACCCCGAGTATTGAAGCAATGCAGCGCCCCTCCGATGATTGTAATGGCCCAGTATTCTTTACCATCGGGCGCACAAAATGGTTGAAGGTCCGGCCGGCCACAAGCGACCGGAAACCGGGCCAACACATCCGGTGGAGAGGTCATTGCTCCAGGTAAGGGTTGAATGGCGGTGCGATACGGATTCTGTCGAGGCTCGGGCCAGTCGCCGGGCGCGGCATGCGGACACAGAGGGCCGAGGAGAGCCATCCAGAGAATCATGTATTCGCTTCGCGTGAATCGCATGGCACAGATTCCTTTATTAACGTGCGGTCACTTATCAATATCGGTCCGAATTGTCGACGTATTCCCCGGATTTGCCTAATACATAGACATATCCGTCATGACAGGGAACAACAAGTTCGGATTTGCCGTCTGCGTTCATATCTGCGGCGATCGGCGAGAACTGCGCGGCCGGGTAGCTCGCGTATCCCGCTCCCGCGGGCAAATCCGCCGTCCAGACAACCCGTGGAGAACCGCTGTCGTCGCCCAAGGCGATCAATCGGCCATGGCTTGTAGCGAGAATAAACTCAAACCGGCCGTCTCCATCAACGTCCATTGTGCATGTCTCCGCAATGGAGGCATGAGCATTATATTCCCAGCGGGAGGTTCCGTCGGCTACATTGATGCAACCGAAATACCCGTTCTGTCGCCCGACTCCGAGGAGCCATTCGCCATGTTCTGTCCGCAGAAAGCCTTCGGCTGCATAACGGCTTTCACCGACGACAGGTAACTTGTACCACTTCCGGCGAGCCGTGATCGACATAGCTCCCTGGAAATAGTGGCCCCCGACCAGGCAAACCGTCGGGTCCCCGGTAGTCTCTTCCAAAATCGCCGTTAGCGTATACAGTCCCTGGCTGGATTGATGAAATATATCCGGAGGAAAGGACGGACCGCACAGAAATCTTCCATTTTGTCCACTGATAATTCCATAATAATCAGGGATTGTAACAATGAGATCGTCGAATCCATCCCCCAGGTAGTCGTATACAGCGGCAGGTTGGTGCGTCGGCCCCCAATAGCGACCAATGGATGTTTCACTTTTCTCCCAGACGATGCCACCTGTTAATCCATCGACAACGGTGCTGCGAACGAGAGGAAGCCCCGCCCAGACATAGAGGTCCGGAGTCGATTTGCCGGTGAATCGCCCCGGCCGCACATAGAAAGGTTTCATAGTCCACGGCAACCCGGAAAACGCGGGAGTCGGGAAGACCGATCTCCAGAGAAGGCAGTTTCCCAAGGCGGGAGTCCGTGCTTCGACAACAGGTGTCTGCGTCATGCTGACCTCTCCCGTAATGATCTCTAAGTAGCCGTCTCCATCCAGATCGGCCACGCCAGGTAATCCACTCGAGTGATATTGTGCCAGTTCCTCATTACTGCCGTCATCGCAAATGCTAACTATGCGCAGTATCGGGGCGGAATAGACCAGGAGTTCGTTTCTCCCATCCCCGGTCACATCCGCGGCCAGAAGGGTCGGGTATTCGGAGGCCGCAATCTTCGGTACCTTCGAGAAATCAGGCTCGACAACAGGGACATCGGGCGACGGCACCTCCGTGATACCCCGCACGCTGTCATACACCAAGGCGAATTTCTGACCCCCACGTTCAAAGCGGAGGTAATGGCTAGTGTTCCCGGGGGGTATGGTCGGGCGGATGAAAGTTGCCGATGGATCCTGCCACACCACCTGGAAATCACCATTCTCTATTGTAAGAAGTTGCGCGCCTTTCCATACACTCTGTGTCGGATCGGTTGAGAGATTGACTCCAACCTCTGCTTTACCGTCCCCATTAAGATCATAGACAGCACACGCTACGGCGCCGGGCTTCCGGTAAATCAATTCACCGGTCATCGCATCGTACACTCGAACCAGCCACTGATTTTCGTCCTCCGAATTATACATGGAAGCAATAATTTCTATTCGGCCGTCTCCGTCTATATCGGCACGGGGCGGTTCCGGCCAGGTAGAAACGATCTTCCGAGTCGCAGTTTCGTCCGGCCACCCATGAACCCAGGCCAATTCCAGTTTCCCGTTGTTGTTGTGCAATACCTCCTGGTGATGGCTAAAATCAGCGATGCACAGGAAGTCCTCACGGCCGTCGCCGCCGTTCGGGTCCAGATCGACGAATGTGACCAAGCCATAGCTGCGAATGTTACCTGGGGAAGGATCCCACCCGATAAATTGTTTGACAGCGCCGGTTCTGGCATCGAGGAGCCACATTCGGCTATGGGTCTCGACAGCCAGTTCATCCGTCCCGTCACTGTCGAGATCCGTGCGTAATAACGTAGGAAAGCAGGTATAATCATGGAAGGCATATCGCCATTGCTGCGCAGGTGGTTGGCCCGGCTGAACAAAATCAAATAAAGTGATATAGCCGTTTTCGGCATCGGGCGGATAGCCCTGCATCACAACCACCACCTGTTTGGTCTGTTTCTCGGGGAAGACATCTACAATATGAAGATACCAGGCATAGGACATCGGCTCGACATCGTAGCTCCAAAGAAGGCTCCCATCCTCAAGGGACACAAGAACGGCCGCACTGTACGGATCGGCAGTTCGTCCGGCTTTGAGGGCAATCTCTACGCGACCGTCCAGATCGAGATCCTCCGCGGCTTCGATGGATGTGAAGTTCAATCCCGGCGGGTGGGATCTCCAAATCTCCCGGCCACCCGTACTAAAACAATGTAGCGCGCCTCCGACAATACACAAGCCGCAGGTTTCTGTACCGTCCGGCGCAACGACAGGCTGCATGGAGGGGCGAGAGGGAGAGATCGGCACAGCGGACAGAATCGAAGGCGGATCCACCATCTCGCCGGGTAGCGGTTGGATTGTAGTCAAATGCGGATTCCGGCGAGGCTCGGGCCAGTCGCCGGGCGCGGCACAGGTCACGACCGTCGTAATAGAAAGGAGAAAAAAGACGGTGGCTAGCGTTTGCGCGATGCCGAGTTGTGCAGAACTACTCATGGGGAACTCCTTGCTGCGTCCGGTCGGCACCAGCCGATCCGGTTGTGATTAGACATCAGAACAGCACCGAAAGGGCCTGAATCTTTCTCCGGGGTACTCAACAGGGAAAGTCTCAAGCCGTTCGTTTTCATTCCGAAACTCCTGCATCCACCTGGGGTGTCACATTGAGTTTCTCGTAAGCCCCGTCAGCGGCCTCCTTGATTCCGACGAATAACCGTCGCCCGCCCTCTTCCGGGGTGATTTTCTGATAGATGACTTGCTCTATAATACCGAATCCCGTTTTGCGAAGCCAGTTGATGACCTCCATGTTGACGGCCTGGTATGCGGCGAAATCCGGGGCTGTAGCAGGATCGACCCCTAATGTGTGCCACAGGCCGGAATCCATTACCTCATTGTAGTATTTCACCCACCGATCTTTCATATCTATCAATTCAGGAAAGATTTTTCCGAATCGTTCGGGTTCGGGTGGAAGATGCCGGAAGAAGCGCATCTGTGAACGCGCGAGATGAACCGGGTGCGTGAGGAACAAGGCCACGCGACAGGCATTCCATGTGTGGGCCTCCCCTTTGTAAGAAGACTGTTTAAGCACGCTGAAACCGTACACGCCGGCCGAGGGACTTGGCCGGTCACCTTTCCGGAGTGTAGGCATCCAGAACGAGGTCAGGTCGGGGAACGGATTCGGTTTCTTGACGCCTTGTTTTACTTCGAGGTCCCAAAGATCTTTGTAAACTATGGGCGCCCAGGGAATCGAGCCGAACATCATTCCCACCTTCTGCTGTGTAATCAGCTCATCCAGGAGTTCATAAGTAGTCATCGACAGGTAATTAGGGTTCCAGCTTTTATCGACGTTAATCAATTGATGGTACAGTAGACACAGTCGGTAAAAATGATCTTCAGTCAGTCCGGGGTGGCGGGTCCAACGCTTCGTTTGTTCATCGTAGCCGAGAAGTTGCGCCGTGGCGATCTCTTTGCCGTAAATCGCGGGGCCAAATTCGTTGAGCAGAAGATGTTCCATGTGCGACAAAGCGGAGGCATATCCCCATCGATCGGTTTTCCCGTCGCCGTCGAGATCCCTGGTCATTCGTTTACAGGCATCGCGAAATTGTTCGAATGTCCATCCGTTGCGCCGAATCTCATCGTCGTCATACCCCGCTTCGAGGAGCATTGTTCTGTTGGCGAGCATAACGCCGCCATAGCAGTAGCGATAGAGAGGGAAAACACAGGCTTTTCCGTTACGGATGGCAGCCCTTTCCACCACGGGACCCATGGCTTTCAAGTGTTCGACCGGGAGGATGTCTTCCGGGATGGGCGCAGCGAGATCAAGAGATTTCCCGATGGATTCCAGCGCCTGGAGAGTTTCGAAACCGCTAGTACAGACATCGGGCGGCTGGCCGCTCGCGATGGCGACACGCAGTTTACTGTCATATCCAGCGTGACTCATAATGGCGAGTTTCATTTTCACGTTCGGATGTGTGGCGTTCCAGCAATTCTGTAATTCATAGTAGTAGGCTTCATCCGGCGTGCCCAGCATTTCATTAATCCAGACAACGATTTCATCGGTCCTGGCTTCTCCGATTTCCTGTCCCTCAAGAGCGGTCGGACGTTCCAGCCAGGTGAGAAAACCGAGCCAACTGAGTAAAAGCGCAATGCTGAGAACGGCCATCAGTACACTTTTCATTGTACTAACCTTTCACCGCGCCGATAGTCAATCCACGGACGAAGTGACGTTGAAGCAGCAGAAACAGTATAATAACCGGCAGGCTGGCTACCAGTGACCCGGCCATGATGGCTCCATAGTCCTGAAGCAGAACCGTGCCCTGATCGACCCCGATAATGGACATCAGTCCGACCTGGAAGGTCATTTGTTCGGTGGAATTCGTTACAAGATAAGGCCAGAAATAATCGCCCCAAGCGGCTACAAATTCAAGCAGGAATATGACCGCCAGGACAGGTTGGGCCATGGGCCAGACGATCTTGGTAAAGATTGTTCCCTCCGACGCGCCGTCGATTCGCCCGGCTTCCATAAGATCGCTGGGGAGGGTACTCATGTATTGTTTGAACAGAAAAATGCTGCCCAATCCTGCCATTTTGGGGACAATCAGGGCATAAAACGTATCAAACCAGGCAAATCGAAACATCATCTGGTACAGCGGGATCAATGTGACAAATGCCGGGATCGCCATTACGCCGATGATGGACCAGAAGAGGAATTGTCTACCGGGGAAATCGAGTTTTGCGAGGGCATAACCGGCCATGGCGGCAAACAGGAGATTGAACACAGTCGGAACGAGAGCAACAACCAGGCTGTTGCGAAGCCAGGTCCAGGCCATCCCTCGTGTAATCGCGAAAAAAGTCGCAAAGTTCTCGAAAGCCCAATCGCGCGGATACCAGTCCAGGTCGGCCAATTCAAAAGAGGTTCCCAGGTGGGTCAGGCTGCTTACCACCATGAGATACAACGAGAGCAGCGACAGGACCGTGTAGAAAAGGAGCACGATCAAGCCGACCAGGCGGGACTGCACTGTTGTTTTTACCGCCGTACTCATTCAGTACTCCACATCGGTCGCCAGCCAGCGATAATTCAGAACGGAAACGATAACAATGACTATCATCAGGAGAACAGCCATCGCGGAGGCAAGACCGAAGTCGTTTTCATAATAAAAGGTTCGATAGATATGATAGTTGACGAAGTATGTGGTATTAAGCGGGCCACCGCGTGTAATCAGCATTGCGGGCGCGAACACCTGAAATGCGCCGATCAGTCCGATAATGGTTACGAAAATCGTGGTCGGCTTCACGAGGGGCCAGGTGATGGAGAAGAAGACCGTCCAGTTGGAGGCCCCGTCCAATTCGCCGACCTCATAGTAGGTGGACGGGATATTGCCGATGGCCGCGCAATAAATAATTACCCCCACGCCGTATGCCGAGAGCCAGGCCAGCGCGATCAACACCGGCATTGCCAGGTTCGGATTCCCGAACCAGTTTTGTGGCGGCAGGCCAAATGCGTGAAGAAACGCGTTGGCGAATCCGTTTCCGCTGTGGAAAATCCATTTCATGATTGCGGCTGTCACGACGACGCTGATGACCCCCGGAAGGTAGAGAGCGGCCTTAAAGAAGGTCTGCATGGTGGTGGGTTGTTTCAAAATCTGCACGGCCAGGAACATACTCAGCAGAACACCAAACGGGACTGTGCCCACCATATAGATGAATGTGATCCACAGGGTATGCCACCAGAACCGATCTTTCAGAATCTCCAGGTAATTCTGTAATCCCACCCACCGGGTGGCGGTGGCGCTGGTGAGGCTGAAATCGGTCATGCTTTGATAAAACGCCTGAGCCAGGGGGAAGAACATGAACAACGTGGCCCATGCGAGCGCCACCGACATGAACAGGTATGCCCATATCCACTGGTGGTGCTTCTGACGCAGTTTGAGCCGTCCGGTTTTGATCCAGTCGGCAAGGATAAAAGCGGAAGCGGGGATCAGGCTCCAGAATCCAACAAGAGCCACGAGATACCAGAGGGGATAAACCAACTTTTGTCGGACCTCATTCTATGGGTGAGGAAAACGAGTCTGTTTACCTCTTATGAAGATACCAAAAGTCACTGTATATATATAGGTGTTGCACAAGTCAAGAGGAAGAAACAAAGCCTGTTTTCGGCTCTGCGATTGACCTCCCCCCGATGCTCCCTGAAGGTCGGTTTCGGCGGTGATGAACACGCAATCATCAGGGATTTGTCGCATAATCTTCAGGAATGAGAAGAACATGATATCCCCATGGCTCAATGTGCCGTTTGTTGAGGCAGGGCCGCACAGGTATCTTGCCGATGACTTGGGCGTGCCACGTCTGCCACGCTGACAATTATAGGGAATTTCAGACAAGGATGCCGCCTGTTCGACCCAACGATTGTCGAAGTTCCTTTTCTCATCCTTGGGCAATGGGCAGGGGGACCTGACGGAAGACCAGATCATAGCCGATTGCGAAAATGGCAAGGTCTACAAGAGTGTGGGACAGCCAGATTCCGGCAAGGCTGTCCTGTGTTCGATACATCCGACACCACAGCGCGCCACCAAGCCCAACACAAGTTCCGAAAAAGAAGGCTCCCCAGAAGGAGAAATAGCCGCTGAGAATGACATAATGGTGTGCAGCGAATGCCAAATTCGCCAGGAAATAGGCGGCGAGGGGGCTTACCAGTCGATCCAGCGATCCGAATACAAACCACCGCCAGTAATACTCCTCCAGGAACGAATGAACCATTGAAACGAAAATCGCGAACAGGATGTAACGATCCAGGATACCGATTTCCTCTACCTTGGCGCGAACCTCAACCGCGTGAAACCGAACGTAATCACCCAGCGGTGTGAATCGGTACAGAAGAATCATGGCCCCGGCGATGAGAAGGCCAGACAGCGCCCCCAGCGGAAGCGCGCGAAAATGTTTCTGTCGGTTGAATGCCGGGCCGGTTCGGTGAAATCCCGTGGTGAGAGCAATGGCGGCCAACGGCCAAAAGATCAGGAACAATTTCGTAAAGAGAAAGACGGTATTTCCCAACGGCCTGCCCGCCAGAATGACAAAATAGAAAAGCGAACCTGCCATGGGGACGGTCATTGCAGGGAGGAGGCAGAGCCAGAGACGGAAGTTGAGATTCATAAGGCTACCTCAGAAGTGATTTTGGTTCCCCCGTTCTTCGGAATCAATGTCATTGAGGCAAGGTGGCAGGATCACGACCCTTACCCCGACCCTTTCCCGGAGGGAGAGAGAGAAGAAAAACACTTTTTTGTGGGGGGCCTAAGGGTCAGGCGCCACAATCACCGGCAGGATGCCATATTTCGTGCGTGTCTACCTTATTGCCGGAAGTTGATATCCTCGATGGGCCATTCGCGGGGGGCCTGGCCACCTTCATAACGAGTGGTAACAGTTCCCTTGATGACGTTTTGCTCGATCACTACACCGCTTCCGATGGGGGTTGTCACTTCCTGGTTGGGATTCGGAAAGTTTTTGCGACAGACTCGGTAGGTATCGACCTCATAGGCCAGGCAGCATTTGAGACGTCCGCACACCCCGGACAGTTTGGAGGGGTTAAGAGCCAGGTTCTGTTCCTTGGCCATTTTGATCGTAATGGGATCGAATGTACTGATAAACCGGTTGCAGCAGAGTTGCTCGCCACAGGGTCCGAATCCGCCGACCTTGCGGGAGCGGTCTCGCACACCGATTTGCCTCATTTCAATTCGGGTTCGAAAAATGTGCGCCAGATCGCGAACCAGGTCACGGAAGTCGATTCGGCCATCGGCGGTAAAATAGAAGCGGATCTTTTTGCCGTCCAGTGTCTGTTCCACGGCGACGAGGATCATGGGGAGTTCACGGTCTTTGATCTTCTGAAGGGCAAGGACAAAAGCCTCGCGCTCTTTCTGCCGATTCTGATAAAACTGGGCGAGATCGGCATCCTCCGCCGGGCGAACGAAAAACACACCCAATTCCGGGGGCAAATCCTCGGTCCATTCGTAGCGGGGACGCAGAACCGTAGCGAGTTCCCGATCGTCCTCCACATCGACAAGGCAATGAGCGCCTGCAGGAAGGTCCACGGGATCGGATTTGAAGCGCGCGATTGCCCGATACTCGCGCACACGAACATCCATCACATCCATAGATCAAACCCTTCCCGGAGAAAAGGCCTGTCGAGCGAAAAGCACCCTCCGCTTTCTCCCGTGGGAGAGAGTTGGAGTAAGCGACGTTTCAGAAATCGGCCACCGCATCATCCACGCTCGGATACCATTTGAATACCTGGTCCAACTTGGTCAGACGGAAGACATCTTCCACGGGAAGCGGGACATTGGCGAACTTGAGATTGCCGCCTTTTTTGGTGGCTTTCTGGTGAAAGCTGACCAGAATTCCGATGACAATGCTGTTCAGGAACTCCAGATGCCGGCAATCGACAACCACCTTGCATCGACCTTCCGCCATCAGATCGCCGAACAACTGATTGAGACTTTCGCTCAATACGGCGTCCAATCTTGCCGGAACGGTAATAATGGTGACTTCATTCCGGTCATCTCGTTGAATCATCTCGACCATTGCTCAACTCCGTTGTATTGTTTTCCAACCGGATCTTATGCGATGATACAGTACTCGCAACGGTCCCATCGAGCAAGAGGGAAGCAAGGAAAAATGACGGCTTTCTCTCCGGGATTGTGTGTCGATACGCTATCATAACGAACAATTTTCTTAATAGGTTTCAACGATGCGAATAGCAAAAGTGCTCGGAAGCGCGGTCTCCACCCTGAAACATGAGGCTTACCACGCAAGAAAGCTGCTCCTGATTCAACCGCTGGACCTGGAAGGAAATCCAGATGGCCCCTCGGTACTGGCAGTGGATGCGGTCGGAGCCGGGGAAGGCGATACAGTGCTGGTCGGTTCGGCTCCGGGGGCGGCTCAACAGGTGTTTCAGATTGAAATTGCCCCCATTCGTGAGCTGATTATGGGGATTATTGACCATGTGGAAGTGAACGGTCGAATTGTAATGAGTGCGGAAAAGGATTGATCGGAACGCCCATCGACAGGCAGGGACGCCTGTCCCACCAGTAGGCCAAGCGTCTCTGCCCGGCAAAAAAGGACGGGAATCATGCTTTCTTTTTCCAATTACCGACCCCGCCAGAGGGAGGCTCCTAAGAAAGGAATGGGATGAATAGGACCAATGGGACCGATGGAGAATCTTGGGAGGATGACTATCGGATGGAGCGGATTCGGATGAGGAGGATGGCGACAGAAGTTAGAAGTACGACCGAGAACAAGGCCACAAGAGTATACAAGACGCTTGCCGGCGCTGCGCTCGAAGACAGGGGATCGGCCGGCGCTCCCACTCCTGCTGGAAGGGCATCCTCCGGCGACCGCAGCGGGACAATTCGCGCATCCTCGGTGGCATCCCAGATCATGGGGAGATCGACACCGAAACTGGAGGCCGATCGAAGGCAGGTGCATTCTCCCACCAGAGTCTCCAATTGCCGATCCAATTCTGCCTCTGTGATATCATCCCCGACGATGGGCGGCATCATTTTGCCGCGCCCGAAAATCACGGCCGTCCATTCCGGTCCGGAATCTTCGATTGCCATAAATGAGAGCAGAACGCGCTCTGCCGGGTCCGAGCGATCCATTTGCAGCACAGAGACTCCCTGTTTTTCCTTTTCCGACCAGCGGCGAGCCACATCGTCAATGATCTGCCGGGCCTGTTTATTTTCGGTCCCGGGAACGTACAGGAATAACGCCATTTTGCTTAACAATTCGGTGCGGATTTTCTCGCGGAGTGGAGAGGTCAGGAGTTCAGCCAAGTCATCCGGTGCGGGACCCGGCTCCCAGTGGCAGATATAAAACTTTCGGTTACCGAGTTTGTGGTACCCGGAGAAAACGGTCACCGGCGTGGAAGGAGGCGCAGAGGGAATGCCGTAATTCTGCCATTGGACATCCGGATCATCCGGGGACTCGTAGAACAACTCCGCATTGAAGCCCCTGCCCTCATCGTCCAGCCAACGCCGCAATTCGGTGTAGATTCGCCGGCCTTCGGGGTCATCTTTCCGGGCAATCACACAGAGACGGTGCATATCCCGTTTCTCATTGAAACAGGCGTCGCGGACAGTAACGTACTGGCAAGCCATCACATGGTTGGAAAGAAACAGGGGAAAAACGGCGAGCCACAAGAATTGTTTCATTGTGCCTTTCCTGCCCCATGCCTTCCCCGCTTGTCAACTGTGGAGATCCGGTGGATTAGTGGCCGGCAACTGGGACACCGTTCATGAAGATGAAACCTCGGTGCCATTCGCCGCCCATGCGGATGATGTCACCGTTGCTGGTCACGCCATTGCTGATATCGAATTCCAGAATGTAGACAGGGCCCCAGGGAAATGAATCGTTTCCACTGACTTCCTCGCCCAGATTCGGCCCGGAACAAATAATCACATACGCATTAGAGGGCCATTGTTTTGTGCTGTTCGTGACATTTGCATCGCCGGACCCGAATTCGTAAGTCATATTCTCGACCTGGTTTTCCTGGTGATTGCTGGGGAACGGGTCACGTGGCCATCCGGACATATACGCAACCGGAGTGGTCAATCGTTTGAACCCAAACGGGCCGGCATCGTTGTCATGGTCCTCCACGTAACTGTTCCAATCCATATAGTACTGTTCCAGGGCTGTGGAAATTGCTTTCAGATCGGATTGAACCCGCGCGACTTTCGCGCGGACTCGGGCATTCATGAAATTGGGTACGGCAATCGCCGCAAGAATTCCGATGATGGCAACAACAATGAGGAGTTCAATCAATGTGAAGGCACGACGTCGCATATATTGCTCCCTTCGATTTGTGGGATTACCTCGATTCAGCCCCCGAGGCCGATTCATTATTCAACATGATCCGAGGATATCCTATTCTTGGGAATAAACCAAGGCGTAATTCGGGCGAACCGTCACAGGAACCAGTGTCACCAGCCACAGGCAGAGACCTCTGCTACCGAAAAAGACCCTCGCAGCAGGCCCCTCCCGGGGGCAAAGGAAGCCGAATCCGATTTTGAACCGCCCCACCTACTCCATTCCGGCGTGGTAGGCCTGAAGGGATTTGACGCCACCGCGACCTTTCCGGCAGGCTTCAATTCCTTTTGCGGCGATGGCCGCTGCCGCCATGGTCGTGATATAGGGGACTTTGTATTTGATTGCCGCCTTTCGAATATACGAGTCATCATATTTCCCCAATTTTCCGATGGGGGTATTGATGACCAGTTGGATTTTGCCGTCCGTGATGGCATCGACCAGATTCGGTCGTGGTTCGTAGATTTTGTTGATTACCTCGGTTTCGATTCCATTGGCGGCCAGGAACCTGTGAGTACCCTCTGTGGCCACCACACGAAATCCGAGTTCTTTAAATCGTCTCGCGACATCGAGTGAGGCGGGCTTATCGGCATCGTTGACTGTAATCAAAACGGTCCCTTCGGTCGGAAGCGCGGGCTTGGCGGCTTCCTCCGCCTTGAAGAAGGCCAGACCGAACGAATCGGCTAATCCCAGCACCTCGCCCGTGGAACGCATTTCCGGGCCGAGTACGGGGTCCACTTCGGGGAACATATAAAAGGGGAACACGGCTTCTTTGACACCGTAGTGGGGGATGTGGCGGTGTTTCAGGTTCAGATCGGACAGTTTTTTGCCGAGCATGACCTGTGTAGCGATTCGGGCCATGGAAATACCGCACACCTTGGAGACGAGCGGCACGGTGCGTGATGCTCGCGGATTCGCTTCAAGTACATAAACGGTGTCGTTCCTGATGGCATACTGGATATTCATCAAACCGACAACATTCAATTCCGTGGCAATGATTCGTGTGTATTCGTTAATGGTTTCCAGGTGTTTGACCGGGATACTGATCGGCGGGATGACACAGGCGGAATCGCCGGAATGGATACCGGCTAATTCGATATGTTCCATGACCGCCGGGACAAAGGCATCATTACCGTCTGCAATCGCATCCGCCTCGGCTTCAATGGCGTTCTCCAGGAACTTGTCGATCAGAATGGGGCGGTCGGGAGTTACTTCCACCGCGACGGCGAGGTAATGCCTCAGCATTTCCTGGTCGTGAATGATCTCCATGGCGCGTCCGCCGAGTACATAAGACGGTCGGACCATGAGCGGGTAGCCGATGCGCTCGGCGATTTCGATTGCCTCGTCGAACGTTTTGGCCATTCCCGATTCCGGTTGCGGGATGCCCAGCCCCTGCATTTTCCGGTGGAACCGGTCGCGGTCCTCCGCCAAGTCAATCATCTCCGGGGCGGTTCCGAGAATCTTTACACCGGCCTGCGCCAGTTCATTAGCGATATTAAGAGGTGTCTGGCCGCCGAATTGAACGATGACACCCTGCGGCTGTTCCTTTTCATAGATCCCTAAAACGTCCTCTATGGTCAGCGGTTCGAAATAGAGTTTGTCGGAAGTATCATAATCCGTAGAGACGGTCTCCGGATTACAGTTGACCATAATCGTTTCGAATCCTTCATCCCGGAGCGAAAAGGCGGCATGAACACAGCAGTAGTCGAATTCGATTCCCTGCCCGATTCGATTCGGTCCGCCGCCGAGAATCATAATGTTCCGTCGATGGCTGATCGGTACGCGGTCAGGCGCGTTGCAGGTGGAATAATAATAAGCGGCATTTTCCACGCCGCTCACGGGGACGGCATCATACGCCTTGACTAATCCCAGCGACCTCCGTCGCTCGCGCAAGTCTTTCTCCGGGATTGAGAGCAGCTGGGATAAGTAGCGATCCGCGAAACCATCTGTTTTGGCGCGCAGGAACAGGTCATCCGGCAGGGTGTTGCCTTTGTATTTCAGGATCTCCTCTTCCAGTTCCACCAGTTCTTTCATTTGTCGGATGAACCAGGGCTTGATGTGGGTTTTCTCGTAAAGGTCCTGTATCTCTGCGCCTTTCCGTAATGCCTCGTACATGACAAATTGACGAATGCTGGTCGGTTCGGCGAGAAGTTTGTACAGTTCTTTAAGAGTTAGTTGATTGAGGTTCTTGTGGAATCCGAGTCCATAGCAGCCTTTTTCGAGCGAGCGAATGGATTTCTGAAGAGCCTCTTTGTAGTTCTTTCCGATGCTCATGACCTCCCCGACGGCGCGCATCTGGGTTCCAAGGATATCCTGAACATCTTTGAATTTTTCGAAATCCCACCGAGCGAATTTGACCACAACGTAATCGCCGGATGGGGTGTATTTGTCCAGTGTCCCATCGCGCCAGTAAGGGATCTCGTCCAGTGTCACCCCAACGGCGAGCATGGCGGAAACAAAGGCGATGGGGAATCCGGTTGCTTTCGATGCCAGAGCGGAAGAGCGGGAAGTCCGTGGATTGATCTCGATGACGACGACGCGGTCGGTTTTCGGATCGTGAGCGAATTGAATGTTAGTTCCGCCGATAACCTGGATGGCCTCGACGATATCGAAGGAGTATTTTTGCAAACGTTGCTGAAGTTCCGGGGCGATGGTGAGCATGGGGGCAGTGCAGAACGAGTCGCCGGTGTGAATGCCCATGGCATCGACGTTTTCGATGAAACAGACCGTAATCATCCGGTTTTTGGCGTCGCGGACAACCTCAAGTTCAAGTTCTTCCCATCCGAGGACAGATTCCTCGACAAGGATTTGGCCCACCAGGCTGGCGGAAACTCCGCGGGCGGCGATTCGGCGGAGGTCTTCGGGATTATAGGCTATGCCGCCGCCGGTCCCGCCAAGCGTATAGGCAGGACGGATCACCACGGGATATCCCAGGTCTTTGGCAATGCGTTCCGCTTCCTCGACGGTGTGGGCGATTTCGCTTTTGGGCATGTCGATGCCGAGTTCGTTCATGGTCCGTTTGAATGCCAGTCGGTCCTCGCCGCGTTCGATGGCATCCACCGCGACCCCGATCAACTCGACACCGTATTTCTCGAGAATCCCCATGCGGGCAAGTTCGGAGGACAGGTTGAGACCAGACTGGCCGCCGAGGTTGGGCAAGAGGGCATCCGGGCGGGCTTGGGCGATGATTTCTTCCATGACCTGCGGGGTCAGCGGCTCAATATAGGTGGCATCGGCCATACCGGGATCGGTCATGATCGTAGCCGGATTAGAGTTCACCAGGACAATCTCGTAGCCCAGTTTGCGCAGAGCTTTGCAGGCCTGGGTTCCCGAATAATCGAACTCGCAGGCTTGGCCGATCACAATCGGCCCGGACCCGATAATCATAATTTTTTTGATATCTTGCCGTGGCGGCATGGAGATCCTCCAATCATTCTCTGAGAGTGCGGCACAAACACCCCGACAGATTTGTCACAGACGGTGAATATAGCGGGTTGGCGGGAGATCGGACAAGATTACCGGGGAGGAAAGAAGGGGATAGGACGGAGGGCAGGGAGGCGCAGGCTTCCGATGATTGACAGACACGGGGGCCTGTCCTACCGGATCTTACAGGGTAAGAGAATCAATCAGATTTCTTTACCAACACCGGATCATAGAGGCTGACGCCCAGGGATTCGGCGACGAGTTTACATTTTGCCTGGAGAATAAAGAAAATATTTTCGGGCTGTTCGTCCAGGGTTTCGTAGTTGGCCTGGCCCTTGGCAATGATTACATCCGCGCTGAAATACATGTCACGAAATTGCGGGCTGCAGCGCTCCAGCACGGTCCCCAAGTCCGGATGCCCATTCTCGATTACCTCGACGAGATCGCGCAGACCGACAGCCTCTGCATCCTCCATGAGTGCATCATTGAGTACCGGGCCGCTGTTCACCGAAGCGACAATTTGAATCGACGGGAAATAAGTTCGGATCTGCTCAATCAATATCCGGTCGAATACAATCTCTCCCGCATTGTCGAGAATGTAGAGGAGCAGCCCGCCGCGCCGATCCGTTTTCTCCAGTTCCCGTTTGAGTCGATCATAGTGGCTGAGTCGAAAACCCTGCTCCAATGCATGACAGATGGCGGCCTCCAGGTCGAATGACTCCTGGATGCCCAAGTCGATGATATTGCCCGACGCGGCGAGTAAACAGGCTGTCAGGATGGGATCATCGGCCTGCTGCGCCAGTTCGCTGAGTTTGGGATACAATTTCAAAGCCAATTCGTTGGATTCCGCTTTTTCTTTACGAAACGGATCATCACAGCCGGTTACCCGATGCGCCTCCAGAATGGCCCGGAAAGAAACCTCCGCCGGGCTGCGGCGGGGATCCGAAGCCTTGACGATTTCCACCGCTTTCTGTCCGACCTCTTTTTGAAGAGCCTCGATATCCTGCGGAAGCCGGTTGCGCACTTGCGGGTCCCGCACGGCCAGGCGGAACACCCGTTCGGCCTGGCGACGCGAACATTCCTCACATTCCTTGCGATATCTCATTGTGAAATCCCCATGATGAAGCAGGGATCAGTCCTGGTAAATGACAGCGGTGCCGCACGCACTCACCATCAGCATGTTGCCGCTGCCGATGCCGATGGTTTCATAGTCCAGATCGACGGCGACGACGGCATTGGCTCCAAGCGCCCGGGCCTGGTCGGTCATGTCCTCAAGAGCAACCTCTTTCGCTTTTCGCAGTTCTTTTTCGTAAGCCGCGGACCGTCCGCCGACAATGTCCCGGATTCCCGCAAAGAAATCGCGAAAGACGTTCGCGCCGAGAATGGCCTCGCCGGAGACTAATCCGAGATACTGGACAATCCGTTTTCCTTCAATGTTGGGTGTGGTCAGAATCAGCATGGTATGGTTATCCTCCGTCAATTACGAATTATGAATTGCGACTGGAAATAAAGAAGGGAACGGGGGATTGGGGATTGAAGAAGAGGATGGGACCAATAGGACAAATGAGACCGATACGAACGACGGGGTGGTGCGGGCTTCCAGGTGGCAGGTTTTTCTTGAGAAGATGAGGGATCATACGGCTGTTTGAGCCGGTCAGAGGCTAGAAGAAAGATCACAAGCAGGGAGGAGATCATGAACGTCAGTGAAGCCATTCGACAACGGTATAGTGTTCGCGCTTATCAGAATCGTCCGGTTGAGAAAGACAAGCTGATGCGTGTTCTGGAGGCAGCACGACTGGCTCCATCGGCAAGCAACCGTCAGGAATGGCGGTTTGTTGTCGTGCAGGATTTTGACAAGCGGCAGAAGCTGGCCGCCATTGCGATGGGGCAGAAATTTGTGGGGGAAGCGCCGGTGGTGATCGCGGCCTGCGCGGAAACCGACAACCATGTGATGCGCTGCGGACAGCTGTGCTACCCCATCGATGTCGCGATCGCGATCGACCATCTGACGCTTCAGGCGACCGAGGAAGGACTCGGAACGTGCTGGATCGGCGCGTTCAAAGAGGACGGGGTGAAAGAATTACTGGGAATCCCGGACGCCATTCGTGTGGTGCAACTTGTAACGCTGGGATATGCGGCGGACCGGCCGCGCGGCAAAAGCCGTCTTCCGATAGAAGAGATCGTGCGATTCGAGCATTGGTGACCTGGCGGCATTCGTCCCTGACCGCCGGTGAGCTAGCCCGCAGACGGGCTTAAGCCCACTCTACAACCTGAGATTGCTCACATTCGCCCATCGACAGGCACAGAGGCCTGTCCCACCAGTAGGTCAGGCGTCCCTGCCTGGCAGCTAAGTAGGCCAGGCGTCCCTGCCTGGCAGCTAAGTAGGCCAGGCGTCCCTGCCTGGCAGCTAAGTGGGCCAGGCGTCCCTGCCTGGCAGCTACCCGGTAGGCCAGGCGTCCCTGCCTGGCAGCTACCCGGTAGGCCAGGCGTCTCTGCCTGGCAGCTAAGTAGGCCAGGCGTCCCTGCCTGGCAGCTAAGTGGGCCAGGCGTCCCTGCCTGGCAGCTAAGTGGGCCAGGCGTCCCTGCCTGGCAGCTAAGTAGGCCAGGCGTCCCTGCCTGGCAGCTACCCGGTAGGCCAGGCGTCTCTGCCTGGCAGCTAAGTAGGCCAGGCGTCCCTGCCTGGCAGCTAAGTGGGCCAGGCGTCCCTGCCTGGCAGCTAAGTAGGCCAGGCGTCTCTGCCTGGCAGCTAAGTAGGCCAGGCGTCCCTGCCTGGCAGCTAAGTAGGCCAGGCGTCCCTGCCTGGCAGCTAAGTAGGCCAGGCGTCCCTGCCTGGA